>CAUZRQ010000055.1:0-31941 GCA_963582065.1 Planctomycetota bacterium | reverse complement strand
CGTGACGGGCCACCCGGAAGGCCTTCAGTGGACGTCCCACCATTCTCAGCGGAGCGAACTGCATCTGCATCCGCGGGACCAGGCGGTCCTTGCCTGCGGTGAGCATCTGCGACTCGACATGGTCCATGAATTCACGAGCCTCCTTTTGTCGGCCCAACAGGACGAGCGCGTGGGCCCGTTCGCGACCGTACATCTCGGGCCTGTCCGGGTGGTCGGCCATCAGTTCGTCGAGTCGATCGAGAGCGGGTTGGGGTTGATCGGAGAACAGCAGGGCGCCCGCCTCGCGGATCCGGGCCATGCGGGTGTGCTTGCCTTCGGGAAACGCGTCGAGCAGCACGCGGTAAGCGGCGGCCGCGTGGTCGTATCGCTTCAGCATCCACAGGCTCAGGCCCCGCAGGTAGAGGGCTTCCTCGCGATGGGCCGATTTCGGGTAGGTCTTGAGGAACTCCTCCAACTGACCCACTCCGGTGGTGGTCGGCCGTGCGAACACCAGTGTGCCGCGACGCCGCACCTGCAGCACCTTTTCGACTGCCTTGAATGCGGCGGCCCCGGTGGTGGCCCCGCCGGCCGGACGGACGGGCTTGGGCGGCCGCGGACGTGCGACTGGCCCATTTTCGACAATCCACTGCACGCCCCGCTCGATCGCGAACAATTTCAGGTGCGGCCGCAGGTCACGGGTCCGCCCGGGCCGATACACGAACTGCACGTTGACCGGGTTCTTCCCCGTGGCACGAGTCTCGAGTTGGTCCTGGCCCGAGCCGGACCAGCGAAACACGAGTACCACCTGCTTCTCCCAATCGACGTGCTTGCTGTATTCCTGGGAGAGCTTTTTGTTCTGGATCAGCTTGTCGAACTCGTCGTTCGAATTCAGGAACAGGGGCTTCTCGACGGATCCCCGAGTTTTGGGCAGACCGGCCAGCTTGATCGCCGGCAGTGCCGTCACGACCGACGGTGCCGATTTCTCGGTGAGTGTCCGGATCGACGATGCGGCGACACAGAGCTTGAAGACCATCTGCAGGTTTTCCTGCTTCTCCTTGGTCTGGCGGTAGTAGAGCGAGGAGGTGCGGGAGACGAGACCGACGATGTTGCCCTTGCGGTCCAGCACCGGACAGCCGCTCGAGCCGCGGCCGAAATCGGCGGTGATCGACATCACCTCGGTCTGCCCGCTCGGCCCGGTTTCGGGGAAGTAGCGGGCGATGATCCCGCTGCTGAGGTGGTAAAAGTGCTTGTTCGGATGGCTCATCACCCGGATCGCCGTGCCCGGCAGTGGGTTGGTGCCCAGTGGCAGAGGGGGCAGGGACTTGGCACCGGACATGTCGAGTCGGACGATGGCGAGGTCGTGTTTTCGACTGCCGGCGAGCACCTCGCGGACGGGGATCACCGTGCCGTCGGCGGTCATCGCGACGATCGTCTCGTGTTTCCGGTCCGGGCGGCCTCGGATCACGTGCTCGTTGGTCAGCACTTCGCCCGAGGACCCGATCACGACTCCACCGGCCAGCGTGGAATGCAACTTGGTGCAGCGCGTGCAGTAGTAGAGGCTGCTGATGACCAGCACGCTCTGGCGAGACCGCTGGAACAGTTCGGCTCCGGAGAGGTTCTTTGTCGATGGTTTTGCGAGGGCGACGGTGCAGCCGGTCTGTTTGAGTCCGTCCTGCAGCTTCGCGAAGGGCGTCGTGGCACCCGATTTCAACAGCTTCTTACCCTCGCGGACCAGTGCCTGCACCCGGCTCTGATCACCGATCCGGACACGTTTGGTGGCCGGGCGGGCCGACGGAGCCGGTGCCTGGTTCTGAGCTGGGAGATCGGCCGCGACGGCCAGCAGGGCGGCCAGGGTGAGGGCGACGAGTCGAGTATTGAGGCAGAGTGACATCGCGGGGACTCCCGGTCACGGTCGATTTGGGGCGGACGGCCGATTCCGGCCTCCTCCGTCATAACGCCCCGGTCGGCCGGTGTCAAAACTCCGCCGGGTCAATCCAGCGACCAGCCCTTGCGATACTCGGGATGGACGAACCGCTCGGCTTCGGGACAGTTGGCTGCCTTCATCGCCTCACCGTCCCATTGGAGCGTTTGTCCGGTGCGAAGAGCGACATTGCCGACCAGGAAGGCCTCAGTCAGCCGACCGGAGTACTCGAAGTTGGACATCGTGGGTGATCCGGTCTTGGCCGAATCGATCCACTCCTGTTGATGACCGATCCGGGCCCTGGGCAGGGTCGGGGCCGGGGGCGTGTAGCCGGTGTAGCGATCGGCCGGCAGCAGCTTGTGGTAGGCCCCGTACATGTCGGTCTGCAGCAACCGGCCCTGGTCACCGATCAGCAGCGATCCGTTGGACGGCAGTGGTTCGCCGAGAGCGAGTCCGCCAGGCGGCTTGCGGCCGGCCTCGTACCAGGTCACTGTCACCGGTGGTTGCTTGCCACGGGCGGGAAACTCGAAGACCATCTCGGCCCATCTTGGCGCCGTTTCGGCCATCAGGCCTTCCGAGCGGGTCGAGACCCGCGTGGGGAACTGCAGGTCGAGTGCCAGGTAGGCCATGTTGACCGTGTGGCAGATGATGTCGCCCAGCACGCCGGTCCCGAAGTCCCACCAGCCGCGCCAGGTGAAGGGGTGGTAGATGGGGTGGTAGGGGCGGGCGGGCGCCGGGCCGAGGAAGAGATCCCAGTCGAGATGGGCCGGGACGGGGGGTGTGTTCTTCGGGCGGGCGACCGATTGTTTCCAGAACGAGAGCGGGCGGTCGCTCCAGGTGTGCACCTGCGTCACCTGGCCGATCGCTCCCGACTGGATGATCTCGACCGCCTTGCGAAACGTTGGTTCGTAGGTGCCGTGGTTTCCCATTTGCGTGGCGACCTTCGTCTCGCGGGCCACCTCACGCATCCGTCGGACCTCACCGATGGTCCGGGCCAGGGGTTTCTCGCAGTAGACGTGCTTGCCGTGCCTCATGGCGGTGATGGCGATCACCGCGTGGCTGTGGTCGGGCGTGCTGACGACGACCGCGTCGATGTCCTTCTGCCTGTCGAGCATTCGGCGGAAGTCGGTCCAGCGTCGCGCCTTGGGGTACTTCTCGAAATTCGGACCGGCGTACTGCTGGTCGACGTCGCACATCGCCACGATGTTCTCGCCGGCCATCCGGGGCAGGTTCAGCACACCACCGACGCCACCCTTGCCGACGCCGACCAGGGCGATGTTCAGTTGGTCGTTGGCCGAGCGGATCGGTGAGGCGTGGGCCAGGGATTCGAGGCCGGCTGTCGTGGCGACGGCTCCGGCAGCCAGGAAATGGCGCCTGGAGACGGTCTGCTTGTTCATCGTGAGACCTGGTGCTGCAAGACAGGACGTGTGATGAGCGTCAATCGCGGGTCTTGACCGGCAGGCGGACTTCGTGGACGTGCTTGCCCGAGAACAGGAACAGGCGGTTGCCCTCCCGCCACGCACTGATGGCTCCGTCGGAACCCTTCCAGCGGACATGACCTCGTGGATCGCGGGTGATCGACTTGAAGTCCGACGTGTAGCCGTAGATCAGCCGCGGATCTCCGTCAAACGGCTGGCTCTCCTGCCAGGCGACCAGGTACCGGGGTATGCCGGACGGACGTCCGAGGTAGCCGATGAATCCGGGTCGATAGACTCCCTTGCGACCACCTCCGCCGTCATCGGCGTGCAGGATGGGGTTCTGCTTGAAGTAGTCGAAGGCGACGCCGTCACGGGAGGTGGCAAATCCCAGCCGCGTGGGGCGTCCGTCATTGGCCGTGCCCCTGATGAACCCCAGCCAACGTCCATCGGGGAGCCGGTGGACCGAGTTGTAGGAGGAGGCCGAGTTGGCCCACGTTTTCCTGGTTGTCGGCAGCACCGGCAACCAGGCCGGGACCGTCCGCGGCACCCGTCCCGGCCGGATCGTCCACCTGTGCGATGCCAGGTCCGGACAGGTCGCCAAGGCGGTCGGCTGGAAGTTGGTCGTGGCCGTGTGGGCGTGGTTGAAGAAGTGGAAGTACATGAACCACAACCGTCGTTCGGGATTCCACACGACCCAGGGACTGGAGTTGTGAGACGGGTCGTCGGGGTTCTTCGACCTGGCGTGGAAACTGGGGACCACCTGGTTGTCGGACCGTCCGGGGACCGACACCCGCTTGGAATAGGGGCCGGTGATCGCCGGTGAAACGGCCACGCCGATACCCGAGCGAGGGTCGTGGTGGGCGTAGAAGAGGTAGTACTTCTTGTCGGGTCGCGGTCCGTGGATGTTGCGGACGACCGAGGGATAGCCGACCGTGTCGCCACCCCCCTTGGGCCAGGCAGGGTTCCGCCAGGTCGAGTGTTCCCAGTCTTCGGTCTGCTTCAGGACCTGGTGGGATCGTTCGATCACCAGCGGAAGCTGACCGTCGAGGTCGGTGAGATCGACGACCTGGAGATTGTTGTCCAGCGGCCTGGCGGGGGCGTTGGATCGGGCGAGAGACCGGCCGATGGCGGGGCCGGCTGACTGGAGACCGATCGCCGTGGACGTGGCGAGGAATTCGCGTCGGGTGGACCGTCTGGGTGCTGACACGGGGGGGATCCGTTAGCCGAGTTCCTCGATCGGTTTCCCGAACGGCAGGGTGGCGATCGGGCGACCCGAGTGATCGAGGTAATGCTTGTGCGGGTCGATGCCGAGGTGTCTGTACATGGTGGCCAGCACGTCCTGCGGCGACTTGGGATTGTTCAGCGGGTAGGCCCCCTTGCTGTCGGAGGATCCGACCACCCGGCCGCCCTGCACAGGACCGCCGGCCACCGCGGCACTGAAGACGTTGGGATAGTGGTCCCGGCCGTTTCTGTTGTTGAGCTTCGGCGTGCGTCCGAACTCACCCCAGGCCACGACCATGGTCGTCTCGAGCAGGCCTCTCTCGTGCATGTCTTCGATCAGGGCCGAGAAGCTCTGGTCCCAGCGGGGCAGGAAGCCGTTCTTCATCGAGTCGACGCCCTCGACGTGAGTGTCCCACCAGCGGCAGTCGACGGTGACCAGTCTCACGCCGGCCTCGACCAGACGTCGTCCCAGCACCAGCCGCTGGCAGAAGGCGCTGGCACTGCAGCGGAGCGGGTCCATCGGGTCGTATCGCTCGATGAACCCGTACCGTTCACGGAGGCTGCGGGGCTCGGCGTCGAGATCGAACGCGCGGCGGGCACGGTCGGAACTGAGGATCCCGTAGGCCTGCTGCTGGAAGTCGTTGATTGCGTCGAGCTGGCCCGACTGGTCGACACCTTTTCGGAAGCGGTCGAATTCCTGCAGCAGCGACTTCCGGTCGCCGAAGCGTCGGTCACTGATGCCCTCGACCAACGAGAAGTTCCGGAGTTGGAACGGCTTGTGGCTGGCCGGGTCCGAGAGCGTTTCGAAGGGCTTGTGGGCGGCTCCGAGGTAGGCCGAGTCGGTGCCGGGGACCTGGCGGGGGATCATCACGTAGGGCGGCAGTTCGGGGGTGAGGTGACCGAGTTGCTCGGAGACGATCGATCCGCAACTGGGGTGAATGTTGACGGTGGGGTCGGGGCCGGGGAGATGCCCGGTGAACAGGATCTGGTCGCCGGCCGAATGTCCGGCGTTGGTGTGGTGCAGGCTGCGGATGATCGACCACTTGTCCATCACGCGGGCACACCGCGGCAGCATGTCGCAGATCTCGATCCCCGGCACGCGTGTGCCGGTGGCTCCGAAGGCCCCGCGGTACTCGGCCGGGGCTTCCATCTTCGGGTCCCACGTCTCGTGCTGCGACGGTCCGCCTCGCATCCAGAGGATCAGGACCGAGTGTTCCTTGCGGGCTCGGGGTCCGGCCTGGGCTTCGATCGAGAGCAGATCGGGCAACGAGAGACCGGCCAGGCCGAGTCCTCCGGCGCGGAGGAACCCGCGTCGGCCGAGACCGACCTGTTGCCGGAATTCGGGGCAGCCGGTGGGGAGGTGTTGCGACAGCATGCGAGGGAAACCCGAGTCAGACGGTCCGCGTGTCCACTCAGGATATCGTCATTTCGTACCCAAGGCAAAGAGCAGCACTCGGGGAACGGTGCGGATCAAGCTGCCCAGCCAGGCAAAAACCGCTCCGGTGACCAGGCCGTAGATGACACCATCGAGAATGAACTCGGCGGTGGTGGTCCAGGCCAGGCTTTTCCAGATCGAGTTGGGGATGTAGGTCACGGCGTAGCCGAGCATGGCGACGGTGCCGGTCCGCCGAAAGGCCACGGTGGCCGATTGGGGATTCACAAAGCCGGCGAAGTCGGCGGCGAAGATGCTGATGAGAACGCTGTAGAGGAACCATTGCAGAAGTTGTTTGCCCATGGTGGGGGGGCCGCTGGGCAGGATCGAGCTGACCACCCAGACCGCTGTCGCAGAGGCCAGGATCGGCATCCACATGTCAACCAGGAAGCCGGTGAGGTGTCTCCGGAAACCGAAACCGTGCTGGAAGAGGGTGCGTCGCTTGCGGAGTAGATCGAACTGGCTGCGGTGCGGCCAGGGCAGTTTCGGGGGCAGGCCAGGCAAGTCTCCGAGGGGGTTCTCGAAGAGACGGCGTCGTGAGCCGCAGTTGCCCGATCCCAAGTGGCCGGTCTACAATCGAAGCATGAACGCAGGCATGTCGACGCCGCTGACCGAGCTGCTGACCTATTCGCAGCGGCCGCAACTGAACAACGCGACGATGCTGCTGGCCTTCACCGGGTGGATGGACGGCGGAGACGTGTCCACCGGCACGATTCAGCGGCTGGTCGACCTGGTCGATGCGAAGCCGTTTGCCGACATCGACCCGGATCCGTTCTACATCTACAACTTTCCCGGCTCGATGGAGATGTCGGCACTGTTCCGGCCCGAGATCAAGGTCGAGGACGGACTGGTTACCTCGATCGAACTGCCGTCGACGAAGTTCTTTGCCAGCGACGAACATGACCTGCTGATGTTCATCGGCAAGGAGCCGAACCTGAGATGGCAGACGTTTGCCGATTGCCTGTTTCACCTGGCGCATGATGCGGGTGTGACCCGGATCCTGTTCGTGGGGTCCTTTGGCGGAGCCGTGCCGCATACTCGTGATCCGAGACTTTATACGACCTGCTCGAAACTGGAACTGCTGAGCGAGATGGAGCAGTTCGGGATGAGGCGGACCGGGTACGAGGGGCCGGGGTCGTTCATGAGCTACCTGATGAGCCGCGCCGAGGATGCGGGGCTCGAGATGGTCTCATTGATCGCCGAGATCCCTCACTACCTGACCGTCACCAACCCCTCGAGCATCGAGGCGGTCAGCCGCCGGCTGGCCAAGATCCTGCAGCTGCCACTGGAACTCGACGAGCTCCGCTCGGCAAGCACCGAGTGGGAACTGGAAGTGTCCAGCGCGATCGACGAGAACGACGAGTTGGCCGAGCGGGTTCGTGAGTACGAGGAGGCGTACGACAACGAACTGCTGGGGATCGAGCCGGCGGTCGACGAGATCGCCGCCGACCTGGACCTCGACGGGCTGATCCTGGACGACCTGGACGACCTGGAACCGGACGAGTAGCCGGCTAGTACTCCATCGCCGCGGGCGTGGTGCGGTCGATGGGCACGTCGATCAGCCGGGGCCGCGGGTCCGCCAGTGCCTCGGCGAGCACCTCGGTCAACTCGCCGGGCTCGGTGACCCGGCAGGCCTTGACGCCCAGCGAGCCGGCCAGCGCCACGAGGTCGACCTCGGGTTCGACCAGGTCCATGCCGACGTATTGGCCATCCGCGGCGTGGGGCAGTCCGATGCCGCGGGCACCGACCTTGAGGATCTGGTACTGGGCGTTGTTGGGGATCACGAAGGTGACCGGGATGTTGTAGCGGGCCGCGGTCCACAGCCCCTGGATGCCGTACATCGAGGCGCCCTCGCCGATCACGCCCAGCACCGGGCGGTCGGGCCAGGCCAACTGAACGCCGATCGCGCAGTTCAGGCCCCAGCCCAGGCCCCAGCCACGGTGGCCGAAGTAGCCGGTCGGGTCGGCGATGGCTCCCAGCCGTTCCAGGTAGGTGTTGGTCGTGGTCACGGCCTCCTCGACCACGGCGACGTCGGGCGGCAGGGCTGCTGCGATTGACGACATCAGGGCCAGTGAGGTCAGGGGCCGTTGGTCGAGCTCGGCGGACGCCTGGGCCTGGAGCGAGGCCCGGGCCTCGGCATGGGCCGATTCCCGGCGACCGCGACGCTCCGAAATCGACTCGTGCTGGGCGGGCGTCAGGTGATCGGAGAGCTGTTGTCCGAGTTCGCAAAGGCCGGGTTTCAGTCCCCCGCACAGTGCCACCTCGGTCGCGTGGTTCTTCCTCAACTCCCACGGGTCGTGGTCCAGGTGCAGCAGCCGGATGTGCTCGGGGATGGCCCGTTCGGGCTCGTAGTAGACGTAGAGCCGGAGTACGTCGAGGCCGACGGCCAGGATCACGTCGAATTCGGAGAGGCGTTCGTGGATGTCCGGAGCCCACAGCGGCAGGCCGGGGGCCGAGAGTGGGTGAGTGCAGGGAAAGGCGAGACGGCCGTGGGTGGTGCCCGGCTCGCTGATCACCGGGGCGCCCAGCGTTTCGGCCACGGTGACCAGCTCGGAGATCGCGTCACTCTCGGTCACGCGGCTGCCGGCCAGGATGGCCGGATTGGTGGCGGTCGCCAGCACGTCGACGGCCCGGAGCAGTTCGTCCGCGGGGGGGCGGAGCAGGGCGTTGATCGGTTGGGGCGGTGTCAGGTCCAGGGGCGGAGCCTCCTGCTGCTGGACATCGATGGGGATCGAGAGGAAGACCGGTCCGGTGGGTGGCATCAGCGCGGTCTGGATCGCTCGTCGCATCGCCGCCGGGATGTCCTCGACCCGCTGAACCTCCGCCGACCACTTTGTCCACGGACGGGCCACCTCGACCATTTCGCCCCAGAGAATCGGTTCGGAGAACCGGAGCCGGCGGTCCTGCTGGCCGGCTGTCACCACCAGCGGGGTGCCCGCGCGGTAGGCGTTGTAGAGCATCCCCAGGCCGTTGCCCAGGCCGGGGCTGATGTGCAGGTTGACCACCCCGGGTTGGCGGGTCGCCTGGGCGTAACCCTCGGCAATCCCCATCACCGGGACTTCCTGCAGACCCAGGATGTATTCCAGCCGACTCTCGGCGACCATCGCGTCAGTCAACGGCAACTCGGTCGATCCCGGATTGCCGAAGACGTACCGCACGCCGGCCGAAGCCAGCATCTCGAGCATCAACTGGGCGCCGTTCATGGGGACCAGGGAGAGGAGACGGAATGGAACGAACCGCAAATGATGTCGCTGTGCCGAGGATAGGGAATTCGGACCCGGGATTCACGCCGGACCAAATGGCTCAAGAAAACCGACCCAATCAGCCGATCTAACTATTGACACTGTTATATAACACTGTAATATAAAGACATGAGCAGTCTGTGCACGATTGGTGAGTTGAGTGACCGAGTCGGTCGGGTGTTGTCCATGACCGGGGCGGATCACCAGAGGTCGGGCCGAATCAAGGCGGTGCCGGACATCAGGACACTCCGTTTCTACACGACCCGTGGACTGTTGGCTCCACCCGAGGAGATTCGTGGTCGAACCGCGTTCTACGGTCGCAGGCACCTGGTCCAGGCGGTGGCGATCAAGCGATTGCAGTCGGATGGCGAGTCGCTGGAGAAGATCCAGCATCGGGTTGTCGGGGCGACCGATGCCCAGCTTGAAGCGTGGGCCAACATACCCGACTCGGTGTGGGACCAACTCGAACAGCCTGTTCCCGAGTCCGACGGAACTCAGTCTCCGCAGTCGTCGGCAGGGACGATCCAGGAGCCTGTGTCGGATTCCGAATCGGATCGTCCGCATGTGGCCGATGGCGAGATCGAGCACGCGTTCTGGGCGACTTCTCCAGCCGCAACTGCCGCTCCCCGCTTCCCGGACGACTCGGCCCGGTTTTCCCTGCTGTGGGAACTGGTCCCCGGCCTGCGTGTGACATGGGACGACGCCCGCCGGGCCGAAGCGGCCCGACGCGACCCCGACTGGCAGCGGGCACTGGAAATGCTGGCCCTGCACTCTGAGCGAATCCGCCACGAGTCAGGCGACGATCTGGCCTGACTCGACCAACAAACCGTTTCTGCACCAGTGACGAACAACACAGAACAACGGACAATCAGGAAGGAAAATATCATGATCCAGGAACGAACACTGCCATTGATCGACGCGGAGGTTTCGGCGACCGAGTTGACCGGTTTCGGCGCCTTGGAGACCGGGTCGCGCGGTTGCCTGCCCCTGGTTGCGATGGACGTCCGCTTGCATGTCTCGGGCCTCTGGTCCCGGACACGGATCGAGCAGACCTTTCGCAACACGATCGGTGAACCGATCGAGGCGACCTACATCTTTCCGTTGCCCGACCGGGCCGCGGTACATTCCTGCGTGCTGTTTGTCGGTGAACGACGGCTGGATGCCGAGTTGAAAGAACGTTCGGCGGCGCGGTCGGCTTACGACCAGGGGATCGCCTCGGGTCATCGTGCGGCGATTGCCGAGGAGGACCGCAGCGGTGTCTTCAGTCTCCGCGCCGGCAACATCCCCCCGGGTGAAACCGTGAGGGTCGAATTCGAGATGGTGGGGCCCCTGGAGGTCGACGGCGGCGAAGCGACGGTACGGTTTCCACTGGTTGTTGCTCCTCGCTACGTCCCCGGCGTTCCGCTCGACGGGGTTTCGGTCGGCCGTGGCATTGCTCCGGACACCGACCGGGTTCCCGATGCCTCGCGGATCACCCCCCCGGTGTTGCTGCCCGGCTTCCCCAACCCGGTGGCCCTGTCGCTGGAGGTGGAAATCGACCCGGCGGGCCTGGAGCCGAGTCCCGGTGCCTGGCATGATCGCCTGGTTTGTTCATTGCACTCGGCTGTCACCGAGTCCGGCCCTCCGTGGACCGTTCGCCTGCAACCCGGTGAACGGCTCAATCGCGACTTCCTGCTCCGTTTTCCGGTCACCGGACCCGAAATGAGCGGCAGTCTTCAGGTCGCTCCGGCAACTTCGTCCCAATCCGGAACCCTGGCGGTGACGCTGACGCCGGACCAGGTGGAATCCGGATCCGCCCTCGAAACGCCGTCGCGGGACGTCGTCGTGCTGATCGATCGCTCGGGCAGCATGGACGGCTGGAAGATGGTCGCTGCCCGACGTGCCGCCGGTCGATTGATCGACAGCCTGGGCGACGACGACCGGTTCGGCGTGATTGCCTTCGACCACGTGACCGACATCGACACTGACGGGTTGCAACCGGCGACCGATCGAAACCGGTTTCGCGCCGTCGGCTGGTTGTCGAATCTCGAGGCTCGGGGGGGAACCGAGATGGACCAACCGCTCGCGCAGGCCGCCGGTTGGCTGTCCCGATCCGAGGACCGCGATCCGATCATCGTGTTGGTCACCGACGGTCAGGTGGCCGGCGAGGACATGTTGCTGCGACAACTGGCCGAGGCTGCGGGCGACCGAATGCCCCGCGTGTTCGCCGTGGGGATCGACGAGGCGGTCAACGCGGGGTTCCTGCGTCGCCTGACGGATCTCGGGGGAGGGGTGTGCGAGTTGGTTGAGAGCGAGGACCGGCTCGACGAGGTGATGGACCGCATCGCCCGCCGGCTGCAGCCACCGCGGCTGACCGATCTGACGATCGAATCCGACAACCTGACGTGGGAGCCGTCGAGCCTGGTGCCGTCGCGGCTGCCCGACGTGTTCGCCGGACGACCGGTGACGATTCTCGCCCGGCATGCCAACAGCGACGGTCCGGTGCGGGTTCGAGTCCGCGGCCGGCGTCCGGATGGGTCGAACTGGTCAACCGAACTGATCGGCACTCCGGGTGATGCCGTCACGTTGGGCAGTGCCTGGGGACGCCATCGAGTCCGCGAACTCGAGGATCGTGTGGCGGCGAGGAGTGTTGACGACGTCGAAGAACTGCAGAAGGAGATCGTCCGAGTGTCGCTGGAGAGCGGCGTGTTGAGCCGTTACACGGCGTTCGTAGTGGTCGATGAGGCCGAGACGATCGACAGCCAGGCACCACCGGTGGAGATCATCCAGCCGGTGGAAATCGTGAACGCGTCGTTGCATATGCCATCGATGGTTGATCATTCTTGTTACGCGGATGCGTGTTTTGATGCAGATGATGACTGTTTTGCGGAGCCGCAAATTATGTCCCCGTTGTACCGCCAAGTCGAGCGTTTGGAGGCCCCCAGGTCCTTCATACATGAGCGGTCTGTTGACAGGTCCCGGTGGATCGTGGAACAGGTTGCCGGAGAATTGCTCGATGCTCTCGAGGAACTCCGGGCGATGCAGCCGTCGGATGATCCAGCGGGAGTTGTCGCCGAACTCGCCAAGCGGTTGAAGAAGCTGCGGAAGCTGGCCCGCCGAAACAGTCACTCGTGGACGGCGGCGATCGAGGAGCTTTACACCGAGACGTCCGGATATCTCAAGTGGTTGCGTCGCCCGAAGGGGCAGCCCAGTCCGTTTTCGACGCTGGGAGCATGGATCGAGAGGGCCAGCGACCTGCTGCGACAACTCTCTGACGAGAACGAGAAGACGCGTGATCCGGACGACATGTTCTGGACCTAGCGGTTGAACGCGATCGTGACGCAGTCACCGCGACGGGCTACTCCAACTCGCGTCGATGTTCCAGTGCCGGGAGTGTTGTGCGGATCTCGCGCTGGCGGTCGAAGTCCAACTCGGCAGTGATCACCGCTTCTCCATCGGGGGCGGTGGCCAGCACCGTCCCCCAGGGGTCAATGATCATCGAGCGGCCGTAGGTGGTGATCCCCGGGGCATGCTCTCCGTGCTGGTTGGCGGCCACGACGAAGGCCTGGTTCTCGATCGCCCGGGCCCGCAGCAGCACTTCCCAGTGATCGCGGCCGGTGGCCTGGGTGAAGGCCGAGGGGACCACGATGATCTCGGCTCCCCGGTCGACCAGGCCGCGGAACAGTTCGGGGAACCTGAGGTCGTAGCAGGTGGCCTGGCCGAGTCGGCCCAGCGGGGTCTCGGTGACGACGATCTCCTCACCGGGCTCGACAAACGACGACTCGCAGAAGCTGACCCGGCCGGGCAGGTCGATGTCGAAGAGGTGCATCTTGCGGTAACAGGCCAGTTGGGTCCCGTCGGGTCCGAACAGCAGGCTGGTGTTGGAGATCCGCTGGTGCCCCTCGCGGCGCTCGGCCAGGCTGCCGCCGACCAGCGTGATCTTCAGTTCGGCGGCGAGTTCGCCCAGCATCCGGCTGGCCGGACCCGGAACCGGCTGTGCCGCCGAGGCGATCATCTCGGGTTCACCCAGCGCGGTGAACAGTTCGGGCAGTACGACCAGCGACGCGGCGGCGGCGGCGGCCTGCCGGACCAGACGCTGGGCGGTGGCGAGGTTGGTGTCGGTGTCGGCCGTGGAGGTCATCTGCACGGCGGCGGCGATCGGTCGCGTCATCAGCCCGTGGGTCCCGGTCCGGCGGCGGGGATCTTCACTCGATGTCCAGCCGCACCCAGTAGAGTTTTTCGCGGTCGGCCCGGCGACGGAAGTCGTCGACCATGTCCGAGATGCTCGGTGCCAGGAACCGGCTCTTGCCACGCCGTCCGTTGACGGTCACCTTGACCCGTTTCTCGAAGTCGACCAGTTCGGGCGAAAGCCACAGGGTGGTCGAGCGGGAGGCCGAGCTGACGTGGATCGAGTTGCCGACGGTGACCTTGGCTGTCAGTCTCAGCGGCCGAGTCCGCTGGCCACGCGTTTCGGTCAACGGCAAGGCGTTCATTTCGATCCAGTGGAATCGGCGGTCCGAGGACCGGAGAGTGCCCGCCTCGAATTCCTTCGGGTCGTCGGCACGAGTGTGCCGGGGCAACCAGTCGAAGATCGCGAACAGCTCCTCGGCGTACGATTCGTACCCCCGCCCGGCGTACTCGCAGTAAATCAGCGGAAACCGGTGGCGGAGCATGCGGTTGAGCCCGAAGGCGTTGTGTTCGACCCGGGCCCGGTCGAGCTCGCCGTTGACGACATACCATGCGAGCTTCTTGGCGTTGTGCCAGTAGTAGGTGCAGTAGTCGGTCATCTTCCCGGCGATCGGCACGACCGCGGCGAACCACCCGGGGTGAGTCATCCCGATTTCGAATGCGGCGTCGGCCCCCTGGCCGTGTCCGGAGAGATAGACCCGGTCGGAATCGATGCGGAATCGCCTGCGGGCGTCGACCAGCACGTTGTGGATGCCCTGGTGAAGCGGGGGACCGATCTGGAGGTCGACGAGGGGGCTGGTCGTGCCGTCGGCCGCGGCGGTTCCGGGTCGGACCACACCGGGCAGCTCGGGGGCCACGACGATGTATCCCCGTTGCCTGGCCGGTCGGGGTTTTGCGGCCGTTCCGGCCCACCACCCGACACTCGACTGGGGTGAGCCCCCGGCGTCGTGCAGGACGATCAGCATGGGATAGCTGTGGTGCGGGTTGTATTCCGGGGGCAACAACACCCAGTAGCCCAGTTTGCCGTTGGCCGATTCGATCAGGGTGGGCACTCCCGGGCGGATCTCGGGTGTGGCCAGGATCGGCGGCAGTTGAGGGATCAACTCCGCGATCCTTTTGGGCGAAATTCCCTCGAGTCCCTCGAGCCGGGAGAGCAGCGGGGGAACATCGGCGATGTCGGCTTTCGCCGCGGCCAGCAACAACTCTCGGGCCTGGTACAGCGCGACCGTGTCGCGCGACACGGTGACGGCGTTGCCCGATCCGATCAGCCATCCCGAACCGGCCAGGGCCAGCTTCTGGTTCGGTTCGAGGGTGGCGTCGTCGGAAAACTTCAGGAATGCGTCGAGCCGCGAGATCGACTCGAGGTTCAGTTCCAGCACGATCTCCTCGACCAGCGGCTGCAGTTGCTCCCGGATCTTGGTGTCGGAGACCGCCGCCAGTTCCTCGGTCAACTGTCGCTTGGCCGAGGCCAGCTGGTCTCGGCGGTTACGGTCCCCGCTGATCAACTCGCGAACCTGGCGACGGATGGTGGCACTGAGCCGGTCGACCGGGAAGGTGTCGAGTGCGGCCCGGAACAACTGGTGCTGGCCGTTGTCGCGTCGTCGCCTGAGCTCATCGAGAATCCTCTGGCCGAGCAGTTCATCGAGTCGGCCCTGCAGGCTCTGGATCTTCTTTTTCTCCCCGGGAAATTTCTCCCGGGCCACCTGCAACTCGCGGCGGGCCTGCTTGAACATGTCGGCCTGGAGATAGAAGCGGGCGATGGCCAGGCGGTCTTCCAGCCGGTTGTCATCGGTAACGCGGCGGAGCCACCGGTCGAGCACGTCGGCGTCGATCGATTTTGTGGAAATGCCATGGGTCCAGCCGAAGCCCTGGGCGACCACGGTGGCATGGTGAGGTGTCAGCTTGGTGACCCACTGATAGACGTTGACATTCCGGTCCTTGATCCGGAACACCAGCCGACGTCGTCCGAATTCGTCCCATTCGCCCACCTCCATCGGGGCTCCCAGCGCCTGCAGTTTTGTCGAGAACTTCGCCTTGCGTTGCGACAGCACGAACGTTTCGAACCGATCCAGCTCGGCGTCGTTGTTCAGCTCGGCAACCAGCCGGGTGGGAACGAAGTACCGCTTCAGCGGAGTGACGACCCCCACGATGGGGTATGTGGTCAATTCGCCTGCGCTTCGCTGCTTGGAGAGGGCCAGGGACTGCTGCGGCCGGATAGTGCCTCGCAGCACCGTGCCGTCGGCCAGCCGGATCTCGCCCCCCGGGAGTGCGGTCGGTGCCAGGGCCGTGGCGAGTGCCACCACCCCCACCAGCAGCCAGACATCCATCCGGCGGTGCATGAGTCGAACTCGGAGAGGGTCCCGGATGCGCGGCCGGGTTCTGCAAAACGGCCCGTCACTTCCTTATGCCTATCGGCCATCGACGGGGTACGACCCCGAGGCATTCGCCACCGACGGGTCGCAGGGGATAATCCTGACGGATGTGCCGGTTGTCACTTCCAGTTGAACAACTCCTGCAGTTTCGGGCCGAGCGTTTCGCCCCAAATCGACCAGGCCCCCAGCGATGCGACCACCACGACGGCCAGGAACACGGTCAGCCAGACCCAGCCCATGGCGCTTCGAAACAGGAAGTTCAGGGCCCGCCATTTCTTCTGACGCTGGTGCTGCTTGTCGAGTTTCTGGTAGATGTTCTTCAGACCGCTGCCGCCGCTGGATCGCGACTGGGCGATCCGTTTCTTGATCAGCGGTTCGAACTCGGCGAAATTCGCCAACGGCATGAACGAATCGCTCTGTTTCTGCTTGGCGCGGGCCTTGAGGTCGAGCAACTTGCCGTCGATGGCCTGTCGCACCCTGCTGGTCGACATCTGGCTGACGGCGGTGCGGCCCTTGGCGTTGGTGTGTTGGACGAACCACTTGTCGTCGTCGTCGGCGGTGGCCCGTTGCGCCGCTGCATCCTCGGAGGAACTGGGCGGCGGCAGTGTAACCGCCGGCAGCGACGAGGGCGGCTTGCTGGTGCGTGACGGTGCCGGGGTCGCCCGGGTCGACACACCACTGCCGCCGGCGGCCGGTTCGGCTCCCTCGATGAAACTCAGTGTCTCGCCGGCCAGTCCCAGCGACCGCAGGTCGCTCAGCAGTTCGCTGCAGTTGCCGTAACGGTGGTCGGGGTCCTTGGCGATCATCCGGTCGACCAGCAGGTCGAGCCGGTCGGGGACCTCGGAGTTGAGTTTGCGGGCGGAGGTGAACAGTCCCTTCTCCTTGGCCATCACCAGTTCGAGGGCCGAAGTGCCCTGGAAGGGAAGCTCTCCGGTGAGGAAGTGATAGAGGCTGCAGCCCAGTGCGTAGATATCGGCCCGCAGGTCGACACTCTTGGCGTCGCGTGCCTGTTCGGGTGCCATGTACAGCGGTGTCCCCATCCCGGTACCGCTCTGTGTCATCGACACGTCTTCGTCGGCCGCCTTGGCCAGCCCGAAGTCGGCGACCTTGACCAGCCCGCTTTTGGTGACCAGCACGTTGTCGGGCTTGATGTCGCGGTGGACCAGGTCAGCCTCGTGGGCGTGCAACAGGGCCTCGGCACAGAGGATTGTCACCAGCACCGAGTCGGGGACGCTCAGGTGTCCCAACTGGTCGATCCAGTCCTGCATGCTCTGGCCGTCGACCAGTTCGATCGCCACGTAGTGACGCCCCTTGTCGGTCTCGACCGCATAGACCTTGAGCACGTTGGGGTGGTCGAGACGGGCCATCGCCCGGGCCTCGCGGAAGAACCGCTCGACGAACGTCGACTTCTTGCCGAGTTCCTTGGAGAGCACCTTGATTGCGACGTTGCGATCGAGTCCCTGTTGACGGGCCAGGTAGACCTCGCCCATTCCGCCCTCGCCGAGCTTCTTCATCAGCTTGAAGTCACCCAGTTCCGACGCCTTGCTCTTGCGGGCCTGCTCCTTCGATTCGCTCGAGGGCTTCGCGGCAACCGGGGTTTCGCTGGTGGTCTTCTCCTCAGCCCGGGCCATCTCCGCCAAGTCACCGGTATCGGCTTCACCCGGGATGAAGGTCTCTTCGAGCCCCTGTTCGCCTGTGGCCTCCTGCCGGCCGGGCGATGGATCCGAAACGGGCGGGTCGGGAACGGGGGTGTCCATCAGTTCCCCTCGAGAATCAGCTGGTGTCGTCGGGCGGGATCGGCCTTATTGCCGATCCCACCATTATGTGGACCACCGACGACGGTTGCAAATGGCAATCGTCGTGACGGTTCGGATCGATGGTCCCGGGTGCCTACGCCCAGGGAAACGCCTCACCCACGAGCAACTCGAATGCCTCGATGTACTTTGCCCGCGTTCGTTGGACGATGTCTTCGGGCAGACCAGGCGGTTCGCTGTCCTTGTCCCAGTCGGTGGTCTCCAGCCAGTCGCGGACAAATTGCTTGTCGAAGGACGGCTGTCCCTGTCCCGGCTCGTAGAGATCCTGTGGCCAGAATCTCGAACTGTCCGGCGTCAGCACCTCGTCGATCAACAGGATCTCGCCGTCGCAGATCCCGAACTCGAACTTGGTGTCGGCGATGATGATCCCCTTGGTCAGGGCGTACTCGGCACCCTGTCGGTAGATGTCCATGCTCAGGTCCCGCAACTTCACCGACAGGTCCTCGCCCACGATTTCGATCATCTGTTCGAACGAGATGTTGATGTCGTGGCCTTCCTCGGCCTTGGTTGCGGGCGTGAAGATCAACTCGGGCAGCCGGTCGCTTTCGGTGAGCCCGTCGGGCAGGGGGATCCCGCAGACCGACTGGTCCCGCTGGTACTCCTTCCAGCCCGACCCCGACAGGTAGCCGCGGACCACGCACTCGACCGGCACCACGTCGGTCTTGGTCACCACCATGCTGCGTCCTGCCAGGGCGTCGTGGTCGATCCCCGCGGGCAGAGGCACGTCGTCGAGGTCCATGCTCAACAGGTGGTGATTGACCTCGAGCCGGTCGAACCACACCCGGCTGAGTTGTGTCAGCACACGGCCCTTGTCGGGGATCCCGGTCGGCAGCACCCAGTCGAAGGCACTGATGCGGTCGGAGGCGACAAACAGCAGCCGGTCGCCGAAATCGTAGATGTCACGGACCTTCCCACGTCGAACCGGAATTCCCTCGACTGAACTTTCAAGCAAAGCGGCGGCACTCATTGCAGGTCCCCGTTAAACAGGCTCCGTCAACTGTCTTGAGCGAGAATCTACCAGTCGGACCTCTCTTGGACAACACACCGGGCAGGGGTATAGACTGGATTACGGTGTCGGGCCGGGCGACGGGTCGCGCGAACCGGCGGGGACCAGACTACGGGGGTGAGAACGTTCATGGGCGTGATGCGGTTTCGGGTGTCTCCGCCCGGTTTCCTCGCTGGCTGGCCCGAGGCCGAACAGGCCTACATCAGCGGGTTCGACGGTCGCGTCTTTCCGACGCGTGTCGAACGCGAGGGTGACGAGTTGGTCTGTCGCCGTCCGAGTTCCGACAGCGGTCGGCTGCACGTGGCCTGGCCGGTTCCCGGCTTTGGTCGCACCCTGATCAGCACCTCGAGTCTCCGCGAACAGGACGCCGTCTACCTGCTGACGCTCGAACTGGCCCGGGGCAAGATCGGCCAGGTCAGGAACCAGTTGGCCGCCTGGGAAGTCGCCGGCATGACGGTGCCGGACGGATTCGACGAGGCCAGTCGGCAGGCGCACCAGATCTTCGCCCGTGCCAGCTCCGCCCAGGACGACCCCGATGAGGCGTGTCGGTTCTCCGAGGCCGCCCTCGTCCATGCTCACAACGCCGCCCAGATGCTGACCGGTGCCTACATCAACCAGCGACTGGCCGTCCGCTGCGAGCGATCGAACCAGTTTCCCGCCCTGCTTGGCTGCGGCCTGGCCGGTGAGTGTCCGCCTCAGTGGGAACGTCTCCCCGGAGGCTTGTTCAACTCGGTCACGCTGCCGATCTGCTGGCGGCGGATCGAGGCGACCGAGGGGGAGTACGAGTGGGACGAGTCGGACGGGCTGGTCGACTGGGCGGTTGAGCAGAAACTCCTGATGCACGGCGGCCCGCTGCTGGATTTCGGGGCCGATGGGTTGCCGGAGTGGCTGGCGGCGTGGACGCGGGATATCGAGAACCTGCAGAGTTTCGTGTGCGATTTCGTGGAAACGGCCGTGTCGCGGTTCGTCGGCCGGATCCGGATCTGGGAACTCGCCTCGAAGGTCAACACCGGCGGGGCGTTGGATCTCAGCGAAGAGGCGCGGCTGGCGCTGTTGGCCCGGGCCGTTGAGGTGGCTCGCGGGGTCGACGATGTCGAGCAGTTGCTGGTGCGGATCGAGCAGCCGTGGGGCGGCTACCAGTCGGCTGGCGAGCACCTGCTCAGCCCGTTGCAGTTTGTCGACGCCCTGGTCCGCTGTGCCCCGGGACTCTCGGGGATTGCGCTTGAGATCACCTCGGGATTCGCTCCGGCCGATCCCGGCCGCCGTGACCTGCTCGATCTCTCGCGGCTGCTCGATATCTGGGGCACGCTTGGCCTGCCGCTGTACGTGACGATCGCGGCGCCCTCCTCGGGAGGCCAGGACGCGGGGGGGCGATTCGTGAGGTCGGCCGAGTTTGACGGTTCGGAGAACTCGGAGAACTCGGAGAGCGAGGAGTGGACCGAGACACTCCAGGCCGATTGGGTCGACGCGGTGCTGCCGCTGCTGTTGTCCAAGCAGAGCGTGGCCGGAATCACCTGGGCCCACCTCGATGACGGGGGAGGCTCCGAGTTTCCCACCGCCGGGCTGCTCGACGGGACCGGCTCACCCCGCTCGGTTGTCCAGGCGATTCACACCCATCGATTCGGACACTGGCCGGCCAGCTGAACAAACCCCATCCGGTCTGCTACCATCTATCCACTCGGCGGCCGACTCTCCGCTCCCCAGCCTCTCGGCGCAACTCGCTCACCGGCATGCCCCTGGATCTCTACGACCCGTGCCCCTGCGGCAGCGGCCGCAAACTGAAGTTCTGTTGTCGCGAACTCTCCGACGACATGGAGCGGGTGCTGAAGTTCCAGGAGAACAACCAGCCGAGGATGGCGCTCAACGCCGTGGACGAACTCGGCCGCAAGCATCCCGAGAACACGTGGGTGCGGACCACGCGCGGCGGCCTGCTGTTCGACGGCGGCGACCTCGAGGGGGCGCATCGTGAACTGGCGGCGGTGGTCGCCAAGGATCCGGAGCACGGGTTCGCGCTGGCCCTGGTGGCGATGATCCGGCTCTCGGAAGTCGGCTACGAGGAGGCTCGCGAGGACATCGAGCGGGCCTTGCGGCGGTGCGTGACGGTGCGGCCGGACATGGCCGGCAACCTGGCGCTGGGCGTCGCCGCCTGGATGCGGATGGAGGGCGAACTGATGGCCTCGCGGCAGCACCTGGTGCTGGCACTGCAGTCGGCCACGTTGCCCGACCAGCAGGAGGCGATCTTCATGCGGCTGGCCGAATTCGACGGCGGCCGCGAGATTCCCTACCCGTTTCGCAGCGTCTACTCCCTGGATGACGCCGGCGGTGAGGATCCCCAGGCTGTTGCCGGATGCGGTTGCTGGGGCGAGGCGGCCCAGCGGTACGAACGATTGGCCGAGGACGACGCGGGAAACTTCGGCCTGAAATTCAACCAGGGGCTGTGCCTGGCGTGGTCGGGCCAGTCATTGCCGGCTGCCGAGGCCCTGGTGCGGGCCGCCGGACTGACCGAGGACACCAGGCTGGCCGAAGAGTGCCATGCCCTGGCCCAGTTGCTGGAGATGGGCGAACGCGACGATACGGTCAGGATGATCGATCGCCGGTTCGAAATCGAGAACGTCTCGAAATGGCTCTCCGATCTGGATTCCGCCGAGCGTTTTGTGCGAGTCGATGAGGGAGACGGCGAGGAGGGAGCCCCGGCGGGGATGTACCACCTGGTCGATCGCGAGGTCGTCTCGGCTGCCGATGCCGAGTCGCTGACGCTCGAGACGGTTCCACGCGTGGCGGCGAGGTTGTTGGTGCAGGCGGCCGCAGAAGATCAATCCGCAGCGATTGACCTGGTTGCTCGTGAAGGCGAGGAGATCGATTCGGCCGAGGCCGCATTGCGGGAGGTCGGTGACGAACTGGCTGTTCCCGAGGACGGGGCCGAGGAGACCGTCGACCTGGTGCCGCAGCAGTTCGAGGCCCTCTACACCACCTGGCACTTTGCTCCGAAGACGGCCGAGAGCGTCAAGCGGCGATTGCACCGCGAATTCGTCCAGCGGTTTGTCGAGGACATCTGGCCGCAGACACCGCTGGTGGCACTCGACGGTGCGACTCCCGCCGCGGCGGCCGGCCAGCCCGACAAGCAGGCGGCCCTGGCCGGAGCGGTGACGGTGCTGGAGGTCCGCTGTGAACAGAACATGCTGGTCGTCGATGTGCCGGCGATTCGCCAGGCGATGCAGTTGCCCGAACCGGCGGTGCTGGCCGTCGAGTCGGAGGATCAGCTGGCGATGCTCTCGACCTGCGGACTGATGCGGATCAACCCGTCGGACCTCGATAACGAGCACCTGGTGATGCTGCTCAACCGGGCCCTGCTGGTCCGTCACAACGGCCTGTTGTTCGACGTGCTGAGCGAGTACACCGGCCGGGACGACCTGCAACAGGGGGAGGATTACCTGAAGTCGGTCGTGACCCTGGCGGATCTCTGTGAAGTCCGGCACGACCGCCAGGCGGCCTTCGAGTGGTTGGCCCGGGCACGGCAGGCCGCCTCGGGGCTGGAGGGCGAGTTCGAACGGACGCTGCAGCTGGAGATGAGAGAACTCTCGCTCCGGTTGCAGGACCCCGAGGATCCGGGACTGCGAGATTTGCTGAGTCGATTGTGGACCGTCTACGGCAGCAAGTTGCCGCAACTTCGCGAGGAATTGCAGGCCCTGGTCGAGGCGGTCGAGATCGCTCCCCCATGGGATGTCGACGGTGGCAACGTCGCGGCATCGGGGCTGTGGACTCCCGGTGATCCCGTCGCGGACGGGGGCGAGGGAGAGGGTGGCGGCGGCGAGAAGTCACTCTGGCTGCCTGGCCAGGATTGATCGCCGGGACAACTTCCATCTCGACACGGACGCAACGGAATGACCGAGTCGTTCGAGACTTTCGAGCAGGTGATGCAGTACGCCGTGGCCCTGGCGGCTCGGGGCGAGGGGCACGTCGAGCCGAACCCGTCGGTGGGGGCGGTGGTTGTCGATGACCGGCTGTGTGTCCTGGGCGAGGGTTGGCACACCGCCTACGGTGAAGCCCATGCGGAGGTTGAAGCTCTCGAGTCGGCCGGCGAGTCGGCGCGGGGAGCCACGCTGGTCGTCACGCTCGAACCGTGTTGCCACCAGGGCCAGACACCGCCGTGCACCGACGCCGTGCTGGCCGCCGGCATTCGCCGGGTCGTGGTGGGCATTGCTGATCCGTCTCCCCACGCTGACGGGAACGGGTTGTCACAGCTGCGCGAGGCCGGGTTGGAGGTGGAGATCGGCGTGGCGGCCGAATCCGTCACGCGGCTCAACGCCCCTTTCCTGCGACTGGTCGAGACCGGTCGTCCGTGGATCCACGCCAAGTGGGCCATGACGCTCGACGGTCGCATCGCGGCCACCGGGGGCCACTCGCAGTGGATCTCGAGCGAGGATTCGCGACGCCTGGTTCACCAACTGCGGGGTCGGGTCGATGCCGTGCTGGTCGGGATCGGCACCGCTGTGGCCGACGATCCCCTGCTGACGGCCCGCCCCTCCGGGCCCCGCACCGCCACCCGCGTGGTGCTCGACACGACGGCTCGCCTGCCGCTTGACTCGCAACTGGTCCGCACCGCAGCCGACGTGCCGGTGCTGTTGGCCTGTGCCGAGACGGCCGAACCCGATCGGATCGCGGCGTTGGTCCAGGCGGGAGTCGAGGTGGTCGCCGGGCCGGTCGATGATCGCGGTCGGCCGGAGATCGAGAACCTGCTGGGCGTGTTCGGCCTCAGGCGGTGGACCAACGTGTTGGTCGAGGGTGGCAGCGAGGTGCTGGGGGCACTGGCCGATGGCGGGTGGATCGACGAGGCGCACGTCTTCCTGGCGCCAAAGCTGGTCGGCGGTCGCCGGGCGGTGGGGGCGGTTGGTGGAGAGGGGCTGCCGCGGATTCCCGAGGCGGCCAACCTGGTGTGCGTCGAAACACGCACGGTCGGTGAGGACGTCTATTGGCGCGGGGTCCGGTTGCGGGGCGGCGAGAGTCCGGACTTCTGATCGGCCAGGTAGCGGTGGTACTGCCGGTCGAGCTCGGTCGTGTTGACACCGGTGAGAATTTCGAGCGAGGCGATCGAGATCCGCTGATTGGGAGTGTAGATCTGCGAGAGGTGCTGGATCAGCGCGTCGCGGTAGCGGCCGTTGTCGTAGTGCAGGAGGAAGTGAGTCAGCCCGGAGGCCTGGGAGTAGTTGCGGGCGATGTTGGGATCGGTCTGGAACCTCCGCAATCCCATCGACGCGAACGTCTTCAGCGGGAGGTAGTACTTTTCCTCCAGCACCCGGTGGCGGGCCCAGTGGAAGCGGACGTAGCGAGGATCGCCGATCCGGAAGCCCGTCTGGCTCGGCAGGAATGACTCCATGTAGCAGGCGATCCCCTCGACAATCCAGAAATTCGCGTCCCGGGCGATCGGTCGCTGTTTCGACTGGCTCTCGTAGAGCAGTTGGTGAGTGGCTTCGTGGAACAGGGTCGCACGGGGGAAGTCACGGTCGGGCGGTTTGTCGTGGAAGAAGTAGACGATGCGGTCGCTCTGCATGTACAGCCCGTTGGTGATGTCGATCTGGGAGATGCGTGGTCGGAGCGTACGGCGGTACTCTTCGCGGTCGTGATAAAAGTGGACGACGTGCGGACGGGCCAGCGTCCGTGAACGGCCGCCGGTGACGCTGCTGGTCCCGTCGAACAGTTTCTCGATCTGTTCGGGCGTGCTGAAGAAACCGGCGAAGCTCGAGTGGAGAAAGCGGTAGAAGGTCTCGAGACTCCTGGCCAGGGCAACACCTTCCTCGAGGCTGCGGTTGGTCCTGACCAGGTAGTGGTCGGTGCGGACTTCCCACGCATTGCGGAAGTCGCGACGGAGTTCGGCTTCCCGGTCGACCGGGACCCATCGCCGCTTGAAGTACCGCTGTCCCTTCTCGTAACGCTCGACGTGTGTGGCCGGCAGCCAGCCAAACGTCTCGTGCCAGACGAGGCGGCGTCGCAGCTGCTGCGACGCGAACGGGGTGACCCAACGATTGCCGTAGCGAACGAATCCGAGCAGCCGTCGGGCGGTCCGCGAGTCAGGATCACAGGCGGCGGTTTGGCGGACCAGGTTGTAGGCGAAGCTGGTGTGGCCGGCCTTGAGCACTCGGCGGCTGAGCAGGAACAGGGCCTGGGCGTGACGCCGACGGTGAATTCCCAGTTGGCTTTGCCACTGTCGCTCGGGTGCGGGCAGGTCGGGCGAGAGTTCGGGGGTGACCGTTTCGGGCAGCCGGGTATCGGTGGCTGCGGTGCCGGAGGCGGATCGGATTGCGGCATCGACAGCCTGGATGCCCTCGGCCAGTTTGCCTTCGACGCAAAACGACTTGATCTTGTTCAACGCGGCCAGGTGGTCATTCCGCAACTGGGCGTGCTGGCTGCGGAAGAGCTCGAGCCGATTTCCGGCTCGAGCGGTGGCGGGATTCCCGGTGACCGGGTTGAGGACGAGCACCAGCATCCAGCAGCGCACGACGCACCCGTGGGCACGGCCAGATCTGCAGGCGGTCCGGGCAGTGGACATGGGCGTATTCTAGGTGTGGCTGTTGTCTCGTCCTAGATGGAATCTCCACCCGAATGTCGACGTTCCCCGCGGCTACTTGTCGGTGGGCGGTGGTGGGGGCTCCAGTCCGCCGCCGAGCCCTCCGCCACTGGATGTGCCCATGCCACTGGGATCCGGGGGCAGCCCGGCGGGGATTCCATCCGGCAGCGAGGGAGCTTCGTTTTCCAGATCACCCGCACCAGAAGTCTCGAATCCGCTGACCCGGCTTGCCTGGTTCGATTCGGGCTGCAGCGTCACTTCGTACTCCTTCAGCAGGCTAACCCAGCGGATCACGATCCGGCCGTCCTTTGACGTCTCGCGATTGGTCCACCCCGAGACATGTCGATCGATTTCGGACAGTTCGATCCCGTTGTCCGAGGACTCGATGTTGAGATCTTCGAGCGCCTGCAACGTGCCGTTGTAGCTGATCCTTGCGACCGTCTCGACACCGGTCACTGCTGCCAGCGCGGCGATCAGCACCCAGGTGAGGACGCGGCTGGCTGAAATGCCGGACTTTCGAGACCCCGAAGCGGATTCTGACTGCAACGGTTTGTCTGTCATCGCGTGTGCCTCACTCCAGTGATTTCAGGTACGCCAGCAGGTCGGCCAGTTGTCCGACGGTCAGGTTGCCGACCATTCCCTCCGGCATCATAGACTTCTTTTGCCGCACCCGCTCCTCGATCATCGCCTTGGGCAATACGACCGGCAAACCGGTCAATTGCCGGATCTCGACTGTCTTGGCGCTCTCGCGCGAGACGAACCCCGTCACGACCTTGCCGCTGGTCGTCACGAACACGTAGGTGTCGAACCCCTGGGCGATCTTCTCGCTGGGCTTGAGGATCGACTGGACCAGTTCGACCGGCTTGGATCTCTTGCCGATGTCGACCAGGTGCGGTCCCTTGGGCTTTTGTCCGTTGGCGGTCGTGTGGCAACGGATGCACGACTGGGCGGTGAACAGTTTCAGTCCCCGCGCCGCATCGCCTTGTGTCTTGAGCGCTTCGGCCAGGACGTCAGCGGCGGCCCGGTTGGCGATCTGGTTCTTGTTGTCAGGATCGGCCTTGGGCAGTACCAGCGGCTTCATGGTCTCCTTGGACGCGACCCGCGCCGCCTTCGGCAGGCCCTTGATCTGCACCTTGTGTCGAGCCAGTTGAGCGAGCAGGTGGCTGGCGGTGCCCTGATCATTGTCGGCGATCACGGTGCGGATCACCCTGGCGATCGCCTCGCTCGACTCCCAGGGCGTGCGGTCGTAGTAGGGGCCGCTGGTGTCGGGCCGTGTTCCCCACCAGTCGCCGGTGTAGTCGCCCTCGCGGTGGTACAGCCGGACCAGCGTGGTCAGGGTCGCCTGCCGCCGGGTGTCGTCTCTCTGGGTGCTCAACTTCGCGATCAGTCCGTCGACCGCTTTCCGGCCATGAATCGACTTCAGTGCCCACTGGGCTCCGTCGTGGTCGGGGCCGTCGAGTCCCTTCAGCAACACGTCGACGTTGCCGACGGCGACCAGGGCACGGACGGCCAGGTGAGGAATCACGCGGTCGGGGTCGGGCTGCTTGTGGAGGGTGGGGGTGGCGGCCGGCGGCTTGGCCGCCCGTCGGGTCAACGGCAGGATAGCCGAGGCGGTCTCGGGACGGGCCAGCCGTCCCAGGCTGATCAAGGCCTGGGCACGAACTCGAGGATTGGGATCCTTCAGCCCGGCCAGCACCGGCCCGGTGGGGACCGACTTCAGCCGTCCCCGGCGGTCGGTCAGCATTCTCAACGCGAACTCGCGGACACCGTCGAGTGACACAAGTTGCAGCAGTCGCGATACGACGCTCTTGTCGTCGAATTGTCCCAGCGTAAATACCGCCGCGGCCCTCGAGTGGGCCATCGCCTTGGTGTCGGCTGCCAGCCGGGCCACTCGCTCGATCCGGTCCTCGCCGGCTCCACGTCGCAGCAGCTCCAGTTGACTGTGCATCCGGTAGACGGCGCTGGGGGAGGCGAGGTGCCCGACCAGTTGCTCGTCGGTCTCTTCGGAGAGGACCGGGAACGGCTTGGGAACGAAGCCCGTGGGGGTGACCTGCACGACGAATCCCACGTTGGGACCCGAGAAGTTGAACTTGCCGTTTTTCCAGCTGGCCACGTACATCCGCCCGCTGCCGTCGACATCCATGTCGGTGGGGCGGGGCACCTTCAGGAAGACCTCCTGGTGCGTCTTGAAGGTGGCCTGGGCCTGGGGGAGATTGTGCAGGTAGACCACGCTGCGGCCCCAGTCGCAGGTGTACAGCGTGTTGCCGTACCGCCGGGGCCAGCGCAGGTCGTGCACGAACATGCTCCCGCAGCCACTGCCGCCGCCGTAGTCGGCCAGCGGCGGCATGATCTCGTCGGGGAAGTTCAGGTACAGCGACGGGTAACCGTAGTGGCCTGACTGGTGCAGGTGGCTGAGCCGGATGTCCCATCCACCCCCGTCGTTGGTGTTGTCGCGTGTGAAGAGATTCATGAACGGGTCGACCGATACGTCGACGATGTTCCTCAGTCCCCAGGAGTGGACTTCCATTTCGCTGCCGTCGGGGCGGATCCTCAGGACCCCGCCGCCGCGGCGGGTCATCTGCCGTCCGTCGGCGGCCGTCGCCTCGACGAAACCGAAGTCGCCGACGGCGATGTAGAGCCAGCCGTCGATGCCCATGCGAATTCCGTTGGTGGTGTGGTCGGCTCCCCGCATGTGCAGCTGGTTGGTGGTGATGCCCTTGATCAGGACCTGCTGCCGATCGGCGGTGCCGTCGTGGTCCTCGTCATGAAACACGCTCAGCAGCGGTGGGTGCAGCACCCACAACTTGTGGTTGTCGAAGAACAACCCGCGAGGGTGGTCCATCTTGGCGAACTGGTTGATCTGGTCGGCGGTGCCGTCGCCGTCGGTGTCTCGCAGCCGCAGCACGTAACCCTGGTCGGGTTTCTTGCCCAGCGACCCCTGCTTGTCGACTCCGACGAACACCGTGCCGTCGGCCGCTGCGGCCAGGCAGACCGGGTAGTTCACCTGCGGCGGCTTGGCAAACAGGGTGACGTCGACGTCATCGGGCGCGGTGACGTCGGCCAGCGATGAACTGGGTTGTGTCAGCGCCGTGGGCAACGGCGGCAACTTCTCGGTGCCGGCCTCGAATTCCCAGAAGCTGGCCCACATGCCGTTGCTGGAGCCCAGGAAGCGGACCCGAAGGAATCTGGTTCCGGGGGCGTCGACGGTGTGCGAGACGATCCGCTGGACCTTCTTGTTCTTTGCCCGGCCAACGATCGTCCGCCACTTGGTGCCGTCGGCCGAACTCTGGACCTGGTACCGGTAGGCCGTGCCGGGTTTCTCCCAGTGGATCCGCAGCGACTTGATGTGTTCGACCTTGACCAGTTCGACCTGCCAGGTCTGCCCGGCACTGCCATTGGCCGCGCACCAGCGAGTGCGGGGGTCGCCGTCGATGGCGTGACGGGCGAAGTTGTTCTTGGCCTTTTCTTCGCTGCTGGCCTTGGCCGCGCGTCCGAACGCGACGTTGCCTTCACCGCAGCACTTGGTGACGACGGTTTTGGCCGTGAGGGCACCGGCAGTCGGTGCGACGGCCAGTGCGGCGATCGTGTCGTTGGTCTTCTTGTCGGTCGCCCGGAAGTCCTTCTGTGGATCCCGGCCGCAGGCCCACAGCAGGCCACGGGTCAGCATGTCGAGGTAGGTTGGTTCGACCATCGTCTCGTTGTGGTGTCCGATGGTGGTCGCAAAGACCCGGGCGTCGTGATAGCGGTTGGTCCAGACACAGACCTGGGGCTTGCCGTCGCCGCGTCGCTTGGCATGGGCCAGTGGCGTGGCGGTGTCGAAGAGCTTGATGCTGTGGTACAGCTCGCCCCTGGGCGTGTTCCACGCCTTGCCCAGCCCGCGGGTGATCGGATGATCGGCGATCAGCGGTTCGACCGTGAAGGCGTACTTCGGGCCGTGACCGGGCGACTGCATGCCGCAGAAGCGGAACCAGCCGTCGGTGCCGGTGCGGTAGCAGTGCATGGCGCAGTGGATCAGCACCGCGGGGGTTCCCTTGCGGTGAGGGGCCAGCACCCGCTCGAGCCACTCGACGTCTCTCACGCTGGCGAAACACTCGTTGTGCACGACCACGTCGAATCCGTCGGCCCAGTTCCGGTCCCGGTAGAGCGGAATTTTCGCGTTGGTGCTGGTGCCGCCCTGGTGAGCGACGGTCCAGACGACGTGGGCGCGAGCCGAGACGCCCCGGGTGATGATCTGCTTCTGCCTCGCGTAATCGTGGCAACAGCCGCCGGTGATCAGCAACGCCTTGATCGGCCGGTTCGACGCCTTGGGCTTGTTGGCCGACTTCTCGGCGGCCGGCACTCCGGGGGCACCAAGCAGCAGGGCCAATCCAACCGGTACCAGTGACTTCAACATCAGCAACCTCGTCATCGAGACGGCAGAGACTCGCTGTTGGGGACAACGGTCAATTATCGACGGACCGTGGCGAGAACGGAAGCGGTCAGAAGCCGGATTCAGCCCGTGGCGACCAGCGGCGAATCGACCAGCAGCGTGACGCCCAGGAAGATCAGCAATGCCAGGTGTTCCTTGGCGTGCAGATCCGACTCGTGGGCCGGCAGATCGCGGTGCCAGACGAACTCGTCCAGCCCGCCGGAGACAAGGAAGGCAACCAGGCTGCCCAGCATCACCAACTGGTTGGCCATCACGGCGGCGGCAAACACCAGGGCCAGCGACAGACCGATCGCGACGTGAATGACGTGTTCAGCCAAGCTGACCCGGCGACCGCGGAAGTGGAAGATGCCGTCGAGAGTGGCGTAATACAGGAACGGCAGAAAAGCGACGACGATGATGATCTCACGCATGTTCGCCCGCTCTCGGATCACTTGTCCAAGTCATCCTCTTCGTCCGAATCCGTCTGAATCAGTCGTCGCCCGATCCAGAGCATGATCACCCCGAAGGCGAAGTCCGACAGGCTGCCCAGTCTCATTACCCACCCGGGCAGCGACGCAATCCAGTCGGTCACGTTCGTCACGAGGGCAGGGATCCAGAGCATGGCCAGCGATGTGACCGCGGTCAGCCAGGCCACTGCTCGCACGAACCGCTGGTCGAGCGACCGGCCGGGCGCCGGCTGCATCAGCACCAAAACTCCTATCACCAACCAGGCGACCGCAACCGCGTGAATCAGTGGGGCCTGCCCGAGTAGGTCCGTCAGTGCTTCACCATAACCGGTCGGGTTGACGATACCCACCGGGGCGATGGCCACCAGCATCGTGCCGATAGCGATGGCGAAGGTCGAGCCCTTCATGCCGGATCCCTTGTCGCAGGGGCTGTCGCAGGAGGCCGTTAAGGGAGTCCACCCGGAGGGATTCGAACCCCCGAGCCACGGATGCGACGTCCGACCCGGACCAGCATGGACCTGCGATAGCCTGAAAACGCCGACTCGAAGGGTACAGCAAACCCCGAGAAAACTCGACCAGAGTGGGGTTCGGGTCACACCTGTCCGTTGACCGCCGGATTCGAACCACGCCGCTGGGTGTCGGGCGGTGGGGACCAGAGCGATGAGGGCTGCCTGGTCGTCCTCGTCGTCCTCGTCGTCCTCGTCGATCAACTGCTTGGCTGGCTCGACGGCTCGGGGTCACCGAGAGTTCCGAGTGCATCCGTGGCGAATCGCCAGGGCGATCTGTGTACGCTGAAACAGCTCGGAGCCCTTGGCAACGAGTTGAACGATCACACCTTCACGTGCCCGCATCAACCATCGGCTCGACTGGTCCTGCCAGGCATCCACAAGGAGACCAGCGATGAAGACGTTTGGTGCATTCCTTTCGGCACTCACATTCCTCGCCGTGGCAATTGTCGTTTCAGCACCGGCAGAGGAGGCTCGAAAGCTGAAGGTGCACAGAAAACCACGGTTGGAGACGGGGACGATGGGTGGGGTCGACAATCCCACCAAGGACCAGCTGCTGAAAATGCACAAGAGCCAGTACATTTTTCATGCCCGTGGAGGAAAGCTGACCAGGATCCCGGTGAAGAAAACCTGGTTGCCGAGCGACCCGGGTGACATGAGCCATCAGGAGATCATGGGGCGGCTGGTGATGGCCGATGACGGCACGGTTTACGTGATAGGGCGAAGCAAGGTCTGCAAGTCCACAAACGGCGGACGCACGTGGACTTCGTATCGACATGATGGAAATCGAGGCCGGCTGGCCGGCAAGTGGGGAGCCTACCCGGATCATGTGCCGCTTTTTGTGCAGGTGCTCAAGGATGGGACATTGATCGGGGTGGGAATCCCGCATGCGAAGAGGGGCGAGCAGTACTGGACCAGGCCGGCAGTCGTTTGGACTTCATCCAACGGGGGCAGGAACTGGCGGAAAATAGCCCGCATCGAGCGGCCGACAAAATTCAACGGCATCGAGTACGAATGGTGGTACGCGTCTTATGCGATGCACCGCTTGCCGGACGGCACGCTGCTCTGGCCCGTCCAGCTCCGCAATACCGTCGAGACCGCCCCCCCCTACACAAAGGTCCTGGTCATCTTCCGCAGCTCAGACGGCGGCAAGACCTGGCAGGGCCCCAGTCCCTTCGTCGATTGGGGCAGTGAAGGCGGCATGACCCGTACGGCCTCCGGAAAACTGTTGGCAACCGTGCGCTATCAACGCCGACAACTCCCCACGGATCCGCCTGGCCTCCTCGAGCATCTTGGCAGCAGAAAAACGCAGGCCTACAAGCATGTTTTCCTGATCGAGTCGGCGGATGAGGGCAAGACCTGGTCCAACTTCCGGTTGGTGATGAGTGTTCATGGCCAGTGCTACGGGTTTCCCGCAGCCCTGCCC
>CAUZRQ010000054.1:0-32232 GCA_963582065.1 Planctomycetota bacterium | reverse complement strand
CGAGGCACCGCGGTTCCGTGTCTGGGAGGACACGCGGATGCAGATCGAGGACCGGGTGCCCGCCGACGTCCGTGCGGCGCTGGAGGCCCGGGGTCACGCGTTGGAGGACATCGGTGACTTCTCGGCCCAGGTCGGTGGCGGCCAGGCCGTGATGGTCGATCGCCAGAGCGGAGCGCGGCTGGCCGGAGCCGATCCGCGGCGGGACGGATACGCACTGGCCTACTAGGCTTTCATGAACCGGCCCAGGTCAGCCTCATCGGTTTCCCTCAGGAGTCTCCCGACGGATGTCCAACGTCCGGCTCGAATCCGTATCGAAGCACTTCGGCGACGTGGTCGCCGTCGACGCGATCGACCTGGACGTCGAGGATCGGGAACTGCTGGTGCTGGTCGGTCCCAGTGGTTGCGGCAAGTCGACGACGCTGAGGATGATCGCCGGGCTCGAGCAGCCCACCACCGGAACGATCTCGATCGGCGGCCGCGACGTCACCGACGTCGATGCGATGGACCGCAACATCGCGATGGTCTTCCAGAACTACGCGCTGTATCCCCACATGAACGTCTTCCGCAACATGGCCTTCGGATTGCAGATGCGGAAGGTGGCTCGGGGGGAGATCGGGACGCGGGTGACCGAGGCAGCCAGGTCGCTGGGGATCGACGGCCTGCTGGAGCGTCGTCCCTCGCAACTCAGTGGCGGCGAACGCCAGCGGGTGGCGCTGGGTCGTGCGATCGTCCGTGATCCGGAGGTCTTTCTGCTGGACGAACCGCTCAGCAATCTCGACGCCAAGCTCCGCGTCTCGATGCGGTCCGAACTGGTCAACCTGCGTCGCGGGCTGGGCGCCACGATGGTCTACGTGACACACGACCAGGTCGAGGCGATGACGATGGGGGACCGGATCGTGGTGATGCACCAGGGCCGGATTCACCAGGTCGGACCGCCGCAGGAGGTCTACTTCAAGCCGGCCAACCGGTTCGTGGCCGAGTTCATCGGCAACCCGCCGATGAACATCATTCGCGGGCGAATCGAGAACGACTCGGACAAACCGGTGCTGGTGGCCGGTGGATCGAGAATTCCGCTGTCGGGGGAACTCGGTCGGCTGGCGGCCGGAGCAACCGAGGTGGATTTCGGGATCCGGCCCGAGGACCTGCGGCTGGACGAGGCGGATGGAGGGGTCGCGGCGACGGTGCAGGGAACCCAGTTCCTGGGCTCCGAACACCTGGTCGACCTGGACCTGGGCGGGCCGCACCTGCTGGCCCGTATCGATGGCCGCGGCGAGTACGAGATCGATCAACCCTGCCGGGTAGCTGTCGACCTGTCCCGGGCGCACCTGTTCCACCCCGGGACGGGGGATCGACTGTGACCGGTTTTCGACACACGCGACGCCAGTGGCTGGCCAGCCTGCCGGTTCTCGGTCTCTCGGCCTGGTCCGGTTGCAGCCGCCAGCGTCCGGTTCGCGACAGCCGGGGGCGTGTGATTGTCGAGTACTGGCATCAGCCGATGGTGCAGCAGGTGCCGGAACTCGGGGACGAGGTGAAGGAGGTGGGGGACTTCGAGAGGTTCCTGGCGAAGCGGTTCATGGCCGAGAATCCTGACATCGTCATCCGCACCCAGTGTCTCAACTGGGAGGACCTGCCGCGGAAGGTGCCGATCAGCGTGTTGGGTGGCCGGCCGCCGGACGTGCTGATGGACTTCGTCGGCCGCACCAGCGGGTTCTGGTACCAGGGCGTGCTCGAACCGCTCGACGAGCTTGTCGAGGGGATCGAGCACGATTTTCAGCCGAGGATGTTCGAGGCGTCGAGGTTGATCGGTCCCGACGGTGTGCGGCGGTTGCACGCGGTGCCGTTGTGCGGCTGGGTGCAGGTGCTGGTGCTCAACCGCGCGGCCTGGGATTCGCAGGGCCTGGGCGATCTGCTGCCCACCGGCGAGGATCCCCGATGGCGTTGGGACCAGTTCGAGACGGCTCTCGATGCGATTGCCAGCCCGGAGGTGACGCCGCTGGGGATGCAGTGTGCCAGCGAGCAGGGTGACTACCGGGTGTTGCAGTATTTCTGGGCTTTCGGGGCCGAGGTGTACCATGACCACGACTATTCGAGGGTCGCGCTGAATTCTCCGCAGGGAGTGGCCGCCCTGGAGTGGCTGGTGGAGGCGAAGCGGAAGGGCTGGATTCAGCCGAACGTGGCCACGGCCGGATATGGCTTCTACGACATGTTCTGGCGTGGCCAGACGGTGGCGATTCCCAGCGGGGTCTCGGTGCGGCGGACCTACGACAACGCACTTCGGGACGGCAAGGTCACCGCCGATTTCAACGGCGACGGGCGGGTCGACATGGAGATCTTCTACACGATGCCCCCGACCCGGCCGGGCGTTCCGATGTCACTGCCGGTTTCGACCAACGGCCTGGTCGTCTTTCGCCAGGAGAACCCCGAGCGTCGCGAGGCGGCGATGCGATTCGTCAAGTTCCTGACCAGCACCGAGACCGTTGGCCACTACGCGCGGGCGTCCCAGATGCTGCCCGGCCGCAAGAGCGTGGGACAGATATTCGCCGACCAACCCGACGTGACCCGGATCCTGGGGCTGGCCGCCGAATGCCCGGTGGCCGACATGGGGGCGACGTCGCCGAGCTACTACGACATCCGCAAGCGGATGCCACCGTACCTGCAGTCCGCGTTCCTGGGCCTGAAGACGCCGGCCGAGGCGTTGGCCGGATTCGAACGGGAGGCCGAGGGTGTTTTGCGGGGCCAGTTGGCCGGTGTCCAACCCGGTGACAGACCGGCCGCGGAGTCGTCACCGTGAGCAGCGTGGCGAAAGAGACGGTGCCGCGGTTTCGGCGAGGCGGGTGGATGTTCCTGGTGCCGGCCGGGATTCCCTTTGTCGCCTTCGTGCTCTGGCCGCTGATCCACGGCGTGGCGCTGGGGTTCTTCGACGTGCAGTTGCGCGAGACGCGGTTCATCGGGCTGGAAAACTACCGTCGGCTGATCGGCGACGAGACGTTCTGGGCGGCGGTGCGGAATACGTGCGGGTTCGTGGTGCTGGTGGTGCCGACGGTCTGGGTGCTGAGCCTGGGCATCTCGGCCCTGGTCTTCCCGATGGGCCGCTGGGCCCGGTCGTTTTTCCGGTTCGCCTTCTACGTGCCGGTGGTTGCCGGTGGAGTGTGCCTGGCGATGGTCTGGCTGTGGATTTTCGACCAGCGGTACGGGCTGCTCAACCATGTCACCGGTTCGCTGCTGGGGCTGGAGATCGACTGGCTGGGGCGGACCGACACGGCGTTGCCTTCGCTGGCGGTGGTGGTGATCAGTTGGAGCCTGGGCCAGCCGATCATCATCTTCCTGGCGGCGCTGGGTGGGATTTCCCCAGAACTCTACGAGGCGGCGCGGATCGACGGGGCGGGGCCGCTGCGACGTTTCTGGCACGTCACGCTGCCGATGTTGCGGCCGGCGTCGCTGTTCGTGCTAGTGACCCAGACGATCGGCGTCTTCCAGGTGTTCGTGGTGGTGCTGCTGCTGACGGTCAACGGCGGACCGGCCCATGGCACGCGGACCATCGTCTACGGGATGTACGAGACCGCCTTCACGCCGATGTACGACTTCGATTACGCCGCTGCACAGGGCAGCGTGCTGCTGGTCGCCCTGGGCACGATCGCCATTCTCCAGTTCCGCCTGCTCGGGCGGGAGACCCGGTTGGATTGAAGTGATGCCCGGCGAATCGCACGCACCGAAATCGTCAACCCGGCTCGCGGGCCTGGGCCGGTGCGTGGCGTGGGTGGTGCTGCTGGTCGCGGCCACCGCGGCGATCCTGCCGTTGTACTGGATGACGACCGGTTCGTTGAAGCTGCAGAGCGACGCGATGAAGACCCCGCCGGAGTGGTTTCCCGAGAATCCGACGTTGGCCAATTACGAGAAGCTGTTCGGGGGCGAGGACGGTGGGGCCTGGGAAGGTCGCCGCCCGGCCGCCCGCTGGTTGCTCAACAGCCTGCTGGTGGCCGCTTCGATCTCGTTCTCGGCGGTTCTCACCAGCGCCCTGGCCGGCTACGCGCTGGGCAAGCTGTCGTTTCCGGGACGTGCGATCGCCTTCTGGCTGGTCGTCGCCACGATGATGCTCCCCCGCCAGGTCTCGCTGATCCCGCTCTACCTGCTTGTCGTCGGGTTCGACTGGATGGATTCCTACCCCGGGCTGATTGCCCCGTTTCTGTGCTACCCCTTCGGCATCTTCCTGGTCCGGCAGTTCATGATGCAGGTGCCCGACGAGTTGCTGGCTGCGGCACGGATCGACGGAGCGGGTCCGTGGCGGGTTTTCTGGCACATCGTGCTGCCGATGTCGCGACCGGCGCTGGGAGCCGTGGCGATCTTCAGCTTCATGGGAGCCTGGAACGAGTACCTGTGGCAGTTGATCGTCACCAACAGGCCCGAGATGTACACGCTGCCGGTGGGGGTCTCGAAACTGGTCAGCACGCTGAGCGAATTTGACCTGGGGCTGGCGATGGCCGGCGCCACGGTGGCGTTTCTGCCGATGCTGGCCGTGTTCGTGATGTTCCAGAAGTACTTCGTGCAGGGTGTCAGCGTGGGGGCGTTGAAGGGCTAGTGACGGATGGCCCGTCGAAGTGGCACGCGAGCTGGGCCGCGGATAGGATGTCCGGCATCAAAACCAGTTGATCCCAAGCCGAGCTTCATAGAGATCCGGAGAGCGAGATCATGTTGCGAACGATGTCCGCGGTGCTGGCAGCGAGTGTCCTGGCGATTTCCCCGGTCCAGGCAGATGACTGGCCCCAGTTCCGAGGCCCCAACTGCAGTGGGATTGCCACGTCCAAGGCGGCGATGCCGGCCGAGTTCTCTCCGACGAAGAACGTGCTCTGGTCGGCGGCGATCGGCGACGGAGTCGGCTGCCCGATCATTGCCGGCGGCCGCGTGTTCGTATCGGCACTGGGTGATCCCGGTCACGTGGCGCTGTATGCCTTCGATGCGGCCAGCGGCCGATTCGAGTGGGGCAAGCAGTGGGACATGGGCGATGCGACCAAGGTGCACAAGACCAACAGCCTGGCCGCGACGACACCGGCCAGCGACGGCAAGCGAGTCTACTTCTACCACGCCTACGTCGGCATGGTGGCGCTGGATGCCGAGGACGGGGACGTCGAGTGGCATCGCGAGATGCCGGTGCCCTACTACATCTTCGACTGGGGCCCGGCCATGTCGCCGGTCCTGCACAAGGGCAAGGTGCTGTTGGTCCAGGACGACGATCTGAACCCCGCCTTTTTTGCTCTCGATGCCAAGTCCGGCAAGACTCTGTGGAAGGACGACCGTGGCGACCAGGCGGTCAATTACTCGCACCCGATCGTGACCAAGGGCAGCCAGGGCGATGAGATCGTCGTGGGTGGCACCGGGATGCTGATCGGCTACGACCCGGATAGCGGGAAGCGGTTGTGGCACGCCCGCACGCTGCTGCGGAACATCAAGACCACGCCGGTCACCTTCGGTGGCACCATCTATGTTTCGCTGCAAAGCGGCGGGATCGCCAACCAGTGGCTCGCCTCGGCCGATGCCAAGGGGGAAGAGGTGGGTCGTGGCGGAAATGGCGACGGCAAGTTGTCCAAGGCCGAGATGCAGGCGATGGTCGGCAAGCGGAAGATCCCCGAGGCGTTCTTCAAGCGGACGTTCGACAAGGGCGACTTGAACAAGGACGGGGTGCTCGAGGGCATCGAACTCGACAAGGCCTTCCTCAACGAGAGCAACTTCGCCGGGGCCAGGTTCGACACGCCGTCGGAGAAGGCCGGCGACCAGTCGATTCACGCCGTCCGTGCCGGAGGCCGTGGTGATGTGACCAAGACCCATGTGCTCTGGATGCACAATCCCTCGCAGATCGACCACATCGTCTCGCCGCTGGTCGTCGACGGCCGCATGCTGCTGGTCAAGGGGGGCGGGATTGCCACCGGTTTCGAAATCGCCGGCGGCAAGAAGCTGTGGGGACCTAAGCGGATCAACAACACCTGCGAGTACTTCGCCTCGCCGATCTACGCCGATGGCAAGATCTACATCGCCGGCGAGAACGGCTACATGGTGGTGTTGAAGAGCTCGGACAAGCTCGAGATCCTGGCCAAGAACGACATGGGCGAGCCGATCGTCGGCACGCCGGCAATCGCCGACGGCCGGATGGTCATCCGCACCCGCGGGCACCTGTACTGCGTGGGGCTGAAGAAGTAGCAGCCCCGGGGCTGACCGGCTACACGAGGTCCGGCACGCCGATCCGTTCGAGGATCTCCCGCAGTTCGGCCTTCTCCTCGGAGGTCAACTCGCGGGTCGGCAGCCGGCTGGGGCCGCCGGGCCGTCCGCAGAGTTCCAGGGCCGCTTTCACCACGGGGCTCTCGGCTCCGGACCGCTTGAACATCTTTCCGCGGAAACTCTGCCACGGCCAGTTGGCAGCCGAGATGCGGGCCTGGGCGGCCACGTAGTCGCCCGCCTCGAGCAGGTCCCACGTCCCCAGGTCGTACTCGGGCCAGATGGTGGCCAGGTGGGTGATGAAGCCGGTACCGCCGAGCATGTGGGTCATCACCTGCAGGCCCTGGTTGTCGACCATCGCGGCGCGGTCGCGGAAGCGATCGACACCACGCAGGTACGTGCCGCTGTGCGGCGTCGACCACTTGATCGATACGCAGCGGGGCAATTCGAGCAGGCGATCCAACTGGTCCAGCGACATGTTGTAGCCTTCCCAGTGCGTGTTGTAGATCATGATCGCGATCCGCTCGGTCGCCTCGTGTACCGCAGTGAACAGTCGCAGGCAGTCCTCGTCACTGGACTCGTAGTAGTACCCGGGCCCGAACTGAACACCGTAGGCCCCCAGTTCCTCGGCACAACGGGCCATCGCGATGATCTCATCGGGATGGGTTCCCTGGGCCCCGACCAGCACGGGGGCACGGCCGTCGGCGGCTTCGACGATCGTACGGCTGATGTCCCGGCGTTCGTCGAGCGAGAGCATCGGGAAATCGCCCCCGGCCCCGACGGCCAGCAGCACGCCGCGGCCGTGCACGATGCCCCGTTCGACGGTCGTCTGGACATTGGCCCTCGTGGCACCGTGATCGACGGCCAGGTTGCTGTCCAAACAACTCAACTCCGGAATCATCGGACCGCGGAGAACTTGCTTGACGTCGTTGATGTCCATGGTGACTTTCGTGGTTTGTAGCTGGATTGGTGAAAATCCAGGCGATGGACGTGCGGGTCCGAACTCTCATGAATCCGGCTATGACGTTCCGGTTGATTCCTCACCATTTCCCTTGACCACCGCCCGCCAGGTCAGTTTCCGAGTGACCTCGAGATCGGCCGGCGGCAGAATCGATCCTAGCACGGCGGCGATCAGGAAGGAGCTGACCGTTGAGAGCGGCAGGATCAGGAAGGTCCCGGGTCGCGAGTCGGTGATGATCCCGTCGAGTCCCAGCCCGACGATCAGTTCGGTCCACCACGAGATCGCCAGGGCGATCACGGTGCCGCAACCGGTGGCGATGATCACCGCGGTTTCTCCGACACGGGGCAGGAACATGCCGACCACGAACATCGACGCCAGCGGGCCGAGCGCGCAATTGAAGGTGCGGGCACTGGCGTCGATGATGTTCAGGTCCTCGGGCAGGAACATCAGTGCGATGGCCAGGGCGGTGCAGCCGATGCCGATGGCGATCGAGAGCCATCGGGCCACGGCCAGTTCGCGGGCGTCGCTGATGTCGGGGTGCTTCTTGCGGATAAAGTCGACGGTCAGCACGGTGGCGACCGAGTTGATGCCCGAGTCGAGGCTCGACATTGCCGCGGCGAACAGTGCGGCCACGAGCAGGCCGGCGGCGCCGACCGGGAGGTGATGACCGATGAAGTGCGGGAAGACGCGGTCGGCCGCCTTGCCCTGCTGCGGATCGCTGATCCCCTCGACGATCTCGACGGGGTTCTGCATGTAGTAGGTCAGCAACGCCATCCCGCACAAAGCCAGCAGGATCATGATCAGCAGGTCACAGCTGAAGTTGACCACGTTGCTGCGGATGGCGTCCCGCAGCGAACCCATCGTGAAGTAGCGTTGCATGGCGACCTGGTCGCCCAGGAAGGTGCAGAGGTACCAGAAGGAACTGTGCAGCAGGGCGAAGCCGATCACGTTCCGGTCGGTGGGGTCCCAACTCCACAGCGGAGGAAATTCGTGGCCGCCGCCGGCCTCGTCGGTCATCGTGTTCCACCAGTCGAGGGGGCCGGTGTCGGTTTCCCAGACGATGATCACCAGGGTCAGGATGGCCCCGGCGATCAGGATCACCGTCTGCACCACGTCGGTCCAGATCACCGCCTTGATTCCGCCCAGGACGGTGTAGAGCGTGGCCAGCACGCCGACGGAGACCAGCACCACGAGTGTCCACTGGGTGAGCCCGAGTTCGATACCAACCAACCGGGTGATGCTGACGTAGGTAATGTCGGCGACAGCGACCGAGGCGGTCAGCACGACCATCCCCATCCAGAACAGCCGCAACACGAACACGAACAGGATGCTGGCCAGTTGACCGGCCCGACGTCCGAAGCGGCGATCGAGGTACTCATAGACGCTGGTCAACTTCAGTTTCATCAGGAATGGCAGCCAGACGAAACTGACCACCAGGAAGACAAACGGTATGACCAGCCAGGCCAGGGCCAGCGTCGGACCGTTCTTGATCATCTCGCCAGGTGAGGCGAGATACGAGATGGTCGAGAGCAGCGAGGCCATGATCGAGAGGCCGACGGCGAACCAGGGCATCCGCCGGCCGCCGACGAAGTAGTCCTCGCTGCGGGACTGGTGCCTGGAGAAGTAGACACCGACGGCCAGCACGCCCAGCAGGTAGATCCCCACAACGACGTAGTCGAGGCCCTGGAGTCCGCCGGCGGTATCGGCGGGAAGCGGGCCGGCTGATGTGTCGGCGAGCAGGTGAAGCATTGTGGCTGGTGACGGGAACGTGTCGGAGGCACTCACCATACGGAAATCCGTGTGGCGATTCCAAGCGGATGGACGTCGCCCGCGTTTACACGTCCGATCTCCGTTCGTATGATCCCCGCGCTCCGCTTGAAGAGAACGAGTCGTTGAATCGACAGCAGGCAGTTCCACCGTCCGATCGATCGCCGGTGCTGGCCCTGGTTTGGCTGGTCGGCTTCTTCGTGTTGTTCTTCCTGCTGACGCCCGAACTGCCCAACAACCGGGAGTTCACCCGGGTCGGACTGGTCGCGGGTTCACCGATGGCGTTGCTGGACGCCGTGGATCCTCCCCGGGAACGAACCGGCTGGCACTATCTGCCCCAGAGGCTGGGAGTGTGGTTGACCGCCGCGGGCCTGCTGTTCGGAGCCTGGGGGCTCGGCCGCCTGGTCTGTCGACTGGTGGGCTGGTGTGACCGGCCGGCAACGTCCCTGTCGAAAATCGACCCGACCACGTCTCTTGTCCTGACCACCGGTGTCGGGATCTCAGCACTGTCGCTGCTGACGCTGGCCTGCGGCCTGGCCGGCGTGCTCGAACGGAGATTCCTGGTCGGCCTGCCGGTGCTGGCGTTGGTGGCGGAACTGGTGCTCTGGTGGCGAGCGGGGGCGGGCAACGGGTCGGAGACGGTCGAGGCCGAGGCGTCTGCACCGGCGGTGTCCACGGGGTCCTTGCTGACGTTCCCGACGGCGGTGAAGTGGCTGGTGGGCCTGGTCGCGGCACTGTTTCTGTTCTTCCAGTTCACCGGCGCGGCCCTGCCGTCTATCGACTTCGACGTCAAGGAGTACCACCTGCAGGGACCTCGCGAGTTTTTCGAGCAGGGACGAATCACACGGCTGCCTCACAACGTCTACACCAGTTTCCCGTTCTTGACCGAGATGCTGAGCCTGGCGGGGATGGTCGTGGCCGACGACTGGTGGTGGGGGGCGTTGGTCGGCAAGTCGGTGCTGGCTGCGTTCGCCCCCCTGACCGCCCTGGTGCTGTTCTCGGCCGGTCGCCTCTGGTGGAGTTCGTCGGCCGGGCTGGCCGCCGCGATGATCTACCTGACGATTCCCTGGGTGACCCGCGTTTCGATCATCGCCTACGCCGAGGGTGGGCTGTGCTTCTTCCTGGCGGCGACGCTGCTGGCGGTGACGTTGGCGATCGAGAGTTCACGGCGGGGTGAGCCGGCGACCGGTGCCTGGTTACTGGCGGGGCTGTTGGCCGGCAGCGGCATGGCCTGCAAGTACACCGGGCTGGTCCAGGTGGTGATTCCCGCCGCGGTGGCCCTGGGAATTTCGGTTGTCGTGGCCGCCAGGGCCCGCAGGCTGAACGGCACGGACGGGGCACCGACACGGGCCGGTCGACTGGTCGTTGCCTTCTGCTGTGGTGTCGCGTTGACGATCGGCCCGTGGCTGCTGAAGAACCTGGCCGAGACGGGCAACCCGGTCTACCCGCTGGGATACACGGTGTTCGGCGGAGAAGACTGGTCGGAGTCGGACAATCTCAAGTGGCGGGCGGCTCATTCCTCCAGTGACTTCTCGCTCTCGGACCTGGCCAGCCGTGTGCTGGATGTCGTCAGCCGCAACGACTGGCAGAGTCCGCTGGTGTTCGGACTGGCTCCGCTGGCGTTGCTGGTCGACAGGCGTCGACGCCTGGTGATCGGTCTCTGGTTGTTGATGGCGTGGTTGTTCTTCAGCTGGTGGGGCCTGACGCACCGGCTCGATCGGTTCTGGGTTCCGTTGTTGCCGGTCGTCTCGTTGCTGGCCGGGGTCGGGATGACCTGGTCGAGCAGGTCGGCGTGGTGGAGACCGTGTGCGGTGTTGGTCGTGCTGGGTCTGGCTCACAACATCGGCGTGGTGACGGTTGCCGATCCACGTCCGGTGATCGGGTACAACGCCTTCCTTGGCGATCTCGACACGGCCCGCCAGGCCGTCCAGGGAACCGCTCCGGCGATCCGGGCGGTCAACCAGCGGCTGGGGGAAGAGGCCGAGGGGGTGCTGTGCGTGGGCGAGGCCCAGGTCTTCGACGCAAGGTTTCGGGTTCGATACAACACCGTGTTCGATCGGTCGTTGATCGAGGAGTGGAGTGGAGACGGGCAGGGGGGGCTGGCCGATGCCCGGACGATCCGCGAGCGGTTGAAGGCCGAGGGGATCGGCTGGGTGCTGGTCAACTGGCAGGAGATCCTCAGGTATCGCACGACGTACGGGTACACCGGTTTCGTGACGCCGCAGTTGTTCGCACGGCTGCACGAGGCGGGCGTGCTGGGAAAAGACGAGTTCGAGCGACAGCACCTGGTTCCGCTCGACCCGCTTTCGAAACGGGATCGTGACGAGATCGCCGGATGGGGGGCCGGCCTGCGAGCGACGATGCAGCGGGGCGACCGCCGGCTCGAGGGATACGTGGCGTTCCAGTTGTTCCGAGTCCGCTAGCCGAGGTCATCGGCCCGATGGAATCGAAGGCCTACACCGTGGCCAGTTGACCCGCGCCGACGAATGCCAGCCGGGTGGCGATGTGGTCGTCGTCGAGTCCGAACACCCGGCCGACGGCATTGCGGTAGGCCTCCAACTGCCCGCGGTAATACTCGACCTTCTTGTCGATGTCGTCCTGGTTCTCGACGTGGTCGGTCTTGTAGTCGATCGTATCCGCGGCGACGACCGAGTCTCCGTGTCGCAGCAGCACCAGCCGGTCGATGGTCCCGTTGAGGATTTCTCCGTCCCGATCGATCGTGAACGGGTACTCGCACCAGACTTCGAGTTGTGGTCCGTCGCCCTCGAGGATCTGTTGGCAGACCTCGTCGTTGAACGGCAGCCATTGCTGCTGGTGGTAGGAATCTTCGGTGAGCATGGCCTGGATCTCGGGCTGCTGGAGATCGGCCCTCAGGTTGGCAATTCGGACATCGAGGTCGTCAACGTGGATGTGATTTCTGTGAGCGATCTGTTCGAGTGCCTGGTCATCGGGAACCTGGTCGGCCCACTCGGTGTGCTCGAGCCAGGCATGGACGAGTGTGCCGTGTTGCATGTTCGCGCCGGAGCCGGCTTCGAAGATCGCGGCGACATCAACTTCCGAGGGGCCCTCGAGTCCTGACGGGGCCCGGCGGGTGCGGCCCCGCCGCCTCGAACCCCCGCACGGCTCCAGCGTGATGTCGAGAGTGACTTCCTCGGCAACCGGTTCGTCGGGCTGTTCGACCCCGGACCACCACTCCGGGTCCCCTTCCTCGAAGAGCACGACTCCGGCGTCAACTTCGTCACCGTCGGACAGGGTGGCCCTCAGCAGTCCGGCCGTCGTTGCCGGGAGCTCGTCTTCCTTCTTGTTCGACGGGGGAATCAGCATGTGCAGGGCGTGGCGGGCCCGCGTCATCGCGACGTACAGTACGCACAGGGCCTCGGTGGCATTGCGACTCTGCTCCGCGACGTAGACGCCGTTGATTTTCTTGTCTTCACGGAAGACCAACCGCAGTTGTTTGTTGGCGGTCTTGAGGATCCGGTCCGGTGGTTCGGTCGGTTTGCGGCGACTGACCGAGAGCGTGTTGGTTCGGCCGGCCAGCGTGGAATTCAGCTCCGGGAGGATCACGACATCGAATTCCAGTCCCTTGGCCTGGTGAATCGTCATCACCCGGACACGATCGGTCGACGGGTCACCGAATCCCTCCGATCGGACAAACCGATCGAAGGCCGCCGGGCGGAGCGTGGACTGGGCGTCGAAGCGGGTGGCGAGTCGGACAATCTGCGAGAGTCGGAATCGTTCGTCGCAGTCGGATGCGCCGGCCAGTTTCCGGGCGAGGTCACCGATGACGGCTCCGTAGCCCCGGTCGGCCAGGTCTTCGCGCAACCGCCGAGACACTTCCGCGCGGTCGGTTTCGGTTGATGAGCGGTCGAGACCGAGAATCTCGCCGAGCGGTGACGAGGCGATGTGGAAGGCAGCGAGCGAATCGGCGGGATGGTCGGCCAGTCGTGTCATCGACAGCAGGGTGAGCACCGGGGCCGAGTCGGTCAGTGGAAATCCGCCTTCCTGGCTGGCGGCCACTCTCCGTTGGCGGAGTTGGGAGACGATTTGACCGACCGTCTTGTTCTGTCGGACCAGGATACCCACGTCATGGTCTCCAGACGCGTTGATGATCTCGGCGATTTCATCGAACTTCGCCTCTTCATCGACGGAGCCGCGTTCGCCGGGCAGCGTCCTCAGGCAGGCGTAGCCGGTTCGGTCGGTGTGGTGAGCTTCGTGATCGGTAAACGGCCATTTGGTCACGGCGTCGGTGACCTGGTCCAGGTTGTCGTGACGGTCCAGGTTCCCGAAGACCTCGTTGATCGTCCGAATCACTTCCGGCGTTGACCGGAAACTCTCCGAAAGATCATCGAAGTCCAGGCCGGAGAGTTCCTTTTCGAGTTCCTCGAGGATTTCTGCCACGCCGCCTCGCCATCCGTAGATGGCCTGTTTTCTGTCTCCGACACAGAAGAACGACCGGTCCGTGTCGTCGCGGTCGGTGATCTCGCGGGCCAGTGGCTCGATCACCTGCCATTGCAGCGGTGAGGTGTCCTGGAACTCGTCGAGCATCAGGTGATCGATGCCGGAGTTGAGCCGGTGGGCCAGGCGTTGCGCGTCGTTTCCCAGTGCCGCCGCGGCCAGTTCTCGCGTGATGTCCCCGAACTCCACGCACCCGGACTCGTGCTTCAGCCTGGTGAATTCGGCATCGAACATCTCCAGCACGTCGTGGATGGCAGCGGTCTGGTCGACCAGCCTGTTCGACACGTCGGCTTTCAGTACCTCGAAGGCCTGCCTGTAGACCGAAACCACCTCGGCAGGGACCTTGGCCTCGTCGAATGGATCCTCTCCCCTGGCGATTTTCAGGCCCAGGCCTCTCCCGACCAGGTTGTCCCAGGCCATGGTGTCGATGTCGGCGATGGCCTTTTGATGAGCCTTGTGCCGCGAGCTGCCCTCGGGCAGCGGGGCGTTCTCCATCGCTTTCACCACTTCGTCGATCTCGCTGCGGTCGGGTCGCGAAGGCGGCTTCAGCCACTTCCAGGCCTTGTCCCCGGTCCCGGCCTCGGTCTCGCGGTAGATCCGGTGGAGATCGGTGACGACGCCGACGAGAGTGTCTTCGACCGAGCGTGCGGCGTCTGAGCCGGACAGCAGGTTGACCAGCTTCCGGAGCACGGTCTGGTTTCCCTGGTTGACGACGTGGCGGACCGCTTCGCGCTTCAGTTCGGCTGCCCGGATGTCGTCGATCATCTGCCACGGCACCGGGAGCCGGAGTTCCAGCGCGAAACTGGTGGCGACCTGGTTGAAGTAACTGTCGAGCGTGCTGACCCGCAGTTGCTGCAGTGCGTCGACGACCTCACCGAGCACCTCGCGACAGCGATCGGGTTGGAGATCGGTTTCTCCGATGGCCTCGCCGAGTCGCCCGGTCTCCTGGGGGTCGCTGGCCGCCCTGGCCAGGCGGACGAGGATCCGATCGAGGATCTCGGCGGCGGCGTTGCGGGTGAAGGTCACCGCCAGCATCTGCGAGGGCGGAACACCGTGGAGCAGCCTGGAGATGAACCGATTGGTCAACTGGTAGGTCTTGCCGGTTCCGGCCGAGGCACGGATCAGCCGGCGTTCATTGATCGCCAGGCTGCTCATGACCGGCTCCAGTGCTCGTGCCGCGGGAGGTGCGGCAGCTTGTCCTGGCAGATCCCGGCCAGGTCGTCGCTGAAGGACGGCGCCTTTTCGGCGATTTGCGTGTAGTCGCCACGCACGATCTTCTCGGCCACCTCCGCCACCACCTCATCGGCCTCGGCCAGTTCCGCCTCGGACCAACCCGCCTCGAGGAAACCGGTATCGGTGGTACTGGCCGGCAGGGCCAGGTACCCCAACTGGACGTCGCCGTCGACTCCCAGGGTGTCCTTGGCCAGTCGACGGTACAGGGGCAGTTGCAGGCTCTTCCAGGTTTTCTGCTTTCCGCGTCCCTGGCGATGGTTGCTGTCGGGCCTGTCCGGCTTGTTGCTGGTCTTGTAGTCGATCACCCGCCACTGATCGGTCGACTCGTTGCAGTCGATCCGATCGATGCGGCCGGTGATCGAGAGGGGTCCGGCCGGCGTGTCGAGGATCACCTGGCCGGCCTTGATGGATTCTTCAGAGTGCCGGATCCGCCACCCCTCGTCGACCGATCGGACCTGCCATTCGGCCAGGGCGTCGAGGCGGTTGGTCAGTTGAGCCACCTGCACCTCGACCGCCTCGGGACGGTGACGCCCGTGTCGGATGCCGGCCCATTTCCAGGCGGCCGATCTGAGGAATTCGCGAACGGCGTCGACGTCGGTTGAATCGGCCAACTCGGACCTCCCGAATTCGTCGAGCGCGTCGTGAGCGAGGATGCCGAAGGTGAGCGCCGAGAGTTCGGCGGGCTGGTCGTCGATCGTCTCCAGCCGCAGCACGTGTCGCAGATAGAAACGGTAGGGGCAGTCCAGGAAGTCGCCGAATGCCGTTGCGCTGACCCGTGACAGGCCGGTGGCGGTCGGTTCCGGGACGAGGAACCTGGATTCATCGGGACCTTCGGCAAACGCTCCGGGCAACCGGGCCACTCGCCTTGTTGAGTCCACATCGAGCAGGTCCAGGACACGAGCCGGTAGGCCGTCGCCCTCGGTCGACAGCAGCAGGCGGCTGGGTTGCAGGGGGTCTAGCGAATCGGACTGTCGACCACCGACCAGCAGCAGGTGCTCGCGCGAAGCCACCAAGGCCGACACGGCGTAGGCGTCCCGAGCGATCCGCCGGGTGTTGTCGAGGATCCCCAGGCGTTGGCGGAGGCGGTCGGGGAGGAACAGGTCGGAGGTCGCCACGGAGGGGACGCGACCCTCGTTGACGCCGGCGACGGCCAGGACCGGAGCATCGTCGAGCGGCAATTCGAGCCATCCGACCATCTCGATCGCTTCGGGATCGGCCACGGCGGCGATCGTCTCGCCGGAAGCCGTTTCGAGCACGAGCCGGATCGCGTCGATCGCGGTGATCTCCAACGCCACGTCGCCGGGAACCTCGCCCAGTTCGGTGACCGCCTTGTGGATGTGCCGAGACGCCGAGAGCAGCACATGGCCGCTCCGTTCGTCGCGGTCCGCCGTGCGGTCCTGGTAGATCGTCGCCAGCAAGGTGATGATCGGCTCGGACCATTCGGTCAGTGGCCGGGGAGCGGCGGCCAGAGTGGCCAGCAGGGACCCGGTCTGGTCCAGGGCGGCCCCTGGCAGGGGCGTTCGCTGTTGGGGTTCCTCGTCATCCGGATCCAGCGGCTTCAGTTCCAGCCGCGCCACCAAGTGTTCGCTGCGGAAGGCATCCAGAACGGCAACCGGGTCCGATTCGGTTGCGGCTCTCAGCCAGGCCTCGAAGTCGGGATGCCGCCAGAGGGCCGCCAAGGGTCCGTAGGCGACGGTCGTTACCGGCTCGTTGCCACCCTCGTCGAGATCCAGGCTCTCGAGGCACTGGGCAATCGCTTCGAGCAACTGCCAGGGACGCGTGTCGGGAAGGGCCGCTTCGTGCACCCACCGGGTGGCCACGTGGCAGTCGGCCAATTGACGAGCCATGGTCGGGACCAGCGATTCGTCGGCGATGCCGATCGTGACATCGTCGGCACGTCGCGGTCCGGGGAGCTTCGCCAGCCACGCCGCAACGGTCGTGGCCTGGTCGTCGGGCCGGTCGGCGATCTGCACCGAATCGTCCCCGGGTGGCATCGCCGGCCGACGCCAGTGCCGGGGGTCCAGGCACCCCAGTCCGTCGAACCGATCCGCCAACGATTCGGGTGCGTGCACCAGTGCGGTGACCCGGTCGCGGACCCCGTCCGACTCGAGCATCCGTCTCATCGTCTGATTGATGTCGACGGTGCCGATCAGCACGATGTCGTCTGTCGCCTCGCACTCGTCCTGTTCGACTGCGACCAGCCGGGCGGTCTGGCGGTCCCACAGTGAGAGATCTTCCAGCGTGTCGAGGTAACGCCGCTGGATGCGGTGGAGAACTTCCCAGCGACGACGTTCCTTCGAGATCTCATCGAGCATCTCACAGGCCGCGACGTCAGAAAAATCGAAGCCGTCGCCGGCCAACTCGCCGTGTTGCCGTTTCAGAAGATCGGCCAGATCGATCCAGCCCCGCGAGTCGTCATCGTCGGGGCGGTGCACGGTGACGTTGCCGAGTTGCTTCACCGGGGTTTGCTTCAACGCGGCGACCCACGCACACCGTTGCACCAGGTCGTCGGCGAAGGGCTTCTGTGAGATGTAGAGTTGTTCGGGAAGGGTTCCGACGGTGAGCGTGGTGGGTGAGACCAATCGCAGAGATCTGTCGGTGGCGTGATCGACCAGCAGTTCGAGCAGCCGGCGACCGGCACGGGATCCGGGCAGGACCAGCAGCGATCCCGAGAGATCGAGCACATCGTCGCGGGTGTACCGGTTGGCCAGCCAGGTGACCGCCGCGGGCAACGCGGGACAGTCCCAGTCCAGAAACTCACGATTGGCAGCCATCGGCATCCCTGCTGCGGCGAGCGAACCCGTCCCTGTCGCTGCGTCCGGGGCCGTCAGCCTACCGACGCGGTGTCGGTCGTTCAACAGGCGATTTGGCCGGCGGCGTCTTGCGATTCGGGCAGGGATCGGCAAACGGCGGCCGTCCGCCTTTCCAGGCCCCCTTGGCCGGGTGCTTGGACGCGACGTATTTCTTCAACAGTTCGGCGACCGCATCGTCACTCTTGTCGACGTGCAGTTGGAACCAGGTTCCCGGTTTGCCACGGCGGGCGACCTTGATCCCCGCGGCGAGTCGGCCACGGTGGTCGCCGCCGGCACAATCTCCGGCCACCAGCGCCGCCATCAACCGGTCGGCCAGGCTGCCCTTGGTTTCCTCGAAGGCCCGAGCCATCTCGGCGATCACCTTGCGACCGGCCAGCGTGTTGCCCTGGCACGAATAGAATCGTCCCGATTGGGCTCCCCAGTAGCGGCTGCGGACCGGGGCGGCCGAGGGGTTGTGGTTGGCGACCCGGCCGGTCATGTCGATGATTGCCAGTTGCCTGAGTTCACGCCGTGGATCGTCGGCCAGCAATTGACCGATGACCCGTTCGGGCGGCAACCCGTCACCGAGCAGTTCCAGCGCCCGGGGACCCCAGGGCGGATGGTGGTAGTGCTGGGTGCAGAAGGCTCCGACCCCGGGCTTCACGTAGGGCACCACCTTGCCGACGGCCGGGTACTTGCTGGCCACCGCCGCCCCGCATTCACCGGTTTCGGGATCGACCGCGACGATCGAGAACGTGGCGGTGATCGGGCCGGCCGACTGCGAGCTGGTCCTTGGCCCCTCGGCTGCGACACGGTCCGGGACCAGGACCGAGACCGAGGCCACGAGGGGGAAGAGCAGGACGCAGAAGCGGCGGGCGAGTGAGGTGATGTCGGTGTGGCGGGGCATGGTGGGATGTCTCGATCGGGACGGGAACGCAGCCGGGGGCGATCGTTGTCGCCGGGGCCAGCGGCAGTCTAACCTAGAACGGGTCTGGATACGGCCCTGCCCGGCACCGACGGTGTCGTTTGCAGGCCGTGGGGGAGGGGTGCGGATGCGAGTGCTCGTGACAGGTGGGGCCGGTTTCATCGGCAGCCACGTTGTCGATGCGCTGCTGTCGGCCGGACACGAGCCGCACGTGATCGATGACCTCTCGAGCGGCCGCCGCGAGAATCTGCCACCGGGCGTACCGCTGTCGGAGGTGGACATCCGGGACACGTTGGCCCTGTCCGCTGCTTTCGATGAGGCTCGTCCCGAAGCGATCTGCCACCACGCCGCCCAGGTCTCGGTCGCACGCTCGGTCCGCGAACCGGCCGTCGACGCCGAGATCAACATCGTGGGAACGCTGAACGTGATCAGCCAGGCCCACCGCGTCGGTGCCACGCGGTTCGTGTTCGCTTCGTCCGGGGGTGCGCTGTACGGCGAGACGTCCGAGGCGGCCGACGAGACGACGGCGGCGATGCCGATTTCGCCCTACGGGATCGGGAAGTGGATGGGGGAACGGTACCTCGACTGGGCGGCCGGCGAGTTGGGGTTTGCAGCGGTATCGCTGAGATACAGCAATGTCTACGGGCCACGGCAGAGCGTCGAGGGTGAGGCCGGGGTGGTGGCGGCGTTTTGTCGCGACCTGGCGGCGGGGGCCGGCTTGACGATCTTCGGCGACGGTCGCCAGACACGCGACTTCGTCTTTGTCGGTGACGTGGCCCGCGCGAACGTGGCGGCCATCGAGCGGGCCCATGCGGGCGAGTGCCCGGCGATCAACGTCAGCACTGGCGAGGCGGTCGATATCAACACGTTGGCCGGCCTGTTGAGCGAGTTGGTTGCGGCGCGACTGGGCCGTGAGGATCCGGAGTCACCTCGGCACGAACCGTCCCGGGCCGGTGACATCCGCCACAGCCTGCTGGATCCCGCGGCCGCTGTCGGGCGATTGGGTTGGTGTCCGGAGGTGACCCTGCGGGACGGGCTGGAGAGGACGGTGGCCTGGCTGCTTGAGGCCGGGTGTTGAAATCGTGGGAGGCGAGACGGTCGAGGGGTTTCGTATTGCCTCGCCGGTTGACTTTGGCCTACAGTCGAAACCGACCTGCTCCCGAGTTTCTTCTCCAGGATACGCCCCCGCGATGGCCGTGATTCTCGTCACCGGTGGGGCCGGGTTCCTCGGCAGTCACCTCTGTGACCGGCTGATCGAGCGGGGTGACGACGTGATCTGCGTCGACAATTTCTTCAGCGGTCGCGAGGAGAACATTGCCGGGTTGATCGACCACCCGAGGTTCGAGCTGGTCCGTCACGATATCGTTCAACCGTTGTTCCGAGATGCCGAGCAGGTCTACAACCTGGCATGTCCCGCTTCGCCCATCGCCTACCAGTTCAACCCGATCAAGACGATCAAGACCTCCACGGTCGGCATGGTCAACGTGCTCGGCCTGGCCAAGCGTTGCCGGGCCCGGTTGCTGCAGACCTCGACGTCGGAGATCTACGGCGACCCGCAGGTGCATCCCCAGACCGAGGATTACTGGGGGCACGTCAACCCGCTGGGGCCTCGGAGTTGCTACGACGAGGGCAAGCGGGTGGCCGAGTCACTGTGCATGAACTACCACGTCGAGCACGGGCTGGAGATCCGCATCGTGCGGATCTTCAACACCTACGGGCCACGGATGGACCCACACGACGGGCGGGTGGTCTCGAACTTCATTCGCCAGGCGTTGGCCGGCGAACCGTTGACGATCTACGGTGACGGTTCGCAGACCCGCTCGTTCTGCTTCGTCGATGACCTGGTCGAGGGGCTGATGCGGATGATGGACGGAGAGCGCACCGGGCCGGTCAACCTGGGCAATCCGGCGGAGGTGACGATCGGCGAGACGGCCGAGACGATCAGGCGGCTGTCCGGGTCGGCTTCGGAGATCGTGCATGTCGAGCTGCCCGAGGACGACCCGAAGCGGCGTTGTCCGGACATCACCCGGGCCCGAGAGTGGCTGGACTGGGGACCGACGACCGATCTCGAGACCGGACTCGGGCGGACGATCGAGTCGTTTCGGGCCGCGCAGCTGTCCTCGGACCCGGCGGAGACCGAGACATGAGTCGGATCCTGGTCACCGGGGCGGCCGGCTTCATCGGCAGCCACCTGGCGCACCGGCTGCTGGATCGCGGTGACGAGGTCATAGGAGTCGACAACCTCAACGACTACTACGACGTCCGGCTCAAGCACGACCGGTTGGCCCGGCTCGAACCCCGCGACGGGTTTTCGTGTCACCGAATCGACGTGGCCGATCGTGAGGCGATGGCATCGGTGTTCTCGGAGTCGGGGGTCGAGCGGGTGGTGCACCTGGCGGCACAGGCGGGCGTGAGGTACTCGCTGGAGAATCCGCATGCCTACGTGGACAGCAACCTCGTTGGCTTCGTCAATGTTCTCGAGGGTTGCCGTCACAACAACGTCGAGCACCTGGCCTACGCCTCGTCGAGCTCGGTCTACGGCTCCAACCGCACCGTTCCGTTCTCGGTGCACCACAATGTCGACCATCCCATCAGCCTCTACGCGGCCACCAAGAAGGCCAACGAACTGATGGCTCACACCTACAGCCACCTGTTCGGTCTGCCCACCACTGGCCTGAGGTTCTTCACCGTCTACGGGCCCTGGGGTCGGCCTGACATGGCCTTGTTTCTGTTCACCGAGGCGATCCTGGCCGGGCGACCCATCGACGTCTTTAACAACGGACAGATGCGTCGCGACTTCACCTATGTCGATGACATCGTCGAGGGGGTGATCCGGGTGCTGGATCGGACGCCCGAACCCGATGCCGACTGGCAGGCCACCTCGCCCGATCCGGCCAGTTCGAGTTCTCCGTACCGGGTCTACAATATCGGGAACAACGAGCCGGTCGAGCTGATGCACCTGATCGAGACGCTCGAGACATGCCTGGGCATGACGGCCGAGAAGAACATGATGCCGATGCAGCCGGGTGACGTGCCCGAGACTCATGCCGATATTGATGACCTGGAACGCGACACCGGGTTCCGTCCCAGCACCTCGATCGAGGACGGCGTAGGACGGTTCGTCGAGTGGTACCGCGAGTATTACGGTGGGCGGGCAGGAGCGGAGGCTTGAGGTATGAATGAACCGGTGACCCGCAAGGGGATCATTCTGGCCGGCGGAGCCGGGACGCGGCTGTACCCGGCCACCCGGGTCGTCAGCAAGCAACTGTTGCCGGTCTACGACAAGCCGATGATCTACTACCCCCTGGCGACTCTGATGCTGGCGGGGATCCGCGAGGTGCTGGTGATCAGCACACCCCATGACCTGCCTCGCTTCGAGGCCCTGCTGGGTGATGGCAGCCAGTGGGGGATCGAGATGAACTACGCCGAGCAGCCCGAGCCACGAGGCCTGGCCGAGGCGTTCCTGATCGGCGAGGAGTTCCTGGCGGCTGGACCTTGTTGCCTGGTGCTGGGCGACAACATCTTCTACGGACAGAACCTCGGTCGGAACCTGCAACGTGCCGCCAACTGTGATGACGGTGCGACGGTCTTCGCCTACCACGTCCGCGATCCGCAGAGGTACGGGGTCGTCACGCTTGATGAATCGGGTCGGGCGACCAGCATCGAGGAGAAGCCGCAACAGCCCCGGTCGAATTTCGCGGTGACCGGGTTGTATTTCTACGACAACCAGGTGGTCGAGATCGCCCGCGGACTCGAACCCTCCGCACGCGGTGAACTTGAGATCACCGATGTGAACCGTGTTTATCTCGAGCGAGACCAGTTGCAGGTCGAGACACTGGGTCGTGGTACGGCGTGGTTGGACACCGGCACGCACGAAACTCTGCTCGAGGCGGGGATGTTCGTCAGCATGCTCGAGGCCCGACAGGGGCTGAAAATTGCCTGCGTCGAGGAGATCTCCTGGCGGATGGGGTGGATCGACGTCGAGCAATTGCAGCGGCTCGCCGAACCGATGGCCGGCAACGGGTATGGCCAGTACCTTCTCTCACTGGAATAACCGTCACAGACACCCGTAACCGTTACAACCAGTGTTCGGGCTGTGGCACTTCAAGCGGTTGTTCCTGTTTTGCCGATAACTCGAACCAGTCCGATTCTGCAGCACGATTTGCAGCGGTCGGCGTATCGGGGATTCTTCGGAAGGGAGTCCATGGCGGGACCCGTGAGCCAGAGGGGGGGGAGTTCGATGAAGCTGAAGAATTTCGGTTTGCCGTTGGTTCTGGTCGTGATCGGGGTTTCTTCGACCCAGGCCGGCCTGTTTGACATCGATCTTGTCGAGCGACTGGGCTTTCGGCGATCTGTCCGGGCGGTCGAGTGCGGGCCGGAGGCGACTGCTGTGGCCGACTGCGAGCCTGGGAAACGGCCTCGAGAAGTCGTCAAGGAGCCGTGCGTTTCAACGCTGCACACCTACCAGAGGACGGCGGCCAGGCCCCTGCCACCTGGGTCGAAGGGATGTGCCAAGCCGGTCAAGCCGATTGCCGAGTGTGAAAGCGAGGCCGAGGTGGCTGCGGTGATCGAACGGGACGCGGCCATGACGATTGCCCAGTTGATCTTCCAGTCGCAGACAAGTTGCTACGCACGAGAACGCCGATCGGCGATTCACACGCTCGGCGACAGCTACGACTGCTCACAGAACCCCGAAATCCTGGTTGCGTTCGTCTATGCACTCAACGACGCCGACGAGCGGGTCCGGGCCAAGGCGGCTGACGAGATCGGCGACCAGGTGGGAGATCATCCCGACTGCGCCGTTTCTGAGATCGTCGCGGCCCTGAAGTTGGCCCTGGGTGACTGCGACAAGAAGGTCCGCCGAGAGGCCCGCCTGGCGTTGTCTGACTGTGGGATCGATGTGGTTCGAGTCAAGAACGGCAGTTGTGCCCGCCCGGCTGAACAGTGTGTCCCTCGCAGCCCGGCCGCCCTGAAGGCGCAGCCGCCGGCCGCTCGGAAGAAGCCGGCGGCGGGATTGGACCAGTCGACGGCCGAGTTCGTCCAGGCTGTTGAGCCGAAGTCGATCGAGCCGCCCGAAGCGTTTGAGGAGCCGGTGGTGAAGCCGGTTCGCCGACGTGGTCTGTCGGGGCTGATCGAGTACTTCAAGGAGCAGTAGGACTCTCGCAAGACTCCGCTGCAGTGGTGGCCGGTTTTGCCGCGCCGAGTGGTGACGAACCCGGGTTGACACTGGCAAGACCAACGGGCTATCACTCCCGCCTTGCCTCTCCCGGTGGTCAGCGGACAGTCGTGTCCGCTGTCCACTCACCGGATCTCCGCTCCCACCACTCTCAGATTCCGACGTCGGGATCCGCCTGTCCGGCGGAGCCCGTTGCGGGTCGTTCGGCGTGGACGTCTCATGGACACCGATCGTCACGGCCAGACAACCCAGCCCGTCTCCAGGCCGGTGCAGGGATTGACCGCGGGTCGTTGGGCCATCGTGGCGGGCCTGGCCGGCCTGGTGGTTTTCGGTGGATGGGGCTGGATGACACTGCCGGTCAACGACGCCGATCCCTGGATCCCCCTGTCGGTCCAGCGTTCCGATGATGCCGGGGGCGGCGAGACGGCTGCGGCGTCTACCTCGCAGGACATCTCGCGAACTCTCGACAACGCGGGAATCGACGGGTACCGCTTTCGAGGCAAGCGTCTGGAGGTGCGAGCCAGCCAGGTTGAGCGGACCATGGTTGTCCTCGAGCGAGGTTCGGCACCCGAGGACAAGTGGACGGCTCGATGGGAGGAGCAGGTGGGGCAACTGGGAGCGTTTCCCACCGTGCGACATTACGAGCAGGCCAGCCAGATCGCGTTGCGGAAGGAGATCGAGCAACTGCTGGTGGAGACCGACGAGATTTCCGAGGCCCATGTCCTGCTGGCCCGCCCGCGGGCCCCTCGGGGTTTTGGTGCCCAGCGAAGTCGCGTGACGGCCACCATTGGCATCAAGCCGCGACCGGGGGTGAAACTGACCGACGACCAGATCGAGATGCTCAGGCAGGTTGTCGCCGGGGGCGTCCCGGACCTGCAGGCTGACGACGTCGTCATCTTCGACCAGTCGGCACTCTCGGATGCTCCCCGCAGCACCGTCCCGCCAACGGTGGATCTCGCCCCGGCGGTGGCCAGGAGCCAACAGCCAGACACCGTGCTCACTCCCACTCTGTCCATCGGCTCAACCTGGATTGTCGCTTTGATCCTCGTGGTGGGCCTGGTTGCCCTGGTGCCGACTCTCCTGCTGCTGCGTCGCCGAGGTCAGGCCGCCGATGTCGACTCCCGGTTCGAGACGCCGTCGGAGTGGGCCGACGAGACGGCCGAAGTGGTCATGTCCGACACGATGCCGCCGTTCACGTCGACGGTCGACGGCTTGTCCGTGGATGTCGAACACGGCGGTTTCGTGACCCCGGCCGATGTGGAATTGCAGGACGCCGAGCGGTTGGAAGATCCGCAGGGTCGGTTGTCATTCCTGGTCAACGCGGACCCCGCGCTGCTGGCCGAGTGGCTGGCCGACGAACATCCCGATATGGCTGCGGTGATCGCCGCCGAGTTGCCCGAGGAGTTTCGATCCGAGGTGCTGGACTGCCTGGCGGGAGCCCTGAGAGAGGACCTCGTGGCGAGATTGGCTGTCGGAGTAAAAGTTCACGACGAGGTGCTGTTGGGAGTGGCCGAGCAATTGCGTGACCGCTGGCGGGATGCCGAATCGAGCCTGGTCGACGAGACGGTCGCCACCAGCGAGTTTCCCGGTGACCCATCGCAGCGTGGATGGTCGAGCAACGACGTGGCCTTGTTGCAGGCGGTTGAAGGGATTCTGGCGCGGTTCGACGACCTGGTCGGCGTCGAGCCGGCGATCATCCGGTCGGTCTACGACCTGCTCGGGCCACAGCCGTTCCACCAGGCCCTTTCGGGGTCGGCCACCGAGGTCCGTCACGCCATCCTTGGCCGGTTGGCTCCGTTGGCACGCATGGAATTGGTCCATCGAATCGACCAGCAGGGGCCGGTCCGGCTGTCGGACATCCAGCGGTCGCAGCGTGAGATTCTCAAGTACACCCGCCGATTGTTGGCGGCTGCCGACCCGAAGTGGCAGACCGAGAGGACCTGATCGATGGCCGACTCCTCGACTGGTTCCCATCGGCTTCTCAAGGCCGACCAATTGTCCGAGACCGTCGCGACGGCGGGGCCGGCCGGCCGGGTCTATCGGTTCCAGGATCTCCGCAACAAGCACGACCAGTTGCTCTCAGAGGCCCACAACGAAGCCGAAGCGGTGCTCAAGGCGGCTCGGGCCGAGGCCGAACTGATCCGTCAGCAGACATTCGAAACGGCCCGTCAGGATGGCCAGGATCAGGCTGCCGGAGATCTCGAATCCGAGGTCGAGCAGCGAGCGAGACAGTTGGTCGACGAGCGGTTTAGTGACCAGTTGAACCTGCTCACCGCCGTCACCATGCAGTTGCAGGAGATCGATGAAACACAGGCCGGACGGTGGCAGAACATGGTGGTTGAATTGGCGATCGCCATTGCCGCCAAGTTGCTGAGACGTCAACTGGATTTGCGGCCCGAGAACGTCGCCGGAATGGTCGCTACCGCGCTGCAACTTTCGGCCGGCAGCCGTCGCGTGGAAGTCAGGCTGCATCCTCAGGACCTGGAACTGCTTCGCGGAGACCAGTCCCTGTCCGCTTCCTCGGGCCTCTCGGCATTGCCGGAGGACCTGCTCGTGGTCGACAAGACGCTGGAACGCGGAGATTGCCTGGTGCAGACAGTTGATGGTCGTGTCGACGCGCGGCTCGAAACACTGCTGGAACGGATCACCATCGAACTGCTCGACGTGGAAGACGCGTCATGACCGGCCTGCAGGCCCTCACCGATCACCTCAAGCAGGTGATCCCCTTTGGGATCTCCGGCCGGGTCCGCCGGATCGCCGGCCTGGCTGCGGTGGTCGCCGATTTTCCCGCACCGCTGGGGGCCGGCTGCCGGATTCGGTCCGGTGACGAGGCGGTCGTTGACGCCGAGGTGATCGGTTTCGACGGCGACGAGACACTGGTCCTGCCCTACGTGGACCTGGCCGGTGTCTCGCGAGGCGACGATGTTGAACTGGTGAGAACGGCACCGGCGATCGGTGTCGGCGATGCGTTGCTGGGCAGGGTGATCGACGGGCGTGGACGGCCGATCGACGGCGGCCCCCCACTGTATCTCTCCGAACGCATGCCGTTGCACTCGATTCCGACCCCGCCCCTGCAACGGCCACCGATCGAATCGACACTGGTGACCGGGGTGCGGGCGATCGACGGCCTGCTGACCTGTGGGCGGGGGCAGAGGCTGGGGATCCTGGCCGGCAGCGGACTGGGCAAGAGCACCCTGCTGGGGCAGTTGGCTCGATCGAGCACCTCGGATGTCAACGTGGTGGTACTGGTCGGAGAGCGGGGCCGAGAGGTTCGCGAGTTCCTGGAACGGGACCTGGGACCCGAAGGCCTGGCTCGCAGCGTGGTCGTCGCAGCGACCAGTGATGAATCGGCCCTGCTGAGGCAGCGCGCCGCATTCCTGGGGGCGGCGGTGGCCGAGTTCTTCCGCAATCGCGGACAGGATGTGCTGCTGTTGCTCGACAGCGTCTCTCGCGTTGCCGCGGCCGCCCGCGAGATCGGCTTGGCCGCCGGTGAACCTCCAGCCACTCGGGGGTTCCCGCCGAGCGTGTTTGCGATGCTGCCACGGCTCCTGGAACGCAGCGGCCGAACCACCGCGGGCAGCATCACCGGGTTCTACACGGTACTGGTCGAAGGTGACGACGAGAACGACCCGGTGGCCGAGAGCGTCCGGGCCATCCTCGACGGTCACCTGGTTCTCTCCCGTGAACTCGCCGAACGAGCCCACTGGCCGGCGATTGACGTGCTGGCCAGCATCAGCCGTTCGATGACCGACCTGGCCGACGACGATCAGCAACGGGCCGCCGACCGGCTTCGCGCAGTCCTCTCGGCTCGACGTGACGCCGACGACCTGGTCAGCGTTGGTGCTTACCAGCACGGAGCCAACCGGCTGGTCGATTTGGCACTGGAACACGAATCGGCCATCAACGAGTTCCTCAGGCAACAGCCCACCGAGATGAACTCGCTGGATGAGACGCTGAAAACGATGGCCCGGCTGGTCGCGGATCTGCAGGACGACGAGCCGGACGAGGGACAATTGAGGATGGCGGCCTGAGGGGCGTGGTTGCCCCCGGCAGCGGTCGAAAGGAACTTCAGTGAGACAGTCTCGCTTCGATCTGTTGCACGGACTGAGACGCCGTCGGCTCGATGCGTGCCGAATGCAACTGGCCGCTGTCCGCCGATTCGGAGACGAGTTGGAGAGTCGGTTGTCCGAGACGGTGCGAGTGTCCGGGTCGGTCGTCGAGGAACAGCGGTCGGCGATCGGGCCGGGTGATTTGGTGGTCGAGCAGTTGGCCGATTGCCGACGCCGTCGACGCGAGCTGCTGCAGGTCGAACAGATGCTCGCCCGCCGGCGAGACCTGGTCGACGAGGTGACGGACCTGGCGCGATCGAACCTCGAGGAAGCGGTCCGGCAGGTCGAGGTGATCGAGAGGCTTGTCGAGAAGGTCTCGGGGTGAGCCCCGTCTTGACCCGTTTCCGGTGGCGTCCTATATAACGGTCCCGCGTCGCCACCCGAGGCCCGCGCCGTGAATGAACTGACTCTCTCCACTCAAGATCTCGTCCCGGCCGAGGCACCCGTCTCGATCGAACTGGGTTCGGCTCCCCTCGACGTCGATTCGATGAAGCAGTTGGACATCGGCAGCCTCGTGACACTCGACAGACAGGTCGACGATCCGGTTGACGTTCTGGTCGGAGGTCGGCTGGTCGCGCGTGGCGAACTGATTGTCGTCGAGGACGAACTCGCCGTCCGCATCGTCGAACTGATCTGACCGACACACATCCCGCCTCGATCACTCCTGAACTCTCTCTTCCTCTCCTCTCACTCTCCCAGTCCCATGATCAGATCCTCGTTTCGCCGGGGGGCGAAATGTCTCGCGGCGTGCGCCGCTGCGCTGCCGTGGTTGGCCTGTACGGGCACCACCGTGATGGCTGACGACCAGGTGCTCGTGCCGCCCCCGTCTCGAACCGCAGCGGTCTCGTCGGCAGAATCGAGCCGTGACCGAAAGAGCCTGGTCACGAGACCACCGCCGCCGGGACCGCAGCAATCCAGGCCGGTCAATGCTCGTCGATCACCGCTCTCGGCCGCGAAAACCGGGTTGTCGTTGGACGCCCGGCGAATCCCTCTTCGGCGTCCGGCATCGGCGGATGTCCCGGGATCGTTATCGGGTCGGTTCGGGACAACGATCGGGAAGACCACGCTGGTTCTCGGCTCGTTCTGTGCGGGGATCGTGCTGCTGGCGGTCCTCCTTCGTCGCCGTCGTCGGTCCACCGGTGGTCGGCTGCCGTTGGCGGCGGTCGAAGTGCTTGGCCGCACACCGCTTGATGGACGTCACGCGATCAGCCTGGTCCGGTGTGGATCTCGGGTCCTGGTGCTCTCGATGGATGTGGCCGCGGGGCTCTCGACGTTGGCCGAGATCACCGATCCGGACGAAGTGAACCTGCTGGTGGACCTGTGTCGCCGGCCCGGTGGCGGTGTGGCCGAGTCCCTGAGCGGGATTGGACCGACGGTCACCGATCACGCGGCCGTGCCGACCGAAACGCTCTCGGCGGAGCCGGTGCATGCGTAGGTCGGTGAACCGAGTCGTCCCGGCCGTCGTTGCCGGCCTGGTGTGTCTGGTGGTCATCGGTGGGCCATCGGTGGCAGACGATCTGCCGGTGGCAGCCGCGGCGGAGGCGGATGAAACGACGGATCCGTTCGACCTGGTGCCCGGGAGCCTGGACTCGGTGACCGCTCCGGAGAACGTGACGACCACCGTGCGGATGGCGTTGCTGCTGACGGTGGTCAGCCTGGTCCCCAGCGTGCTGGCGATGACGACCTGTTACGTGCGTTTCCTGGTCGTGCTGGGCCTGTTGCGGCAGGCACTGGGCGCCGGGCAACTGCTCTCCAACCAGGTCCTTGCCGCGCTGTGCCTGTTTCTGACGGTGTCGGTGATGGCACCGGTCTGGCAGCAGGCGTGGAACGAGGGGGTGGTGCCATACACCGAGGCGACCGCAGAATCGAACCGGCCGGCGCTCGAGGAGGCGGCGGTCGCGACGGTGCGGCCGATTCGCGAGTTCATGAGCCGGCAGATTCTCGCGGCGGGCAATACCGACGGGGTGTTCCTGCTGCTGGATCACCAGAGACCGGTGGCCGACAGTCCACGTGCGGCCGAGTGGGTCGAGCCGACGTCGTTCGACGAGGTGCCGTTGAGCGTCCTGTTGCCGTCGTACCTGTTGAGCGAACTGAAGACGGCGTTCACGATCGGCTTTCTGGTTTTCCTGCCCTTCGTGGTGATCGACCTCGTCGTTTCCTCACTGCTGGTCTCGACCGGAGTGATGATGCTGCCCCCGGTGATGGTCTCGCTGCCGTTGAAGCTGTTGCTGTTCGTGATGATCGACGGCTGGTTCCTGACGGTGGGAATGCTGCTGCAGAGTGTCCAGTTGGCCGGCTAGTGGCCCGGGAGTCGAACCATGACAAGTGACGTGCTGACCGATGCCGCCCGAGAGGCGGTGATGATCGGTCTTGAGATTGTCGGACCACTGTTGCTGGTGATCCTGGGCGTGGGGCTGATCGTGGGAACACTGCAGGCGGCGACCCAGGTCCAGGACCAGTCGGTGGGGTTTGTCGTGCGGTTGCTGGCCGTCGTTGTCTCACTGGTCGTGTTGCTGCCGTGGATGCTCGATCGGCTGGTCGTCTATTCGACCGACCTGTTCGAGCGGATTCCGTCGATGATGTGAACGGGCCGTTGAACTGGTGTCCGGGCAATGAACCAAGCGATCGACGCACCGTTGGAAGCGATCGGCCAGTTGATCGAGTCCCGTTCGGATTCGTTGCTGGGCCTGGGAATGGTCGGGGTGCTGGCAGCGGCCCGGATCGCCGGGCTGGTGTTCACCCTGCCGGGCTGGCAGAGCGGGGTCTTTCCGGTTCGGTTGCGGTTGGCCGGCGTGCTGGTCGTGACATGGCTTGTCGTCCCGATGCTCTCCGGGGCGGAACTGTCGGGTCTTGATGGCCCGACGGTGGTCGGGCGGGCGTTGATCGAGGCGATCATCGGCGCGGTGCTGGGACTGGGCGTGGTGGCGGTGCTGGCGGGGTTGCGGGGAGCCGGCGAGATCATCGATCGGCAGACCGGGTGGGGATTGGCCGGCGTGCTGGATCCGTCAGGATCCGGTGGCGGTCCGGGGACGACGTTGGTGACCTGGGCGGCGGTTGCGGCGTTGTTCGTGATGACTCCGATCAACGGGCACCTGTTGCTGGTCGACAGCCTGCTGGGGACGTTCGCAGCGATTCCGCCGGGTGCGATTGATATTGCCGGTGGCGTGTCGCTGTCACCCAAAGCCGGTGACCTGGTGGTGCGGTTGGTGCACCAGTCGCTGGTGCTGGCGGTGCAGGTGGCGGCCCCGGTCCTGGCGGTGATGCTGTTGGTGTCGGTGGTGATCGGGATGGTCGGCCGTGCGCTGCCGGAGACGAACGTGCTGGTGGCGGCGATGCCGGCGCGGGTACTGGTCGGCGTGATGCTGTTGTCGATGGTGGTGACGGGGGCCGGCCGGGTGATGACCGATGCGGTGCCGGGGATGTTGTACGAGGTGACATCGACACTGGTCGAGGTGACGGCCAGGTAGTGACGGCAGGCGGGCGGAGACGGGACAACGACGATGGCCGACTGGGACAACCGAACGATGCCGGCCAGCCCGAGGCGACGCCTCGAGGCGCGGCAGCGTGGCGAGGTGGCCCAGAGTCGCCTGCTGAGGGTGGCGGGCCAGTTGCTGGTGGTGGTGGTGGCCCTGGGCTGGATGGGTGCGGGCGTGATCGATGCGATGGCCGGGATGATGCGAACCAGTCTGCAGGGGGCGGCCGCGGGGATCGACGGGTCCGGGTCCGGCGTGGTGCGGACGGCCGGCGAACTGGTCGGGCCGACGGCGATGGCGGTGTTGCCGGTGCTGTTGGTGTCGGTCGTGGCGGCGGTGTTGATCTCGTTGCTGCAGACCGGCTGGTTGTGGTCTCCGGGGATCATGATTCCACGCTGGGATCGGCTCGATCCCGCGGGAGGCCTGTCACGAATGGTCGGCGAGGGCAGCGGTGGCCGGTTGCTGACGGTGGTGGGTCAACTGATGATCATCGTATCTCTGGGCGGCTGGTACGTGGCGTCCCGCTGGGGCGAGTTGTTGATCGGGGCGACGGCCGCGGGGGCGACTTCCTCGGGGTTGGTCGAGTGGTTGATGCGGCAGGGCCTGCAGTTGGCCGGTGGCGTGGCGGTGGGGTTGCTGGTCCTGGGCGGCCTGGACTGGAGTCGACAGTGGTGGCGTCACGAGCAGCGGTTGAAGCTGACACCGGAGGAATGGCGGCAGGAGCAGCGGCTTGAACAGACTCGTCGTCCGCGTCGGGCTCGTCCGACGGCGACTTTTCAACAGCCCGGTCAGTCCGTAGACTGATGGCCACAACGGGACGTGGCGCAGCCTGGTAGCGCGCTTGACTGGGGGTCAAGAGGTCGCAGGTTCAAATCCTGTCGTCCCGACTTTTGCAAGTCGTTGACAAGCTACGACTTGCAGCTGTACGACGAGACTGGCGCTTTCCGGCAGAAGCCGGTAAAGTGCGTATTGAGTGCGTATTGACCACCGATTTTGGTCTGAAAACACGGGGTGAGGGAGAGTCGGTCGACCAACCTGACCTCTCCCCCACCCGCGCGTCTCTGTGAGTCGGAACTTGGTTTCTGGTTTACGGAGGCGTTTTGATGCGCAGACCCCACCCCCGCTACGACGTACGAC
>CAUZRQ010000053.1:0-32491 GCA_963582065.1 Planctomycetota bacterium | reverse complement strand
CGGCTGAAGAGTCGGCTGAAGAGTCGGCTGAAGAGTCGGCTGAAGAGTCGGCTGAAGAGTCGGCTGAAGAGTCGGCTGAAGAGTCGGCTGAAGAGTCGGCTGAAGAGTCGGCTGAAGAGTCGGCTGAGGAGTCGGCTGAGGACAGTGGTGAGGAGTCTGGCGGGGAGCCCGAGGCGGCCTCGGATGAGACCCGCACTGAGGACGCGACAGCCGACGGTGGAGAGGCCGAGACCGAACCGGCCGAAGCGAGCGAAACAGCCTAGCTTCCGGTTTTGCTGCGGGAGGCTACAGACGACATTTGGTGTTTGGGGCAGGGAGTTCCGGGCAGTGGACAAGCCGGGCGAACCGGCAAAGGAGATGCAAGGATGGCGAACTTCAACAGAGTGATCTTGGTTGGAAATCTGACACGTGACCCGGAGTTGCGCCATATCCCGTCGGGGACGGCGGTCACCGATCTTGGCCTGGCCGTCAACCGCAACTGGACGGATCGCAACACGAACCAGAAAAGTGAGGAGACGACATTTGTCGATGTCACCTGCTGGGGACGAACCGCAGAAATCGCGTGTGAGTACCTCCAAAAGGGACGGCCGGTCCTGATCGAAGGGCGGCTTCAGATGGACGAGTGGGATGACCGCGAAACCGGACAAAAGCGGACCAAGCTCAAGGTCGTCTGCGACAACCTGCAAATGCTCGGCTCACGAAGCAACGGAAACTCCGGGGGAGGGGGGGGCGGTAACTACGAGTCGGCACCTCAATCGGCTCCATCCGAACCGGCTCCGGTAGCCGAGAACCCGACCGCCAATCCTCCTGACGACGAGGTGCCGTTCTAACGTCGGCACCAGCGATTGAAACCCACTCCACGAAGACCGGGTCCCGTCCCGGGCAGTCCCATGAGTCGCAAGCGATCCACTCCTCACGTGGCCGGCACCACCAATTCCTCGGTCGAGTTGCTGCTGGCCGAGCCGATTCCCTCTCTCGGACTCCCCGGTGACCTCGTCCGGGTCAAACCCGGCTTTGCTCGCAACTACCTGATCCCCCAGGGATTGGCGACGGTGGCGACCGAGGAGAACCGGCACGCGGTCGAGAAGCACCGGGCGCGGCTGCTGGAACTGCAGGCCGGCGAGATCAAGCAATTGGAGGGACTCGCCGAACGCATTGCCGCGCACAGCGTGACGATCGAGGCCAACGCCAACGAGGACGGCCAACTCTACGGGTCAGTCAACCGGAACGACATCAGCCGTTCGCTGGTCAAAGCCGATCTCGAAGTCACACCCGAACAGATCGTACTCTCCGGAGTGCTCAAGGAACTGGGCATGTACACCGTGCCCGTGCAGTTGCACGAGCACGTCGAGACGGAGATGAAGGTCTGGATCGTGCCGTCGGCCGAGGAGATGGCCGAGGAGATGGCCGAGGAGAGGGGCGAGGAGATGGCCGAGGAGGAGTAGCCTGTTGGAGCCGTCCCGTGGAGACCACGGAGCCGGCAAGATGTTCACGGAGGGGCAAGCGATGGCTGTGGCGGCGACCAGGTCCGGTTTCGACCGACTTCCCCCGCAGAACCTCGAGGCCGAACGCGGTGTGCTCGGTAGCGTGCTGCTGATCAACGACGTGCTCGACGAGGTCGCCGACGTGATCACGCCCGAGCACTTCTATACCGACGCGCATCGCAAGATCTTTTCGGCCATCCGCCGGCTCTACGACAACAACGCTTACGCCATCGATCCGCTGACCCTCGCCGAAGAACTCGACAAGCACAGTGAACTCGCCGACATCGGCGGCACCGCCTACCTCGAGCAGGTCCTCGAGGCCGTCCCCCACGCGGGAAACGCCCGCTACTACGCCGGGATCGTCCGGGAGAAGTGGGTGCAACGGCAGTTGATCTTCGCCTGCAACGAGATCCTCGCCGAATGCTACGACGGATCCAACGACCCCAACGACGTCCTCTCCTCGGCCGAACAGCGGATCTTCCGCATCCTCGATGACCAGGGTGCCCCTCGCAAGATGCTGATCAAGGACATCCTGCTCGATGCCTTCGACCGCATCAACGAGCGGATGGAGAACGACGAGGTGATCAGCGGGATCCCCACCGGATTCACCGACCTCGACCAGAAACTCAACGGACTCCAATCCTCCGAACTCGTCGTGCTCGCCGCCCGTCCCAGCATGGGCAAGACGGCCTTGATCTGTAACATCGCCGAGGGGGTGGCGATGGGAACCGAGCGGAGAGCCGTGCTGCTGTTCAGCCTCGAACAGTCCAACCTCGAACTCGCTGAACGACTGCTGTGCATCCGCTCTCAAGTCAACAGCCACAGGCTTCGCGCCGGCACGCTCGATGACGACGAGCGGAAGCTGCTGGTCCACGCCTCGCAGGAACTCTCCGAGGCCCCCCTCTACCTCGACGACCAGCCGGGCCGCACGATCGCCCAGATCACTGCCGTCGCCCGGAGACTGCAACGTCGCAACGATGTCGCCGTGGTGATCATTGACTACCTGCAGTTGATCGAGCCCGAAGACAAGTCGGCGCCGCGGGAACAGCAGATCGCGCTGATCACCCGACGGCTCAAGGCACTCGCCAAGGAACTCAACGTCCCGGTCATCGCCCTGGCACAGCTCAACCGGGGAGTCGAACACCGCGAGGACAAGCGACCCAGACTGAGCGATCTCCGAGAAAGCGGGGCGATCGAACAGGACGCCGACGTGGTGATGTTCCTGCACCGTGCCGACCACTACAACGTCGAGGATCGACCAGGCGAGGCCGACCTGATCATCGCCAAGAACCGCAACGGACCGACCGACACCGTCAACCTCACCTGGATCAAGGAATCGATGCGGTTCACCAACTTCAGCCACCTCGACGAACCCGACGGCGGCTACTTTGCCGACTCCAGCAACGACAGCTTCTGACTAGCCCTTCGACCGGCCGCCGGCTTTCCGGTCCGCTGGCCCGGCTCATTGACTGCGTGAAACGGTTTTCACTTTGACGGCAGGTGGGCGTGATCCGTATGATGGTTGGATCAGTGGAACCTGATCGGTTAGGAAGACTGGTATAGACCGGTCGACCCGCCGCCCCGATTTCCTGCCACTACCCCCCCCTTCCTTCCGACACTACTCCGATCTCCCGTGATCGGTCCCCGGCTCGCGCCGTGGCAAGCCCATACAGATTCCAATTCCAGACGCTCACAGGCCGGCCGCTCAGCAGCCAGCCGACAGACAGACGGAGTCCAGCCAACGATGATGCTTTCCTCGAGACGCCACGGAACGTGGACCATCTCCCGCCCTCTCCGTACGGTCGCAGTGCTGCTGTTGATGGCAAGCACCGCCGCGGCGCAGGCCCCTCCTTCGATTTCGACCACCCGCCCCTTGGCCGTCCGTCCCGGACACGCCGTCGACCTGACGATCCAGGGAGCCAACATGGTCGGAATCAGCGACATCTGGACCAGCTTCTCGGCGACCAAGGCCCTGGTGGGTGACACCAAGAACAAGGCACAGTGCGTCTACAAGCTGACGGTTCCGGCCAACGCCCCGGTGGGGATCCACGCCGTCCGGATCGCGGGCCCCGGTGGACTCTCGCCTCTGAAACTGGTCCTCGTCGACGACATCCCCACCACGGCCCAGGCCGGAGACAACTTCTCGCGTGAGAAGGCCCAGGCGTTGACACTGCCGGCGGCCGTCGACGGCACGACCGATGCGCTGAAGTCGCGGGTCTACAAGTTCACTGCCGAGAAGGGACAAACGGTCTCGGTTGAGATCGTGGCCAAGCGGATCGGGTCGGCGCTTGACCCCCTGCTGAGGCTCCTGGACGCCAACGGTCGTGAACTGGTCTCCAGCGATGACGCGGCAGGGCTCAACGGCGACAGCCGGCTGCATTACACGTTCACCGCCAAGGGCGAGTACTTCGTCGACGTGAGAGACATTCAGTGGACCGGGGGCGGTGGACATCACTACCGCCTTCGCGTCGGCGACTTCCCCGACGTGACGGCCGCCTACCCGCTGGGCGTCAAGCGCGGTGCCTCGGCGACGGTTTCGTTCGTAGGGGCCCATATCACCGGTGTCGAGCCGGTCAAGCTCCAGTTGCCGGCCGATTCCCCACTCAAGTGGCTGACCATCGGAGCCAAGCGGTCCGGCGGCAAGAGCAGCGGGCTGGTGACTCTGGCGGTGAGCAATTCCGACGAGATCGTCGAGACCGAGCCCAACGACAGCCGCGACAAGGCGACCCGTGTGCCCCTGGGTGCCAATCTCAACGGCCGCTTCGACAAGGCCGGCGACATCGACCACTTTGTCATCGCCGCCAAGAAGGGCCAGAAATTCATCTTCACCGGAATCACCCGGCGAATTGGCTCGCCCGCAGCCGTCGTCATCAGACTGCTCGACAGCAAGGGTGGCAAGGTGGCCGAGGTGGTCGATCTGGGCATCAGTGACAGCGTGATCAACTACACCTTCCCGGCCGATGGGGACTTTTACGTCGCTGTCCAGGACCGCGATCGGCGCGGCGGGGGCGGGTTCGCCTACCGCGTCTCGGTCGACGCGGCTGCCGTCGGCTTCAAGCTGACCGCCTCGGCGGCGCATCTGAACATCGCCGTCGGCGGCACCGCAGCGATCACCGTCAACGCCACCCGCAGCGGCTACAACGGACCGATCAGCGTGGCGGCCGTGGGACTGCCCGCGGGCATCACCAGCACACCGACGGTGATCGGAACCGGCCGCAGCAACGCTGTGCTGACCCTGACCGCCGACGCCAAGGCACCCAAGGGCAAAATCGTGCCGATCCGGGTGGCCGGGACGGCCAAGATCGGCAAGACCGACACTCGAGCCGACGCCAACGTCGAGGTCGCCCTGAAGGGCATCTTCGGTGGACTCCCCTGGCCCCCCGCCACGCTGTCGCAGGAAGTCGCCGTGGCAGTCGCCCCACCGGCCGTCTTCTCACTGAGGACCTCCCCGCAGACGGTTGTCTTCGGACGCGACCTGACCGCCAAGGTCAAGGTCACCGTCGTCCGGCACAAGGACTACAAGGAAGCCATCAACCTCGTTCTGCAACCGGCCAAGAACGGTCTTCCCGGCGGAATCTCCGCCGCGCTCAAGGCCATCCCGGCCGGCAAGAACGAGATCGAGATCACCTTCACCGGGAACAACAAGGCGCCGCTGGGCGAGTTCACCGCGAACCTCAATGCACAGCTGAAAAAGGGCAAGAACACCGTGACCCAGCCGGTCCCCTCGATCGGGCTCTCGCTGAAAACCCCCCTGTCACTGAAGGCCGCAGCCGCCGGACCGAAACTCGCCCGCGGCGGAAAGCTGAAACTGAAGGTGACCGTCGCGAGGAACCCGTCGCTAGCCGGACCAGTCGTCCTGTCGGTGGCCAACCTGCCCAAGGGGGTGACCGCTGCGGCGGCCACCATCGCCGCGGACAAGACTGAGGTTGAAATTGTGCTCTCTGCTGCACAAGATGCTCAACAGGGTGTGATTAAGAACCTCCTCATCAAGGGCACCGCCACCGTCGGCAAAGTCAAACACGCTGCCGACTCTGCGGCCGTGGCCGTGACTGTCGAATAAACCACCAGACCCGACAAAAGACACCGGATTACTTTTCACCAACCACACGGAACTTGAACAGATCCCGGCGAACCGTTCGCACCGTCTTGTCGAATCGGCATTTCGGCTGAATCGCGGTCGGAGAAATCGAGACTGTTCCACGACGGAGATCGTCTGTCATGCGGCACTTGTTGACATCAGCCATCGTTAGCCTCGTGGGCCTCGGACTCACCGGACTTCCCTCGACCGTGCAGGCCGAAGAGGCACTCGTAACGGTAGGCAAACCGGCCGGGCTGGTCTTCGAACCGGCCTCGTTTGAACTCGCAGGCAAGCGGGCCTTCCAGCAGCTGCTGGTGACCGCCAAGTACGCTTCCGGCGAAGTCCGTGACCTGACCACCGTGGCCAACTTCACCTCGTCCAACCCCAAGGTGGTTAAGGTCGTGAAGGGCAAGGCGATCCCGGTTGGTGACGGCGCGGCCGAGTTGACCGCAGCGATCGGCGGCCAGAAGGCCACCGTCAAGGTGACCGTCAAGAACCTCGGCACGGCTCACCCGGTCAGCTTCCAGAACGAAATGCTCGCGGCCCTTTCCAAGGGCGGCTGCAACGCCGGTGCCTGCCACGGGTCACCCTCGGGCAAGGCCGGTTTCCGGCTGTCGCTGCGGGCCTTCGACCCGCCGCTGGACATCCTGACCCTGCGGCACGAGTACTTCGGCCGACGGACCAACGCGATGGACCCCGCCGACAGCCTGGTGGTGAAAAAAGCGATGATGGAAGTCGCCCACGGCGGTGGAAAGAGAATCCGCAAGGACGATGCGGTCTACCGGATATTCGTCGGCTGGATCGGTGAAGGCCTGAGGCTGGATGCCGAAGGGGCTCCGACACTGGTCAAGACCGAACTGCTGCCCAAGAAGCGAGTCCTGCAACCGGCCAGCAGCCTCCAGCAACTGGTCCTGATGGGTCACTTCAGTGACGGCACCGTCCGCGACCTGACCCCCCTGGCCGTGTTCACCTCGTCCAACGAATCGGTCGGCACAGTCACCGCCGATGGACTGATCGAGAAAACCGGGCGTGGCGAGACCGCCGTACTGGCCAGGTACCTCGACAAGATGACCACCAGCCACGTCACGTTTCTGGAGAACGTCGAGGGGTTTGCGTGGAACAACCCCAAGGCAAACAACTTCGTCGATCAGCGGGTCTACGAGAAGCTGCAACAGTTGCAGATCCTGCCCAGTGACCTGTGCACCGACGAGGAATTCCTGCGGCGGGCCTTTATCGACACCACCGGTCGGTTGCCCAGGATCGAAGAGGTGCAACCGTTCCTCAACGACAAGAGTGCCGACAAGCGGGCCAAGCTCGTCAACCGACTGCTTGACCTCGACGACTTCGCCGAGTTGTGGGCTCTGCGTTGGGCCGACATCCTTCGCTCCAACAGCAAGAAGATCAAGGTGCAGGGCGTCCACAAGTTCTACCGCTGGATCTACAACAGCGTCCGCACCGACAAGCCGCTCGACCAGTTCACCCGCGAGCTGATCACCGCCAGCGGCAGCGTGTACGAGAACCCGGCAGCCAACTACTGGCGTGCCAGCCGGGACGCCAACGATGCGGTCGAAACCACCTCGCAGCTGTTCCTGGGCATTCGCATCCAGTGTGCCAAGTGCCACAACCACCCGTTCGAGCGGTGGACTCAGGACAACTACTACGGCATCGCAGCGGCCTTCACCCGTATCGGCCGGACCAAGGGAGCCCGTCCCGACGACGAGGTGATCTTCCCGGCCACTTCCGGAGAGATCAAGCAGCCGCGGACCGGCAAGACGATGAAGGTCCACCTGCTGCTCAAGGGAGATGTCGATGTCCCCGATGATCAGGACAGGCGAGTGGTCTTCGCGAACTGGCTGACCAGTTCCAACAACCCGTTCTTCGCTCGGGCATCGGTCAACCGCATCTGGGGCCACCTGATGGGCCGGGGCATCGTCGAACCCGTCGACGACTTCCGTGACTCGAACCCGCCGTCCAACGAAAAGCTGCTCGATGAACTGGCCTCCCAGTTCACCAAGAACAACTTCAGCCGCAAGTGGGCCATCCGGACGATCATGAACAGCCGGATCTACCAGCTCAGTTCGCGGAAGAACAAGTTCAACTCCGACGACGAGATCTACAACTCGCACGCCACCACCCGGCTGCTCAGCGCCGAACAACTGCTCGATGCGATCTGCCAGGTCACCGACGTGCCCGAGAGCTTCAAGGGCGCCCCCCCAGGGACCCGCGCCGTGGCACTGCCCGAGCCGCCCGGCGATCACTACTTCCTGAAGATCTTCGGGCAGCCCCAGCGTGAAATGGCGTGTGCGTGCGAGCGTTCCAACGAATCCAACCTCTCGCAGGCCCTGCAGATGATCAACGGGCCGGTGGTACACAACAAGCTGCGTGCCGACAACGGTCGGATCGCAAGGATGATCAAGGAAAAGAAGAGCGACGAGCAGATCATCTCGTCACTCTACATGGCCGCATTGGCACGCAACCCGGCTGCCGCCGAGATGACCGCGGCCAAGAAGCACATCGCCAACAGCAAGGACCGACGTCTGGCGCTCGAGGATGTGGGCTGGGCCGTGTTGAACTCCAAGGAGTTCCTCTTCCAGCACTAGGTCATTTTGGCCACACGACTCCCTGCGGGCCAACGCACGGGGGCAACAGCGACAAGCAAAGGGGCCGGACGCAGCGGAAGCTGCCGCCGGCCCCTTTTTTTCATGCGCCCCCGCTCCCTTCGACTCTCTCGTCCACCGTGAAACCCTGCCGCAACGTGTTCTCGGCCACGTGCACCGGCACCACGAACTGGCCCAGGTAGTCCGGACCGCCCGCCTTGGATCCGATCCCCGAGAACCGGAAGCCGCCAAAGGGGTGCCGGCCGACCAGTGCCCCGGTAATCTCACGGTTGAGATACAGGTTGCCGACGGCCAATTCACGCCGCGCCCTCTCCAGCGATTTCGGGCTCCGGCTGAAGATCCCGCCGGTCAGCGCGTACTCGGTCCCGTTGGACATCTCGATCGCCTCGCTCAGGTCACTGCTCTTGAGCACCGACAGCACCGGGCCGAACAACTCACGCTGAGCCAGTGGATCGTCGGATGCCACGTCGACGAAGACCCGCGGACCGACAAAGTGGCCGATTTCACCCAGTGCACCGACATCGACAGCCAGCAGCTCTCGAGCCGTCTGACGACCGGCATCGGCGGCCTCTTCGATCCGCTTTCGCGATTCGGCATCGATCACAGGACCGACGGTCGTCGCCGGATCTCGTGCCCGGCCCACCACCAGGCTCCGAGTCCCTTCGATCAACCGTTCGACAAACGCCTCGTGGATCGACTCGAGCACTATCACCCGTGAACAGGCCGAACACTTCTGGCCGGCATATCCGAAAGCGCTCCCCAGGACCCCGGTCACCGCGACATCCAGGTCCGCGTCGTCGTCAACGATGATCGCGTTCTTGCCTCCCATTTCGGCGATCACCCGCCGCACACCCCGCCCCCCTGCGACCACCTCGGCCGCCTGGCGATTGATTGCCAGCCCCACCTCGCGTGACCCGGTGAAGGCGATCATCGAGACCTCCGGGTGCCCCACCAGCACGGGCCCCAGTTCCTCGCCGATCCCCGGAACCAGTTGCAGGACTTCGGGCGGCACACCCGCCTCGTGCAGGATTTCGACCAACTGCACGGCGATCACCGACGACTGCTCGGCCGGTTTCAGCACGACGGTGTTTCCGGTCACCACCGCCGCAGTGGTCATTCCGACCGGAATCGCCAGTGGGAAGTTCCACGGTGCGATGACCGAGACAACTCCACGCGGCCGGTAACCGTACCAGTTGGTCTCACCCGGAACATCCAGTCTCAACCCGCCACTCATCTCCACCGCACCGTCGGCGTAGTATTCGCAGAAGTCAATCGCCTCGGCCACGTCCGCGTCCGCCTCGGCCCATGGCTTACCGCTCTCCAGGATCATCCACCCCGCCAATTCGAACCGCTTCCGTCTCATCAATTCCGCCGCCCGCCGCAGACAATCGGCTCGATGCTCGACCCCGCGTTTCGCCCAGTCTTTCACCGCCGCCGCCGCCGTACTCACCGCCGCTTCGGCATCTTCGACCGTCGCCCGCGGCACGGTGCCGACAACCTCCGAGGTGTCCGAAGGGTTCTCGGACACCAGAGGTGGTCCCTGGAGGGGTCGCCCGGCTACCTCGACCGGCCAGTCCCGGCCGAGGCCCGCATCGACCACCTCCAACGCCACACGCATCGACTCGCGCGAGTCATCCCGGCTGAAATCGGACAGGGGTTCATTGGCAAAACGCATCGTCGTTTCCTCGGCGGTCGTCAACCTGGCACCCTCTTGTTCGTGATCCTCGTCTCCGGGTCCCGGCGGCCTCAACAGGTCCGCCGGGTCCGCCCCGGCCGCAGCCCCCATCCGCAGGAACGACTCGTTCGACGTGTTCTCCAGCAGTCGCCGAACCAGGTAGGCCATTCCCGGCAACCAATCTCCATAAGGAGCGTAGACCCGCACCCGGTGACCGGCGGCCACCAGCCGCTCGGCCAACGAGTCAGCCATGCCGTACAACACCTGGATCTCCCAGTCCCCCTCGGGAACGTCGTAGGCTTCGGCACAGGCAATGCCTCTCGAGAGGCTTCTCAGGTTGTGGCTGCCCAACGCCGGCCGCAGCCATTCGGACCGCTGCATCAACCGCTCGGCCATTCGCTCAAACGCCGCATCCGACTGCCACTTCTGTGGATAGACCGGTACGGGCCACCCGCTGGCCGTCGCCGTGATCGTCTCGAAGTCCCAGTAGGCGCCCTTGACCAGCCTCACCCAGATCGGAGTCCCGCGACGGCGCACCCAATTCAAGAGCCGATCCAGGTCCCGGTCGCCGTCGGACAGGTAGGCCTGCAGCGCCACACCGACATGCGGCCAGTCGCGGAACTCGGGTTCCTCCAGCAACGTGCACACGACGTGGAGCACCAGGTCCTTGACCGCGTGGTTCTCCATGTCCACGTAGACCTGGGCTCCTGCCTCTCGCGCCGTCCTCAACAACGGCCTCAACCTGGAAATCACATCTGCGGTGGTGCCATCTCGATCGATCGGGCGAAAGCGGCCGGACAGCGAACTGAGTTTCACGGCAAGGCTCAGGCGGGGCATCGGCCCCCGCCCGTCGCGATCGATCACCGTCCGCTCGGGCCAACCAGCCAACTCGGGAGCCAACCGGCGGATGACCTGTTCGTATTCGGCCAGGTGCCGGTCGGCTTCGTCGTCGCTGACAACCACCTCGCCGAGACAGTCCAGCGCAGACGCCCAACCACGTCTGCGGAGCCGACCCGTTGTGGCCAGAACATCCTCGAGATCGGCACCCGCGATGAACGTCCTGGCCATCCGCGCCGCACCCCAGCGTGCCAGGCCGGCGACCAGCCGACGGGCCGGCCGTGGACCCGCAGCGACAATCCGTTCGACCAGCCGAACCACCCCCGGCGACCCATCGACCTCGCCAAGGTACTCGGCCAGGTGTCCGGCGATCGCATCGCGACTCGAGAGACTTGGCAGGACGTCGACGAAACGGAACGCCTGCAGCCTCAGCGACGGATGGGACATGACCCATCCCATCAACCACTCGTTCCACCATCGAGACTGCCACGGACGCGGACGCGCCGATTCCACCAGTTGTCGACCGATTCGACAGGTGGCCTGCTCGAGTTGGCTGCGGTCGACCACGACAGTTCCTGAACCGCGGAGAAACGCCCCGGGTGATGGCCGTGACAACCGGCCGGGACACTCAGGTGGTGTATTCGGAATTCAACCGAACATACTCGGTCGTCAGGTCGCAGGTCCAGAACCTCGTCGACGCCTCTCCGAAAGGAAACCGCAACTCGATCACCACCTGCTCCTCGTCCCGCATCGCCGCCGAAACCGCCTGCTGGTCGTACTCCACCGGCGTGCCCTCCTGGAAAATCGTTGTCCCATTGATCGCCAGCGTGATATCGTCCTCGACCAGGTCCACTCCCGTCCGCCCGCAGCAGCTGACGATGCGGCCCCAGTTGGGGTCGTTTCCGGTGATCGCCGTCTTGACCAGCGCGTCATCAGCCACCGTCCTGGCGATCACCTCGGCCTCCTCACGAGTCCGCAGCCCACCGACATCGATCTGGACCAGGTGGTCGGCTCCCTCGGCATCGGCCACGATCGCCCGAGCCAGGTCCCGGCAAACGGAGGTCATCGCCACGGCGATCGCCGCCAGATCTCCGTCTCCGCCGACAACCGGTCCACCGCCGCCGGCCAACAGCAGCACCGTGTCACTCGTGCTGGTGTGACCCTCGACACTGATGCTGTTGAAACTGGCATCGACGGCCATCCTGAGCGTTCCGTCGGCCTGGTCGGGTGTCATCACCGCATCGGTCATCACCACCGCGAGCATGGTGCCCATGTTCGGACCGATCATCGCCGCCCCCTTGGCAGCACCACTGACACGGCACGTCCCCCCCGCCAGGGTGACTTCGTGGACCGACTGCTTGGCCACCGTGTCGGTGGTCATCATCGCCCGTGCCGCCGAGTGAAAGGCCTCGGGTGAACCGGCCAGCGAGTCGACGACACGGGGGATCCCGGCGGTGATCCTCTCGATCGGGAGGTAGTGCCCGATCACTCCGGTTGAACAGACCAGCACCGACTCGGGATCGCAGCCAACCTTGGCAGCAACGGCCGCGGTCATCGCCTTCGCGTCCTCGATGCCCCGTGCACCGGTGCAGGCATTGGCGTTGCCCGAATTGATGACAACGGCGCGGACGCGGCTGTCGGGAACGCGTTCCCGCGAGACCTTCACAGGTGCTCCGCAGACCCGGTTGCCGGTGAACACTCCGGCTGCGGCAACCGGTCCGTCGGCAACGAACAAGGCCAGGTCGAGCGTGGTCGGGTCGTCCTTGATTCCGCAGGCGACTGCCGCGGCGCGGAAGCCGTCCGGCAAAAGACAGGGCGTCGAGTCGTCAACTGTGGTGTCACTCATCCGCTTCATCTCTCGCAACAAGCCAGCAGCGTGGTCATCACGCCGGCAGCAGTCCGGTCGTCTCGGCGAAACCGTACATCAGGTTGAAATTCTGCACCGCCACCCCTGCGGCCCCTTTGACCAGGTTGTCCAGGGCAGAAAACACCACCAGGTGACCACCGCTGGAACGCACGGTGATGTCGCAGAAGTTCGTTCCGGCGACGTCGCGGGTCCGCGGCAGGTGATCGACGATGCGAACGAACGAACAACCCTCGTAGTACGTCCTCATCGACTCCAGCACGGCCTCCTGAGAGTCATCGCCCGTCGGACGGCAGTAGATCGTGCACAGGATCCCGCGTTCCATCGGAACCAGGTGCGGGGTGAAGACCACCTGCACCTCCTGTCCGCCGGCCCGGCTGAGAACTCCGGTGATCTCGGGCGTGTGTCGATGGTTCCCCACGCCATAGGCCGAGATGCTCTCGTTGCACTCTGAGAACAGCGTGGCCAGCTTCGGTGACCGTCCGGCTCCGGACACGCCACTCTTGGCATCGATGCAGATCCCTGTCGGCTCGATCAACCGGCCACTCAACAGTGGAGCCAGCGCGAGAATCGAGGTGCTGGTGTAGCAACCCGGGTTGGCCACCAGGTCGGTGGTCTCATCAACACGGTGACCGGGCAACTCGGGCAACCCGTAAGGGGTCGTGGCCAGACGCCCGGCATCGACGTGTTCCAGGCCGTACCACTGCCGGTAGGTGTCGGCGTCATCGAGACGGTAATCGGCGCTCAGGTCGACCACGCGGAGCCCGGCGTCAAGCAGGCCGGGGATCGTGGCCATGCTGGCACCGTGCGGCAGGCAACCGAAGACCGCATCGGCCCGCTCGGCAATCTCGCCAGGCGACAACGCCTCGCAGCGGATGTCGAGCCGGCCGTGGAGGGACGGATGGACCTCGCTGACATGGGGCGCGTCATCCTGTCGGGTCGTCAGAGCGGTGATCTCGACCTGCGGATGATTCAGCAGGATCTTGATCAACTCCAGCGCCGCATATCCGGTCGAGCCCAGGATGGCTGCACGGACCATGATCAACGTCCTCGGTTCAGGGGGACCACTCATTCTAGACCCCCTCGCAAGTCGGCGACAGGGCCACTTTCGAGGTCGCCAAACGGCTTTCAATACGCGGTTTGCATTGACCGTCAAAATGATCACAATGGTCCCGTTCCCAACCGGAACAAGTCGTTTCCGGCCGGACAGACGGACATCGAACGAGGACACAGCATGGCCAACGTGGCAGAACTGGCCGCCGCCGCATTGACGACCGGTGGGGGAATCCTGAGATTGGCGCCGACGTGGGTGCCACGTTCGTTCCTGCAGCCCGGTCGCCGGCTGAAGTTGCATCCGGCCGACTACTACGCGCTGGGCGCCCATCGCGGTGGCATCGACGAACGCTGGTTCGCATCGACCACCCCGGCGGCCAACGAGGGGGCGCCGCCCGACGAGGGACTCAGTTACTGTGTCCACGATGGCCAGCGATTCACCCTGCAGGACGCCGTCGGCGAGCTCGGTGCCGAGATGGTCGGTGAGGCGATCTGGGGCGAATTCGGCCGCTGGCCGGTCTACTCAAAGTTTTTCGACAACATGGGACCCATCCCGCATCACATGCACCAGAACGCCGAACAGGCGAAACTGGTCGGCCAGGAAGGCAAACCCGAGAGTTACTACTTCCCGCCCCAACTCAATGCGATCGGCAACAACTTCCCCTACACGTTCATGGGACTCGAACCGGGCACATCGAAACAGGACGTGATCGACTGCCTGGCCCGCTGGGACGACGGCGACAACGGCATCCTCGACCTCTCGAAGGCCTACCGCCTGAAGCCCGGCACGGGATGGCTGATCCCCCCCTGCGTGCTGCATGCACCGGGGAGCCTGGTGACCTACGAGCCCCAGTGGGGCAGCGACGTGTTCGGGATGTACCAGTCGCTGGTCGAAGGCCGTGAGGTGCCCCGTTCGTTGTTGACCAAGGACTTCCCCGAAGAATTCCACGACGACATCGAGTATCTTGTCGACGCGCTGGACTGGGACCAGAACGTCGACCCCAACTTCAAGGACAACCATTACCTGGAGCCCATCCCGGTGGCGGACACAGCCAGCGAGGGCCACATCGATCGCTGGATCGTCTACGGCACCGTCGACGGACGGCAGTTGTTCTCGGCCAAGGAACTGACGGTCGATCCCGGCGGCAGTTGCACGATCTCCGATACGGGAGCGTACGGCTGGATCACCGTCCAGGGAGAGGGCACCATCGGCTCACTGAAGCTGCAGACTCCGGCGATGATCCGGTTCGGAGAGATGACCGACGACGAGGTGTTCGTGACGGCGGGAGCCGCCGCCGAGGGAGTCACGGTCACCAACACCGGAACCGGACCATTGGTCTCGCTGAGGTACTTCGGTCCCGACGCCAATCCCGATGCGCCGAGTGTTGGTGACCACAAGGCCGGGTGAATCCCGGTTCGCTCACGACAAGCCAAACCACGACAGGAATCCCCAGATGTCGGACAACACCAACAGCTACGCCTTCCCCAAGCTCCACAATGCCATGTGGCCGGGACTGATCGGGAAAGGCGACGAGGAGGGCCTGGAGCCGCCGATCAGCCTCGAGCGGATGCTCGAACTGACAGCCGCGGCCGAGGTCGACGGGCAGAAGTTCGAGGGAGTCGATTACTTCCTGTTCCAACCCCACACCGACCCGGATGCCGACGAGGACGAACTGAAACGGATCGCCGACCTGATCGCCGGCCACGACCTGGTCGTCGGCTCGCTGGTGGCCCCGGTCTGGCCCGGTACGGTCGGCGATTCGGCGATGGGCGATGACGAATCTCGCGGAAAGTTCCTCGATGCGATCCACAAGGCCTGCCGCATCGCCGGAATCTTCAATGACATCGGCATCCGGCAGTACGGCGTGATCCGGATCGATTCGGCTGAGTTCGGAGTCGAGAAGTGGGCCAAAGACAAGTCGGCCAACACGGCGAGGATCGCCGAGACGTTTCGAATGGCCGCCGACATCGCCGCCGACCACGGCGAGCGGCTGGCTGCCGAGGGTGAGATCTGCTGGGCCGGAATGCACTCGTGGCGCGACATGCTCGATCTGCTCGAGGCCGTCGATCGCCCGGAGACGCTCGGATTCCAGGCCGACCAGGCGCACACCTACCTCTACCTGATGGGTTACAACGCCCCGGAGCACGCGCTGGTCGGAGCCGAGTACACCGACGACGAGTTCTACCCGGCCTACGAGTCGATGACCGACCGGTTGAGGCCCTGGACGATTGACTTTCACGTCGCCCAGAACGACGGCACCGTCCACGGGGCGGGTTCGCACGATAAGACCGGCCGCCACTGCCAGGCCGATGATCCCGATGGAAAACTCGATATCACCCGGACCGCCGAATACTGGCTGAGGGACGCACCGTCTCGAGGCATCGAACACATCTGCTGGGACGGGTGCATGTTTTCCAACGAGGTGCTCGGGACACCCGCGACCTGGAACGCAATCCTGAAGGCCATGCTCGACGTCCGAGACGCTCACGGCTGGAACGCTGACTGATTCGCCCCCCCTGCCCTTCAAGAAGAAGATTCCCAGATGAGTGACAAGACACCGCTGAACATCGGCATGATCGGCTACGGCTTCATGGGCCGGGCGCATTCGAACGCCTACTGCAAGGTCGGCAACTTCTTCGACACCAAGTACCGGCCAGTGCTCAAGGCCGCCTGTGCCCGCAGCCAGGAGAGTGTCCAGGCGTTCGCCGACACCTGGGGCTACGAGTCCGTCGAAACCGACTGGCGGGCCCTGCTCGATCGAGACGACATCGATGCGGTCGATATCTGTGTGCCCAACAACCTGCACAAGGAAATCTCGCTGGCCGCTGCCGACGCCGGAAAGATGATTCTCTGCGAAAAGCCGCTGGCGATGAACACCACCGAGGGTGAGGAAATGTGCCAGGCGGTTGAGGCCGCCGGTGTGGCCAACATGGTCTGGTACAACTACCGGCGCGTGCCCGCTGTGTCGCTCGCCAAGCAACTGATCGACGAGGGACGGCTGGGCAAGATCTTCCACTACCGCTCGGTCTTCCTGCAGGACTGGACCATCTCGGACCAGGTGCCGCAGGGCGGTGCGGGCACGTGGCGGCTCGATATCGATGCCGCCGGCAGCGGCGTCACCGGCGACCTGCTGGCCCACTGCATCGACACGGCCATCTGGCTCAACGGCGGGATCTCCACCGTGTCAGCCATGACCGAGACCTTCATCAAGGAACGGACACACCAGTTGACCGGAGAGGTCCAGGCGGTGGGGATCGACGACGCGTGCGCCTTTCTGGCCCGTTTCGAGAACGGCTCGCTGGCCACTTTCGAATCCACCCGTTACGCAAGGGGACACAAGGCGCTGTACACGCTGGAGATCAACGGTGAGCACGCGTCCATCGCCTGGGATCTCCACGACCTCCACCGGCTCTCCTACTTCGATCACCGCGACGACTCGCTCGTCCGAGGCTGGCGATCGATCCACGTCACTGACACCGACATGCCCTACATGGACAAGTGGTGGGTGCCCGGGCTGCAGATCGGCTACGAACACACCTTCGTGCACCAGGTCGCCGACTTTCTCGAGAGTCTCGAGACTGGCGAACCGGCTTCGCCGACATTCCGCGACGCACTCGAAACGCAGAAGATCTGCGACGCGGTACTCGACAGCGCCCAGAGCGGCCAGTGGACCGAGATCTGAGTCCGCTACCTGCTACGCCCAATCCACTTGAGGATCCCAGTGATGATGGACCGACAGCCGATCTCCGAAGAGGGCCACCGGAAATTGCGAGAAGAAATCCGCGTGATCGAGGAGGATCGGATTCCGGACGTGCGCGAGAAGGTGGCCGAGGCGCGGGCCGAAGGTGACCTGAAGGAGAACGCCGAGTATCACGGCCAGCGGGAAACGCTGGGAATGCTCGAGGCCAAGCTCAACCAGCTCAAACACAAGCTCTCTCTCTGCGAGATCGTCGACCGGAGCAAGCTGCCCAAGGACGTGATCACCTTCGGCAGTCGAGTGACCGTCAAGAATCTCGACGACGGCGATGTCGAACAGTACGAGTTCGTCGGACCCGGTGATGAAGATTACTCTGAGGAAGTCATGAAGATCCTGACGTCCAGTCCCCTGGCCAGTGCCCTGATGGGCAAGAAGGTCGGGGACCAGGCCGAATACGAAGCGCCGATCGGTGTGTTACGATACGAAGTGCTGTCGTTTGGAGACGCCTGAACGGAGTCCTTCCCTCAACCCACCACTGCCCGATCCTCGAGCAGTCCAACTCCTCTTGGAGACCTCCATGTCGCTTCGACGACCTTCCGACAACTCATTGCTGCTCCTGGCTGCACTGTCCATCGCCATCCTGGCCGATTCGGCCACCGCCGCCGACTTCTCGCAGTTCCGTGGTCCGTCCGGTGACGGCCACGCCCCGGCCACCGGATTGCCGGTCACCTGGAACCCCACCAAGCATGTGACCTGGCAGGTGCCAGTCGCCGGCATCGGTTGGTCCAGTCCGATCGTGGTTGGAAACCGTCTGTTCCTGACCACCGCAGTGGCCAAGACCGGTGGTGGACCGGATGACCAATCGCTGCGAGCCATCTGTCTGGACATCAAGACCGGCAAGACAGTGTGGGACGAGGAGGTGTTTGCCCGCAATCACGTGTCGACCCAGGGGCTGCTTCACTCCAAGAACAGTCACGCCAGCCCGACCCCGATCAGCGACGGCAAGAAGCTGTACGTGCACTTCGGCACCGAGGGCACCGCGGCACTGGACCTGGCCACCGGACGCATCACGTGGAAGATGCAGGACCTGGCCTACGTGGCCCGTCACGGCAACGGCGGGTCACCGGCGCTGGTCGATGGTCTGCTGGTCGTCACCTGCGACGGACAGGACGTGGACTATGTCGCGGCCATCGACACCGGCAACGGCAAGATCGCCTGGAAAACCGACCGCACGCTCGACCTGCCGCGCAAGTTTTCGTTCTCCACACCCCTGGTGATCGAGGTCCAGGGCAAGCAGCAGATCGTCTGCCCCGGCACCGGACTGGTGGCCGCCTACGAACCGAAGACCGGCAAGGAGATCTGGCGGGTCCTCTACGGTGACGGCTACTCGGTGATCCCACGGCCAATCTTCGGTCACGGGATGGTCTACATCTGCAGTGGCTGGGGCGTCCCCACCCTGTTTGCCATTCGCCCGACCGGCACCGGCGACGTGACCGACACCCACGTCGCCTGGAAGCAGACCTCCAAGGCCAACGTGCCCCACACCCCGTCGGCCCTGCTGATCAAGGACGAATTGTTCATGATCAGCGACACGGGTATCGCCAGTTGCCTGGATGCCCACACGGGCAAGCTGCACTACCGCAAGCGGATCGGGGGCAAGTTCTCGGCCTCACCCACGTTCGCCGACGGCAAGATATTCATCCAGAGCGAAACCGGACGCGGGTTCGTGCTGAAACCGGGACGCGAGTTCGTCGAACTGGGTCGCAACCAGTTGGATGGTCGCACCTACGCCAGCTACGCCGTCTCCGACAACGCGCTGTTCATCCGGACCGAAAACCGGCTATACCGGATCGAAGAGTAGCCGGTTCGCAGTGGCCGATCGACACGACGCGAGACAGCCGGTCGACGGCGAAGGCCGCGCGGCATCACCGACCGGATGGGTGACCTGGGCTTACCAGGTCCCGATCAGGCGTCGACGTCGAACAGCACCCGTCCGGGCCCGTGGTCGACGCAGTCTTTCTCGTGCCACAGCGGCAATCCCGCTGCATAACGAGCGGCCAAGATCTGGACCTTGACCTCTGAACCCGGCTTTGCCTCGGTCTTATCGAAGGGGTTGAACCCCATCTCGTCGTGCAGATCGATCTGAAACGGCCGATCCACAGTTCCAAACAAATAAGCCAATGGCAGACCTGCTTCGGTCTCCAAGCCCTGGGGCACCTCGAAGGGTGTCGACATCCGGCACGCTCCACTCTCTGCTACAAATCACTGTCGTCCATCGCCTCCCTGCGCCCTCTTCCATCCAATGCCAGCCCATCCAGGGGCTGTTGATTGACATGCGGTCTCCAAGGTCAATGACCATCGCGACGTCAATCGGGCGCACCAGTCGAGAAGGAACTCGACGACCGAGGTCCCCTCGAGGGACTCACGCTCATCACCACTCCCCACGTCGCCTGGACGCCAGCCAGCACGCCGTCCTGATCCATCACCGAGCCATTGGCCCGCTTATCTGAATCCAATCGAACTGTCCAACCCGACCGGGATTCCACCGACACCGAACCGCAACACGCGAGACAGAGAGGTCGAAAATTCGCGTGCGAAGAGGGGAAAGGCGGTGGTAAGGGGAATCGAGGATGTCGTGTCGAGGCAGCTTAAACGTGCTGACAAAGATGATTGTCCCGCCACGTGTTGCGAAAGTCAAACACTTTCCGGACCATTCCCGTAGCGCAGCGGCGGGACCGATCAAGTCGTTGCAACCGGCTACGGTCGGCTGACTCGATACCGCTTCAACTTGCGATCCAGCGTCGAACGTTCGATGCCCAGGATCCGGGCCGCCTGCGACTTGTTCCACTCGGTCGACTCGAGCACAGCCAGGATGTGCTGCTGCTCGAGGGTCTCCAAGGACACATTGCCGCCGCTGGTCGGGATGACCGTCGATGATGCGGTGACACCTTCGGGAGTCACCAGAGCCGAGAGCTGAATATCGGCCTCGCAGATCTGATCACCCGAACACAGGATCACCGTCCGCTCGACCGCGTTCTTCAATTCGCGGACGTTCCCCGGCCAGTCGTACATCTTCAACGCCGCCAGCGCCCCCGGGGTGAATCCGGTGATCTCCCGCCCCGACTTCCTGACAAACTGGTCGCAGAAGAAATGGGCCAACTGAACGATGTCCTCGGCATGCTCGCGGAGGGGAGTCACCTGGATTTCGACGACGAACAGACGGTAGTAGAGGTCCTTGCGGAACGTGCCTTCGGCGACGGCTTCCTCGAGATCCCGGTTGGTGGCGGCCACCACTCGCACATCGGCATCGACGGCCGTCCGTCCACCCACCCGCTCAAATGGGTGTCCTTCGAGAGCACGGAGGAACTTGGCCTGGATCACCGCGGGCATCTCACCGACCTCATCGAGGAACAGCGTGCCGCCGTCCGACTGCTCGAATTTGCCCGGCTTGCGGTCGGTGGCCCCGGTGAACGCGCCCTTCTCGTGACCGAACAACTCGCTCTCAAGCAACGACTCGGCCAATGCCGCACAGTTCATGCAGACGAACGGACCTCGGCGACGTCGGCTGCGCAAGTGAATCGCCCGGGCGACCAGTTCCTTGCCCACACCGCTCTCGCCACGTACCAGCACCGTCGCATCGGTCGAGGCGATCCGTTCGATGATGCTCCGCAACTGGTCCATCTGTTCGCTGTCACCGATCAGTTCACTGTCGATCGCCAACTGGCTCCGCAACGACTCGTTCTCACCCTGTACCTGGGCGAGCCCTTTGACCAGGGATTCACGATCCTGCAGTCCGTCCAGCGCAACGGCCAACTGGTCGGCAACCGCCAGGGAAAACTCAAGATCGTGCGCCTCGAGCAGGTTCTCGCGGTCGGTCGAGTAAAGGTGGATCACGCCGAAGGTCACATCGCGGGCGATCAGCGGAGCACAGATCACGCTCTGGGCATGGATCTGGCCCAGACTGTCGCGGTCGACCAACTTGCTGTCGTCGGCCACATCACGGGCCAGGACCGCTTCAGCTTCAACCAGTACCGTGCTGGAGAGATAATCGGAGACCTTCTGGTAGGGGAGGTCCTTGACCGAGCGATAGGCGGCGACGCGGAGTTCATCGGAACGGGGCCGATTTCTGAGTCCCTTGGGCAACAACAGCACCGCCCCGATGTCGGCCCGCGTTCCGGCGAACAACCCGTCGAGCACCACGTGGGCGAGTTGCTCGGCGTCGCGGGCGGCTCCCATGTCCAACGCCAGTCGGTACAGCGACGTCAGGTCGCGACTGGTCCGCTGCGAGCCCGGTTCACCGTCCAACTCGCTGCCGGTCGTCGACGACTGGTCCCGGAAACGGTTCTCCCGACGCCGATCCACGATCTCGGGTTCGGACTCCGGCGACGGATCGTCAAAGACCATCATCTCGGCCGTGTCGGCCGCGTCGGTCATCAGCTTGGCCGTATCGGTGTCGGGCTCGGGGAACGCGTGGAGCAGGTCTGAGGTGAAGCCGAGATCGCAGTTGCCGATCTGGATGATCTGGCCCTCCTCGAGCGGCCAGTCCCCTTCAACTGCCACACCATTGACCAGGGTGCCGTTGCGACTGCCCAGGTCTCGCAACAGCCACCGATCGCCACTCTGAAACAATTCGCAGTGGTTCCGGCTGCAGACCTCGTCACGAACCACCACGCGATTGGTCGAGGAACGGCCGACAGTTGTGACCTGGCCGATCATCAGGCGGAACACGTCCCGCCACTGGTTTCCATCTCGCACGACCAGGTAGGAGGCCGCGGAATCGGACTGGTTCGTCATAATTGTCGCAGATCCTCTCCCACCCGGCTTCGGTGCCGGACGGTCCGTTGAGGATACTGGACCGTCAGAAGCAGCCGCAAGGGACGCTCTTGCAACACCGCCAAGCATCGACCATCCTAGGCCCGTCGTACGGTTCGTCTACCTGCCAATGCTCCGGGAGCCCTCTTGCCGATGACCCGTCACCTGTCGACTCCTTCTTCGATCCCGACCGCTCGATTCCTGTTCGGTGCGCTCTCGGCCATCCTCACCGTCCTCGCCGCCCCCTCCGCCAACGCTGCCGATTGGACCCGCTACCGCGGCCCCAACGGCAGTGGATTCAGCCCGCTGAAGGGGATTCCCACCACGTGGAGTCCCGGAGACTACAGCTTCAACATCCAGTTGCCCGGCGAAGGACATGGAGCGGCGGTGATCCGTGGTCGACGGCTGTTTGTCACCTCGGCCGTCGACCAGGGCGCCCTGAGATACCTCTTTTGCCTCGACGCCGAAACCGGCGACACCCGCTGGACACGCCGGCTTGGGATGAACCGCAGTCGCAAGCACCTCAGGAACAGCTGGGCGTCCAGCACGCCGTGCGTCGACAGTCAGAGGGTCTACGTCGCGTTTGCCGACAAGGAGCGGTACACCGTCTCGGCCTACGACTTCACAGGCAACCTGGTGTGGCGACGCATGCTGGGTCCCTACGAGAGCCAGCACGGGCTGGGTGCCTCGCCGATTGTCTTCGAGAACCTGTTGATCGTCCCCAACGACCAGGATGGCCCCAGTTCGATACTGGCACTCGACCGGCGGACCGGGCGAACGGTATGGAGCCGACTGAGGAAGTTCAAGTCGGGCCGCACTTCCTACGCGACTCCACTGATCATCCGGGAAAAGAACAAGCCGACTCAGCTGATCTGTGTCAGCGGCGAGTCGGGCATCAGCAGCCTCGATCCCCGTACCGGCCGCCAGAACTGGGCCACCGACGCCTTCCCTCTGCGAACAGTCGCTTCGCCCGTCTACGCCAACGGGCTGGTCATCGCCAGCTGCGGACAGGGAGGACGTTTCGGTGTACTGCAGCGAGCCGTCAACACCAGCGGCAGCATCGTCTGGACCCGCAAACGCTACCTGCCCTACGTCGCCACGCCGATCATCTACAAGGATCACCTCTACGAATGGAACGACGAGGGTGTCTTCAGTTGCGTCGAGTTGTCCAGCGGGCGTGATGTCTGGACCAAGAGAGTCGGGGGCAACTACAGCGGTTCGCCGATCTGCATCGATGGCAAGATCTACGGCATCGACGAAAAAGGCGAGGTCGTCATCGTCGCCGCCAGCCCGCAATACAAGCTGCTGGGACGGGTGCCACTGGGTGATCCTTGCCACTCGACTCCATCGGTCGCCGGCGGCCGACTCTACTTCCGCACATTTCATCGATTGATCTGTCTCGAGGCTCGGGCCAAGGACAAGTGACCCATCCACCGGCGAGCCCCGAGCGAGGGAGTCTCACGATGCATCCAGACACCGACTGCCAGCAGGTCGAACCCGGTGGATTCCTGCTCGAGTGCCCTCACTGTCGACAGGAACTGCGGGTGGCCCGCAAGTACGCCGGGGCCCACGTAGAATGCAAGCTCTGCCACGGCCATTTCCTGCTCGATCCGGACGGCCGCGCTCCGCGGCTGACGGGGTTCTTCGCCGAGTGTCCGCATTGCCTGGAGGAACTGCGGGCCAACTGGCGGTATCGCCGCGCACGGGTCGTCTGCAAGCTCTGTGGCGGCCGAATCCAGTTCGTGCCGATGTCGGCCCAGTCCGCCCGTCCCGGCAGCACCCCCGGCCGCTCACCGATGGTTGCCACCGGCTGATTTTCGGTCAGAACTGACCCAGGAAGCGGACGTCGTTCTCGAAGAAACGACGGATGTCGGTCACCTGGTACCGCATCATGCAGAACCGCTCAATCCCCAGCCCGAAGGCGAACCCGGTCACTTCCTCTGGATCGAAACCGACGTGCCGCAACACGTTGGGGTCGACCATGCCCGCACCGCCCAGTTCCAGCCAACCGTCCCGCCACAACACGTCGACCTCGACCGACGGTTCGGTGAACGGGAAGAAGCTCGGGCGGAAGCGCACAGACACGTCGTCACCCAGGAAGGCGGTGGCGAAGTGCTTGAGCACCGTCTTCAGGTCGGCCATGGTGACATCGGTGTCGACCATCAGGCCTTCCATCTGGTGGAACATGCAGTGGTGGGTTGCATCGATCGTGTCGGGCCGGTAGCACCGGCCCAGCGAAACGATCCGCACCGGGGGAGCCGTCTGCTCCATCACTCGGATCTGTACCGTCGATGTCTGGCTGCGCATCAGCACCGCCGTGCCGTCTTCACCCGAGCCGACCGACGCCGCAGCAAGGTAGAAGTTCTCCAGCGGGTCGCGGGCCGGGTGTTCGGGCGGAATGTTCAGAGCAACGAAGTTGTGGTGGTCGTCTTCGAGTTCGGGCCCGATGGCGACACGGAACCCCATGCGACCGACGATGTCCTTGAAATCGTCCATCGTCCGTGTGATCGGGTGTCGGCGTCCGATGACCGGCCGCGGTCCGGGCAAGGTGACATCGATGGCGGCGACGGCGGCAACCGGACGGGCCAGTTCTCCCCGGCGGGCCTCCAGAGCCCCCTTGACCTCGGCCTGCACCTGGTTGAAGCTCTTGCCGAGCAAGGGCCGCTGCTCGGGATCGGCCTGGCCCAGCAACGACTGCAGGTCCTTGAGCCGTCCGCGTTTCTTCCCAAGAAACTCGATGCGGACCAGTTCGAGCTCGTCCTCTGACGAAGCGGAGGCAATCGCCGCGAGCGCCGCGTCCTTGTAACTCGCAAAAGCTGCCTGGGCGTCGGCGGTCATCGTTGTTGCGTCAAGCCGCTGAAGCCGTGGCCGCCACGATCTCGTCGAAGACCTGCGGGTGGGAAATCGCGATTTCGCTGAGCGTCTTGCGGTCGAGTTCGATGCCGGAACCCTGGAGCTGATGGATGAACTCCGAGTACCGCACACCGCGCTGACGGCAGGCGGCATTGAGCCGGGTGATCCACAGCCTCCGGAATTCCCGTTTCTTGGTTCGCCGATCACGGTAGGCGTAGGCCCGCGAACGAACCACCGTCTCTTTGACCGTCCGCAGCAGCTTGCCACGACCGCCTCGGTTTCCCCGGGCCTCGCGGAACAACCTCTTCTTGGCCTTCCGCCGGGCCGATCCCTTTCGAACTCGTGGCATCGTCGTCCTCGCGATCGGCCTCTCGAGGCCGTGATTTCTCGTCTTGGGTGGGGGGGAGCTGCGGTGTGCTTAGGAACCCGGAGCCAGGTTGTCTCGGACTTCCTTGGCATCGGCGCCGCCCAACACGCCATCCTGACGCAGATGCCGCTTCTGCTTGCCCGACTTGCGGCTCAACAGGTGACCGCGGAAGGCACCACGGTGCTTGACCTTGCCATTGGCCGAGATCTTGAACCGCTTCTTCATTCCCTTGTGTGTCTTCTGCTTGGGCATCTTTCGTGTTCCTGGCGGATCAACCCTTGGGAGCCAGCACCGTCGACATGGTCCGTCCCCCCTCCATCCCGGGCGGCTTTTCGACCTTCGCGATGTCCTCGAGAATCTCGATGATACCTCGCAGCATCTCGTGTCCCCGATCACGGTGAGCGTTCTCACGGCCCCGAAAGATCACGTTGATCTTTACCTTGTCACGGTTCTCCAGGAACCGCCTGGCTCGCTTGATCTTGAACTCAATGTCGTGCTTACCCGTCTTCGGTCTCAGACGAATCTCCTTGACCTGGACGCTGTGCTGCCTGCCCCCCTTGGTTTTTCGCTTCTTCAACTCGTACTTGAATTTCCCGTAGTCCATGATCCGGCAGACCGGCGGGCGATCGTTCGGACTGACCTCAACAAGATCAAGCCCGGCATCCTGAGCTATCTGCAGCCCCTCCTCCGTGGGGAGGATCCCAACCATGTTGCCTTCCGAATCAACCACGCGGATAGGAGTGATCCGGATCTGATCGTTGATCCGGTGCATCTGTTCCGCGGGTGTCGGTGGTAATCCTCTTCGCCGCAACGTCTCTCCCTGCTTCCGCCCGGTCAGACGGCTAATCAACTTCCCTACTTGTATAAACGCCGACCGCGGGCGTCAAGAACCAACCATCATTGAACTCCTTCAAACGGTTCGAGCACCACGGCTCGCGATCCGTCGAAGTCTCCGGGCTGACCTCTGAACCTCAACCGGCCGTCGATCCACACATCCCAGTCGACAGCACTTGTGCCTGGATCGACTCCGCGATCGGTCAGAATCACGTCGCCCAGGGCCAGACCCTCCAGGTCCTCGGGGGTCAATCCCGATACCGACAGTCGGGCCGTCAGGTTGCTCGTCGCGGGCTGTCCCGGAACTGGCTGGCCATTTGTTTCTGCCCCGTCGCCCGACTCCAACAGTCGTTCAATCAAGCCGGACGACAACTCCACGTGAACCAGGCCACGGCAATCGACCAGTTGCCACTGGTACCCGGCCAGCACCCGACCGGTCTGGAAATGATCGGTCGCCGTCACGACGGTCTCGGCTCGCACGCTGAACGCCGTCCGGGCCTCCTCCCACTGCCGGCTGTCCCGATCGTCCCGTCTGCACACCAGCACCGCAGCGACCAGTTCCACGGCCCGGGTCAACAACGAGCGTTCGAGTCCGCTGAGTTGGCGGTCGGGATCGGGAGGTGATTCTCCGTCAGCACCTCCCAGCAGACCGCGAACCAACCCGATCGCCAGATCGGTTTCGATCGCGATCCGACCGGTTTCTCGAGGCCGCGGCCCCTGGATCATCCAGGTCCCCACCGTTTCGGAGCGACTCGGCAACCGCGCCCCCGGAGCCAACCCCAGGTACTCGACCGCCACCACCGGCTCAGCGGTTTCCCGTCGTCCGGCAATCCGCTCGCTCACCGCGAGGGCCAGGTCGGCACCGGCCTCCCGGAGTCGTTCGTCAAGACGTCGCAGTGTCGCCTCCGGCCAATCGACCACCCCGTCCGACTCGAGGATCTCCCCCATACCACCGTCGGGCAACGGGAGATTCGACTCCCGTCCACCCGGCAACAACGCTTCGACCTCGGTTCGACTCAGCACAAAACCCATCCCTGGCGTCTCCCTGTTCCGTGGCCGAATTCGTGAGAATCCGGCAGAGCATGTTTCATCCGGACTTCAGTTGGCCGGTCCCATGGACCACGTATTTGTAACTGGTCAGTTCCTTCAGCCCGCACGGCCCGCGGGCGTGAAACCGGTCGGTGCTGATCCCGATCTCAGCTCCCAGTCCGAATTCTCCACCGTCATTGAACCGCGTGCTGGCGTTGACCATCACGGCCGACGAATCGACCGACCGAGTGAATTGCTGCGATGTTTCGGGATCGGAGGTCACGATCGTCTCGGTGTGTCCCGAACCGTATTCTCGAATGTGGTTGACGGCTGCTTCGAGTCCGTCGACCACACGAACCGAGAGCAACAGGTCGAGGTACTCGGTGCGGAAATCCACCTCATCGGCCGCCTCGGCCTCGGGCACCAGTCGACAAGTCTCGTCGCAGCCCCGCAGCGTCACGCCCTGCTCGATCAACATCCCGGCCACCTCGGGGAGGAACGTTTCGGCCACCCGGCGATCGACCAGCAACGTCTCGGCTGCGTTGCAGACACCGGGCCGCTGGCACTTGCTGTCGACGACGATCCGGCCGGCCATTTCCAGATCCGCCGCCCCGTCGACGTAGACGTGACAGATGCCGTCGAAGTGCTTGATCACCGGCATCGTCGCTTCGTCGGCCACTCGTTGGATCAAACTCTTGCCGCCGCGGGGAATCGTCACGTCGATCAGGTCGCCCAATCCCAGGAACTCACCCACCACGGCCCGATCGGTGGTTTCGACCAGTTGAGCCACTTCGCGGGGCAGGCCACAATCCTCGGCCGCCCGGTCCAGCAGGGTGTGCAGCGCCTGGTTGCTGTGGATCGCTTCCTTGCCCCCCCGCAGGATCACCGCGTTGCCGCTCTTCACGCACAGCGCCGCCGCATCGACGGTCACGTTGGGCCGCGACTCGAATATGAAGAACACAACACCCAACGGCACCCGCACCCGGGTCACCAACAGGCCGTTGGGCCGTTGGTTGGACTCGAACACCTCGCCGACCGGATCGGGTAACGCCACCACCTCGTTGAGCGCCGTCACCATCCCGTCGATCCGCTCATCGGTCAGTCTCAGCCGATCGACGGCCGCATCGGTCAGCCCGTTCTCGGCGGCCTGCGCGATGTCCTGCCGGTTCGCCTCCGACAACGACTCCCGCTCGGTCCCCAACAACTCGGCCGTCCGCAACAACCACTCGTTTCTCTGTTCGCCGGGCGACTCGGCCAATTGCAGAGCGGCTTGACGAGCCCCTTTGGCCATCGAACGAGCGTACTGCTTCAGGTCGTCCATCGACTGGCAGTTTGTTGGAACCGGTGACCGAACGAGTGAGAGATCGCGACCCAGGCGGGCCGACAACCCGGTCCCTCCCGGGTCGACCGGGCATAGAGTATCTCGCACCCTGCAAAACCCGTCAAGACCCGCCCGCAGCCTCACCGAGGACCAACCCGACGCTCCGCTCCGGCCGGACGAACGGCCGGACGAACGGCCGAGCCGTCGGCCGGCTCGGACCACCACGCGAGTTCCCCCCCACTCAACTGTTCGGACAACAAACGGGCCATCAGTTCGTGCCCGGCCGGACTCAGTTCGGCCCGATCCGACTGGAACAACGTCACCTGCTCAGCCGCTCCACGGAACCCCTCGCACAACTCACACAATGGAATTCCGTTCCGGCGGACAAATTCGCCCACGACCCGGAACGGAGCATCACTGGTAAACAGTGAGTCACGAGGGATCCCCAACCGGGCCAGCACCTCGCCCTGCCGGGTTTCACTGCGGCCGACCTGCCAAGGTGCCGGACACACGGCCACGGCCAACCTGCCGCGACACAACACCTGCAACCGCGCAATCGGATCGAGAGCCTGCTGGATATGCAGGGTCCAATTCGGCGGCGCATCGGCCAACCAGGCGTATTGGCCCTGGAGACTTCCTGGATCGCCTGACGGAGACTCCACCAGCGTCTGGGTCCAAAGCCGGCCCAGTTGCCGGCTGCCCCAGTCGATCAACCGGAACCGCTCGCAGAGTTGCTGCCAGCCGTTGGGCTGACCGTTGACCAGCGACGGATGTGGACACGCCAGCGGCCGGCCATTGCGGTCGGCGATCAAGCGGGGACGCAGTCGGTAATCGTCGGACACATCGGTCATGTCGAACGTCAGCAACCACAGGTCGGCGTCCAGCGCCAACAGATCGTGGCGGACCCGTAACAGGGTCAGCAACGGACAATCGCCGGGAACACCGGCGTTGATCACCTCGACACGTCGAGCAGAGCGTTTCTGCAGCGCCTGCTGCAGGCGATGACAGAAGGTCTGTTCACGTGGCACCCGGGCGGCCAACACGCGTTCGTCTCCCAGGCAGACCACCCGCAACACGTCGACAGGTTTGGGCATAACGGGTTCGCCGCCCCGCAACCCGAGGCTGTTGATCTGCAGGGCCACCGTGCGATCACCCACCACCGTCTTCAGCCGCGCCAGCCGCCGCAACGTCTGTCCAGAAGTCCACGACGGACGCAGCAGGGGATCGTCGGATTCTGCCGACGACCCGAACAAGCGCATGCCAACCTCGAGCACGCACAGTATGACCAAAAGCAGCACGGCGGCCTGGCACGTTGTCCGCACCGATCGTCCGCAGAATCGCACCGCGCCCGTGAAAATCTTCAGCAGTTGCACGCCGGGATCCATCCCTGTTGCCCGCCCGGACCGCCCACTACGCAGGCGACACCCGAAACGGGGACGCGGGATCGTAGCCCATCGATATTGCCTCGACAAGACGACTTCGCTGCAGCCACAGCCGGCCGCATCTCCCCGATTGCTGCAGCCGGATCTTCCGTTTAGCGAGGCAATGGGATTCTTTTCCGACCGCCCTCATCTCACTATTAACTTTCTCCAGAACACCGACATTGCGTATTGTCTCTGGTTGACAGTGCCCGTTCACCGTCACTAGTGTTGGACACCGACGACCAACCAGTGGATCACTACAGCAAGCAGGAGTAGCACCATGGCGCGACGCAAAAGTCCAAGTCTGTCTGTCGCCGAACTCGAAGCACTGCTTGCCCGACAAAAGGGTCGAGTGACAAGCCTCGGCAAAAAGCGGGCCAACTTGCAGGCCCAGTTGAACTCGGTCGACAAGCAACTTCAGTCTCTACAGGGCCCCGCCGCACCGCCGCCATCCGCCCCCAAGAAGCCCGGCCGTCGTGGCAAACGGCCCAAGAACGTACAGTCGCTCGCTGCGGTCGTGACCGAGATTCTCGAGAAAAGCCCGAAGGGCTTGAGCCTCGACGACCTGGCCGCTCAGGTCATCGCCTCGGGGTATAAGACCAAGGCCAGGAGCTTCTCGAACGTCGTCTACCAGTGTGTCTACAACTCGAAAGCGATCCAGCGGGACAAAAAGAACGGGACGTATCGACTGAAGCCGACCAAGAAATAAACGTCCGGAGAATATTGCGGTCCGATGCCGTGACCAATGCCGACTCCCCGTCTTGTAGCTCACCGCACGAGCTGCCGACGAAGAGTCGGCTTTGGTCATTTGAACTGGTGTTGAATCCGAATACCAAGTACCAGTTCAGCCGGTTCTAGTTCTGTTGGGATTTCTTCACCAGGGTTCTAGTGCTCACAAATGGACGTGAGACCGAGTGGCAATGCGTGGAACTTACGGTGGTCCGTTCTCTGTCAATTCTCGACAAATACAACCGAAGTCTCATCGCTTGATAAGACACCGATTGAGCATCCCGGCCATTGCACGGCCCATGGGGACGATCGACGTTGATTGGCACAGTCCACAGTCAACCCGGACTCTGATTCGCTTCTCGGTAACGACGATCGCCGCGATTCGCTCTGTGTCGCGGTGTCCCGTGCCTGCCCCGGGATGGTTTCCCGTGATTCACAACAGCCAGGACGACCCCCGGCGGCGGCAATCGACTCGACGGGAAACTCGATCCCACGACGGATGAGGCCACCATGGCACTCGGCAAGCGTTCCCGGAACATCTACGATCCCGGCAGCACCAAGCCGTTCAAGATCAGTCGGTCCAAGATCGACCTCTTCGGCCGTTGTCCCCGCTGCTTCTACCTCGATCGGCGGCTAGGCGTCGGTCGCGTGCCCGGGCCGCCGTTCCTGATCAACAGCGCCACCGACACGCTGTTGAAGAAGGAGTTCGACAGCTACCGGGAAATCCAGGCCCCCCATCCGCTGATGGTCGAACACCGGATCAATGCCGTTCCGTTTCAGCATCCCGACCTGGACGCATGGCGGGCGAACTTCACGGGTGTGCAGGTCCACCACGCCGAAACCAACCTAACGATCACCGGGGCGATCGATGACGTCTGGATCACTCCCGCCGGCCGTTTGCTGGTCGTCGACTACAAGTCCACCAGTACCACCAAGCCGATCACGCTCAAAGGCAAGTGGAAGGAGTCCTACAAGCGGCAGATGGAGGTCTACCAGTGGTTGTTGAGGCAAAACGGGTTCGACGTCTCCAACACCGGTTACTTCGTCTACGTCAACGCCGACACGCAACTGGATGCGTTCAACGGGCAACTGGTCTTCCAGACCTTCCTGCTCAAGCACCAGGGAAACGACCGTTGGGTTGAACCGACGATCATCGCGGCCCACGCGTGCATGTCGGCCGACGAGGCACCCGAAGCGGACGAGCAGTGCGAATGGTGTGCGTACCGACGGGCGGCGACCGACGAAGGGGTCTAGTTCCCGCTAGATGTGATCGCACTCGGTGAACCAGGCCGCGTCCCGCCTGTAGGCGTCGTCCCAGGGAGCCGCGGGGGTCAGGGGACTGAGCATTGTCAGTTCCTTGATCCTGGGGGTGACCTCAAGACACTGGGAAATCGCTTCCGACGAAGGCAACCAGCCGCCGATTCGTGCGATCCCCTGGCCAGCCGCCCATTCGAGCACCGACTCCCAGAAGGCACGCTCGTCGGCACCCGGAAGCACACCCCAGTCGAAAACCCGTGTCTCGGTCGTGGTCGGCTTCAACTGGACATATCCGGCCGGAGCGTCGTGACCGTCGGCCACCCACCAGTACCACTCGTGTTCGGGGTATCGCCCCCGAACCCAGTCCCAACAGACCTCGTCACGCTCGATCCAGATGCTCCGCGGCGACTGAACCGTCTCATACATCTCGGCCAACGGCTCGGCCGATTCGCCCGGATCGAATCGCTCGAGCCGCCCCGCCCCGGCCTGCTCCGCACCAATGCGGGGCACCGCCCAGGCATAATGTGACTCACACAGCTGATATCCCATCTCTGCGTAGTA
>CAUZRQ010000052.1:0-33208 GCA_963582065.1 Planctomycetota bacterium | reverse complement strand
ACTTACCTCAAGCAACACGACCTTCTCGATTTCCCCGCCCGTTTCGACGTCGTTGGAATTCTCTTCGAAGACGACTCCGAAACACCTCGCATCGACCACTACCGCGACGCCTTCCCGGCTGCCGGCAGTGAGTCCTTTTTTTGATCTCTGCTTCAGGCTCGTGATTGGGACATGCCCATGAAGACCGGACTCGTCGGATTCCAGGGCGGCGGCAAGAGTACCGTCTTCGAGTTGTTGACCGGGACCGCTCCCGATCCCGCCAAGGCACACAGCGGACAGGTCGGGCTGGCCACTGTCGTCGACCCTCGGTTTGATGCCCTGGTCGAGCACTACCGGCCCGGCAAGGCGGTTTCCACCCGGATCGAACTGCTCGACACCCCGGGCCTCGACCCGCGACAGCAGGACGTCAACCCACAACGACTGGGGGTGATCCGCGAGGCCCAGGCACTGGTGCAGGTCGTGGGAGCCTTCACCGGCGCCGAGGCGGTGAAGGAAGTCGATCGCTTCTCGGAAGAACTGGCCCTGGCCGACCTGCAGATCGTCTCCAACCGTGTCAGCCGGCTTGAAGTCGATGCCACCAAGCCGCGGCCGGATCGGGACGAACTGCAGGCCGAACTCGAGGCGTTGAAGCCTCTGGCGGAAGCCCTGGAAAGCGAGCTCAACCTGGACGGTGTCGAACTGAACGAACTCCAGGAACGGATCAGCCGCTCGTTCTCGCTGCTGACTCTCAAGCAGCGGATGGTCCTGGTCAACACCGCCGAACCCGATCCTTACCCCGATGTCGTCGCCGCCCTGGAGGCGGCCGGCCACAAGGTGATGGTCGCCGCCGTCGGACTCGAACTCGAACTCGAAGCACTCGACGAGGCCGACCGCGCCGAGATGGCCTCGGAACTGGGGCTGACCGGCAGCTGTCGCCAGGAGCTGATGCGGGCGATCCTGCGGACCGCCGACCTGATCACCTTCTACACATGTGCCGAGAAGGAGGTCCACGCCTGGCTGCTGCGTCGCGGATTGACCGCCGTCGATGCCGCCGACTCGATCCACTCGGACCTCGCCCGAGGATTCATCCGTGCCGAGGTGACTCCGTGTGACAAACTGCTGGAGTTGGGTGGCGAGAAGGAGGTCAAGGCGGCCGGGTTGTGGCACATCGAAGGGAAAGACTACGTCGTCCAGGATGGCGACGATTTGTTCATCCGCTCGGGTGTCTAGACATCGGACCCACAGCGATTCGAACACGACCTCGAATTCCGTGACAGATCCTGTTGCCGCACCGCGCGGGAGCCTCCTATAATCCCGCGATTCTTCGAATCAGGCGGAGCAAGGTGCCGTGTCGCAAATGGCACTGAGCGAGGTACTCGAGCAGCTACCGGCCGGCGTGGCCGTCCTCGACCCCTCTCTCGAAATCGGATGGTGTAACGATCGACTGCGTGTCCTGGCGCAGAGCGACGAATTGCCCATCGGTCGAGGCTTCTACGAACTGTTCGGATCACCCGAGATCCTCGGACCGGACCTCTGCCCCTTCCACACCGCCATCGGCCGGGGCCAGCCGGCTCGCAGCACTCTGAAGCTCGACGAAAAGCGGTTCTACGACGTTCATGTCACGCCACTGCTGGAGGTTGAGTCCGATGCGGCCGCAGACTCGGCCCCCGGTGAGGTCCGATCGCTGATCGCCCTTGTCCGCGACGTCTCCTCACAGATCCAGCAGCAGGAAAAACTCCACGCGATTCACCAGGCTGGTCTCGAGTTGGGTGACCTGATGCCGCAGGAGATCCTCGAGATGAGCGTCGAAGATCGCATCGAGCTGCTCAAGGCCAAGATCTCACACTTCACCCGTGACCTGCTCGAATACGAGAACCTCGAGATCCGGCTGACCGAGCGAGAGACGCTGGAACTGCTGCCGTTGTTGGCAATCGGCATGCGGGACGACGCGGCCAACCGCAAGCTGTTCGCGCGCCCCGAGGGAAACGGGGTGACCGGTTTCGTGGCAGCCACGGGGAAGAGCTACCTGTGCGAGGACACCGAGAGCGATCCCCTGTACCTGGCCGGAGCCCCCGACGCCCGCAGTTCGCTGACGGTGCCGCTGATACTGCACGACGAGATCCTCGGAACGTTCAACGTCGAGAGTCCCAAGCCGGGCGCCTTTTCAGAAGACGATCTGCAGTTTCTCGAACTCTTCAGTCGCGAACTCTCCGTCGCCCTCAACACTCTCGAACTGCTCGTGGCCGAAAAGGCGACGACGGTCTCGGAAAGCACCCAACGGATTCTCCGGGAAGTCGCCGGCCCTGTCGACGTGATCCTCAACGACGCCGCCTGGGTGCTCGAACGCTACATCGGCCACGAACCCGACGTCTGCAAACGACTCAACCAGATCCTGGAACACACACGCGAGATCAAGCAACTGGTGCACGAAGTCGGCGAGTCGATTGCTCCACGGCGGAGCCATCTTCCACCACCCGGACGCCAGCAACGGCCGCGGCTTCGAGACAAGCGGGTGTTGTTCGTCGATGGAGACGAAACGATCCGCAGCGCCGCCCACGAACTGCTCGAGCGGTTCGGCTGCGACGTCGAAACGGCTCACAACGGCGAGTCGGCCTGCCTGATGCTCAGACAGTTCCACTACGACACCGTGGTGGCCGATATCCGGCTCGAGGACATGACCGGCTACGAGTGCTTCTGCCGGCTGCGGGAGATCAACAACACGGTGCCGGTGATCCTGATGACCGGCTTCGGGTACGATCCGTCGCACTCGATCGTCCAGGCCCGCCAGGCGGGCGACCTGAAGGCCGTGCTCTACAAGCCCTTCCGGCTCGACCAGTTGCTGACCGAGTTGGAAGCCGCGGTGGGTGAACCGGTCTGAGGCGGGCCATTGCATCTCGCCCCACAATCGGGTCGAATGATCCTGCCCCCTTTTGCACCCGGAGTCCCCAATGACCTCTCGCCACGAGCACAACCGCTCCCGACGTGATTTCCTCCAGGCCGCCGTTGCCGCAGGCACGACCCTGCCGCTGGCCGGCAATTGGACCGCGACCGAGGCGGCCGCCGCCGAGAAGCGGAGCGCCAACGAAAAACTCAACTTGGCCGTCATCGGCGTGGCAGGACGAGGTGGCAGCAACCTGTCGGGTGTCAGCGGCGAGAACATCGTCGTCCTGTGCGACATCGACGCCCGGCGACTTGCCGCCGCCGCCGCGAAACATCCCAAGGCCAAGACCACCGACGACTTCCGACGCGTCTTCGACGTCAAGGATCTCGACGGCGTGGTCGTCAGCACACCCGACCACATGCACGCCATCCCGGTCGTCACGGCACTGAAACGCGGGTTGGCCGTCTACTGCGAAAAGCCGCTGACCCACTCGATCCACGAGGCCCGGGTGATCTCGCGGCTGACCGCCGAGCGAAAGGCGGTCACGCAGATGGGCAACCAGATCCACAACCACCCGCTGAACAACTACCGCCGCGTGGTCGAGATGGTCCAGGGCGGCGTGATCGGAGAAATCCGACGGGTGCACGTCTGGCAGGGCGGTGGTGTCCGCGTCGGACAACGCGTCAAGCAGGCGACTCCTCCCAAGCACGTCAACTACGACCTGTGGCTCGGTCCCGCACCCGCACGCCCCTACCACTCCTCGCACTTCCACTTCAACTGGCGTTACTGGTGGGACTTCGGCGGCGGTCAACTGGCCGACTTCATCTGCCACTACATGGACCTGCCGTACTGGTCGCTGGGACTGAAGTACCCCAGCCGTATCCACGCCACCGGCCTGAAGGGCCACGACGGTGACAACCAGTGCCCGATGAAGATGAAGGTCGATTACCACTTCGACGCGACCGACGACCGGCCGGCCGTCCACATCACGTGGTACCACGGCGGATTGAAGCCCAAGGGTGCCGAGTCCTACGGCAAGGGCTCTGCGGTGCTTTTCGAAGGATCCGACGGCCGGGTCCTGGCCGACTACACGACCCGCAAGCTGTTCATGGCCGCCGGAAAAGAAGCCAAGCCGGTCAAGCCGACGATCGCCGACTCGGTGGGACACCACAACGAGTTCCTGCAGGCGATCCGCAGCGGCAACACCGACACCACCTGCAACTTCCGCTACGGGGCACTGCTGACAGAGTGTGGTCACCTGGGCAACCTCTCGTACCGGCTCGGCCAGAAAAAGATCACCTGGGATGCCGCCGCCGCCCAGGCCGTCGACTGCCCCGAAGCCGCTGCAATCGTCAAGCGGAAGTACCGCAAGGGATGGACGCTTTAGGCCCGCTAGTGCGATACGCTGGCCGCCGCCTTCTCGCCCACCAGGCGATCCTCGGCAAACCGTCCTGGTGAAAACGGTTCCAGCCGTTCCGGCGTGCGGCCGCTGGCGATCATCTCGGCCAACAGGTGCCCCGATGCCGGTCCCGCCTTGAAGCCGTAGGTCCCCCAACCGACCGTCATGAACAACCCGTTGACCGCCGGATCCTCGCCGATGATCGGCGAGTAATCGGGGGTCATGTCACACAGGCCGGCCCACTGCCTGAGCATCCTCACATTGGCCAGGAACGGGAACAGTTCCAGCAGATGCGTCGCCGCACTCTCTGCGAATGGCAGTGTGCCCCGCAACGAGTAGCTGGCGTAGTCGTCCACCTCCGCTCCGATCACCAACTCGCCCCGGTCGGTCTGCGAGACGTAGACGTGGAGTGTCGAGCTGACGATCACCGAATGCAGCCACGGTTTGAGCGGCTCGGTAACCATCGCCTGCAGAGGGTGCGTCTCCAGCGGGATCTGCCGTCCGGCCATCGCGGCGATCGTGCTGGCATAACCGGCCGTCGCGTTGACCACCGTACCGGTCTTGATCCGACCACGGTTGGTCATCACGCCGCTGATCGCCCCGTCAGTCACTTCCAGGTCGGTCACCTCGGTCAACTGGTGCACGTGCACGCCTCCGGCATCGGCACCGCGGGCGTAGGCCCACACGACCGCGTCGTGACGGATGATCCCGCCAGGCGGGTGGTACAGGGCGGCCATCACCGGATACCGCAGCGACCCCTCCAGTTGCATGTCGGGAACGCGCTTGCGGATTTCGTCGGGAAAGATCAGCCGCGAGTTGACCCCGCAGAGCTGGTTGGTCAGGGCCCGTTCGCGGAGGCCGCTGACACCTCGCTCGGTATGGGCCAGCGTCAGGTGTCCTCGTTGTGAGAACATGATGTTGTAGTCGAGTTCACCGGCCAGCTTCTCGTACAGTTTGACCGAGTGATCGTAGAAGGCGATGCCCTCGGGTGTGCGGTAGTTCGAGCGAATGATGGCGGTGTTGCGGCCCGAGCCTCCGAAGCCGACATAGCGGGCCTCGAGCACCGCGACGTTGGTCACGCCCTGCCGGGCCAGGTAATAGGCCGTTGCCAGCCCGTGGACGCCGCCGCCGATGATGACGACATCGTAGGCGTCCTGCATGTCGTGCGTTCGCCACATCCGATCCGTCACGACACGTCCTCCTCGCCACCACCACCCACCGTCACCACCTCGCCCAAACGCTCGGCACCTGCGGCCTGCAGATCGTAGGCTTGACCCTCATCGAGCACCGCCTCCCAAAGCGAAACAACCGAATCGGGGCAGGCGTGCAGTTCCCAGTGTCCGGCGAAGTGACACAGAAGCGTGTTGATACCGGCGATCGGACCTTGCCGACAGGCAGCCACCGGCATCGCACGGGTACGAAGATCTGCGGAGGTGAGCAGCGAAAGCACGTTGACCGCATCTGGTCCGGCCAGCACGATCGTCGCCCAGCCGCCGGTCACATCGACCGCCGCCGGATCGCCGAGCACCTCGGGTCCGGGATCGCCGAAGATGATCGCCCGAGCCGGTGTCAGCCGACAGACAATCCCCGCCCGTCCGGCCGCCATTCGACGGACCGCCACGTCGGTGCCCACCAGACCACCGACCAACTCGCTGACCCTCGGTCCGCCGAGTTCGATCACCGACCGGTGCGACCAATCAAGCAGCAGGTTGCCGCCGGGGGGAGGCGAATCCTCCCGGACCGGATGACTCACACAGATCTCCCAGCCCTCGACCACCTCGATCTGCCCACCGGCGCGGCGATGCCAGGCGACCAGCGGGCCGCGAGCCGTCGGAGGTGACTTGGGTGAAATCATCTTGGTCTGGTCCGGCCGTTGCTCAGCTCTTCAGCCGGGCTCCCTCGGGATCGTAGAACGGTTCACGTTGAACCACGGCGTTGACGAGTTGTCCGTCCAGTTGAATCGAGATCTGCTGGCCGTTGCTGGCCGATTCGGCCGGCACCCACGCCAGCCCGACGGTTGCCCCGGCCACCGGCGAATAACGGGCACTGGTGACGCGACCGCCGAGTCGCCCGTCGACAAGCACCAGGGACGGTTCGGGTGGCACGCGATCGCCCTCGAGCCGGAAACCGACCAGTTGTTGGCCCGGTTCACGTGCCTTCGCCCTCTCCAACGCACTCCGGCCAACGAAGTCCGGCTTGTCGAGCTTGACGATCCAGGGCAACCCGGCATCGAAGGGATTCGACAAAGCATCGGTGTCCTGCCCGGCCAGGAGATGCTGCTTGTCGAGTCGCAATCGCCGCTGGGCCTCGATGCCGAACGGGCGGATCGCCGACGCGGCACCGGCGGCCATCAACTCACGCCAGACGTGCTCGGCCAGGTGGCTCGGGACGTGGATCTCGTACCCCAGTTCGCCCACAAACCCGATCCGCAACACGATCGCCGGCACGCCGGCGACGGTCAGTTGCGATGCCGCCAGATACGGTACGGCTTCGGACGACAGGTCCCCGTCGCACACCGCTGCCAGCACCTCGCGGCTCTTCGGACCCGCCAGGTTCATGGCCGCCGTCGCTCCGCTGACATTCATCAGTCGAATGTCCCAGTCGGGCCGGGTGGCCAACCACCAGCGGAACCAGCTGTCGACCCCGTCGGCGTTCCCGGTGGTGGTGGTCAGAAACCAGCGGTCCGCCGCCAGGCGGGCGATCGTGCCATCGTCGAGGATGATCCCCGCCTCGTCGCAGACCACTCCGTATCTCACTCGGCCGACCTTCAACTTGGCGAAACGGTTCGGGTAGACGAACTCGAGGAACTCGGCCACGTCGCGACCGCGCAGTTCGAGCTTGCCCAGAGTCGAAACGTCGATCAGGCCGACTCCCTCTCGCACCACCTCGTATTCGGCCGCCGGATCCCCGTACGACTCGGGCCGCTTCCAGGCCCCCGAATCCAGGAAGACCGCGCCGGCCTCGACATGCCAGTCGTGCAACGCCGTGCGGCGGACCAGGTGTCGGTGAGGTGACCGACCGGCCAGCACACCCAGTGGCACCGGCTGCTCGGGTGGGCGAGCCGTGGTTCGGCCGGTCTCTGAGATTGTGGCCCCGTTGGCCCGGGCACACGCGGCAATCGATCCGGACTGGCACATCTTGCCCTGGCACGGGCCCATGCAGACGGTGGAGTACCGCTTCAGTGTCTCGATATTGGAGAAACCTTCGGCAACCGCGTCGAACAGGTCCTTGTCAGTCACGTCCTCGCACAGGCAGACAAACGCCTTCTTGCCGTCAGGCGGTCGTCGCACCGGTGGAGACGTCTCTGCGGGCATCAGATCGATCGTTCCACCACCTTCTCCCGCCGCAGCCACTTCACCGGCCAACCGCCCCTCGCGAGCACAGGCGTCGATGTCGAATGTCCCGTTGACCGCACCCGCCGCCCGAAAACCGTCAACCAGTTGATCGGCACGGAACAGGTCCCGCGACTCGTCGTAAACCAGCCGGCAACCGGCCTGGGCCAGCAATCCCGAGGCGGTGGTGAAACCGACGGCCTGGACGACCCAGCGACAGGAAATCGACTCAGCCGAGGACGAAGCCCCGTCCAGCGGCCCGATGACCGCCGACGTGACATGACGGCCACCACGCACCGAATGGATGGTCTGTCCGGTCCGCACCGGCAGATCACCGGGGTTGTCAGCCGGGGTCGCGTTGTGGTCCACCACGGCGACCACCCGCGTGCCACGGGCCTCCAGTGAACGTGCCACGCTGTAGCCACTCGGATTGTCGGTCACCACGACCGCATCACCAGGAAACCGGCATCCGTCCCGCCACAACATCTTCAGGACCCCGCTGGCCAACATCACGCCTGGCCGATCGTTGCCCGGGAAGACCAGCGGCTGTTCCCACCCCCCGGTGGCGACCACAACCTGGCCGGCCCGCAACCGGATCATGCGATCTCCGGTCTGAACAGCCACCAGCCGGTCCTCGTAACAACCGAACGCGGTCGACGACTGCAGCACCCGGATCCGGGGATCATCGAGCACGGCCTGGACCGTGGATTCGAACTCGGTCTCGCGGTCCAGCCACGAAACCGGATCAAACAACACGTAGCCACCCAAATTCTCACGGTCGTCGACCAGGGTCACGTCACGCCCGCCCCGAGATGCCGCGATCGCAGCGTGCATCCCGGCCCAGCCGCCGCCGATCACCACCACGTCGCTGTGCAGCGTCTGCCGGTCATAGCGACGACTGCCACCCGACCGGCGGTCGACCCGGCCCAGTCCGGCGATCCGACGTACGATCGACTCGAATACCGGCCACAGGAATCGCGGCTTGTGCATCACCCGGTAATAGAAGCCGACGGGCATGAACCGGTGCAGGCGATCGAAAACCGACAACACGTCCCATTTCAGCCCCGGCCACGCGTTCTGGCTGCGAACGGCCATGCCCTGGCTGACCGGCGTGACGCATGTCCGCACGTTGGGATCGCCATCGACAGTACACAGGCAGTTGGGGCAACGGCCGGTGGCACAGAACAGCCCGCGCGGTCGGTGGTACTTGAAACTCCGCGAGAGCACATGCACACCGGCCTGGTGCAATGCACCGGCAATCGTCTGCCCGGGATGTGCGGTGATCGACCGGCCGTCGAAGGTGAAGGAGCAGAAGCCCTCTTGGCTACTCATCACCGGCCTCGCCTTCGAGCGGCCCGGTTGTTGCCCCGCCGGGCAGGGCCGATTCCAGTACCCGGTTGGTCCGAGTGTCCCGGCGAACCAGGAACCACTGCCGGCAGGCGCCGCGGTGAAACCACCACTCCCACTGGACCGCCCGCCGGTTGGGCTGGTCGTAGGTGTAGGCGATCCACTCGTCGGTCGCGGCATCCGGCTCGGGCCGCTCGCGAACCGGACCACCGAAGTGGAATTCACCGGCCGGACGCCGTTCGCAGTTCGGACACGGAATCATCAACGACACGACGTCATCCCCTCCCCGTTCCCCTCCGGGCAACCGAATCCACAGCCGCCCGAAAAAACCCGTCGGTCCTTGTCTGCCTCGTCTCCACTTCCGCGCTAGAACAACGTCAGGTAGCGGTCGATTTCCCACGAACTGACCTGCTGCTCGCTGGTCTGGAGTTCGCGGGTCTTGACGTCGATGAACTCATCGGCAATCACTCCCATCCCCCCCTGCACCACCGCGTCGTCCTTCAACGCCGCCAGCGATTCGCCCAGCGACTGCGGCAGGATTCTGATTCCCGCGGCGCTGATTTCCTCCAGGGTCTTCTCGTAGAGATTCCCCAGGTTGGGTTCCCCCGGATCGATCTGGTTCTCGACACCGTCGAGCCCGGCGGCCAGGTAGGCGGCCAGCCCGAGATAAGGGTTGCAGCCGGCCGAGACGGTGCGGTCCTCGACGTGGCCCGGCCCGGCGGTGCGGATCATCTGGGTCCGGTTGTTGTCGCCGTAGCTGATGAAGGCCGGAGTCCAGGTGAATCCCGAGCGACTGCCCTGCAGGCCCGCACCCAGCTTCAACCGCTTGTAGCAGTTGACGGTCGGACAGGTGACGGCGATCAGGGCCGGAGCATGGGCCAGCACGCCCCCCAGGAAGTGGTAGGCGAACTGCGAGAGCCCCAGTCCCCGGGAGTCTGCTTCATCCAGGAACAGGTTCCCGCCGGTCTCGGCATCGGCGACATGAAAATGAACATGCAGCCCGCTGCCGGTACGGTCGGCAAACGGCTTGGGCATGTGCGTGGCGATCGCTCCATACTTGGCGGCGATCTGCGAGGTGGCCATCTTGAAGAAGGTGATCCGGTCCGCGGTGGTCAACGCATCCTGGTAGTCGAAGTTGACCTCGTACTGCCCGTTCGCGTCCTCGTGATCGGTCTGGTAGACGCCCCAGCCCAGTACGTTGAGCGAACTGGTCAGTTCCTGGAGGTAGTCCATCGCCGGAGCCATCGAGCGAAAGTCGTAGCACGGCTTCTCGAGGTGATCGACACCGGCGGGATCCCAGGGCGAGATCGATCCGTCTTCGTTGCGGGTGACCAGGAAGTGCTCGGGCTCCATCCCGATGTTGAACACGTATCCCTGCTCGCGGGCCGCGTCGAGCACCCGCTCCATGTTGGTACGGGCACAGTAGGGATGCGGTTCGCCATCGACGAACAGGTTGCCCGCCAACCGGGCGGTGTTGGGCTTCCAGGGCAAGGGGGTGAAACTGTCCAGGTCCACCCGGGCGAGCATGTCGTGGTCATGCGGACCTTGCCCCAGTCCCCAGAGGGCCGCTCCGGCGAACCCGGCGCCACTGTCGATGCAGGCATCCAGTTCACCGGCGGGCACCATCTTGACCTTGGCGGTTCCGTTGAGATCGACGAACTGAACCAGCAGGAATTCGATTCCGTCCTGCTCAATTCTCGCCTTGATTTCGTCTCGAGTGGTCATCGCGGGTCTCCCGGCCCCGATAGAATCTGCCAGACGCCGCCCATACTACAGGCGTCCGCGACCGCGTGCCACGCGACCGGTCAACTCGCGGGATCGGTCCCGGAGGTGTCGCGACCGGGAATCCAGGAGGTGCCGGCCAGGGGGATACGGGCCATGGCGGCGGCTTCCACGGTCAGCGCGGCCAGGTCCTCCCGTTCCAGGTGGTGCACGTCGGACTTGCCGCAGGCACGCGCCAGCGTCGTGACCTCCATGTTGACCACCTGCAGGTAATTGCGGACCCACTCGGCGGCCTTTTCCGGCAGGAGTCTCTGTTCGAGAAGTTCGTCCTGGGTGGTGATGCCGACCGGGCAGCGACCGGTCTGGCAGTGGTGGCAGAATCCGGGTGCGGTCCCCAACTGCCGGTAGTCGTCCGTCACATCGACCCAGCCCTCGCCGTCGTGGTGGCATCGGTTGTTGCAGCCCAGCGCGATCAACGCCGCCTGTCCGATCGAGACGGCATCGGCCCCCAGGGCCAGCGCCTTGGCGACGTCGGCTCCGGTGCGGAGACCGCCCGAGATGATCAGACCGACCTCCTCGGCCATGTCCATCTCCTCGAGTGCCTCGACCGCCTGCGGCAACGCCGCCAGCGTGGGGATGCCGGTGTGTTCGATGAAGACCTGCTGCGTGGCCGCCGTACCGCCCTGCATGCCGTCGATCACCACCACGTCGGCTCCCGCCTTGACCGCCAGCTTCACGTCATCGAAGACCCGGGTGGCGCCCATCTTCACGTAGATCGGCTTCTCCCAATCGGTGATCTCCCGCAGTTCCTCGATCTTGATCGCCAGGTCATCCGGCCCGGTCCAATCGGGATGTCGGCACGCCGACCGCTGGTCGATCCCCTCGGGCAGCGTCCGCATCCCCGCCACCCGCGGGCTGACCTTCTGACCCAGCAGCATGCCACCACCACCCGGCTTGGCCCCCTGCCCGATCACGATCTCGATCGCGTCGGCCTGACGCAGGTCATCGGGATTGAAACCGTACCGGCTCGGCAGGCACTGGTAGACGAGCGTCTTGGACGACCGGCGTTCCTCGGGCGTCATCCCCCCGTCACCGGTCGTGGTCGAGGTGCCCATCTCCGAGGCCGCCCGACCCAGTGCGTCCTTGGCCGAGGCCGACAGCGACCCGAAGCTCATCCCGGCAATGGTCACCGGGATCTCCAGTTCGATCGGCTTCGTGGCGAATCGTCCGCCCAGGACCGTCCGCGACGCGCACTGCTCGCGATACCCTTCAAGCGGATACCGCGATGCCGAGGCGGTCAGGAAGACCAGGTCGTCGAAGGTCGGCAGCCGCCGCTTGGCCCCCATGCCACGAATATCGTAGAGACCACACTGGGTGGCCCGACGGATGTAGGCGATCACGTCGGCATCAAACGACGCGCTGGCCTCGAGTTGCTCGGGGCCACCGGCGAGTTGCTGCGGAACCTGTTCGGACGGACCGTTCACGCGACCTAGTACTCCTGGTGGGCTTCGGCATTCCAGTGGTAAAGCGACCGGGCCGAGCCGACTCGTCGAAAACTCTCGGCGTCACCTTCGAGGTTCGCTTCGGCCAACAATCCACGGAGCGTCTCGACGTCGGAGGCTTCCATCGGTTCCTCGCGAGCGTCGGCGCCCAGGCTGTCGATCGACCCGCCGACGTAGATGACCGCCTCGTAGAGCGAATCGCCGAGATTGGCTCCGGCGTTGCCACAGACGACCATCGTGCCGGCCTGGGCCATGAAGGCCGAGAAGTGCCCGACGTCACCGGCGACAACCACGTTACCGCCTTTCAGCGAGATGCCGCAGCGACTCGACGCGTCACCGTCGATCACCAGCAGGCCGCCGTGAGCCGATGCACCGGCCGATTCGCTGGCATGTCCCTTCACCCGCACCTCGCCGGACATCATGTTCTCGCCCACACTCCAGCCAACGTTGCCGTTGACCGTCACCCTGGCCTGCTTGTTCATGCCGGCGATGAAGTACCCGGCATGGCCGTGGATTTCGACCTCGACCGGACAATCGAGTCCGGCGCCGATGCTGTGCTGTCCATTGGGGTTCTGGACGTTGATCCGCGTGACTTCGGAGCCGGGCAGTTCGGCGTGCAGAAACTGGTTCAACTCACGCACGCTCGTCTCGGCCAGATCGAAATCCCGGGTGTCGCTCATGAGACCACCGCCGCCGTCTGCGTGGCCGCCGCATCGACAACCGCCCACGAGTAGATCGTCTGGGGCGACGGCTCGTAGACATCCGCTTCGGCCACGCCCGGCAGATGAGCCAGCGCGCGGAACTCGGATCCCACCGCCACGTAGTCGTCGGTCTCGGCCACGACGGCCGGCTTGCACGCGAACGCGTCTCGAACCAGCACCATCTTCTCGGCGGTCGCCATCAGGAAAGTGAAGAACCCATCGAGTTCTCCGAACGACGCCTCGATCGCTTCCTCCAGGCTGTCCCCCTCGCGCATCCGCCACTCGAGATAACGGCATCCCGCCTCGGTATCGTTGTCGGTCTGAAACACGATTCCCCGTCGCTGCAAACGGCGACGCACGCTGTTGGGGTTCGACAAAGAACCATTGTGAACCAGGCAGAAATCCTCGCCGGCGGTGAACGGGTGAGCGTGGGCGGGCGAGACCATCGACTCGGTGGCCATCCGCGTGTGACCGACCAGGTGGGTACCGGCCAGCGATTCGAAGCCGTATCGCGACGCGATGTCCCGAGGGTGGCCCTCGTCCTTGAACAACCGGATACAACTCCCCACCGACAGCAGGTCGACACCGGGCCATTCCCGTTCCAGCCACTCGACCACCGCCACCGGTGACACCGGACTGGTCAACAACCCGTTGTCGGCATTCGCATCGAGCGTCACATCGCCACCGGCGACCTGGCGATGCTGTTCGAGCAACGCATCCCAGTCGGCGCCACCCCCGGGCCAATACAGGCTGAACCTCAGTGCCGGAGCGTCGAGCGGATTCTCGAAGACGGCCAGCCCGGCCGAATCGGGACCCCGGTCGCCCATGCAGTCAAGCATCGGGACGGCCAGTTGACCCAGCGACGTGCGCAGCTCGGGTCGCCTGATCAACAGTCCGACGATGCCACACATGACCGCACGCTCCTGGGACGGGATCCCTGCCCCGAACAACCAGACTACCAGACGGCCGTCGGCCGAGGAATCAAGGCGGGACTGGACGGCCGACCCGCAACAACCTCGCCCGGACTGCCTCGGTCGGCCGCAGCCGCGACGACCGTTCCCAGGCCGCGATCGCCGCATCGCGATGCTGCGGACCGAGTCGTTCGAGAACATCTCCGGTCATCAACCAGTCCAGCGGTCCCATCGCCGCCTGCCCGTGCAACCGGCCCAGCATTTCGCGAGCCTCACCGAACCGTCCCATCTCCAGCAGCGCATTGGACAGCAGGCGGACTGCGGCCGGGTGCGGGTCCTTTCCAATCAGCTGTCGCAACCCGTCGATGGCCCCCGCCAGGTCCCGCCCCTGAAACATCTGTCTCGCATCCGCCAAACGGCCCCAGAAACCGAATCGGTCGGCTGCGGCCAGGAGGTGTTCGACGACCGGGTCGGTCGGCAGGCCCCGGGACGTCTGCTGCGCCAGCAGGTCGTGTGTCGCGGCCACCGACTGCTCACCAATCGCCTCGGCCGCACGGGCCTTCAAGTGATGGACCTGATAGAAATCACGATCCTCGGACAGCAGCTTGTCCAGGATCGGCATCGCCTCGCGGGGCCGCCCCGTCCGGACCATCAGTCGTGCCCGTTCGTAACGCGACACCTGCAGATCGCCGGCCTGTTCGAACGCCACTTCGGCTTCGTGGGCGTCTTCGAGCCGCAACCGGTTGCGACCGACCAGATGCCACAATGTCGGCCGCTGGGACGGCGGAGCCACCTTCAACGACTCGCCAAACACCTCGATCGCGTTCCGTGGCCGGCCCAGCCGATCCAGGATCAAGCCCTCCCAGTACAACGATCGCCAGGGCTGAAGCTGATCGCCGGATCTCAGCATCGATCTCGCCCGTCGGCAGGTCTCCAACGCTTCGGGGAAATACCCGTACACCGCATAACACTCGGCCAGCCGCTGCCAGTCGTCGCCGCCCCCGTCATCGAATGCGGTCCGCCACAACCGTTGCATGTCACCGGCTGTGGCCCGATCAAGAGCCTGCAGGTCGATCGTCCGAGGACGCGGGCGTCGCTGCCAACGGACGGCATCCCGCACCGCTGCCAATTCGACGATCAACAGTCCGATCAACAGGAATCGCAGCAGCCCCGATCGGGTCAGTTTCATCGACTGCCCCCCCGGCTCGAGTTCGCACCACGAGAATCCGTCCGATTGATGAACACGGCCAGGGCCGTCGAACGGTTGAACGGGGGCGAAACGTGCAGGCTGCCGACCACGATGTCGTCGCGGCCGTCGCCGTCCAGGTCACCGCAATCGACTGTCGCCAGGTGGGAGGGACGGGTCGAGATCACTCGGGACACTCGCCGGCCGCCGGTTCGGGCACCACCAGCCGGTGGTGGAATCAGAACCACGCTGGCCGCATCGTGATGATGCCAGGCATTGAACATGCTGACCAGCACGATGCCCATCTCGCCCACCGCGGCGGCGTAGGTGCCGCCCAGGTCGGCCAACGGTTCGACCGTCCATGTCCAGTTGCCGTCGTTTCGGATCAGCAGACAACCGTGATACGGCTGGGGGTAGGTGTAGCGATACTCGAAGTTGTCGCCGGTGGGCAAAAGCAGGTCCAGGTCACCGTCGCCGTCGAAGTCTGTAGGAACCAGCCCGGCACTGCCGAGGTCGTGGTTGTGGGTGAACCACAATCGACGGGCATGGAACCGAGCCGTCCCCTGGCCCTCTCCAAGATTCTCGAAACCCCAGACCTCCTCCTCGTCCTGCGACACCACCGTCACGATGTCCAGGTCACCGTCGCCGTCGAAGTCGGCCAGAGGAACGTGGATCGCCCCGGGTGCGTTCAACAACCGATGCGACGTGAAGGACTGTTGCCCGTCGTTCTCCAGCCACAACACCTCACCCCTCGCGTAACCGAAGACGGCCACCACCAGATCCTGGTCTCCGTCACCGTCGAGATCACCGCACCGGACGTCGGCCACGCGTCGAACGCCGTCCAGCAGCAGGTGACGCCGAAAGCCGGTCTTGGTCCGTTCCAGCCAAACCACCTGGCCGACCGCCCCGTCGTCGGGCTGGATGTTGCCGAGCAGCGAGACAACCAGGTCACGATCGGAATCGCCGTCGAGATCGACCAGCTCGGCGTGGGCCGGGGCCAACAGGTCCTCGGCCAACGTCTCGACGGACCACGATCGCTCGTTGCGGCGACAGACCACAATGCGGTTCTCGCCGGCATCGCAGGCCAGGATTTCGTTGACTCCGTCACCGTCCAGATCCACGACCTGCACGTTGGTGATCCAGGATCGCTTGGCCGCGATCACCGTTTCGAGCCGCCAGCCGGGGTCGTCGGTGCCGGTGAGCACCGAACCGATCTCAAGCGGAGCACCGGGTGACGGTCCCGGGAGAGCAGGAACGATGGCCCAGGCGGCCAGCGGCACCACCACCACCAGCACCAGCAGCAGGGTGGTCAACCACGAAAGCCTCCACGAGCCCGGCGACGAGACCGGATCGGGCACGGGGCCGGTTGAATTCGCCTCGGTCATGGACCGTCCGCAGAGTCATCATCGGGCCCCTGCAGCGCCACCCAGGATCGGTTCTGGTAGCTGCAACGGCAGCCGGCTGACGCGTCGGGAATGAAGACGAGTCCACCGGCCGGTAACGCGTTGACCCAGCACCCCGGCCGGATTCCACCGAAGTTCTCGGTCCCCACCTTACGGGTGAAGTCGAAGTAACCGACCGTCGCCGAACGGAACAGCAGCAGGTTCTTCGAGCCGGCCATTTGGCCGCAGCCGTAGGACCGCTTGAACGACCACGGTTCGTCCTCGCCGGTCAACAGATCCAGTCGCGCCGGCTGGGTGATGATCGTGCGATCGTTGACCAGCGGGCGGGTGATGTAGTTGATCTTCTTGTCCCAGACGCGATAGCCCTCGCTGGCACGGAACACCGCCATCCGGCCCCCGACCTCCGAGGGCAACTTGAACCGCGTCGACTGGTAGCTCATCAGCAGCATGTCATGCTGCTGGCTGAAGATAAGAACCGTGCCGAAGATGTCCTTCTTGTTCTGCCAGGCCGGCTTGCCGGTGCCCGCGTCCAGGCACACCAGGTCGCCGGTGGCATGAGCCGGCGGCTTTCCGTCCTTGGCGCCACGGCGAGCGGCCTTCTGGTCGAGCAGGTCGATCAGCGCACGATCGCGATCGATCAGGAACACCCGCCCGTCACCGATCGCGATGGCATTGTGCCGGATCGATTGCTTGGCGTCGTACCGCCATTTCAGTTTTCCGGTCTTGGCGTCCATCACGAAGAACGTCTTCGACTCGGTGAACAGCCGGCTCATGTCAGCCGGTCGCCAGGCGTGCCTGACAATGTGCTGTTCGTTGATCAACGAACCGAACAACAGCCCGTTCTCGCAGGCGATGTACCCCCACAGGGCCTTCTTGCCATCGGCGTGGGACGGTGCCTGGAAAGTGCCCAGCACTTTTCCGGTGGCCGCATCGAGCCGATAGCACACGCCCTTCTCACGCACGTAGACGCTGTCGCCGTTGGCGCAGAAGTTGCTGCCGGTTCCGGAGACACCGACGATGTGATCGGCATTGTAGGGATGCAGGACACCCGGCAGCGCGAACTCCCACAGCGTGCGGCCGTTGTAGGCATCGACCCCCCGCAACGCGTCCATTCCCTCGACGAACAACCGCCCGCGGTGGAACAGCGGTGAGGGGGCTCGGCCGTGACGGCTGGGCAATTCCAGGTTCACGTCTTGGAACCACAGCACCCGCAACGGGCCCGTGATCGGATCGGTCGAACAGAGCGTGTTGGCGGGGGACGAGTACTGGTGGTTCCAGGTCCCCGCTCCGGCCAGTCCCTTCCGTGTATCAAACGTCAGTCCGTCGGTGGTGCCGATGGCCACCACGCCGCCCCACGGCCGCTGCAGCCGCCTGGCCTCGGTGGCAATCCGGCCGGGTTTCAACTGGCCATCGAGTCCTCGTTGCGAAACGATCAGATTGGCAATGTACTTGGGAAACTGGGTGGCCTCGAGCCGGCCCTGGTGGACCGTAACACGATTGCCCAGCAGGCCCGCTGAGGCCAAGCGGCGACGAGCCGCAGCGACGCGTGCGGGATCGGGATCGATGGCGAAGACGAACAGGTCGCTGTGCCTGACCAACTGGCTGGCCAGTCGACCGTCGCCACACCCCAGGTCGATGCAGTAGCCGCTGTTGATCTTGGACGTCTCGAGAATCCGTATCGCCGCAGCGGCAATCGCCGGATCGCCAGGTCCGGCATCAGATTTCGACGGCAGGTAGTGCACCGGCTTCTTGATCGGCCTGTCACCAAAGCAGTACAGCCGGCCGGAATCGGTGGACACGAACAGGCGACCGTCCGAGACGGCCAGGTCGTGGGGCGTGCCCTCGACCTGGTGGCTCCAGGTCATCTTTCCGGCTACGGCATCGATCAGGGCGATCGTGTCGCCCCCGGCCGAGACAACCGTGGTGCCGGCCACCAGCGTTCCCTGCCCGCCGGGAATATCGGCGAGCGACGAATGCCGTTTCAGTTCCCGGACCGTGACGGGCTTCCCTTTTCGGTCCTTCCCGGTCCGCTCGGTCAGTTCCCAGTTCTCCAGTGTCGTGCCGGTGCCTCGCCAGAGCGTCTTGCCGGCCGAAGCGACACTGCCGGCCCCCAGGCCCTTGAGCAGTGCTCCGTTGGCCAGGTCGTAAGCCAAGCCGCCGTTGATAAACACCCGGCCATGCCCCATCGTCGCGGTGGCACCGCGATGGGTGTTCTGTTGCAGGCGGTAAAAGAGAAACTTTCCGGTGCTGCGATCGAAGACGGCCGGAACCGCCCGGCCGGTCGGCACCAGCAACCGGTTGCCGGCCACCACCAGGTGACCCTGTGCCGTGACACCGCTCTTGGCAGTCGCACCGCCGTGCGGTTGAGGCATTTCGATGCCACCGGACTTGTCGTTGAGCCAAAGCAGCTTGCCGGAGTCGGCCCGCTGGGCCCGGATAAAAATGCCCTCCGACTGCCAGATCCCTGCCGCCCAGTAGACGACGCCGTCGGAGATGACGACACCGCCGCGAGCCGGCCAACGCGAGATGACATGCCCGTTGCCCATCACCCGCTGGTCAGTCGGGCCACCTCGCCAACGCTTCTGCAGCACCCCGTTGGTGGTCGACAGGCAATACAGGAAGCCGTCGTCGCTGGTGACAAACAGCCGGTCGCGCCAGACGGCCGGGGCGAAACGAATCGGTCCACCGGTGGCAAACGTCCAGCGGGTCTGGCCGGTTTCGGCATCCAGGCAGCGGATGCGACCGTCGACCGAACTGCCGTAGAACACGAGACCGTCGGCAACCGCCACGCGGCTGGCCTTGTCGAACGACATCCTGGCGTCGCGGGGCCACGCGGGTCGGGGAGCATGACGAGCCTGGCGGGACCAGGCCAGGTGCAGCCTCGTCGCCAGCGTCTCACCGGTGTGATGATCACGGGCCGGTGTGCCTCCGAAACCGGGCCAGTCGGCGGCAATGATCGGTGATGCCCACAACACAACACTCAACAGGACCGCCGTTCGCATCGCCATTTCCTCCACACTTCGAATGGGCTGTCGATTCTACCCACGATGACAACGACAAGGCTACGGCCGTGGCGGTAGACCGCCGGTCAAACGACGCAGCAAGGCCGCCTGGCCGGCGTGGTAGGCGACGTGCTCGACCTGGTGCCACAACACCTCACGCACCGGCAGCGTGCGATCGCGGAACTGCCGATCGTCCTCCCAGTTCTCCGCGTTCACCTCGCACAGAAAACCCTCGCAATGGGCACGGGTCTCGTCGAGCAGAGCATGCAGCCCGACACGGTCGGGACCATCGTCGCGATCAAACTCCAACTGCCGATCCCGAACCCAGTTTCCCCGCGCCAGGCCGTTCTCGAACCAGTCTCGCATCGAGCCGGCGACATGGCAGACCAGGTTGCCCAAAGACACGATTCGCTCACCCGGACGTATCCAGATCGCCTCGTCGGGAAATTCATTGAGTACGCCTCGGATGACGTCGAGTTGCTTGTCGAGGAAGCGAACGGCGACTGCGGTTTCGGGAAACGTGCTGGGCATTGTGGGTCGACCGTTCGAGTGTTTCCTGGGGATGAGACTCGCGAAGATCAAAGCATATCCGTGCGGCACCCGTCGTTGGTAGACTTGGACCTGACAACTTCTCCTGGCAACCGGGACACCATGGCCGCCCGTATTCTCCTTCTCGTCGTCATCGTGCTGCAACCGGCCGTCGCCGCCGAGCCGGACTACGATCGTGAGGTCAAACCGATCCTGCGGGCACACTGCTTCCGCTGCCATGGAGTCCGCAAGCAGGAAGCGGGCCTGAGGCTCGACACCGCCGCCGCCGCGCTCAAGGGGTCCGAGAACGGCCATGTGATTGTCCCGCGGCAACCGGGCAAGAGCCGCCTGCTGCATCGCGTGCGATCGCAGGACAAGGACATGAGAATGCCCCCGGAGGGGGCCGCACTGTCGGCTCGCGAGATCGCGACGCTCACAGCCTGGATCGGGTCCGGAGCCAGGCATCCGGACGACGAGTTGCCCGAGTCGGATCCGACCGACCACTGGGCCTTTCGGGCGCCGGTGCGTCCACCGGTGCCTCAACCGGGCGATTCGATGCGGGTCCGTAACCCCCTCGACGCTTTCCTGGCCCAACAACACCGGCAACGGGGGCTGATTCGTTCGGACCCGGCTTCCCCGGCGGTGTTGCTGCGACGCGTGACACTGGACCTGGTGGGACTGCCACCGACCCCCGCGGAACTGACCGCGTTCCTCAACGACCAACGCCCCGACCGCTGGGACCGCGCCATCGATCGACTGCTGCAGAACCCTCGCCACGGCGAACGCTGGGGACGTCACTGGATGGATGTCTGGCGATACAGCGACTGGTACGGCTACCAGAAGCAGCTCCGCAACAGCAGCCGACACATCTGGCGTTGGCGGGACTGGATCGTCGAATCGCTCAACGTCGACCGACCCTACGATGAGATGGTCCAACAGATGCTGGCGGCCGATGAACTGCCCGGGGCGACTCCGGAAACACTGCGGGCGACCGGTTTTCTGGCTCGCAACTACTACCTCTTCAACCGCAACGTGTGGCTGGATGCAACCATCGAACACACCGGCAAGGCCTTCCTGGGCCTGACGATCAACTGTGCCCGGTGTCACGACCACATGTTCGACCCCGTCACGCAGAAGGACTACTACCAGTTCCGCGCGATTTTCGAACCGCACCAGATTCGTACCGACCCGATCGATGGTGTGCTGGACGCCAAAAAACGCGGCGTCTCGCTGGCCTATGACGCCAAGCCCGACACTCCGACCTTCCTGTTTGAACGCGGCAACGACAAGCGGCCCGATAAGAGCCACCCGCTGGTGGCGTCGGTTCCCGAATTTCTGCAGTTGCAGCAGTCGTTCCGGGTGACCCCGGTGCAGTTGGCTGCGACCACCTATTACCCGGGTGCCCGTGCTTCGGTTCGCCGGACCCTGCTGTCGGAAGCCGAGGCAACCGTCGATCTCCGTCGTCGAGAACTCGCCGAAGCAGAAAAGGCCGTGCAGGCGGCCAACACAACGACGAAGGCTCCACCGGCCGCCAATGTCTCACCGATCGACGGGACCCCGTTCCTCGTCGATGATTTCTCCTCGCCACGCCCGCGCCTCTGGAAAACGACCACGGGCAAATGGACCTGGCAGAAGTCGCGACTGGTCCAGTCTCACGTTGCCGCCGCCCGACAGATGTGTTCGGCCACCCAGCCCCACCCGGCCGACTTTTCCGTCACCCTGAAATTGCGGATCATCGGCGGGACGACCTACCACTCGGTCGGCATCGGCTTCGACGGAATCGATGCGAACAACCTGCAGAGTGTCTACCTGAGCGCCTACGCGCAGGGAGCGAAGATCCAGTTCACGCGGGTGGTCGACGGCCGGGCCACCTATCCCACCGACGGACAGCGATCGCTGAAGATCCAGAGGGGTCGGGACTACGAGTTGCGACTCGACATCCGCGGACAGTGGCTCAATGCCTGGGTCGACGGCCAACGGCAGCTCGTGTTCCGCCTGCCGGCCCGACGACCGGGCACCCTGTCGATCTGGACCTATGACGCGGCGGCCGAGTTCGATTCGATCCGCGCCGGCGCCCTGAACCCGAAGATCGTCCTCGCCCAGACGGCAACCGCCCCCGGAAAGACTGTTGTTGATCTCCAGCAGGCCAGGCTCAACCAGGTCACGTCCGAGAAGCAGAACGAGGCGGCCCGAGCCGCCCTGGCCAATCTGCAGGCACGGATCGCCGCCGACCGGGATCGCCTGTCGAGTTCCCCTTCCGACCAGGCCCCGGCACTGTCTTTGAAAGCGGCCCAGCTGCATCGCCTCTCAGTGCTCCGGCAGGCCGAAGCCGACCTCGCTGCGAATATCGCCGAACAGCGGCGGGCCACCCTCAGCAAGGAAGACAAGGCACTCACCAAGGCCAGGGAACAACGAAAACAACTGGACAAACGGCTGCAGCAGGCGCAACAGGCGGTCTCTAACAAGAAACTGGACCCCGGTTACCCACCATTGACGAAGACCTACCCGAAAACCAGCACCGGCCGTCGCCTGGCGCTGGCCAAGTGGATCACCGATCGTCGCAACCCGCTGGCCGCTCGGGTCTGTGTGAACCACATCTGGATGCGGCACTTCGGCAGCCCGTTGGTCACATCGGTCTTCGATTTCGGAAACAACGGCCGACGGCCCGTCTTCCCTGCGTTGCTGGACTGGTTGGCTGTCGAGCTGATCGAGAGCGGGTGGGACATGAAACACCTGCACCGCCTGATGCTGAATTCGTCCGCCTATCGGATGTCATCCAGCCCCGCACCGGCCCAGTCCGAGACCCGCGGCCGTGATCCCGACAACAGATTTCTCTGGCGGATGAATTCGAAGCGGCTGGAATCCGAGCTGGTCCGCGACGGTGTGCTGTGGGTCTGTGGCGGTCTCGACACCCGCATGGGTGGTCCCGAACTGGACGCCGGCACCGGACTCTCGACCGCCCGCCGCAGCATCTACTATCGACACGCTCCCGAGAAGATGATGACCTTCCTGGATCTCTTCGACGCAGCGAGCACCCACGAGTGCTATCGGCGTGACGAGACGGTGGTGCCACAGCAGGCCCTGGCACTGGTCAACAGCCGAATCGCGATCGAGCAGTCACGGCGACTGGCCCGTCGGCTGGACCGGGCCATCGGGCTGGAGAACACCCCGGCGAACAACCGCCGGTTTCTCGAGGCGGTTTTCCTGAGAATCCTGGGCCGCGAGCCGAGTGGAGCCGAGCGGACCGTCTGCCTGGAGTTCCTGGCCGGCCAGACCCGGTTGCTGAGCCAGCCGAAGAAGCTGACTCCCTTCGGCAAGGGCCAGACGATCTCGGTCCCGCCGGCCGACCAGCCACACCTGCGAGCCCGTGAGAACCTGGTGCTGGTGTTGTTGAACCACAACGAGTTCCTGACGATCCGGTGATCCCATGACCGACTTCGCGCGAAGCAACCGCCGTGACTTCCTACTCGACGCCACCCGTGGCCTGGGCGGCGTCGCACTGGGCGCGATGCTCGCCGACGACGGCATCACCCGTGCCGCCCCCGCGACATCCGTTCCCGACGGGCTGGCCCACATCGCCCCGCGTGCCAAGAGCGTGATCTGGCTGTTCATGGTCGGTGGTGCCAGTCACATGGAGACGTTTGATCCCAAGCCGGCTTTGAACAAATACGCAGGTGTCTCGATCGACAAGACACCGTTCTCCGAAACGTTGAAGAACCCCTTCGTCGACGAAAACGTGCGGATCGTCGTGCCCGACGACGCCAACGGCCACATCTGGCCGAAGGTCTATCCTCTGCAGGTGGGGTACAGGAAGCGGGGCGAGAGCGGGATCGAGGTGTCCGACTGGTGGCCGCACCTGGGCGAGTGCATCGACGACCTGGCCGTGGTCCGCTCGATGTGGACGACAGACAACAACCACGGGGCCCAGTTGCAGTTTCACACCGGCCGTCATTCTCTCGACGGGTTCTTTCCCACCGTCGGCTCATGGATCCACTACGGCCTGGGATCACTCAACGACAACCTGCCCCAGTTCATCGTGATGGGCACTCCCATCGCCGACTGCTGCGGTGGCCAGGGGGCTCACGGGGCCAACTACCTCGGACCCGAACACAACGGCGTGCAACTGGACGTCGACCCGGCGCGTCCCCTGCCGTTTGCCACTCCCGGCGGGGCCCTGTACCGCGAGGAGCAGCGGGGCCAGTTCGAGCTGCTCGACCGTCTGAACCAGTTGACCGCGGCCGAACACCCCGACGACGACGCCCTGCGGGCCCGGATCAAGTCCTACCAGTTGGCCTACCGCATGCAGATGACGGTTCCGGAGGTCATGGAATTCTCCAGCGAAACGAAGTCGATCCGGTCCAAGTACGGGATCGACAACTCCAGCACCCGAACCTTCGGCCAGCAGTGCCTGGCGGCACGTCGGATGGTCGAGCGGGGCGTGCGGTTCGTGCAGATCTTCCACGGGTCCAACGGTGGCGCCGGCCGCTGGGACGGGCACAGCAACCTCCAGAGCGGCCACGCGAAGGTGTGTCTCGAGACCGACCAGCCGATCGCGGCATTGATCGGCGACCTGAAGGCCCGCGGAATGCTCGATGAGACGCTGGTGGTATGGGGCACCGAATTCGGTCGCACGCCGGGAGCCCAGAACTCCAACGGCCGCGATCACCATCCCTACGGCTTCAGCATCTGGATGGCCGGCGGTGGCCTCAAGGGCGGCATCGCCCACGGGGCGACCGACGAACTGGGCTTCCACGCTACCGAGCACCGCCACTACATCACCGATGTGCACGCCACGGTGATGCAGCAACTGGGCCTTGACGCCAAGCGGTTGGAGATCCCCGGTCGCAAGCGACTCGAGATCGACTACGGGCGTCCGATCGATGCGGTGATCGCCTAGAGACACGCACTGTTCGCCGCGACCGGCAGATCACCTGTTGCCAATCCGATCAACGCTGGTAGGCTCAACGGCGGGGAGACACCGAGGCCGCGTCGCCGGAAGCGACTGGGCCGATGGTCACCGCCACTCCTCGAAGCCCGCTGCTCGCAATTGCGGTGGCCTTTGCCGCAGGCATCGCCTGGGACCTGCAGCGTCCGGTCCCCGGGCACCTGTGCCTGGTCCTTGCTGTTTCGTCGGGCCTGGCGTGGTGCCGCTGGCGTGACCGTCGACGGATGGCCACCGCCTGCCTGCTGTTGACCGTCGCCTTCACCGGAACCTTCCGTCACCACGCCGCCCGGTCACTCGCCCCACCCGATGCCCTGGCCCGACTTGTCACCACCGGCCGCCAACTGGTGCAACTCAGCGGAGTGATCACGACCACCGCGTTGGTCCGTCCACCTGCTCCCGGTTCCCCCCCCCACCACAATCCGACAACCCGGACCGAGTTGCGGGTCGAATCGATTCGTCGCGGCGGCGATCAGCGGCCGGTCGCCGGACGCCTGAGAATGATCGTCCGCGCTGCGGCGCCGTGGCTGCAGGTGGGTGATCGGGTGACGGTCACCGGTTGGCTGGAACGTCCGACGTCGGCAAGAAATCCCGGTGGCTGGGACATGCGACAGTTGCTGGCCTCGCGTGGCATCCACGGCATGCTGATGGTGGATTCGGCTCAAGGCGTCACCGTCCACGGGATGTCTCCCCGGGCGGCAGACCGGTTCGCCCGGTTCCAGTCCCGTCTCCGCCAATCCGGGACCCGGCTGTTGTCCCGCCATCTCTCGCCCCGCACTGCTCCTGTCGCGTCGGCGCTGTTGCTGGGAGCCCGGGGAGAATTGGACCGCGACCATCGCGAGATGTTCGTGCGGAGCGGGACGATTCACCTGCTGGCCATTTCGGGACTGCACGTCGGCTTGTTGGCCGGTCTCGTCTGGATGCTGTCCCGCTTGCTGCGATTCGGCCCGTTCACCACGACCACCGCGATCGTCGTGTCGGTGGTCGGATACGCGTTGGTAGCCGAATTGCGGCCGTCGGTCTTGAGAGCGACGATCCTGGTCGTCTCCGGTGTCCTGGGCCGTCCACACCACCGTCGCGCCACCGCGGCCAATTCCCTGGCATTGGCCGCGTTGATCATTCTCGTCCTCCGCCCGGGCGACCTGCAGAGTCCCGGGGCACAACTTTCGTTCCTGGCCGTTTCGGCCCTGGTCTGGTCAGCCCCCCTGGCCGCCCGGGTGATTCCGCTTTCCGGCCCCGGCAGCCTGTTCAGACGGATGACCCGGCGGACGCTGCAGGCGTGGCTGGTCGGAGTGGCGATATGGTGCGTCACCGCTCCGTTGGTCGCCGCCGAGTTCGGACTGATCGCACCGGTCGGGCTGCTGATCAATGTGCTGATGATTCCGCTGGTCGGGTTGGCCCTGTGGCTGGGGTTCGCGCTGTTGGCCTGTGGTGGCTGGATGCCGGGTGCCGGTTGGGGACTCGGTGTCCTGCTCGATCACCTGCTCGGCACGGTCCTGACGATTGCCGAAACATCTGCCGCCAGCCCCCTGGCATTTGTCCCGACACCCGCCCCCCCGTCGACCTGGTTGCTGCTGTTTTACGCCCTGCTCGCGGCACTGGCATCCTGCCACCGTCCGCGACTGAGGTCGTTGTGTCTGGTCGCACTCGCAGCGACGCTGGCTGGCGGACTGGCCACGGCATTCGCGCCGCCGAATCACGACCGGCTGATTCTGACCATACTCGATTCCGGCCATGGTGGTGCGATCCTGCTGGAATGCCCAAACCGGGCAGTCCTGCTCTTCGATGCGGGCACACTGGGAGATTCGCGGCGGTTAGCCAAGACAATCCGTCGGGCACTCTGGCACCGCCGCCGACGCCGAATCGACGCCCTGGTGATTTCGCACGCCGACCGCGACCACTTCTCGGCCGCCGCCTGGCTGCTCGACCGATTCCCGACCGGATCGCTGGTCACCTCGGTTGCGTTTCTGGATGCCCGACAACCCAAGACGCTGGCTCTGTGCGGCAACGCATCACGGGCGGGGGTGTCGGTCGAGTTGGTTGTCGCCGGGGACCGGTTGATCCTGGACCCGGACGTTTCAATACGTGTGCGGCATCCCTCGGCCGGTTTCCGCGGCTCCACCGACAACAGCAACAGCGTCGTCCTGGAGATCGTCTATGCCGGGCGGCGGATGCTGTTGACCGGAGATCTCGAAGACGAGGGTCAGCACGAACTCGTCGGCCACCCCACACCCCCCGTCGATGTGCTGCTGGCCCCCCACCACGGCAGCCCGCGGGCCAACACCCGGGAATGGGCCGATTGGTCGCAGCCCGGCTGGGTGATCGTCAGCGGCGGCCGCGACTCAACCCCGGTCACGCTCGGGGAATGCTACGGCCCCGGCCCGGTAATTCTCAGCACTCGACGCCACGGTGCGGTGAGCGTGACGGTGGCGGCCGACGGACAGATGTCCGTTTCCACCGCGGTTTCGGGCAACCGGTTTCAGGGCGTACCTTGACCGCCGGCCTCTTCACTCTTCATTTTCGTCTCGTGGTCGTGGAGAGCCTTCAAGGCGTCACGCAGTCGTTTCCTGAGAACACGACTGCGGCCGACCGACAACTCGAAATGTTCCTGGTTCTCGACGATGTTGCTGGCCCGATCGGCTCCTTCGGCAATCGATCGGCCCATTTTCAGGACCGCCTCGATCAATTCGTCCCGAAGTTGCGTGGTCATCTCGTGGGCACTCTCGTGAATCTCAGCGGCCAGTTCACGAACCGTCCTGCGGTCCTTGGCTCTCTCGACGCTCGACAACACCCGGCCGCCGCCGGTGGCAACCGAGCGGCCGTCAGCCGGGTTCACGTCCACCAGCCGACCGAAGGGACTGATCTCGGCCTTGCTCACTTCGCTCGCCTCTTTGGCCCTCAGCAGTCCGGCTTCGGCCCGCGACATGCCCGGTTTGAGCTTCAGGGCGTCGTTGTAGTGGTTGATCGCCTTGCGATAATTGCCCATCTCGACACAGACGTTGCCCAGGTTCACGTGGGCTTCGGGCATGTCAGGGTTCAGCCTGAGTGCCTCGCCGTAAGCCGTCGTCGCCATGCCCAACTGGTCGAGGTTGCGGTAGGAGAGTCCGAGATTGTAGAAGGCCTCGCTGGAACGCGAGTCCTTCTGCACGGCCTTCCTGAGCACGTCGACAGCCTGCTCGAAGTCCTTCAGGCGGTTGTAGACGGCTCCCAGGTTGATCAGTGGCCGGGCTTCGAGCGGATTCAGCTCGGCCAACCGCTTGAAATGCTCGAGCGCCCCCGGGTCGTTCCCTGCATGAAAATAAGCCGCCGCGATCCCCTCGAGGGCTTCGGCGTTTGTCTCCTGAACCTCCAGCACCTGCTGGAACAGCGAGATTGCCTGGTCCAGATTTCTCCCGCGGACACACTCTTTGGCTTTCGCGCAGAGAGCATCGACATCCGGCGGCTCACTCATCGTCCTCTCCTCCACTCCGCGGAAAACAGCAGAACAGCAGGACGACGCCCGACGAGGACGACGGCGTGAGTATACCGTCGAACTTCACACTCGCGAGTAGCTTTTTGTGTCGGAACACCAGCGGCGGGCGTCGGAATCCGAGTTCGCCAAGTGTCCGCGGAACAACACCAATGCCGGACCCGTCGAGGACCTGTTCACGGCATCGCAGACAATCCGGCTCCGCTTCATTCGAACTCCGGTCTTTCGGTCAACTCGGCAGACCACGCACTCGGCAGCGTCAGTGCCAGGCTACTGGAGATCGCTTCGAGCACCGGGCGGGTCTCACGGAGTTCATGGTCGGTGCCCTGGAAAAGCACCATCGCGGTGAACCCGGGAGTCTCGAACGCCCGCAGTGACACGGTGTTGATCAACTCAAGACAAACAAACTCGACATCCCGACCTTCGCACGGAAAACCGCACAACGACCCCTCGATCGGATACACGTCCGACTCTTGGTACTCCTCGCAGTAGGCCTCGACGGCCGACTCGATCAGCTCCATCGCCGATGACATACCGGGATAAAGAGCCAGCGTCCAGAACGCCGTGCCGTCACCGTTGACGGTCAACATAACGGCCCCGTCTGCCTCTTCGCGGATCAATTCCCACGATTCCGGGTAGGCGAATCGCACACCGTCGTCGTCGTACCACTCGGTCATGTGTCTGCCGGGATTTCTCGGAGTTGCGGATGGGGCCAGGCAAGGCTGCGAGACGAATGGAGCCGTTGAGGAGTTCCCGGACGGCCGATACAATGGACCCTAGCAGGCTGATTTGCTGATTCAAATCCTGCCAGAAACCGTCGCACAGTTCTTGGAGACGACTGATGACATCGACACGGGCGCAGGGAGTGGCCGAAGTACTTTGGGAACTCAAGCGGGCCTCGAAAATCGGAACGTACACGACGATCGCCCGCCGTGCGGGATTCAGTGCGGGGTCGAAGGGGCGTGCCATGCTGACCTGTCTGAAAACTGTCCGTCGCGACTGGCCTCACCTGCAGTGGTGGCGGGCTGTTGCTGACGATGGAAAGGTCGAGAAACACTCGGACCACGCCACGCTGTTGCTCGAAGGCGGCTACGAAGTCGTCGATGACGCGGCGGATGAGGAACAGAGCGTGGTGACGGATTTCGAGGAACAGGTGATGAGTTGGGAAGAGGAGACCGAAGCTGAGGACAAAACGGACGTCGCAGCCGACAAGGCGTAAGCCAACGATCCGGCAACCGGTGGCCAGTGACGCGTGACGGGGCATCGGCCACGCATCAACCGGGACGGTGTGGTTGTTTGGACACCGCACGGTCCAACACGTCGACCAGGACGCGGCCGGTGGCCGACTCCGGTTCCTCAGCGATGTCGTCCGGCGTGCCCACCGCGACCACTCGGCCGCCGCCGTCGCCCCCGCCGGGTCCCAGATCGATCACCCAATCGGCCGACGAGATCAACTCGGGATGGTGCTCGATCACCACGACCGAATGTCCCGAGTCGACCAGGCGGTCCAGAACATCAATCAACCTCGCCACGTCGGCAGCGTGCAGTCCGGTGGTCGGTTCATCGAGAACGTAGAGAGTCGATCCCCGTCGTCGGCGGCCCAGTTCGGCCGAAAGCCGGACCCGCTGGGCTTCGCCCCCCGACAGTGTCGCCGTCGGCTGGCCAAGGACCAGGTAACTCAGTCCGACGTCGACGAGAGTCTGCAGCAGCGAGACCACTCGCGGATGGTTCTCGAAGAATCCCACCGCCTCGCCGGCCGACATCGACAGCACGTCGGCCACGCTCTTGCCACGGTATTTCACCCGCAACGTCTCGGGATTGAATCGTCGCCCGTCGCACTCGGGACACGGCACCACCAGGTCGGACAGAAACTGCATCTCGACGGTCACCTGCCCCCGGCCGTCGCACTCCCCACAGCGACCCGGATCGGTATTGAAGCTGAACCGGCGGGCGTCGAAGCCCTTGGCACGAGCCGCTCGTGTCCGAGCGAACACGCCGCGAATCTCGTCCCAGATCTTCGTGTAGGTGGCGGGTGTCGACCGGGGCGACCGGCCCAACGACGACTGGTCGACCAGCACCACCCGTTCGAGTTCCTTCGGACCCAGCCAGGCCACCTCGGCCTCCCCCGCGCCGGTCCCGGCCAACTCCGCCACCAACGACGGGACCAGCGTACCGCTGACCAAAGAGGTCTTCCCCGAACCGCTGACTCCGGTCACCGCGCACAGGACCCCCAGCGGGAACTTCACTTCCAGGTCCTGCAGGTTGTGCAGGTCAGCACCGCGGACAATCACCGCCTTGTTCTCGTCGGTGCTCCGCCGCACACGTGGCTCGCTCGCCGAACGCCCGCCGAGACAGGCTCCGGTGACCGATTCCGGACAAGCCAGCACATCGTCGAGGGTGCCTGAAACGACCAGCTGGCCGCCGTTGCGACCACCCCCGGGACCCAGGTCGACGATCCAGTCGGCCTGACGCAGCACGCCGAGATCGTGCTCGACCAGCATCACGCTGTTGCCCTGGTCCCTGAGATCCTCGAGGCACGACACCAGCCGATCGGTATCGACGGCATGAAGACCGATCGTCGGTTCATCCAGCACATAGGCCACTCCGACGAGGCCCGACCCGAGGGCCCCCGCCAGCCGGGATCGCTGGAATTCACCACCGGACAGGCTCCGGGTGCGGCGATCGAGAGTCAGATAGTCCAGGCCGACCCGTTCGAGATACTCCAACCGCCCGACGACAAGAGGCAGGATCTTTTTCGCAACGATCGAACGTGGCGAGCCATCCTCTTCGATCGCCGCAAGCCATCCCGCCAATCGGCGGTGCGCCTCGCCGACGGTCAATCGACAGAGACCGGTGATTGTTTCACCGGAAAAGGTGATCGACCGGGCCAGCCGGCCCAGCCGCGTACCGTCACAGTCCGGGCAAAGCGCGGCCTCGCCTTTCCGGACTTTCTGGTCGTCGCGGATCACCTCTCCCAGGCCTCGACAGGTCCCGCAAGCCCCTTCGGGGCTGTTGAAGCTAAGCGTCCTGGGCTCAACCGGCGGGGCACTCCATTCACAATCAGCACATGCCAGCCGGCTCGAATACAGCGAATCATCCCAGCCCCCCTCGGGCGTCTCAACACTCACCACAAGCCGTCCCGATCCGATCCGCAGCGCCAGTTCGACCGAGTCCTGCAGCCGAGCCCCCAGTCCCTGGCGGATCACGACCCGGTCGATCACGGCGTCGATCGAGTGGTTCCGTCGGGGATCGAGTTCGGGCGGGGGCGTCAGTTCGACGAGTTGACCGTCGACCCGCGCCCGGACAAACCCATCACCGGCCAACTGTTCAAACGTCTCGATCTGGCTGCCACGGCGGCGAGCGACGACCGGGGCCAGCAACATCACCCGTCGCTTCTCACCCAGTCCCAACAACACGTCGACGATCGCCTGGGGGCTGCGTTGCTCCAGCGGTTGGCCGCAACCGGGACAGTGCACCGAGCCGGCTCGGGCAAACAGCAATCTCAGGTGGCTGTGGATCTCCGTCGTCGTCGCCAGCGTGCTGCGGGCGGCCGTCGATCCCGACCGTTGATCGATGCAGATCGCCGCCGGCAGCCCCTCGACCAGGTCCACGTCGCACCGTTCCCAGCGATCCAGACGGCCCCGCTGTCCGGGCGTCAGCCCCTGCAGAAACCTTCGCTGTCCTTCGGCGAAGATCACGTCCAGCGCCAGGGTGCTCTTGCCGCTGCCGCTGACCCCGGTGATCACGACCAAGCGATCACGGGGGATGTCGACGTTCAGTCCCTGCAGGTTGTGCACTCGGGCCCCACGGACATGGATCATCCCGTCCGCGGGCGTGCTGGTGGTGCGAGGTTTGGCAGACATGGCGGACGGACCGATTGCGGCCCGTGTGGGGACGACCTGTCGAGACGGACAGCAGCCGCGTACCATACACGCTCCGGCCCGACACCTCATGCCGCTCCTCATTCCGCCTCCACCGGCAACACGCTCATGTCTGGAGTCCTGCCCGGTGGATTTCTGTTCCGCTACCAGCTGGAAGCGGCCCGCATCGACCGGCCACCCGGCCCGGAAGACCCCGCCCCGGCCCTCGACGAACTCCCCCCCCTGCCCGACCTGCAGGCTCTCTCCGAACCCCCAGCCGATGCCACACAGCCGCCCTTCGCCAGCGTGTGGCTGGCGTGGCACGAAACCGGGCTGGCGGTTCAACTGGTGGTCCGAGGCAAGATCCGGCCGGCCCGTTGTCGCGAGGCCTCAGCGGATGCGTCCGACGGACTGACCGTTTGGATCGACACCCGCAACACACAGACAATCCACCGCGCCTCACGGTTCTGTCACGCTTTCACCTTCCTGCCGACGGGGGGAGGCCGTGGTGAGGACCGGCCGGTGGCTGTCCCGCGTCCAATCGCCCAGGCCCGCGACGACGCTCCGGCCCCGCCCCCGGATTCCCTGCGGGTGGCATCACAGCTGGCCGATGACGGTTACTCGCTGCAGGGTTGGATCGCAGCCGGGGCACTCCATGGCTGGGACACCGAGACGATCACCGCCGTCGGGTTCACCTACCGCGTCCACGACAACGAGATGGGTGACCAGACATTGGCGTTGGGTGACGAGTTCCCGTACGACCGTGATCCGAGCCTGTGGACGGTGCTGAACCTGTCCGGTGTCGCCGGCTAGCTTTCGCGGCGACGCGTCGGCAGGGCGAAGGCGTACAGGCAGGTCACTCCACCGATGGCCACCAGGCTGAACGGGGCCCAGTCGGGCGGCTCGATCACGTGCCGTCCATCGTCGTCGGTCGAGATCAGGCCGAAATAGTCGTCCTGGAGTTCCCCGTCTCCTTCAAGCACGACCACATCCACCCGGAACAGGCTGAGTCCCAGCAGCACCACGAAGACACCGACGGCGAGA
>CAUZRQ010000051.1:0-33575 GCA_963582065.1 Planctomycetota bacterium | reverse complement strand
CCGACGGCACGTTGACCATCACGGCCAACCTCGTCGACGAGGCCGGCAACCAGGCCCAGGACCAGGTCACGACCATCGAACTCGACACCACCCGTACGGTCGCGATCGACACGACCGCCGGCGAGGTCGACGACGGCTTCGTCAACGACGCCGAAGACGGCAGCGTCACCATCTCCGGCACGGTCAACGACGACAACAACGACAACACCGTGACCGTGACCATCTCCGACAACGACGGGACGACGGCCGACGTCATCTCCGCCCCGGTGACCGTCACCGGCGGCACCTGGAGCACCGCAGGGCTCGATCTCTCGGGGCTCTCCGACGGCACGTTGACCATCACGGCCAACCTCGTCGACGAGGCCGGCAACCAGGATCAGGACCAGATCACGACCATCGAACTCGACACCACCCGTACGGTCGCGATCGACACGACCGCCGGCGAGGTCGACGACGGCTTCGTCAACGAGGCCGAACACGCCAGCGTCACCATCTCCGGCACGGTCAACGACGACAACAACGACAACACCGTGACCGTGACCATAGCCGACAACGACGGGACGACGGCCGACGTCGTCGGCAGTGTGACCGTCGAGGACGGCACCTGGAATGTTACCGGTCTCAACATCTCAAAACTGGTAGATGGCCGACTGACGATCACAGCTGACCTCCTCGACGAGTCCGGCAACACCGCCAACGACCGCTATTCGTCTGTCGTCCTGGACACGACCGCCCCGGTGTTCGCTGACACTGAGACAAGTGGCGTCTGCTCCACCAGCTTTGACTTGATAGCAGAACACCGGGTCTTCTCCGAAAGCGCGTTGTGTTATCAGCTGACTGAAGAGCAACTGCCGAACATCGCGGTCAATGTCACCGACGAGAGTTTTGTTGGGTTCGAGAATTCGGTGCATTTCGAGTTGTTCGAGGAAATTGGTTCCGGCAAGAAGGCCACAAGTGAATTGCTCAGTCGAGCTGACACGGTTTCGACAACGCACGATGCGACCGGCGTCATCAACTTCTCTGCACAACTGCCAACGACCCAATCCGACCCCGCCAGAAATCCGCGTACCGTCACGGTCAAGGCCACCGACAAGGCCGGCAACCTCACTGAATCTCCCAAGGCACTGACCTTCTATGTCAGCGAGGTGGGCGAGCCCTCGACCGCCGCACCGGGTCTGCCGGTCTACACCGAAGCCTACAACGTCGCCGATTTGATGAATCGGGAACTGACGTTCACGATCGTGACGACATACGACCCCGATGGATCCACCGTCGAGGACGTGACATCACAGATCACGCTGATCCAGGAACAACAACTCGCGAAAACGAGCACTGTGACCGGATTGATGGAAACCGATTCAACAATCGTCGTCGTTCCCGGCTCAGGTGGTACCCCCTCGGTAGGCACCTCGACAATTGTCCTCGAGTTCCAGCCCGGAACCGATATGGAGTCTTCACTGGGTGAGATCGAAACCGGGCTGGAGGAAATCAACAGCGGGCTGGACCAGGGCATCAGGGATGATCTGGAAACCGACATTTCCGAGGACGACAAGGATAACCAGCCCTGGCAGATGGCCTTCGACAAGCGGACCCAGACGCTCTGGATCAACTCCGAGCGATCCACCTACACGACACAGTTCGATCCGGCCACCGGTGCCGCAAGGCGTTTCGACCTGCTGCCGCTGGACGAGAACGAAAACGGTTCCAACCCCCACGGCATCTTCTTCGACTTCGACACTCACGTCACACCCAGGCTCTGGGTCGCCCACCGTGATGCCGGTGGCACCCAGGCCGGCAAGGGCGCCACGGGCGTCCATGACCACTCGAATCACGATCACGGTGGGGACGACCTCACCAACTCGGGCCGGCTCTCGTTTGTCGACGTGGCCAGCAACGAACTGGTCACCTACGACCTGGCCGAGCTTGGCTCTGCGGGAATCGACAGCAGCGACGGCCACGCGGCGTTCGTCGATGACGGGGGCACGGTCTGGGTCACCGAGCCACACAGCAACCTGATCCTCGAACTCGATTTCCATGCCGGTGAGGCCGGCATGCGCACAGCACATGTCACCTCCCACGAACCCCCACCGTCCATCTGGCTCGACACCGACGGTGTAGCCGACTACTCGTCCCACGGTGTCGATGTCATCGTCGATGAACGAAACGGTGATCGCTATGTCTGGCTGATCGCCGAGGGTGGATCGGGACGGATCGCACTGCTGAAACCCCGTGCTTTCGTGGACGAAGAGGATGGCGGCAAGCTCAAGGACGTGTGGATCACCTGGGATGTTCCCAATAAGTACGAGGAAATCCGGGGGACGTTCCTCAAGGTCGACGACAATGAAACACCCGGAATCCCCGATGACGATGTGATCGTCGGCATGTTTCCCGTCGCCCGAAGTGGAAGTACCGGTGGCAGCGGGACCGGTGGTGGAGGAGGCGGATCCGGATCGGGGGGTGGCAACCCCGGTGGTGATGCTCGAAACCAGAAGGGCATCATCCAGGTCCTCGACCCGGGCAGCGTGATCCTGGACACCACCGACTTCTCGAGGCCGACACGCATCAGCAACTACGAAGTGCCGACGATTCCCGGCTCGACGGTGGATCTGGCGGCCGCCAACCAGCCCTATTTCTCCCGAGAAGGCGACCTGTTCTTCATTGACCGAAACGGCAGCGTGGGCCGGATCGACCGCTCGGTCTACACCGCCGACGAGATCGGGACCGATGGCGTCATCGATGTCAGCCCCGTCGGCCTGGACGCCGCGAACACGACGACCGTCACGATTGCCGGTCAAACCACTGCCGGGAGCACCGTTGAACTCACCTCGAGCGTCGACGGCCTGATCGGTGCCAATGTCAACCCGATCACCGCAGACCAGGCCGGCAACTGGTCGGCCATCTTCGATGCCAGTGATGGCCTGTTCCAGGAAGACAACGACCTGACCGCCACCACCGTGGTCGCCGAAGGTGAAGAGCCCGTCAGCACGTCGTCGATCATGACCATCGTGGCCCACGGTGATTTCATCGACACCGTCGTCGTGGGCGACAGCGAGACCACCGACGTGATTCTCGATCCCTCGCAGGAACTCTCGGCGATCGACGACGGACTTCGGCTGGATCTTCAATTGGATATGGTCGAGGGACGCGACCTGGTCGTCTGGGACGACGACACGCACGCACTTGACCGGGCGCAGGAAGACGGGCTGGATCTCTACGAGGTCGCTGCCGTGGAGACCTGGAAGGCCCGGGGACAGGGTGCCTTCCGCGGCACGATCAACGCGACCAATGTGGTCTACGGGTCACTGGCTCAGACCGACCCCAACTATGTCACGGCAACCATCTTCCCCGACACCGTACGGAGACAGGTGGCGGTGGTCAGCCAGCCCACGACTGACGATCGAATTGAGCCCGGCCGAATGGCCTTCCAGGTGCTGCGCAACGGCAGCCTCGTGATGACCTCGCACGAACCCGGCCAACTGGTCGACGACCAGGTCAACCTGACACGAGAGCAGATGATTCGTGACGGCGTCACCGCCGAGAGCGAAGCCGGTCAGAACGTCGCCATCGATGGCGACGTGGCCGCGATGACCGACGGCGACGGAACCATCCACGTCATCGGTCGCAGTTTCTCCGGCTCGCTGGTCGACTATTACCTCGAGACCGACGCCGTCGACTGGGCCACCCGGGTCATCAACACCGAACGTCCCGAGGGAGTGATCCTGGCCAGTGATCCGACCGGACTGGTCGATGCCAACGGCAACGCGAGCGTGGTGATTGCCGACAGCCAGGGCCACCTGCTGTTGGTGCGTCCGGTCGATGACCTCACCAAGGCCGTCACTGACCTGACCGCCACGACCGGCCTAGTCGACGCTCCGCTGGTCTACTCGAATCCCGCCGTCGTGCTTGACACGGCCAATGAGACCATCTTCGCCTACGTCACCAACCACAAGGGTGGTGTCGTGCAGTTCTCCTGGGCCGACAGTGGCACACCCCAGGCGGTCACCGCCGATGTGTTGAGCGTCCCCGACGCCGGCCGCGACACGTTCATGTTCCAGGGACTCGACGCGGTATTGACCGGCGACGGCAAACGTCACGTCTTCGGGACCGACGGCCACAGCCGGTTGGTCGAACTGGTGGTTTCGGGCAACTCGAAGGTCAGTGCCACCAACGTCACCCAGCAGATTGCCGACGACGCCGCGAACCGGGCCACCGGCTACTTCCCGTTCCAGCAACCCTTCGTGGCACGGGTCTATCCCGAACTGGCCGTGCTGCAGACCTCGACATCGGCCGACGACCTCTACGTCTACGGCACCAACGGCGGCGACCTGGTGATGTTCTACAAGGGCGACGACACCCTGTGGCATGCCGCCAACCTCTCCAACGACACCACCATCGACACCGACCAGTTCGACCCCGCCAACTCGGTCTTTGGTGCCTCCGGCGGCTACGTCACCTCAGCCGGCGATCGGCACGTGCTGCAGATCAATGGATCCGGAGAACTGGTCGAATACGTCTACGATGCCGAATCCGAACGCTTCTCGACGCTCAACATCACCCTGGCACGCGGCAACACGATCGAGGATCTCTCGACCGTCGAACTTCCCGAAGCCGACACCGCGACCGGAGCCAAGCTGGTCGTCGGGACCGACGCACCGAAGTTCAAGCGGGTCGGATCGGCCAAGACCGAAGATCGAACGGCCACCGATTTCGGTGAGAGCTACAAGATTCTCGACCAGGGTGTCACCGGCGAAGCGGTCACCAGCTGGACGTTTGACGGCCTGCTGCCGGGCGACTACCGGGTGTCGACGACGTGGGAAGCCGGACGCCACCGGGCCGACAACGCCACCTACGTCCTGCAGACCGGCGGGCACACCGTTTCGGAAGTCCCCGTCAACCAGCGATCCGCCCCGGCCGACTTCACCGCCAACGGCCTGGGATGGCACGACCTCGATGACCGGCTCGCGGTCACCGAGGGTTCGCTCACCGTCCTGCTCTCGGCCGACGCCAACGGCCAAGTCGTTGCCGACGCCGTGCGGGTCCAGTTGATCCCCGAGCTGGATGAGCTTGGTGGAGAGAAGGCCCCGCCGAAGGCGATTGCCAGGTTCGACGCGGACACCGGCACGCTGACGGTGGTCGGCTACGACGTGTTCGACCTCGCCGTCGACGCCGTTGACGGCCAGTTGCAGGTGACGGTCGTCGACACGCCGTTGGAGCTGGGCAGCATCTCGGCGAAGGACGTCCGTGCGATCAGAGTCCTGGGCAGCGAAGCCGACGACACCATCAATCTCTCGGCCGTCAACGCCACCAAGTTCCCGGCCCTGAAATCGGTCGAGGTCTTCGGCGGCGCAGGCGACGACGACGTGACCGGCAGCGGACTGTCCGACCGGTTGATCGGCAACGAGGGCAACGACAAGCTCAACGGCCGCGGCGGCGACGACGTGGTCAAGGGCGGTACCGGCAACGACACGGCCATCGGTGGCGGGGGCCGCGACGACCTCTCGGGAGGCCGGGGCGACGACGTGATCAAGGGCCAGGGCAGTTACGACCGGTTCATCGAGACCGCCAACGCCGACCTGACCCTCTCGGACAACGAGTTCCACGGCACCAGCATCGACGTGCTGTCGGGCATCGAGTTCGCGATGCTGACCGGTGGCCGGGGCGACAACATCATCGACGCCTCGGCGGCGACCTTCCCGGTCATGATCAACGGCCGAGGTGGCAACGATCGATTGATCGGCGGCAGCGGCAACGACCGCATCCTTGGCGGAGCCGGTGACGACGAGATCACCGGTGGCGGAGGCAACAACCTGCTCAACGGCCAGAACGGCACTGACGTCCTGGTGGCCAGCATCTCGGGCACCGTCTCGCTGACCGACAGCGTCCTGAAGATCGGGAAGGCGTCCAGCCGGGTGCGGGGCATGGAACTGGCCTCGATCAGCGGCGGAGCCAGGAACGACCGGATCGATGTCACCCGGTTCTCCGGCAAGACGAAACTCTTTGGCGGGGCCGGTGACGATGAACTGCTGGGCGGACGAGCGGACGACGTGATCGACGGCGGAGCGGGCAACGACCTGATCAACGGGGGCGACGGAGCCGACGTGATCAACGGTCGCGGGGGCGACGACGTGGTCATCGGCGGCAAGGGCAACGACCGGATCCGCGGCGGGGCCGGACGCGACATCCTGATGGCCGGGCTCGGTGACGACAATGTCAATGGCCAGGGCGGCGACGACAAGATCGCCGGCGGACCGGGCAAGAACCGGATCATCGGTCTCGAGAAGGAAATCGACGAGGCCTTCAAGCTCTCCGACGACCTGCTCGTGAAACTCGACCTGGTCTAGAGACCGGCCGTCAGCCACCTCGAGGCAACGGCCAAACGGCCCGCCGACCCCGTGGGGGTGGGCGAGCCGGTTTCAGAGAGCGGAGAGAGAGGGATTCGAACCCTCGGAGCCGGTTAATTCCGACTCACCGGATTAGCAATCCGGCGCATTCGGCCACTCTGCCATCTCTCCTCCGGACGGCCTCGCGACCAATCCCGAGCCCGTCCGTCGGACATCATATCGGGGCACCGGTTGGTTGGAAAGGGGCGCGGTCACCGGCCCGTCCGGCGGTTCCCGCTATAATCGGTGCCACGATGGACAACTCGCCGGCCACTCACCTGACACGTCGTCGCGCCCTCCAGGTCGGCGGCCTGGGGGCGGTCGGGCTGGACCTGCCGGGGCTGCTGGCCGCCGAAACGACCCGTCCGGTCGACCCGCCCGCGGCCAAGTCCTGCATCCTGTTCTACATGGAGGGCGGGCCGTCTCACATCGACCTGTGGGACATGAAGCCCCAGGCACCCGCCGAGGTCCGCGGCAAGTTCCGCCCGATCTCCACCTCGCTGCCGGGCATCACACTCTGCGAACACCTCGACATGTGGGCCCCTCGGATGCGGCACCTGGCGATGATCCGCTCGGCCACCCACGACGTCAACGACCACAACGCCGGCACCTACTACGCCCTGACGGGGCATCACCCGCTGAAGGGATCGCGGCTGACCGTCGCCCCCTCCCCGGACAACCACCCGCCGCTGGGCTCGGTGCTGGCCCACCTGAGACCCTCCGATCAACTGGTCCCCGACTTCGTGCACCTGCCCGAGGTGATGTTCAACAACGGGCACTTCATCCCGGGCCAGCAGGCCGGGTTCCTCGGAGACGCCTGCGACCCGTTCGTTGCCGGCAACCCCGGGCTGCCGGGCTACCGGGCCCCCGGCCTGGGCCGTATCGGCACGCTCGATGAGACCCGGCTGCAGCGGCGGCAGAAGCTGCTGTCGCTCGTCGACCAGGTCGGCCGCCTGGCCGTCCCGACGCCCACCGGCACCCGCCTGGACACGTTCTACGAAAAGGCCTTCTCGCTGGTCGCCTCGCCCGCGGCCCACCGCGCCTTCGATCTCGCGGAGGAACCCGAATCGCTGCGTCGCCGTTACGGGCTGGGTTTCGTGCCCAGGCAACCGGTGCGCAAGGGCGGCGGGTTGCCCTGCCTGGGCCAGGGCCTGCTGCTGGCCCGGCGGTTGATCGAGGCGGGCGTGCGACTGGTGACCGTCTGCAGCGGCCTGAGGTACGACCAGTCGTGGGACACGCACCGGTCGCACTACCCGCTGCTGGAAAAGTCCCTGCTGCCGTTTGCCAACCGGGCCTTCGCCGCGTTGCTGGACGACCTCGATGAGCGGGGTCTGCTGGACGAGACGCTGGTGGTCGCGATGGGCGAATTCGGCCGGACGCCCAAGCTGGGCCAGATCACCTCGGGTGCCGGAGCCGAACCCGACGGCCGTGACCACTGGCCACACTGCTACTCGGTCTTCCTGGCCGGAGCCGGCGTGAAGGCCGGCACGGTCTATGGATCCAGCGATCGCCACGCGGCGTACCCGGCCGAGAATCCCGTCGGGCCGGCCGACATCACCGCCACCATCTACTCGCTGCTGGGCATCGATCCGCAGGCCCGCATCCTCGACCGACTCGATCGGCCTCACACCATCAGCGACGGCACTCCGATTGCCGGAGTGATGGCCTGAGCCGACACGGCAAGCGGTCTGGTCAGGCAGGCCGGGTCGAGTCTACCATCCGCGGCCCATTTGCGGATTGTGCTGATGAATCGGGTAGAGCGGGGTCGATCCATAGAGATAGGGAGTCGTCTTCTCTCGCCAAGGATGTTGCGATCATGGACTCGTTCCGCCCCGGACCTCTTGCTCTCCGTATCCTTTCGGCAGCGTTGCTGCTGTCCCTGAGCGGCCTCCCGGCGACGGCCCAGGCTCCCGATGGGAGCGGCCGGCAGCAGTTCCTGGAAAACCAGATTCGGCCGCTGATCGCCCCCGAATTCGAAACGCCCCCGATCGAAGACCAGTTGCTGATCGATCACGGAGCCGTGCTGCGTTCGCTGACGACCTGGTTCGAGGACCACGGCAACAGCCTGCCGTTTCCCCAGTCGTCCCGGGCCCTGCACATCGCCGAAATCCGCCCCTGGGCCAGTTTCTCCTACGGTGCAGTCCACCGCGGCTACATCCGGGGTCAGCTGGGTTACCTGACGTTCAACGACGGCGACCAGTATGGCGCTGGCCGGGAGCGAGACGTCCAGGGCCCCTACGTCGACCTGGGCTACTACGAGTTCGATGTCGATGCCGCCGTGAGAAAGAGCGGGATCGGCGATACCGACAACTGGGCCGCTGATTTCTCGATCGGCCGCCAGTACCTCTACCTCGGCCGCGGGATCACCTTCGGCCTGACCACCGAGGCCATCAGCCTCGATTGGGCCCATGGCGACTGGGCCGGGTTGGTCTTCGGCAGCCAATCGATCGACCGGCGGGTTCAATTCGATGGTGCCCCCAACTCGATCGCCCACCAGTTGGATCACCGCCGGTTCTACGGCGGGCAGTTGGAGTACCAGGGCTGGGACCGTCAGGAACTCTACAGCTACGTCCTGGGACAGTTCGACAATTCGTTGTCGACCTTCGATGCCCCGGTGACCTACGACTCGACCTACTGGGGCATTGGCACGACCGGCGAAGTGCTGTTTGGCGAACCCGGCCAGGAATGGGGGATCCCCAACCTGAGACACCACACCGAGTTCATCGTCCAGCACGGCGTCAATCACCAATCGTTCGGACCGGGCTCGACACCCTCGGTCACCGACATTTCCGCGTGGGCCGTCGACACGGGACTGGACTACTTCTGGACGGTGCCGGGACGTCCCCGCGTCGGGGTCAAGTACGCCCGGGCCAGCGGCGACAACACTCGCGCTGGTGGACCACAACCCAACGGCGGTTTCAACGTAACGGACACTTCCGACGAGACCTTTGTCAGCTTCGGCTATCTGAACACCGGAGCCAGTTTCTCACCCCAGTTCTCCAACCTCGAATTCGTAAACCTCTCGGCAGCCATCCGCCCGTTCGACGATCCCGAAAGCCCGGCGTGGCAGAACTTCGAGGTCGGAACCAGTTCGTACTGGTACTGGAGATCGGCCGCCGACGCGAGCATCAGTGATGCCCGGGCCAACGTGCCGGGCGAGGACTACCTGGGATTCGAGTGGGACCTGTTCGCCAACTGGCGACTCTCCAGCGACCTGTTTCTGCTGATCAACTACGGCGTGTTCTTCCCGCACGAGGGGAGCTTCGATCCCTTTAGCGACAATGACCGCAGCCGCCAGTTCTTCACCGTCAACCTCAACTGGCTGCTGTAGCGATCTCCAGGAGACGACCCATGACGACACGAACAAACAGCCTGCTGGCCATCGCCGCCTGCGGACTGCTGGCGGTATCGTTGACGGCCGGGGGCCAGGACGCACGCCGTGGCGAATCCGACACCAGGCTGCCCGCCAGCGTCGCCGTCGCCCGCAAGCCCCGGGCCACCGTCATCGACGGTTACCGTGCCATGACCCGCCTGGCTCGCCAGCACGGCCGCATCGACGGCCGGCTCGACGTCGACCGGATGAGATTCGCGGAACTCAGGACAACACTGGTCGGCGAGGGGGTGATCGATGACGGCTGGGGCTTCACCCCGATGGCCGGACTCGAACGAGATGTCCTGGCCTACATGGCCGCCAGCTACCTCGACATCCGGCCGGGCCTGCTGACGTCGATCTTCGGCATGACCCGCCGGTACTCGTATCGCGAGATGCAGCACCGGGGCATGATGGTCCAGGGACAACCCCGTCAGATCGTCTCGGGATCAGAACTGCTCAGCGTTCTCACCCGGGTTGCGTCCGAGGTGGATCGCCGCGGGATGGGCCAGCAATAGAGCATCCCGAACCACACGACACTCCGGTCTCGACGACGAGTCCGATTCGAAACGAGGTCACGACCATGTTCCATCGCCAACAGCTTCCCCGCACCGGTTCCCGGTGTCCTGCCGCCTGGATCGCGTGCCTGCTGGTCGCCGCCTGCGGCTCGTTCACCACGGGACCGACAATGACCGAGGCCCAGCAACCGGCCAGGCGAGCGGCGATGCCCCTGGGAGCCCGGGCCCTGCTCATCGAGGTCTCGCAGGTCAGCGGCGACGTGACCTACACCAGGCGGGTCAACAACCGGACCGCGGTGAGAACCGTCACCCTCGACTCGAAACTCCGGGCCGGAGACACCGTGCACATGGACGTCAGTGCCCGCTGCCTGCTGTTGTTCCGCAACGCGGCACCGGCCGGTGCCGACCGCGGTCCGGTCTTCGACGCCATCAGACCGGTCGCTTTCCGTCCCGAGGCCCCGGCGACCGACGGCGACGGAGTCGTGGCGGCGGTGCTGTTGAGAGGCTACAGCGAGGCATCGATCGCCATGGCTTACGAACGGAACCAGGCGGCCACGATCCAGCTCGACATGCCGCAGGGAGTGGCCCGGGCCGGGGTCGTCCCCTCGGCGATCAAGCCACGTTTCCGGATCCGCACTCCGCGGACGGTCGTCGCCGTTCGGGGAACCGAGATCCGCGAACTCGAGATTTCGATCGACCGGGGCGACATCCTCTCGATGGGCCGCACCGGCGTTGCCGCCGCCAACTCGCGTTCCGGCCTGCTCCGCTCGGCCCAGGCCGAACAGGGCACCCGCAAGACCACCGGATCCGACCGCCGATCAGGGCGACTGGTCCGGGCGATCATCGACATGACGCGTCGCACCCGGTTGGTCCTGACCGGGCCTCACAAGGGGCGGATCGAATTCGACCAGGCCACCCGCGAAGTCCACGACGCCCAGGGCTTCGGCAATGGCGACAAGCTGAAACCCAACGGGAACCCGAAATTCCAGAAGTTCATCAACTCGACGGACTCGGGGCATCATTCCGGCAGTGACGAAGGTGGTGGGGGCGGATCGATTGGCAACTAGTGGTTCCGGCTCGGCTGGAGCAAAGAACCGGGCCCCGAGGGTGGCCAGGTCTCAAGCCACTCTCTGGCCAGCATCGGTCTCGAGTCCGTATCATGAGGCGCTCGTGCCGGTGCCTCAACCGGCTCGGCCGAAACAGGGTCGGCTGACATCTGGACGCCGTCGCTCCGCTGGACTGCCCATCGATGGCCTCCTCCGTGACCTCGCCCAAACGCTTGCCGCGAATCGTGTTCCCGGGCCAAATCCCACCCACCGCGGCCTGGGTCCTGGGCGCGATCGTGCTGGTGGTGGCCTGGAGCCAGGTCGACCCAGGTGATGCCCGGCAGCGGATGGACTGGTATCTCCAGGACATCTGGATGGCCAATCGCACGCCGCCGGACCTGCACCCCGACATCGTACTGATTCTCGATGACGACGAGGCAGCGGCCCAACTGGGACAGACCAATGCTCGCCACCGTCGCGCCCGGGCCCTGAGGCAACTCAGACGACTCCACGCCCGGACCGTCATCTTCGACTTCGTCCTGGCAGATGCCGGCAGTGACGTTTCGTTCTACCAGGACGAAGCACTCTACGACGGTCTCCCCACCCGGGGCCTGGTCCGCGATGTCCTGCGGAGGATCTACGCCCACGACGATTTCTTCGACACCGAATGTGACCCCGCGTCGGTCCGGGAGCGACTGCGTGAGTCGCGGCTGTCACGGCTCTACGACGAGGACACCCTCCAGCACCGTGCCTTCGAAGTCCTGGCCGGCGTCGGCAAGGACTCCACCGGCATCGTCCTCCCGTGTTACTTCCGCAACAGCCCCGGAAGCGATGCCCGTGCGGTCAAGAGACTGGTCAAGGAACTCGTCAAGAACCCTTACCACGTCGACACACAGTCGCTGGCCACCGCCTGCGAACTCCCCCGGCGAACGGTCAACGATCACTTCGAACACATCGTCGTCGAAGCCGCTCACCGGTACGTACTGACGAGTGACCGCAAGTCCGCGTTGGACGTCGTCGCCGCCAACGCACCACTGATGGCTGACGCCGTCCGCAAGGAGCTCGACAAGACCAAGCGAGTCCTGACAGAAGCACTCAACCGGAGTTCCTTCGCATTCCGTTCGATCGAGGGAGATCATGTCTCCAAGCTCCACGAACTCGAACTGCCGCGGTGGCGATTTTCCGAGCACACCATTCTGGCGTTTGCCGGAGTCGACGCAGAACGCGACGTCGTGCTGCGAAACCTGAAGACAACCCGGGCGGTTGATCTCCCCGGCGGGGCAGACGGCCCGCCGGGCACAACGACCCGCGGGCTGGTCCACCAAACCGTCGCGGCCGTCCAGTTGCACAAACAACAACCGGGCCAAGACGCTTCGGCGGTGGTCCCGTTCCAGCTGCGTGACGACGCGATGGGCTTTCCGCTCGACCAGCACCACGACCTGATCATCAGTTGGCCGCTGAACTCGCAGGGTTCATGGAGCCAGCAGCTGGACGATCGCGACCCCGGGGGGTCCAACACCGACAAGGCAATCTCACAGGTGTTGAGGTTGTCCGACCTGCTTCAGTTGGCCCAGCACGATCGCGAGGTCCACGCGACCCGGTTCGAAATCCTGCTCCTGGCCACGCGACTTCTCGAGGCACTGGAGATCGAGTCGTCGTTTTCCGAGCGGGACGGCGCGTTCGAGAGCGACATTGTAGCCGCCGCTATCGGGGACATCACGTTCGAGGACCTGGACCACAAGTTCGCCGTGATCGAGAAGGAGCTGCGGGCGGTCCTGGCGACCCGGGAGGTCGAACAGAAACTCGCCACGGCCAACGAGGTTTCCGCCGCCTGGAACACCCGCCTGGAACACCTGCTGGACAAGGAACTCAAGGCGAAAAACGAGGCCCGCAAGTTCTTCGAGGAACATCTGAGTGACCAGGTTGCGGGCAAGTTGTGCCTGGTCGGAGATGTCAGGACCGGGGGGCTGGCCGACGTGCACAACACCCCGGTCGGCCCGCTGCCCGGCATCATCATCAACGCCGCCTTGGTCAACACGATGCTCACCGGCGACTACCTGCAGGGCCAGTCGCTGCTCCAGGCGACGATGGTGACCATCGCCGTGATGCTGATCACCGCGGTCCTGTTCTCACGACTGTCCGTCGTTCCCGCCACCGCCTCGGTCGTTCCGCTGCTGCTGGTCATCGCCTGGGTCCACCACGGGCTGCTGACCTGGATCGACACCATCACCCAGCCGGTCATGCCGCTGGTCGGCGTCGTCACCTGTTTTTCGGCGGTCACCATCCGCAAGTGGTGGCTGGACAACCAGGCTCGCCGAAGAGTGCGGCGGGCCTTCGAGTTCTACCTGCACCCGGCGGTGGTCGAGCGGGTCGCCGAGCAACCCGACCAGCTGCAGCTCGGCGGCGCCGCTACCGAGCTCTCGATCCTCTTCTCAGACATCCGTGGATTCACCACCATCGCCGAACGTCTGCCCGACGAAGAACTGACAACGCTCCTGAACGAGTACCTGACGGCGATGACCGAGGTGGTCTTCGAGAACAACGGTACGGTCGACAAGTACATCGGCGACGCGATCATGGCCTTCTACGGGGCACCGATCGAGGACGCCGACCATCCGCTGCAGGCCTGCCGGACCGCGATCCAGATGTCCCAGCGGCTGGAAAGACTGAGAGAGCAGTGGCAGCAACGCGGACTGCCGGCGGTCCGAATCGGCATCGGCATCAACACCGCCACCGTGCGACTCGGCAACTTCGGCTCGGATCTCCGCTTCGACTACACGATCATCGGCGACGGAGTGAACCTAGCCGCCAGGCTCGAAGGCGCCAACAAGCAATACGGCAGCGAGTCGTTGATCAGCGAGAGCACCTGGAAGCAGGTCCGCGACGAACTGGTGACTCGAGAGCTGGACCTGATCCAGGTCAAGGGCCGGCAGCAACCGACCCGGATCTTCGAGTTGCAGGCCGAACAACCGGCAGAAGACAAACTGGCCGAGCACATCCTGCGATTCGAGCAGGCATTGGCGATGTACCGGGACCAACAGTTCGAGAAGGCGGTTGACGAATTCACCGCACTGGGTGACACGGACCCGCACGACCAGCCGACCCGGATTTACATCGACCGCTGCCGATCGCTGATCGAGACACCCCCCCCGAAAAACTGGGACGGGGTCTACGTGATGACCAGCAAGTGACCCGCTCCGGCCGGGTCACAGGAGCACCAAGATGACGGACTTTTCCACCACCGACTGGATGTCGCAGGACACCTTCGACGGACTGCCGCCCGACGCCATGTCTTTCCTGGAAACCTGTCTCCAGGAAAGACACTTTCAACAGGGTGAACACCTGATCCACCAGGGAGACATCGGCGAGGAGATGTTCGTGATCACCTCGGGGCACGCGTTGGTGATGACCGAGGACGCAGAGGGGCAACGGCACGTGATTGCACGAACCGGACCCGGTGACGTGCTGGGAGAAATGGCGTTGCTGGCACGTGAGCCCCGAACCGCCGACGCGATTGCACAGGAACCGCTGGTCGCCCAGGTGCTGCCCGCGTCGACGTTCCACACGCTGATCGAGAGTTACCCGGAGTTCAGCCAGTTTCTGACTCGGCTGGTCGCCACGCGGGTGGGGGGATCCGATCGCGACGTGCTGGTCGGACGCGACATGGACGGGTTCCGGATCATCCGCCGCCTGGGCCGAGGCGGAATGGCCGTCGTTTATGAAGCCGCCGGGCCGGACGGGCAGAAGGTGGCGTTGAAGATGATGAGCCACCGGCTGGTCTGCGACGAACGATCTCGCGCGGCGTTCCAACGAGAAGCCAACATCATCGAGACCTTCGATCACCCGAACATCGTCAACATGCTCGGCCGTTTCGCGATGTTCTACACCTTCTTCATCATCGTCGAGTACATCGACGGAAAGTCGTTGTACGAGTTGATCCGCGACAGCGGCCCGCTGCCTTCCGCCAGCGTGCGAAAGATCCTTGGCCAGCTCGTCCAGGGACTCGGTTACGCTCACGATTCGGAGATCATCCACAGTGACATCAAGCCGGGCAACGTGATGATCACCCGCGACGGCCAGATCAAGTTGATGGACTTCGGCCTGGCCAAGCCGACCAATGCGACTTCGACGGATGACCGGGTCCTGGTCGGCACACCCGGTTACATGGCTGCGGAACTGTTCACCGCCGGAGAACCCAGCCCGGCATCGGACCTGTTCGCGATGGGTTGCCTGGCGGTCGAACTGCTCGATGGGGCCAGGCTGTTCGGGCAGACCACGGCCAGCGATTTCGTCGTCGCGGTGAAGTGCTGGGAGGGCTGGAATCCGTCGAGCCTGGGCTTGCAGATCGACGACGAACTGGCCGAGGTGATCACGTCGTGGCTCGCACCGGCCCCTGCCGACCGCGAGACGAATTTCGAACGCATCGCCGGCTGGGCGGACCCGGTCGAGTGGCCCGAGGAGATCGAAATACTCGACCCCGGGGATCTCGCCGATTCCGAGGCAACCCGGATCTTCGATGACGGTGAGGACACGGCGTCGGAGGGATGACCCCCGGTTGGCCTCAGACCACCGCCGAGGCTGCGGCCTCGGCCTCGCGAACCGCTGCCATCACGTCCTCGTTCGACACCGGATCGGCCCGGTAGTCAAGAACTTCGGCGAGCGTGGCGAAGCGATTCACGCCCGCGCTGAACTCGATGTCGTCACCGGTAAACTGGCTGGGGTGCCGATAACCGGCCGCCAGTGACAGCGTGATCATCTCCTTGCGGAACCCCTTGACGTAGGCCGAGAACCGCTTGGCCTTGTCCTCGATGTTCAGTCCGGCCTGGAGCCAGGCATTCTGAGTCGCCACCCCGGCGGGGCAGTGACCCGTGTGGCACTTCTGTGCCTGGATGCACCCGATCGCCAGCATCGCCTCCCGGGCGACCTGGATCACGTCGCACCCCATCGCCAGTGCCACGATCGCCCGATCGGGGAAACCCAGCTTGCCGCTGCCGATCCAGGTGATGTCCTTGGACAGGCCGGCCTGCTGGAATATCGGGAAGACCCGCTGAAAACCGATCTTGAACGGCAGGGCCACGTGATCGGCAAAGGTCAAAGGCGCCGCTCCGGTGCCTCCTTCGGCCCCGTCGATCGAGATGAAATCGGGACCCTCGTTCCGCTCGACCATCCGCCCGGCCAGTTCATTCCAGAACTCCAACTGCCCGATGGCACTCTTGATCCCCACCGGCAACCCCGTGCGATCAGCAATCCGCTCGATGAAATCCATGAGTTCATCGACCGTGCGGAACTCGGGATGCGCGTTGGGCGAGAGACAGTCTTCGCCGACGGGGATTCCGCGGATTTCGGCGATTTCGGGTGTCACCTTCGCTCCGGGCAGAATCCCTCCCTTGCCCGGCTTGGCACCCTGGGACAGCTTGATCTCTACGGCACGGACCTGGGGACACGCCTCGATCTCCTCGCCAAACCGGTCGAGCGAAAAGCGACCGTCAGTGTCTCGGGCACCGAAATAACCGGTTCCCAATTGCCAGATCACGTCGGCCCCGAGTCGATGATAGGGACTGACGCCGCCTTCACCGGAGTTGTGGTAACAACCGGCCGCCTCGGCTCCCTTGTTCAAGGCTGAGATCGCACGGTAACCGAGCGAACCGAATGACATCGCCGAGATGTTCAGGAGCGAATTCGGGTGGAAGGGACGGGACCGGTTGTGGGCCACCCCGATCACCTTCAGCGACGGGCACCACGACTTGTCTCCCCCGGGGTGCACAACTTCCACCTCGGGCACGGGAAATGCCGAGTGCTTGATGATCGGATAGCCGATGCCGTAGATCTGCTCGTTGGTCCCGAACCCGAACGTGTTGTTGGCACCCTTGGACGTGGCGTAGATCCAACGCCGTTCATCACGGCTGAAGGGAAGCTCCTCCTTGTCCTGGGCGATGAAGTACTGGCGGATCTCGGGACCGATCGATTCGAAAAAATACCGCAAGTGGCCCAGGACCGGAAAGTTGTGAACGATCGCCCGGCGTGGCTGCCGGATGTCATAAATTGCCACTGCAACGACGATGGCAGACATCACTGCAACCGCCGTCCAAACAGGGTGTGCAACTATCCAGTCCATGTCTCTTCTTCCTAACAACGCCACGAGCCAGTCAATCGGCTCTAAGATGTCTCCGCACCCGAGAAAAAGCAATTGTCCCGGTCCGGGTGGGATTTCGGGTGCCGTGGCAAAAGCCGACTAGCGGAACAGGTTCAGCGACCCGATCCCGGTCTTGCCGTCGCTGCGGTATTCGCCACCGCCGTCCTGGAAACGGCGGCCGTGCCACCACTTCAGCTTCACCAGTGTCCAGCGAGGGGCGTAATCCCAGCCCCATGTCCCCTCACGACGCACGTCGCGCGGCTCGCCACCGATGGCCGCACCACCGCCAATGTAGTATCCGTCGTGCCGACCCCGGATGCTGGGCCGTGCCCACGGGGCGACCTTCAGGTTCAATCCGCCGCGGGAGGTGGTCCGGCGTGGTCGCCACCCGTCGGTCTGTTCCTGGCCGAATCCAGCCAGTCCGCAGCCCAGGATCAACCCGGCCACCACCAGCGACACCGCACCCCGCACGCCCGAACATCTCATCTCGTCTCTCCCCCTCTCCGACGACAGGCGGCCTCCACCGCCCGTGGCCGGTCCTTGTTTACCCCTCGGGGTGCCTCAGGAACTTGATGTAGGGCAGCCGCACCCCGTCGACCTTCACCTGGTCGGCTCGGAGCACGCCCGCCGATGGCTGGAAGTTGGCGATCCCGGCCGCGGTCACCACGTCGTCCTGGTCGACACCGTCACCGCTGACACCCAGGCCGCCGACCAGTTGTCCGTTGATGTAGATCGGAGCACTGCCCGGGAAGAACACGATGCCGTTCTGGTTGGTGACATCGGCAACGTCGTGGAAGTTGGTCCCGGGGAAGAAGGCGTCGTAGCCGAGCACCGATCCGTTGGCGGAATCGACCGCGAGATCGAACGAGCCGACCGTGGCCGGCCCGGCGGCGGTATCGAAGCCGGTCGTCGAATTGATGGCGTCGTTGTTGAGGATCGAAAACGTCCCGGCACCGGCTCCGTCGATCCCGTCGGGGAATCGCGGCTCGGCCAGGAACCGGAAGGTGCGGTTGGTGAAGGCAGTCCCGGCCGCCACGCCGTCGACCTGGTCGACGGCCTGCAACGCGCCGGCGTCGGCGTAGTAGGCCATGTTGCGTGCCTTGGCCACGGCGACGTCGATCGAAAAGACCGTCGCGTCCGGCATGCGGTGCAGGCCCAGCACGTTGCCCTGGGTGTCGGTGACCGAGATCACCATCCGGGTGCGGCTGCTGATCGGCAACCTGACCGCCGCCCGGACTTGCTCGGCCTGCTCGACCGCCGCCGAGATGATCTCGTCGACAACCGCCGCTGTCAGCAGAGGATCGGTGGCCGAGGTCTGGGGAGTGACCAGGTCTCCCTGGGGCACGGGTTGTCCCGAACGAGAGAAGACGGTGCCGCCGGAATCCAGGGACTGATCGCTTCCCACCGAGACTCCCTCGACCAGGCTCGTGCCGTAAGCGACCAGCCGATCGACACCGAGTTGCCCGGCGATCGGACCGTAGACCTGCAGCGTGATGCCGACCAAATCGAGACGTCCGAACGGAAGATCGAGTTCGGTGACGGGCGCGATGCCGGCGATGTCACCCGAGGCCGCTTTGGCTTTCAGGGCACCGCCCGCCGCGGCAAACGCCATGTACTCGCTCTCGAGTACACACGGCGCGTTGACCGGATCGGAGGCCGACGGACAACGGATGGTCCCCGGAATCCCCTGTTCGTAACTGGCGAACCCGTCCGGGCCCGGGAAGAAGACACCGATACCGCCGACCAGCGTGTCCCCAAACGCGTCGCCGTTGGTGTCGCGGAACAGCGGGATGCCACCCGGCAGTGTCGCAATGCCGCGGGACTGCGCGTCGGACAGTCTGCCGGAAACAAACCCGTAGGACTCGGGCGGCTCCAGAGGCGTCACGCCTCCGGGAACGATCGAGTCCGGGATGTTGAACCGACCCACCAGGGTCTGGTCGTCTGCAGTGCCCCGCACACCGTCCGCCCCCGGATGCTCGATACCGTCGCGGTTGGTGTGCTCAATCGCAAACAAGTCGACCGGCGGAGTGAACGGGACACCCGGCGGGAAGTGGCCTCCCAGGCCCATCGGGGCCACGAACCCGGGTCCGCGACGAGTCGAAGCACGGGCCGTCGCCAGTGACGTGCCGTCGACGTTGGGATTCGAGTTGATTTCGCGTTCTGTCACCGTCGACTGGCTGACAAAGCGAACCAGCCGCGAGGTCAACGGGGCCAGTGTGCCGTTGGCCGGGTCCCCGTTGGAAAAGAACGCGGCGGTTCGGGCCTTGGCCACGGCACCGTCGATCGCAAACACCAGGGTCTCTTCCTCGGCTGTTCCCGGATCGATCACGCCATTGCCGTTGCCGCCACTGGTGGTGTTGCCGACGTCATCGATTGCCGCCACGACACCCGGTTCCACTCGCACACCCAGGATCTGCCCGCCGCGGTCGACCACGGCGATGATCGCGTCGTCACTCGACGTGGCAGCCGAAGCCCGTTCGAGCAGGGTGGTGACCTCGCCGGCCTGCAGCTGCACCGCGTGCAGAGGCGACTCCGACAAGGGAGTCTGGAAGTCGCCGGCCACCAACCGGTCGGCCGACCAGCCCGCGGCCGCCATCGAGATCTCCTCGACGGTCGTCTCGCCGATGTAGTCGGACCGCATGATCGTGTTGGAACCGACATGGTCGGACAGGCCCAGGACGTGTCCCGTCTCGTGAGCCACCACCGTGAACAGGTCCATCGTCTCGTGCCGGTCCGGATCGCCGGCGGAGGTGTCCCAGGTCTCTGTCTCGTCGAGCCAGATCACTCCCTGGATCCGCCAGTCAAGTTGCCGTGACAGGGCCCTCTGGCCACCGCCGACACCCAGCACACCTCCCGGAGCACTCTGGTGGCCGACGGCCCCCAGGTCACCGATCCCGATGTTGACGATCTGTGACGCGGGACGCTCGGTGTCGCGCCGGAAATCGACTCGGCCATCGAGCGCCGTTTCCCAGGTCCTGAGAGCATCCTCGGCCCGCTGCTGCTGTTGGGGTGTCATCCGGTTGACCGCTCCCGCCTGGTCGCGGAAATCGTAGTGAATCACCATCGTCGACGGTTGGAACAAACCGGTGGCCACCTCATCGATCGACTCGGCCCGCACCAGCCGGTCTTCACCGTCCTGCTGCAGGTGGTCGCGGCCGGGGCCACCGTCGATCCGGTCACGCCCCTCGCCGCCGGTCAGCCGGTCGGCTCCACCCTGACCCTTGAGAAAGTCACGACCCGGACCGCCGTCCAACAGGTCTCGACCACTACCACCCAACAGGCGGTCGTCCCCGGGACCGCCCAGGAGACGGTCGACGCCGGATTGGCCATTGAGTCGGTCACGGCCGGCCCCGCCGTCCAGCAGGTCGTTGCCCGCATTGCCGGTCAACGAGTCCGAATCGACACCACCGACCAGGTGGTCGTGGCCACGGCCTCCCAGGACGCGGTCACGACCAGCACCGCCCTCGAGTCGATCGGCACCGCCACGACCATTGATTCGATCGTCACCGGCTCCACCGTCAATCCGGTCGTCTCCGTTTCCACCGACCAGGAAGTCATCGCCGGCACCGCCGAAAATCGTTACCGGCAACTCTACGCCGTTGATCCGGACCACGTCGTCGCCGTCACCGACGTCGACGGTGATCGAGGTGACCCGTGAGGCGGCAAACGACTCGCGGACCCCATTCAACAACACGGTCAATTCGTCCGTGCCGTAGCCGATCTCCACAGAGTCCGACGCCGACGTGCCCTCGATCGACAACACCCCGTAGGAAATGTCGGCCGACAGAAGGGTCCGCGTCTCCAGCGATTCGATTGACGACCATCCCGCACGTCGACGACGACGACGACGGGGCCACTTCAGCCAACGCATGACGAATCCCTGTCCATTGACGTTGGTCGCCATCTCGAATCCGGGTCCAACGAGCTCCTCTCGATGGACGACTTCTCGGTCAGATTGAGAAGGCTCCACCTCTGTGATCGGCTCCCAGGCTCGTCGGCAACAATCGGAAATGAGCTTCTGGTCACTCCGGACCGACCAGTCCGGCCAATCTCCGGAACCAACACTCCGCCCAGTCTCTTCACTCACCCCAGGTTTCCAGCTGAGGCCACCGAGAACAGGACTTTCCGAATGGAATGGCTCAACGGAAGTGCCGAATGGCAAGCCGGAGAATCCTCACGACCGATACAACCGATACCACCGTCCTGCCGAGGAAACGGATAGTCCTGCGGAAACAGGTCGAAATACCGACCTGGCAGGCATTCGTGCGTGGCGAGGTCGGCGGCGTGAAACTTGATGCTTGGTGGTGGGAACGATGCGGACGCGGAGTTTTCTCTCGAACGCAATTCGAGCGATCACGATCGTGGTGGCGGCACTGCTGGCACCGTCGTGGACCCGGTCCGCACCACCGGAAAACGAAGAGTCGTTTCGTCCACGGATCCTCGCTCCGCGTCGATCGGTTTCGGATCGTCAGACCCCGGAACCGGAACCCGCCCAGCCCACCAGCGTGTTGGTTCCCGAGTTCGACGTTCCCTTCGGGTTCAGCGGTCCCTCGGGAGTGCTGCCACGAGAGGAACAGCAGGGGAATCACTTTGTGCCGATCGAGGATCGCTGGCGGCTGGGGATGCCCGCCTGGGACCGTTACGGCAAGGAGCATCCACCGGTCGACGACTACCCGGGAGTGCTCGGGCGTTGGTGGGATCCCTACAACCAGAACGTCCTGAAGGGTGACTACCCGCTGGTCGGACAGGACACCTTCCTGGTGGTCACCGGCATCTCCCAGTTGGTACAGGAACTCCGGGAGGTTCCGATCGGAACGACCCCGTTCGAGAGCACAGCGAACCCGTTCTCCGAGGAGTTCTTCGGAGATCCCGAGCAGTTCTTCAGCACGAATTTCTTTCGGCTCTCGGTCGACCTGTTCAACGGCAGTGCCGGTTACAAGCAGCCGGTCTGGCGGATGCGGGCCACACCGGTCTTCAACTTCAACTACCTCGACGTCAACGAACTGGCCGTCGTCAGTCCTGACGTGCGTGATGGGACGACCCGTTTTCGCACCGACTGGGCACTGGACGACTGGTTCCTGGAGGCGAAGCTGGCCGACCTGGGACCCGACTACGACTTCGTCTCGGTCCGAGGCGGCTCGCAGTTCTTCGTCAGCGACTTCCGCGGCTTTGTCTTCAGCGACACCAACCGTGCCGTACGGCTGTTTGGCAGCCGCTTCTCGAACCGCGACCAGTTCAACGTGCTGTGGTTCGACCAGACCGAGAAGCAGACCAACAGCGAGTTGAATCTCTTCGACGACCGCCACCAGAACACGGTGATCGCCAACTACTACCACCAGGACTTCCTGGTCCCCGGTTACACGGGGCTGGTCAGCTTCCACTACAACAACGACCAACCCGGAACCAAGTTCGACCGCAACCGGTTCCTGGTCCGTCCCGATCCGGCCGGAGTGTTCCAGCCGCACCGGGTCGAGGCGTACTACCTGGGCCTGGCCGGGCAGGGTCACTTCGGCCACCTGAACGTCAGCAACGCGTTCTACTACGTCTGGGGCCGCGACGGCCTGAACCCGATCGCCGGCCGGGAGCAGAACATCGAAGCCCAGATGTCGGCCCTCGAACTCTCCTACGACCGCGACTGGGCCCGCTTCCGCGTCTCGTGGTTCTGGGCCTCCGGTGACCCCGACCCCAACGACGGAGACGCCGAGGGGTTCGATGCGATCTTCGACAACCCGAACTTCGCCGGTGGCGAATTCAGCTACTGGCAGCGGCAGGCGATCCGGCTCTTCGGCGTGGGGCTGACCCAGCGGCAGAGCCTGGTGGCGAACCTGCGTTCGAGCAAGACGCAGGGGCAGGCGAACTTCGTCAACCCCGGCCTGTCACTGGTCAACGCCGGCATGGACATGGACCTGACACCCAAGCTCAAGCTGATCGCCAACGCCAACTTCCTGTGGTTCGACGACACGAAATCCCTGGAGGTGTTCACGTTCCAGGACAAGATCGACAGCGAGATCGGGACGGATCTCAGCCTGGGCATCGAGTACCGCCCCTATCTCAACGACAACGTCCAACTCATCAGCGGACTCTCAGCGTTCATCCCGGCCAGGGGCTTCAAGGACCTCTATACCCCCTTCAACGGCAAGGTCGAAACACTGTTCGGCCACTTCCTGGAAGTGATCCTCACCTACTGATCCCCCTTGTCACCCCTCTCGAATCCACCCATCACCGACCACCAACACTGACCAGAGGCCAACCGAGGCCGCGCTACCTAATCAGCCTCGACCGGCAGGAGCCAAACACGGATGTCACGAACACGCCTGACCGTCGGAATCGCGGTGCTGTTTGCCTGGGCGGCGATCACGGTCATGATGCAGCCGGAACGATCGACCCGGGATCAGCTCGAGGCATCCGAACCCTCGAGTCGTCCGTCCGTCGAAGCGGTCCCGGTCCGACCGGCCAGACGCGTGATCCCGCCGCCCGACGGCGATGTCGCCGCGGCCGATTCTTCCCCACGCTTCGTTCTCCCGACCCTCGTCAAGTCGGCCCCCGTCAAGCCGACTCCCCGCGCCGGGCTGCTCGGCCAGTCCCTCGCCGACGAATCCGCCAAGAGCCGGGGGTGCGTGGTCTGCCACAAGACGGTTGGCGACCCGCACAGCAGCCAGGCCCTGAACCTCGGATGCACCGACTGTCACGGCGGCGACGCCACGTCGCCGGACAAGCACATCGCCCACGTCCAGCCACGGCATCCGGGAGCGTGGAAATCCTCGGCCAACCCGATCCGCAGCTACACGCTGCTCAACCACGAACGTCCCGAGTTCATCCGGTTCGTCAACCCCGGCGATCTTCGGGTCGCTCATCAAAGCTGCGGCACCATCGGTTGCCATCCCCGCGAAACGCTCGAGGTCAAAAAGAGCATGATGACCCACGGCTGCATGCTGTGGGGCGCGGCGCTGTACAACAACGGGTCGGTCCACGACAAGTGGCCGACCTACGGCGAGAGTTACTCGATGAACGGGACGCCGCAGCGACTGCAGACGGTCCCACCGCCGACCCCGGAAGAAACCGCCCGAAAGGGAATCGTGCCGTTCCTGGACCCCCTGCCCCGCTTCCAGGCCACTCACCCGGGCAACATCCTGAGGATCTTCGAACGTGGAGGCCGGTTTCGGACCGAGACGGGGATCCCCGAACGGCTCGAGGAGCCCGGACGTCCGCGTGAACGTCTCAGCAACCGCGGCCTGGGGACACTCAACCGCACCGACCCGGTCTTCATCGGCCTGCAGAAAACCCGGCTACTGGATCCGACGCTGAACTTCCTGGGCACCAACGAGCAGCCGGGAGACTACCGGTCCAGCGGCTGCACGGCCTGCCACGTCGTCTACGCCAACGACCGTTCGCCGATCCACTCGGGACCGTTCTCCCGTTACGGGAACGATGGCCGCGCGGCGGGCGAGACCGACGAATTCGTGACCTCCGTCGATCCGACAATCCCCAAGGACGAACCCGGGCATCCGATCGCTCACCGCTTCACACGCTCGATCCCGACCAGCCAGTGCATGATCTGCCACATCCATCCCGGCACGACGGTGATGAACAGTTTCATCGGCTACATGTGGTGGGACCAGGAAACCGACGGAGATCTGATCTACAACAAGTCGGGCAAACCCCTGTCGGCCGAAGACTTCCTCGCCTCGCAGATGGCCAACCCCAACCTCATGGCCACCAAGCGATTCAATCCCGCTCCGGACCGCGAGACCGACATCCCGAAGATCAACGACAAGGCCGCCGGCACCCAGTTCGCCGACTTTCACAGCCACGGCTGGCTGTTCCGGGCCGTGTTCCGCAAGGACTCCACCGGACGGATGCTCGACCACCAGGGCCGCGTGATCGAGCATCCCACCAACCAGGACCTGAAGGCGGCGATCAAGTTCCCCGGCATGGTTCGGGAACTCTACCGCGGCCGCACCTGGAACTCTCGCGACCAGCGGTCCTTCGACAAGGCGCTCAAGGACCTGGAACAGGTCCGCAACCACATGCCGGTGCACCTGATGGACGTGCATCTCGAGCGGGGCATGCACTGTGTCGACTGCCACTTTCTCCAGGACGTCCACGGCAACACCAAGCTCTACGGCGAGGTCCGGGCCGCCATCGAGATCACCTGCCAGGACTGCCACGGCGACGTCGACGGGCGGGCGATCGTCCGTGATCGAGACGGGTTGCACATGAGAACCTCGGGGCCGGCGGCCGGCGAACCGACGGCACGGCGTCGCGGGGGCCGCAACCTGCTGACGATGCGGACACCCTACGGCAAGCGGCGGTTCGAGTGGCGGGACGGACGGCTGATCCAGAGATCGATGGTCGAAAAGAACCTCAGTTGGCCGGTCACCCAGGTGGCCGACACGATCGACCCCGAACACGGCGACTACAACGCGCTCTCGGCGGTCGCCAAGACCGTCCGCTTCGATGACCAGGATCGGATGGTCTGGGGCCGCCTGCCCGGCGACCTGCCCAACCGGCGCCGACCCAAGACGAAATCCCGCCGCTGTGCCCACGATTCGCGAATCGTCAACTGCACGGCCTGCCACACCTCGTGGAACCCCAGTTGCTTCGGCTGCCACCTTTCGCAACGAGCCAACCAGAAGATGCCCTCACTGCACAACGAGGGCGAGGTGTCGCGCAACTACGTCTCCTACAACTTCCAGACACTGCGCGACGACGTCTTCATGCTCGCCAAGGACGGCACGGTCACCGGCAACCGGATCAACCCGGTTCGTTCGGCCTGCGCGATCCACGTGGGATCGTACAACCAGAACCGGGAATCGGTCTATTTCCAGCAACAGACAATCTCGGCCGAGGGCTTCAGCGGGATCGCCTTTTCGACCAACGTGCCGCACACCGTCCGCGGCCGCGACGGGACCCGCCAGTGCCGGGACTGCCACCTGGCTGACACGGGTGACAACAACGCGCAAATGGCACAACTGCTGATGCAGGGCACCAACACCATGAACTTCATGGGCCGCTGGACGTGGATCGCTGCCGGAAAACACGGGCTGCACGCGGCCGAGGTGACCGAGCGGGAAGAACCGCAGGCGGTCATCGGAAGTTCGCTGCACGAACTGGCGTTCCCCAGGCACTTCGAGCACCACGTGGCGGACCATCGCAAGTTGCACGTCGAACACGAACATCACGGCTACGATGTCCTCGACCAACTGCTGGACCGGATCCGACCTCACCGCACCGAGATCCTCAGCATCCAGCACCGCGGCGAATACCTCTACGCCGCCTGTGGAGCCGCGGGATTCCGCGTCTTCGACATTGCCAACATCGACAACAAGGGGTTCTCCGAGCGGATTGTCACCGCGCCGGTCTCACCCCTGGGCCAGAAACTCTACGTCAAGACCCGCTACGCCACCGCGGTCGCCACTCCCGCCACGACCGCACCCGACCCGACACGCGAACCGAGTCGCCGTTCGGCCAACCAAGAGGGCGTCTCTCCTCACAAGCGGCTGGTGCACCTAATGTACGCGTTCCTCTACGTCACCGATCGCCACGAGGGGCTGATCCTGGTCGGAGCCGGGACACTGTTGGACGGCGACCCGACCAACAACTTCCTCAAGCGGGCCGTGACGTTCAATCCCGACGGAATCCTCAACGGGGCCCGCTCGATCACCATCGCCGGCACCTGCGCCTACATCTGCTGCGACGCCGGCCTGGTCGTGGTCTCGATCGACAATCCGCTCGAACCCCGGGTCACCGCCGTGCTGGGCCCCGACGTGCTCGAACATCCCACGTCGGTTCAGATCCAGTTCCGTTACGCATTCGTCTGCGACGACCAGGGCCTGGCGGTACTGGATGTGACTGACATGACTCAACCTCGCCCCGCCGCACGGCTCAAGACACACCACGCCCACAGTCTCTATGTCGCCCGCACCTACGCTTACCTGGCTGCAGGCAAGCACGGGCTGGTGATCGTCGATGTCGCCAACCCGCTCAAGCCACGGGTCGACCAGGTCTTCACCGCCGACGGGGCAATCAACGACCTCCACGACGTGAAACTGGGCGTGACCTACAGCAGCCTGTTCGCCTACCTGGCCGACGGCCACAACGGCCTGAGGGTCGTGCAGTTGACCTCGCCGGCGACGCCCGGCAGCGGGGGCTTCCGACCGCGTCCCCAGCCACGGCTGGTGGCCACCATGCCGATGCACAAGGGCGGTCACGCCCTGGCACTCTCCAAGGGTATCGATCGAGACCGGGCCGTCGACGAGGCGGGCAACCAGTTGTCGGTCTTCGGCCGCGTCGGAGCCCGTCCCCTGACGCTCCCGGAGCAACGGAAATTCTATCTCCGCAACGGACGCCCGTGGACCGTCCCGTCGATCGGCCGCAATCCAGACATCAAGGACGCCCACGCCCGCGAGCAGAAACTGCAGCGGGATCTCCAGCGGGTTTTCCCGGCCTACCAGCACCCGAGGAAATGGAAAGCATCACCGTGAGGCCGATTTGGCGGGCGGCCACGCCTTGATCGCCATCTCGACGGCCTGAAACGCCCTGGTCACCTCCGCCGGGTCGAAGTTCCCGATCGGGGGCAGCAGCTTCGACAGGTCGATCTCGACCGTCTTCGACGGCCCCTGCCGCGGTTCAAACAACCCCTTGGCCACCGGCTGGACGGGCCGCTGTGGAAACACCAGCACGTGCCCGGCTTCTCGAAGCGCCTTGAGTTCCTTGGCGTCTCCTCGGCCCAATTCGCCGAAAACCACTTCGCAGGCCCACACCAACTGGCGGGACGACTCGTAGTCGAATCCTCCGGCAACCCCAGCCCGTGCAATCTCCAGCAGCACCCGTCGACCGTCTTCACGGGTCAAGGGCCTCCGCTCGAGTTGTTTTGCCTGGGTCGTCAGCCATGCAGCGGTGGCCAGCGTCGTGCGAGCCAACTCCTTCCGACTTCCGAACGGTGTCTTGGCCAGGACATCGCGGACCTGTTTCCACTGCGCATCGAACTGGTCTCGCTGTTTCGGTTGCCCGAGTGCCACTCGGGCCAGGACAGTCGTCCATTCCCGGAGAACCGGGCGTCCAGGAACCCCCGCGGGATTGGCCCGCCTCTGCCGCCACGCCGGCACTCTCAGGTCATGGTGGCAGGCGTAGCATTCGAACTGAGCCAATTCAGGCCAGCCGCCGCCGCTGGTCGCCCGCTGGCTAAGACCAGCCGTCAACTCCAGCGACTGGGCCAGTGACACCAACGCTCCGACCAACATCAACTGTGTCCTGTGCAGGGAATCGAGCCGAAAGCTGTCGGGGCTGAAGAACGGATCGGCAGTCTTGGCCAGGAACTCGCTGCGGGATTTCCCTGCCTCGCCGTCACTCTTGCCGGCGACCGACCGCCAATGCGTCGGCATCAGTGCCACGAAGGTCGCAATCTCGAAACCCGGAAGCGGGGGGTGACCGGCGGCGTACATTTCGTGAGTCACCACGCGGCCCCGTGCGATGTCACCGATGTGGCAGGTGCCACACAGTCGCGCCTTGTTCGACGGCGTACGAACATCAACATACCCGTGCTGTTCCCACTTGACCTTGGGATCGAGAAATCTCCACGGACGCTTCGGGTTCAACGGCGGCAGGTGCAATCGAAACCACCCATCGCGACCACTGTCTTTCGAGGCCAGATCTCCCCCCGGCCCATGACACCCCTCGCAGGTGATCCCGAAACTGACATCCGTCTTCCTGTGCCATGTCTCGTTGACCAGGTGCTGGTCGTCGGCGGGCATCAGGGCCCGGGGATATCCGGTATGACACGACAGGCACCGCCTGTCACGGTGCACGGCCTTGATGTTCATCAGGCGGCCCATGTCGACCGATCGCTTGTTGAACAGCACCGCGTAGGCCTGGTGGTGCTTGTCCTTCCGAGCCCATGTCAGGACCTCGTTGTCCAGGATCCAGTCGCCGCTGGGACTCGGAAGGGGAAGATCCTCATTCCCCTTGCTGTCGTGACTGCGGCCATGACATCCGACACAGGCGGTGAAGCCGACCACGGCGCGGTGCGGCGGCGGGTCTCCCTGGGCATTCGATTCGCCGCCGGTGCCCCCCAGCACGAATCCCGCGATGACTATCGACAGCATCCACTCTCGTCGTCGCAGACGACTTCTCGAAATCCAATCCATCTACTTGGCTCCATCGCTGTCATTCAAGGCTGATCGTATCACCCGAATCGCCCGGTCGAACTGCTCCAACGCCACCGGCGGAGTATCGACATCGGCGCCGGGTCCACGCAGTTGTGCAGCACTGTCGTGGCCATTCGGAAACCGCAGCACGTCTCTCATCCTGGACAAGGCACCGCTCAACGCACGGTCGACCGCCTGACGACGCTCACCGGTCAACCCGGTCGCCTCCTTCTGGCTCACCTGGAACGAAGAGAGTGCCAGGTACAGCTGTGCGGCCTGATCCCAGTCGACAGGACCCCGATGGCTCTCGGATTCGGCAACCAGTCGCCGGGCCAGCCCGTCGAGGTCCTTCACATTGAAGGTGCGCTGATTGAGTGCCACGGACCACTTGTCGAGCTGGGCGGCCAGCGCGGCGGTCTCTGTCTTCATCCGATCACGATCGGGCACCACCACCGAGAGAGTCAGTTTGTCCACATTATCCAACACCGTGGTCAATTCGGCAGCCGGGACAGTCGAATCGATCGGCAGCAACGACTCGATCATCGAACGTTCCCATCTGGACCACCGGAATTGCCCGAGACTCCAATCCGGTCGCCTCTTCTCCTTCTCCGTCGGTCGCCGCCAGCGGGCATCTCGCAGGTCATGGTGACAGGAAAAACACCGGGTCTCGGCCAGTTCCGGCCACGGAGCCGACCCGGTCGACGCCGCCCGCCAACGAGACAACTCGGCTCGAGCCCTGAGAGTCTCGACCTGGCCGACCGCCCACAGCTTCAGTTCCCGCAACGTGCCGTCGGCGGAGTCGGGACGTCCCGCATGCCGCTTCCGATCGGCGGAGTCGTCCCAGTGGCGAGGCAGGTTGGCGTGGTAAGCCGACATCTCGAAATTCAATCGTGGGTGACCGGCGGCAATCAGGTCGTGGTTGACGTCTCGACCCGGACCCCCGACGTGGCAACCGGTGCAGGCTCGCGTCCTCATCCTGACATCATCGGTGTCATAGAAACTCAGGTCCGCCGCCTGCACGAGCTTGACCCGGGGCCAGTCGGACCGAACGTGCCTGGCAATCCACAGGCTGGCCGGTCCATGGCACGACTCGCACGACACGCCATCGGTGGCCAAACGCTGATCATGGCCGGGTCTTCCCCCGGAGACAGGCGGCAGAGCGTGACAGTTCAGGCAGGTGACGGCCTCGTGAGCCGGCTGCTTGTATCTCAGGGCCCGGACCATCCGTCGAGACCGCTCGCCCAACAGCACCGTATAGGCCCGAGCGTGCTTGTCTCGCTGGACCCAGTCACTGTACGAACTGGTCCAACGCGGTCCGCTGCCGTCGCCGCCGTGGCAATTGGCCGCCGCACACGAATTGGTTCCGACGTAATGGGCAACATCCTGGGCAAGCAGGGTGCCGGCCGTGGCGGACAGGGTCACAACGGTCAACACGATCACTGACAGTTGGTCGCAGGAAGTTTTCGGGTGCCTGTTCATCTCGATGTCCGCCTCAAACAGGGAATCGCATCGTCTGATGAAAACCCTATCGACACGTTGCGGGTCAACGCCTGCTGACCGATCCGCCATCAGCAGGCAATGTGGTCGGTGTCGAACCGCCGGACCGCTTGCGGCCGTCACGATCGTGATAAACGTGACATTCGACACAGTCCGATCGGGCCCCGATCGTCGCACGGGCAAACTGCTTGGCCGTCGGTCGGGCGGCGTGACAGTCACGACACTCAGCAATCGACGGCATCAGGATGTCGGAGGTCTGACGGCTGACTTCCACGGCTCCATGGCAGTCAGCACACTTCATCACCCGATGACTGTCATGACGGAATCGGCTGTGAGACATCCAGCGGTCAGGAATCTCCGGAGACACCACTTTCCAATCGTCTCCCGATTCGTCGATCACATGACAGTACCGACAGCCACCTTTCGCCTCGTGACCAAATAACGTGTGCACGTGGTTCTGCACAACTGTCTCCGCCGCCCTCACTCTCTGGCCAACCGTTTTTGCCTGGGACGGATCCAGGGGCGCCCGCCCGGCCCGGCCCGGGAACAGGCGGCCGGTTGTTTCTTCGGCCCGATCTCCGCCAGCCCGCAACCCGCCGTCGCTCTCCTCAAGAGCAGCCAGCGTGAACTGTTCAGTGAACCAACCGCGGACGAGATCGGCAGTGACATGCGGCGCCTGACGACCGGGATCGTTGCGGTTGTCGAACAACAACGGATGACACTCGCGACAATGAGAATCAAACCGCACCGGTTTCATGTAGGCGCCCGAGTCGTCGGGCTGGTGGCAGGCATTGCAGTTCTTCGAGAAATCGACCGTCTTTCCGTCCTGGTTCCTCAGTCCGACAACCAGTTTCCCGCCGGCATCCCGCTCCACCTTCAGGTGAGCCGCATGATTGAACCGAATGGCGGCCCTGTCACGAAACACCCCATCCCCGGATTCCGGGTCCGCGGCCGCAACCGCCCAGACACCATGCCCGGGTCCCGGACCGGTGCCGCCGGCAGCGTCCTGCACCAACCTCTTCAAAGCGAACTCCGGATGAGGATGCTCTCCATCGGATTCGAACGACGTCACCGAATGCACAAAGGCCTTCGAAGATCCGGTGGACGTCTTCAGATCCCGGTGACACCGCAGACACTGAAGGTCCGTAACACGGGCCAGTTGTTCATGGTGACGGTGTTCGCGGTGACAATCGGCACACGAAAGCCCATCGTGCCCGTGACCGGGCACCTGATTCTCGTGGTGCAGAGCCTCGTCGTGACACGCCAGACACTTGGAATTGTCGATCGATCGGACGACTTCGGGATCGACCCAACTCATCAACCTCTCGAGCGGCGCCCACGTGGTGTGACACGCCTGGCAGTCGTTTTCGATCATCCGGTGTGCGATTGAAACCGGACCGGCAGCAAAGACCTCGTGGTGACCGCTTCTCCACTCCGAACCAATCCAGGCTGCAGCCACGAACGCCATCACCACGGCACCCCAGGCCAGGCGTCGTCGCAGAGGACGCCGACTTCCGCGATGGAAGTCGACGTGGACCTGTTCGGCCAATTCACGACTGGATGGCAAGTTGTTCATCTGGTTGATCTCGCACGGCCCCGGCCGTGCCCCTCGAAATTCACACCACCTACCATTCCCACGGAACCACCCTCAAGCTCATCACCACATGGGCAACGAACAGGATCAGCAGTGCCGCCGAAACAGGCACGTGCAGATACAGCCAGCCGTGCAACCATCGATGGATGGTCGTCAGGCGATGCAGCTGGCCGCGTCGATCGCAGAACTCTTCGAGTTGATCCAGCGGCTGGTGCAACTCGGACGGCAGGTCAGCCCGCATCTTCCGGAATGCGGCCCGGCGGCGATCGGCTCGAGACAACGGTGCGTTGTGACTCGATGAAAGTCCCAGGAACGGACGGACGGTCTTCAGGTAAAACGTCTTGAGTTCATCCGTCCGGATCACCTTTCGCTCCTCAGACGCCGGCTTGGGAGCGGGACGTTCCTCCTTGGGCAAGGATTTCTGGGTGACCGGTCTTGCGGCCTTCACCGGCCCACCCGGCGATTTCGATGTCTTGGCCGGCTTCCTGGCCGGGGCCGCCGCCTGCCCGCGAGCCATTTCGAGCACCGACTTAGCCGGTTTCTCATCAGGCTTGGCCGACTCCTCGCCACCACCCTCGGCGGGGGCCGCCTGCTGGGCGCGTGCCTGTTCCAGGACAGACATCGCCGGTTTCTCATCAGGCTTGCCCGACTCCTCGCCACCACCCTCGGCGGAAGCCGCCTGGTGGGCGCGTGCCTGTTCCAGGACAGACATCGCCGGTTTCTCATCAGGCTTGCCCGACTCCTCGCCACCACCCTCGGCGGAGGCCGCCTGCTGAGCGCGTGCCTGTTCCAGGACAGACATCGCCGGTTTCTCATCAGGCTTGGCCGACTCCTCGCCATCACCCTCGGCGGAAGCCGCCTGCTGAGCGCGTGCCTGTTCCAGGACAGACA
>CAUZRQ010000050.1:0-33884 GCA_963582065.1 Planctomycetota bacterium | reverse complement strand
ACCTGCCAGCCGACGTAACCGGTTCCGTCGTAGGCCAGCCTCAGACGGATGTTCCGCATGGCGGTTGGCCCCCCGGGGCTCAGTCGAGGCTCAGGGCCTGCTGCCAGTGAGCCAGTGAGACGGCGACCGCAGCGGGACCTCCGGAACCTTCACTCCGCAGGACCGCCACCGCGTTGGCGGTTCCCAGGACCTCGAAAATCGACTCGTCGATCGACTCGTTGATTTCCCGGAAGGTTTCGAGTGAGAGTTCGGCCAGCTTCAGGTCCTTCGCTTCGCAGTGTGCCACCAGCCGCCCGACCGTCTCGTGAGCGGTTCTCATCGGGACCTGCAACCCGACGAGGTATTCCATCAGGGCGGTGGCGTCGAGGAACCCATCCTCGAGGCGTGCGGTGATCGAGTCGGAATTCAGTCGCGCGGTCTCGACGATCGCCGGAGCCAGCTCGAGGCAGGCGACGGAGGTATCGATCGCGTCGAAGAGCGCGATCTTGTCTTCCTGCAGGTCTCGGTTGTAGGCCAGGGGCAGTCCCTTGAGCAGGATCAGCAACTGGTTGGCCGCGGCGATCACCCGTGCCGACTTGCCCCGGATCAGTTCCAGCACATCCGGGTTCCGCTTCTGCGGCATGATCGAGCTGCCGGTCGTGTAGGCGTCGGGCAGTCGGAGCATGTCGAATTCGCTCGAGCACCACAGGATCCACTCCTCGGCCCAACCGCTCAGGTGCACCGCCACCAGGGCCAGTGTCGAGGTGAATTCGACCAGGAAGTCGCGGTCGCTGGAGACGTCCAGGCTGTTGCCCGCCACACTGTCAAAGCCCAGCTCACCGGCGGTCAGTTGCCTGTCGATCTCCAGACTGGTGCCCGCCCCGGCGGCGGCACCCAGGGGCGAGACGTTCAGCCGCGTGCGGCAGTCGGCCAGTCGGCCGCGGTCGCGGGCAAACTTCTCGCAGTAGGCCAACCAGTACTGGATGGCCTGGACCGGCTGGGCTCTTTGCAGGTGCGTGTAGGCCGGCAGGATCACCCCGGCATCGAGTTCGCTGCGGGACACGAAGGCCCGCTGCAAGTCGAGCAGCAAGCCGTCGATCGTGTCGATGCTGTCGCGGACGTAGAGTTTCAGGTCGGTCGCGACCTGGTCGTTGCGGCTGCGGGCGGTGTGCAGCTTGCGACCGACGTCTCCCAGCCGCTGGATCAGTGCCGACTCGATGTGCATGTGCACGTCTTCCAACTCGGCGCTGAAAGGGAAGTTCCCGGAAGAGATCTCTGCGAGGATCGTGTCGAGTTCGGCAACGATCGCGTCGCGTTCCTGGTCGTCCAGCAGTCCGACCTCGGCCAGCATCCGCGCATGCGCCTGCGAACCGCGGACGTCGACCGCGGCCAGGCGATGGTCAAAGCTGATCGATTCGGTGAACGCCTCGACGCGAGGATCGGTCTCGCCGCTGAAACGTCCGCCCCAGGGTTTGTCAGCCACCGGCTGATTGCTCCTTGCTCCATTCGGTTCTCGAGCACTCCACGTATTGCTCGAGCCAACCTTCCACTCTAGACGCCGTTCGAGGGGAGGGTCAACCAGCGGTGTTTGGCGGGCGAGGGATCTGTAAGATCGGAGGTCACCGGGGTGAGGTTGACGTGTTTCGGAGAGCGGGGAAAAGGAGGGAAGAGGAGATGGCGGGGGAGCGACCGGCAGTCGTGCTGCTCAGCGGTGGTCTCGATTCGGCGACCGTGCTGGCGATGGTCCGCGACGAAGGTTTCTGGCCGTTTGCCCTGTCGTTCGACTATGGCCAGCGGCACCGCTTCGAACTCGAGGCGGCTCGGGCGGTGGCCGTTGCGGGTGGTGTCCGGCGGCATGTCGTGGTGCCGCTGGACCTGCGGGCCTTCGGAGGATCGGCACTGACCGATGACATCGACGTGCCGAAGGACCGCAGCGAGGAGGAGATGAAATCGGGGATTCCGGTGACGTATGTGCCGGCCCGCAACACGATCTTCCTGGCCATGGCCCTGGGCTGGGCCGAAACACTGGGGGCGACCGACCTGTTCGTCGGGGTGAACGCCGTCGACTACAGCGGGTACCCCGATTGTCGTCCCGAGTTCATCGCGGCATTCAGCGATTTGGCCAACCTGGCGACGCAGGTCGGAGTCGAGGGGCGGGGGCGGTTCGAGGTGCACGCGCCGCTGATCGCGATGACCAAGGCCGAGATCATCTCGACGGGGCTGGCCCTGGGCGTTGACTACGGGCTGACCCACAGTTGTTACGATCCTGATGAACGGGGTCGCTCGTGCGGGCGGTGCGATTCGTGCCGGTTGCGGCTGAAGGGGTTCACCGAGGCGGGGGTCGAGGACCCGGCGACGTACCAGTAGAAGTGGATGGAGGCGACCGGGATGTGGATTTCCGAGGTCTTCGGGTCGATCCAGGGTGAGGGGTTGTTCGCCGGGACTCCTTCGGCGTTCATCCGGACCTGCGGCTGCAACTTGAGATGCTGGTTCTGCGACACGCCCGAAACCAGTTGGCGACCTCGCGGGACGCACCGCGAATGGGAGTCGTTGGTCGAGGAGGTCGAGGGTCTCGAGTGTCCTCACGTGGTGGTGACCGGCGGCGAGCCGATGCTGCAACCCGGCGTGGTGCCCCTGACCCGGGCGTTGAGCGAGCGGGGGTACGTGGTGACGATCGAGACGGCCGGGACGGTCGATGCCGAGGTGACCGCCGACCTGATGTCGATCAGTCCCAAGCTGGGCAATTCGACTCCGGTCGACGACCCGGTGTGGGCATCTCGCCACGAGGAGACTCGGGATGCACCCGGCGTGATCCGGCGGTGGCTGGAGGCTTTCGACTACCAGTTGAAGTTCGTCGTCGATCGGCCTGACGATGTGCTGGAGATCGATCGGTACATCGAGCGGTTCGCCGGGGTGGAGGCCGGGCGAATCTGGCTGATGCCGCAGGCGGTGACCGGCGCGCAGATTGCCGAGCGGGCGAACTGGATCCGCGAGGCGGCCGAGTCGCGGGGGTGGCGGGTGTCGCCACGGTTGCACATCGAGCTGTGGGGCAACCGGCCGGGAACGTAACGGGCAAGAAAAAGGGGTCGGGCCCACTCGTGGCAGGTCCGACTCCGAGTGTTGACTGCTCCCGGCCTATGCGAACTCGGGCCGACGTTGCCGGAGTTGTCCCTGGAGGCGGGCGACGATGCTGGAGTGCATCTGGCTGACACGAGATTCGGAGAGTCCCAGCGTGGCCCCGATTTCCTTCATCGTCTGCTCTTCGTAGTAATAGAGGATCATGATCAGTCGCTCGTTGCGGTTGAGTCCCCGCGTGACGAGCTTCATCAGGTCCTCCTGCTGGATGTCCTTGGTCGGGTCCTCGCCTTTGCCGTCCTCGAGAATGTCGACCTCGCGGACGTCCTTGTAGCTGTCGGTTTCGTACCACTTCTTGTTGAGACTGACGGTGAGGACCGGGCTCGCTTCGTTCTTCAGCTTGGTGAAGTCAGTCGGGTCGAGCTGCATTTCCTTGGCGATTTCCTTGTCGGTCGGTGGTCGTCCGGTCTTGGCCCGCGCACGTTTGCGAGCCGCTTCCAGCTTGCTGGCCTTGCTGCGGACCAGCCGTGGAACCCAGTCCATCATGCGGAGCTCATCGAGCATTGCGCCGCGGATCCGCGGTACGCAATAGGTCTCGAACTTGACGCCGCGGCTGAGGTCGAACGCCTCGATGGCGTCCATCAGCCCGAACACGCCGGCCGAGATGAGGTCATTGAGATCAACACCCTCGGGCAGCTTGGCCCAGACCCGCTCGGCGTTGTACTTGACCAACTGGTGGTACTGTTTGATGAGCCGATTGCGGAGTTGCTGGTCGCTCTGGTCTTGCTTGAAGTCGATCCAGAGTTGCTGGATCTCGGGATCAATGGGCTTGACCGCCATGAATTCCTCCGTGAATTGAAGTCGGCAGGTAGTCCGACCGTTCGCCCAAGTGGTCAATCCGTTGAGTAGGCACGCCGGAAGCGACGACACCCATCACCGACTGTTATCGACTAACCATGAGTTGGGACATGAGGCTGATTGCTGGTTCAGTGGGTTTTCGGGGGGGGGCAGTCATCGGGTGGTGGCTTGACGTCGGTAGACTGTGGGAACAGGCGCTGGAAGAAGGCGGGGGAGTCGTTGGTGACGGGTGAGTGGTAGACGAGGCGTGCGGCGAGTTGGCTGATGGCGCGTCCGGCCGGGCTGTCGGGGGCCTGGACCAACAGGGGCGTGCGGTCATGGATGGCCCGGGTCATCTCGGGGTCATCCGGAATCCAACCGGCCAGGGACGGTTCGGATTCGAGGAAAATCCGAGTGGTGTGAGCCAGTCGCTGGTGGATGTCCCGTGCCGCTCGCGCCGACTCGACGCGGTTGACCAGTGTCAGCAACTTGGTGCCGGTCCCCTGTGGCATCGACTTGATGGTGGCGTAGGCATCGGCGATGGCGGTGGGCTCGGGGGTGGTGACGACCAGCACGTTGTCCGCGGCGGCCAGGCAACGTGCGATGAAGGGGTGTCCGGCGTGACCGGTGTCGAGCACCAGCACGTCGTGAGAGGCTTCGAATCCGGCCAGTTGTTCGAAGACGTCGGGGCCGGGTCGGTCCCCGGAGTTTCCTGTGTCGGCCAGACGTCCGGTTCCCGGGACGAGGTGAATTCCGGCCGGTCCGTCAAGCGTGATGTCCGCCAGACGGCGAGTGCCGGACAGGACGTGACCGAGGTTCCAGTAGCCGTTGAGTCCGCACATCAGGTCGAGATGTCCCAGCCCGAGGCTGGCATCGAGCAGCCCGGTGCGGACATCGAGCCGGGCGAGGGCGATCGCCAGGTTCAAGGCCAGGCTGCTTTTGCCGACGCCCCCCTTGCCGCTGGCGACGGCGATCACCGTGGCGGTGGCCTCGTCGGCTGCCGGGTGCCTGTGTTGCTGCTGCTGGACCAATCCACGCAGTCGGCAGGCCTGGTCGACGCGAGCGGTTTCAGCCAGCCGGTCAGTGGCAATTGTCATGCCGAGGTCTCCGTCGGGCTGCTGACCGAGGACAGCAGCCGGTCTCGTCCCAGCACCAGCCGGGCCATCCGCTGGGCGTCGGCCGGCTCGATGTCGTCGGGAACATCCTGCCCGGTGGTCAGGTAACTGACCGGCAGGCTGACGCGGCGAGCCAGGTTCAACATCACGCCCAGCTCGTGGGTTTCGTCGAGCTTGGTCAGGACCAGTGCCGAGGTGCCGACGGGCGAGAAGTGATTGACGGTCGATACGAGATGATCGAGGTTTGCGGTGACGCTGAGCACCAGGTGGACCTCGTCGACCTCGGCGTCGGCCAACAGGCTCTTGAGTTCCCCGATCTGGAGTTCGTCGCGAGGGCTGCGGCCGGCGGTGTCGATCAGCACCAGGTCCATGTCGCTGAGTTCATCGAGTGCCCGCCGCATTTCCATCGGCGTGGTGACCACCTTCATCGGCAGGTCGATGATCTCGGCATAGGTCCGGAGCTGCTCGACCGCGGCGATTCGGTAGGTGTCGACAGTGACCAGCCCCATGCGAACGCCGTCACGCAGCTTCAGGTTGGCGGCCAGCTTGGCGATGGTCGTCGTCTTGCCGACGCCGGTCGGTCCGACCAAAGCGACGACCCGTCGCTGGCCCGGTGTCGAAGTGATCGAGGTGGCGGCGTGGAACTCGCTCTCGACCATTTTCACCAGCCGGGCACGGCAGAGTGACGGATCCGAGAGTTCCTCTGACATCGCCTCGCGTTTCAACGAGACGACCAGTTCCCGCGCGAGGGATTCGTCGAGTTCCGAGTCGACCAGTTCGGTGTAGAGATCCAACAGCTCCGCCGAGATCGTCGGTTTCCGGGGCGAGTCGTCGCTGTCGAGTTGTGCGAACTGTTGTTCGAGGGCCGAGAGGCGATCGGTCAGTCCGGTCGTCAATTCCACGGGCATCCGGGTGAACGAAGCCGCCGGACCGGCCGGTGGCATCGAATCCGTCGACGGGCCATCCGGCGAGGTGGCCGGCGATGCGACGGCTGTCGGAACGTCGTCCGGAATGCCGAATGGCATGGGCGGAGCGGGTGTCGGGAGAGTGGGGGCTGCGGTGGAGGAGTGGCTGGCCACGGTCCAGCCGATGCCGGCAGTGACCTCCACCTCCTCCTGGATCTTCTGCCACGGCAGCCAACGGTGTTGTTCGATCTGGCGGGTGTGCAGGATGACGGCGTCGCGGCCGAGGTCGTCTTCGACCATCCGCAGTGCCTGGTGAATCGATGCAGCTCGATAAGTCCTGATGTCGGAATCGGTCATGTTGTGTCTCCCGGTCCGTGCCGGATCGTGCTTTCAGTCGGATGTCGGATGCAGGTGCGAGGGTCTGGGAGTGCCGGTCGTGGTTCAGGCAGCTTGGAGTTGGTGGTCGTTGGCGTCGGGTTCTGCGAGAGAGAGGGTGAGTGGTCCGAGCGATTCGACCTCGGTGTCCCGTGAGATCTCCTCGACACTCATCACGATCAGCCGGGGCTGTTGGTGGCGGGCCAGGTGGTTGACCGACGCACGGGCCAGGGGACTCGAACAGAGCACGATGACCGGTGGTGCGTCGGCCGACAGCCGCTGGCATCTCTCGGCCAGCCCGTCGACCAGGCGTTCAGTCAGCCAGGGCGGCAAACGGATCTGCAAACCGCCATCGGCAAATCGGCAGTGGGCCTCGATGGTCTCCTCGAGTACCGGGTCGAGCGTGACCACCTGGAGCCGGCGTTCGTCGTCTCGGTGTTGTTGGCAGATGGCCCGGGCCAGCCGGTGCCGGACCATCTCGGTCAGCTGGTCGGGATCGGTGATCGAGTTGTCCAAATCGCCCAGTGTCTCGAGGATGGTTTCGAGGTCACGGATCGGGACCTGGTCGGCCAGCAGGTTGCCCAGCACGCGGTGCAGCCGTGACGTGGGGACGACCTCCGGCACCAGTTCCTCCACCAACCGTGACGCCCGCTCGGACAGGCGGTCGACCAGGTGGTGGACTTGCTGGCGGGTCAGCAACTCGGCGGCGTGATCCCGGACCATCCGGCCGAAGTGTTCGAGCAGCCGGTGGACGGCCTCCGGATGAGTCGGCTGCAGGTGGCCGTCTGCGATCCGGGTGCCTCTGAGCGTGAACAGGTAACCGTCGGATGGCAGTGACAGGTTGTCCCGGATGACGACATCCGGCAAAAGGAACCCGAGTTCCCCGGCAACCTGTTCGCGGACGATGCCGATCCGCTCGATCAATTGGTGTCCCTGGGCCAGGCCCAGCAGGCCACTGCCGAGTTCCAGCGCCAGTGGTTCGACGAACGGGCTGGGGACGGTTGTGGCTCGATCCAGTGTCCGGGTCGCCGTCGGGGTCGGGGCGGGGGACTGGTGGTTGTTGGACGAGATGTCCTCGGCGGGATCGGTCGTTGCCGGTCGGCGGTGCACCGCGATGCCGGCCAGCAGGCAGGCCCCGGCCAATGTGATCATCGGCAGGACGGGCAGGCCGGTCACCGCCAGCACGACCAGGAATCCCGCCGCCAGGAACAGGACCTCGGCGCGTCCGAACAGCTGCTGCACGATCGCGGCGGGCAGGTGCCGGTCGGTTGACGAACGGGTCACGATCAATCCGGCAGCCAGCGACAGCAGCAGTGCAGGAACCTGGGTCACCAGCCCGTCACCGATTGTCAGACGGGTGAAGACATCGACCGACTGCGACAGCGACATGCCGCCCTGGACCATGCCGACGTAGAGTCCGCCGGCGATGTTTGTCAGGGTGATCACGATCCCGGCCACCGCGTCACCGCGGACGAACTTGCCGGCCCCGTCCATCGCCCCGTAGAAGTCGGCCTGACTCGCGAGCTCGGCTCGGCGGACCTGGGCCTCTTCGCGAGTGATCAACCCGGCGGTGACATCCGAATCGATGGCCATCTGTCGGCCCGGCATCGCCTCCAGCGCGAACCGGGCGGCGACTTCGCTGACCCTCGTCGAGCCGCGGGTGATGACCAGGAACTGAACGACGACCAGGATCGTGAACAGGATCGCTCCCACGGCCACCTGGCCGCCGGTCACGAAATCTCCGAACGCTTCGATGACGCCCCCGGCCGCCGATGTTCCGTCGAGCGGTGCCCGGGTCAGGATCAGGCGGGTGGAGGCGAAATTGAGCACCAGGCGAAGCAGCGTCGCACCAAGCAACAGCGTGGGGAAGACACTGAAATCGAGCGGGCGAGCAACGTAGATGGTCGTCATCAGCACCAGTACCGACAGCGTGATGCTGGCCGAGAGCAACAGGTCCAGCATCGCCGGCGGGACCGGAATGACGATCACCAGCAGCAACGAGACCACCCCGGCCGGGACCAGCAGGCCCCGCCAGCGCAGCGCAGCGTCGCGCAATCCGAGAGTCGCCTCCGGCGGCATCCATGCCTCCGAGACAGGTGGGATGGGGAGTGGAAGGGTAAGGGAGAGCAGAAGAAATGAGTGTGAGAGAACGAGGGTGATAGTGAATTGTTGCGGGGAGTGTCCAGACGGGTTTGGGTCGGTCTTGAACCCTTGACCGCGCACCTCACCTCAGGTGAGACTGTGCGCGTCGCATTCGGTTCGTCACCAGAGTTTGTCGTTTCGAGGTATGCCCGATGGCAATTTCCCGTTTTGTTCACCGGTTCTTCGCCGTGACTCTCGTCTCGGCCCTGCTCACCCCCGCCGCCATGGCACAGGCTCCGGCATCGTTGGAAGGCCACACCGACCCGGTCTACGACGCGGTGTTCACGCCCGACGGCAAGTGGGTGATCACGGCCAGCTTCGACAAGACGTTGCGGTTGTGGGACAGCCGAAGTCACCGGAGCGTGAGGACGATGTCCGGGCACACCGGCCTGGTGCTTTCGATTGCCGTCCACCCCGACGGCAGCCGGATCGCCTCGGGTGCCATGGACAACACGATCAAGATCTGGGACGTGCCGGTCAATTCCGCGGTCGCCAGCCACGGTGGTCACCAGGGAGCGGTTCGCTCGGTGGCGATCACCCAGGACGGGAAGTGGATCATCAGTGGCGGCAGCGACAAGACGGTCCAGGTCCGGGCTGTCGCCGATGGCAAGGCCGCTCGCACGCTCGACGGGCACCTCTCGCCGGTCGTGGGTCTCGCCGCCCGCGCCGACAACCTGCAGGTGGCGACCGCAACCGAACTCGGGGTGCTGAGGCTGTTCAGCCTGGTTGACGGGAAGCCGGTCGGCGGAGCCGTCGGGGCCCATGCGGGGTCGATCACCGGGCTGGTGTTCGCTCCCAACAGCAGCTTCATCGTCACCAGCGGGACCGACGGCCTGGTCCGCAAGTGGCCCAAGACCTTGCCGGCGACGTTCACGGCAACCGGTCACACCCAGGCGATCACCGCCGTCGACGTGTCGGCCAACGGCACGACGATCGCCACAGCCTCCAGCGACAAGACCGCGAGGCTGTGGCAGCGGGCCGACGGAAAACCGATCCGGCAGCTCGAGGCTCACCCGGCCGGGATCACCGCGATCGCCTTCAGTCCCAACAGCAGCCAGGTGGTCACCGGTGGGATCGACCAGATTCCCCGGCTGTTCCAGGCCTCCAACGGCAAGCTGCTGAAGGCCTTTCCGGCCCAGGCGGGGCCGATCACTGGCGTGGCGGTTTCGGCCAACGGTCAACTGCTGGTTGCCGGTGACCGGACGGGTGCCGTGGTCGTCTACAAGATTTCCGATGCCAGCGTCCAGGCGAGACTGGCCGGACACACCGGACCGGTCACCGGGGTGGCCTTCACGCCCAACAGCAGCCAGGTGGTGACCGCCGGGCGGGACAAGACGGTGAGGGTCTTTGCGTCGGCCGACGGCAAGCCGGTGCGGACGATCAACGTCGAGGCCGAGGCGGTGTCGCTGGGGCTGACGGCCAACGGGGCCCAGGCGGCAGTCGGTGGAGCCGACAAGGCGGTGCGAGTCTATACGCTCGCTGACGGAAAGCTGGTCAAGACGCTCTCGGGTCACGGGGCGGCGGTGACGGCGGTCGAATTCAGTCGTGACAACGCCAGGTTGATCAGCGGGTCGGCCGACGGGCGGCTGAGGGCCTGGGACCTGAAGACCGACCGGGTGCTGCAGCATTTCCAGACGAGCGGGTCGGTTTCCGGGGCGGGGTTCAGCAACGACAACCGCACGATCGCGTTTGCCGGAACCGGCAAGTCGGTGCACATCGAGTCGATTTCGGTCCAGGCGGTGATCGCCGCCGACGAGAAGGAAGTCACCTCGCTGGGAATCTCGGGCAACAGCACCGTGCTGGTCACGGCGGGCCCGGGTGGCGTGAAGAGCTGGAACGCGGGAAACGGTCAGCCGACCCGGACATTTGTCGGGTTGCCCGGCGGTGCCCAGGTCGTGGCCGTCAATCCCGCCAGTAACCAGGTGGCCGCCGCCGACGTGAAGACGCTGTGCGTGTGGAATTCCGCCAACGGAGAACTGCAGCTGAAGATCCCGACCCCGTCTCCGTTCGTCCGCTTGGTCTACACCGGCGACAGCAAGAAGCTGGTGACGGTGGCCCGCGACCGATCGATCCGCAGCTACGATCCGACGCCCCCGAAGCCGAAGCCGCCGGTGGCTCCGTCTCGAGATGCCGCGCAGTTGCTCAGCGGGCACACCGGTGACATCCACGCGCTGGCCCTGGGCGTCGACAACACGACGGCGGTGACCGCCGCAGCCGATGGCACGGTCAAGACCTGGAAAGTGGCGGCCACCGGGTTCTCCCAGAACTACACCGGGCACGGCGGCTACGTGGCCGGGCTGGCCTTCAGTCCCGACGGGACACGGTTGGTCAGTTCGTCATCGGACAAGACCGTGAGGCTGTGGGACACCAAGACCAACAAGGTCATCCGCACGCTGTCGACCCAGCCGTCGCAGGTCTACGCCGTGGCCTTCAGCCCGGACGGGAAGTTCGTGCTCAGCGGCGGAGCCGACAAGACGGTCCGGCTGATCAACATCGAGACGGGTACGGAGGTCCGCAAGTACACCGGGCCGACCCAGCCGGTCTACACGGTGGCCTTCAGCCCGGACGGCAAGTCGATCGCCGCGGCGGGTGTGGGCCTGGGCGGGAAGCGACCGATCTACCTGTGGGCCATCGGCAATCCGAAGCCGACCAAGCAGATCGACGGTCACACGGGCGACATCTACCGCGTACGGTTCCACCCGACCAAGGCGAACCGCCTGCTGGCGGCCGACTACACCGGCGTGATCCACATCTGGGACACCGAGACTGCCAAGAGCCTGTTCACGACTCGACTGGCCAATCCCCCGATCTACTCGGCCGCGTACTCCAGCGACGGCAAGCAGATTGTCACCGGTGCCCGTGACGCCAAGGCGTACGTGATCTCGGTGCCGGTGGCCGCACAGTAGCCGGTTGGGTCAGGCCAGGAGTTTCTCGACGACATTGCCTCCGACATCCGTCAGTCGGAAGTCCCGGCCCTGGAACCGGTAGGTCAGCTTCAGGTGGTCCAGGCCCAACAGGTGCAACACGGTGGCCTGCAGGTCGTGGACATGGACCTTGTCCTTGACCGCGTAGTAGCCCAACTCGTCGGTCTCGCCAACCGTTGTGCCGCCCTTGATGCCGCCGCCGGCCATCCACATCGAGTACGACTCGATGTGATGGTCTCGTCCGAGCGTGTCGCGGGGCTCGCCCTGCGGCGTGCGGCCGAACTCGCCGCCCCAGATCACCAGCGTCTCCTCGAGCAGGCCCCGTTGCTTCAGGTCCTTGACCAGCGCCGTGGTTGCCCGGTCGATCTCGGCGCACCGTTGGTCCAGCGGCTTGCCGAGGTTGGTGCCGGGGTTGCCGTGGTGATCCCAGTCGGTGTGGTACAGCTGGACGAAGCGGGTGCCCCGTTCGACCAGTCGACGGGCCAGCAGGCAGTTGCGGGCGAACGACGCCTTGGCCGGGTCGACTCCGTAATTGCCGAGCGTGTGCTTGGATTCTCCCGAGAGATCCATCAGGGCGGGGGCGCTGGACTGCATCCGGTAGGCCATCTCGTAGGTGCCGATCCGGGTCGAGATCTCGGGGTCGCCCACCTGCTTGAGCCTCAGGGCGTTGAGCCGGTTGACCGCGCGGATGAACTGGCCCTGGCCCTCGCGGTCGATGCCGGCGGGGGAGGAGAGGTTGAGGATGGGGTTGGCGCCGTTGAGGAAGGGGACACCCTGGTAGCGGCTGGGCAGGAAGCCGTTGCCCCACAGCGGCGTGCCGCCGCGGGGACCGCGCGGACCCGAATGCATCACCACGAAGCCGGGCAGGTTGCCCGACGGGCTGCCCAGTCCGTAGGTGACCCACGAACCCATGCTCGGTCGGCCGAAACGATTGAAGCCGGTGTTCATGAACAGCTTGGCCGGACCGTGGTTGAACACCTCGGTCTTGACCGTCCGTACGATCGCGACGTCGTCGGCGATAGAACCCAGGTGCGGCAGCAGGGATGAGATTTGCTGGCCGCTGTCTCCCCAGCGAAGGAACTGTCGACGGGTGCCCAGCAGCTTGGCGTCCTTCTTGATGAACGCGAACCGCTTGTTCTCGACATAGGAGGCCGGGATCACCTTCCCGTCCATCTGCTGCAGCTTCGGCTTGTAGTCGAACAGCTCCAGCTGGCTCGGACCGCCGGCCATGAACAGGTAGATCACTCGCTTGGCCTTGGCCGGGAAGTGACCGGTCTGAGGCACTCCGGGAGTGCCGGGTTTCGCCACTGCCGCGGAGGCGAGTTGGCCGTCGGAGAGCAGTTGGGCCAGGCCAAGGGATCCGATCCCCAGCCCGGCGCTGCCGAAGAAGTGCCGACGGGTCTGCTCACGGACGAACAGCTGTTCGGGGATCGAGGCGGGCTGAGACTTGTCGTGGGGTACCATCACATCACTCCCTGGTGATGAATTCGTCGAGATTGACCAGCACGCGGCTGATGGCCGTCCAAGCCGCCGCCTCCGAAACGCTCACGCCGTCGGGTCGTCGGACCGGAGCGACCAAGGCCGCGTCCTTTTCCGATTCGGAGAACCGTTTCCGCTGGCTCGAGAGAAACTCGGTCAGTGCTCCCAGTTCCTCGGCTGACGGTTCTCGCGACAGGCAGGCCCGGAAACCGAATCGCAGTCGCTGCAGATCGGGTGTCGGTCCGTCGGAGAGGATCCGGACGGCCACTCCCTGTGCCATTTCGAAGAAGGCCTTGTCGTTGGCCAGCGTCAGCGCCTGCAGTGGCGTGTTCGAGCGGCTGCGGCGGGTACAGGTGGTCGTGGCGTCGGGAGCATCGAAGGTCGGCAGGAAGGGGTAGGGGCTGGACCGCCAGAAGTAGGTGTACATGCAGCGGCGGAAACGGTCTTCGCCCGTGGCCTCCGGCCACGCCTTCTTTTGCTGGGTCAGTACGTAAATTCCCTCCGGCTGCGGCGGGTAGACGCCGGGGCCGCCGATCTTGTCGGAGATCAGTCCCGCGGCGGCCAGTGCCGTGTCGCGGATCGTCTCGGCTTCCATCCTCATCCGTATCTGTCGAGCCAAGAGCCGATTCTGCGGATCTCGTTGGAGCAGTTCCGGACGCGTCGCCGAACTCTGGCGATAGGTCGCGCTGGTGACGATCAGCCGGTGCAGGTCCTTGACGGCCCATCCGCGGCGGATGAACTCGCTGGCGAGCCAGTCGAGCAACTCGGGATGCGAGGGCGGGTCGCCTTGCAGACCGAAGTCGTTTTCGGTCTCGACGAATCCCAACCCGAAGAACCGTTGCCAGAACCGGTTGACGGTGACGCGAGCCGTCAGAGGGTGCTTGGGGTCGAAGAGCCAACCGGCGAGATCGAGCCGCGTGCCGACCGGGACGGCGGTCTTCATCGGCGGCAACACCTCGGGCACGTCCGGCAGCACGCGAGCCCCCTTGCGGAGAAAGTCTCCGCGAATGTGAATGTGTGTCTTGCGGGGTTGCTTGCGCTCCCGAAGAACCATCGTGGTGGGGATCGCCTTGTTGATCGCGGCGAGTCGTTTCTTGAGGCTGATGAGGGCGTCGGAGAGCTGATTGCGGCCGGTGTCGGTTCCACGGTAGGCGTCGACCAGTTGGACCTGCTGGGCCTTGGACCGCTTGTCGCGGGCCGTGCGGGCAATGGCCAGGATCGGGGCGGGGATCTTGAGATCGGCGGGGGCGGCGCCGCTGACCGAGACGCGGAAGCGGCCGACCAGGTAATTGGCGGATTCCCCGTTGTGGGCCATGGTGAGCACCAGCTGCGAGCCGCCAACGTGGGCGATCGGCCGGGCGGGGAAAAAGATCGCCTGGCGATCGACGTTAGGCGAACCGGTCTTGGTGTTGATCGCCCAGCCGGTCTTGGGATTGCCGTCGATCGCGTTGGAAACCGGGTATCCCTCCTGCGAGTGGTCGGCGGCGGCCGAGGTGATCTTGATCGGGGCCGGCTTGGCGTTGCCGCCGGACGGCGCCGCCGAGAGGGTGATTTCGCTGAGAATGAAGTTGCCGTTGTCGGCGCGGCCGGGACCGTTCTTGGGCAGGCTGGTGTGAGTGAGCGTTTCGATGCGGACGGCGGTGATCGATTCGAGCGCGCTTTCGAGCGTGACGGTGTAGGTGTCGTTGGCCGGGACGCTGAAGTCGACGATCAGCGAATCGTCATCCAGGCGGGTCAGGACGGCACCCTTGGCGGTGGTCCACTTGGCGGGCTTGAGCATGGTGAACGAACCCGCGTCGATCGTGGCCAGGCGTTTTTCCCACGCGGGCATCCCGGCGGCGAATTTCCTGTCGTGATCGGACAGCGGTTTCTCGGCCGAGATGATCGCGGCGGCCAGTCGCGCCTTCTCGGACGCCTGGATGGGCGAGGGCACCGAGATCTTCGGGCCCAGGGCGTCGGCGTCGTTGTTGTCCTCGCAGTTGTTGAATACCGCGAACAACTGGTAGAAGTCTCGCTGTGAGATCGGGTCGAACTTGTGTTCGTGGCATCGGGCACATCCGACCGTCAAGCCCAGGAAGACGGCCCCCGTGGTGTTGACCCGGTCGACGACCGCGTCGACGCGGAACTGCTCGTCGTCGGTCCCTCCCTCCTGGTTGACCAGCGTGTTGCGGTGGAAACCGGTGGCGACCAGCTGGTCGATGCGGGCGCCGGGCATCAGGTCGCCGGCGAGTTGCTCGGTCGAGAAACGGTCGAAGGGCACATCGGCGTTGATGGCATCGATGACCCAGTCGCGGAACTTCCAGATCGAACGGGCTCCGTCGATGGTGAATCCGTTGGAATCCGCGTAGCGGGCCAGGTCGAGCCAGTGCCGTCCCCAGCGCTCGCCGTAGCGGGGCGAGGCCAGCAGCCGGTCGACCAGGCGGTCGTAGGATCCCGGGGAGGTGTCGGCCAGGAAGAGGTCGACCTGGTCGGGTGAGGGCGGCAGGCCGAGCAGATCGAGGCTGAGTCGACGGAGCAGGGTGACCCGGTCGGCTTCGGGTGCCGGACGGAGTTTCTCTCTGTCGAGCCGGGACAGCACGAAGGCGTCGATCGCATTGCGGACCCACGCCGGGTTGCTGACAGACGGAAGCTTCGCTCGCACGATCGGCTGGAAAGCCCAGTGGTCGCTGGTCCGACGTCCCCCGACGACCTTCTCGTCGGCGGGGAACTTGGCCCCCTGGATGATCCACTCCTTGATCAGTGAGATCTCGGCAGGTTTCAGCGGCGGCTTCTCGTACGGCATCCGCTCGACGTCGTCGGTGCCCGTGAGGACCTGGAACAGCAGGCTCTGGTCGGGTTTCCCCGGCACGATTCCGGCGCCACGGTCGCCGCCCCGGGTGGCCAGTCGCCCGGCGTCCGTCCGGAATCCCGACATGACTTTCTTCGACCCGTGGCAACCGTTGCAGTGTCGGGCCAGCAGCGGCTTGATCTGCTTCTGGTAGTCGACCGTCGGCGGCGCAGCATCGGTCGGAGTCGAGAGCCACGCCACGGCCAGCAGCGACAGGAACAGGACGGTTCGACGTGGCATGGGGAGTGACATCCCGGGGTGTGGTGGAAGAGAGCCTCTGGGGATCCGGCTCGACACCCATCGTATCACTCGCCACGATTGGCGGGCAACCGGGGTCAGAGGTGGCGATGTCGGATCCAGTCCCTGTCCAGGCAACCGTTGTTTGCTTCGACGAACTGCTCGGCCCACTGGTAGTGATCGAGCAGCTCGTCAGTGGGTCGCCCCATCAGCCGGTAGGCGGCCCACACGGCCTCGATCGTCGCCAGGCCGCCGGCGGGATCTCGAAACAATTTCGATGTCCTGGGGTAGGCGGTCTGTAGTTCGGGCAGGCTGCGAACCGGCATCTCGGCGTAATCGGGTTCCATTTTCGATGCGAGTCGCCAGGTGCCGTCGAGGACCAGCAGGCCACCGTCGGCGTCGTCCGGGCCGATCACCGGCCCCCCCATCCCCAGCCGGACGTAATCATCCAGCGATTCGAGCCCTTGGCTCGGGAACGTCCAGAAGACGAACCCGTCCCGACCTCGCAGGGCTTCCACCGAGCACTTGCTGCGGCGTTCCCTGGGGTGAACGATGAAGATCGTTGGCGGTGTTGGCGAGTCCGGGCCCGATGCGGTGTGACTCACCTGCCGTCTCCACCACTCTTGAGCGACCGGATCTTCTCGAGAGTCTGTTCGATTTCTGCTTCGAGCCTCGGGATGTCGGCCGGGTCGTCGGGCTGGGTCTTGGCTCCGGAGAGCTGCAGGCGGAGGCTGTCGATTTTCTTGCGAGCGACCTCGAGCTGTTTTTTCTGCTTGCGGTTCAGTCCCATCGGGTGTCTCCGCTGGTGTGAGTCGTTGCCGGTGCGGTGGGCAGACCTGTAGAGTTGGCGGAGGTGCCGCCGGGGTGTATTCGAATCGAGCGTGCCGGGAGAGCAGTCTAGCAGTGTCGGAGAGAGTGAGCGAGATTGTGGAGGTGGTCGGCAGCGCGATGCTCGAGTCGGCCTGCCACCGCGTGGTGCTGAGTCGTCGGCGGGGCGATCGCCCGGAGTTGGCCGAGCGGGTCGTGGTGCGGCCGGTGACGTTGGCCGACGGTCCCCGCTACCAGTTCACTTCCGAGTCCGCCCGGCAGCAGGCTCACGAGAATCTCGAACCCGCCGCCGCGGTGGTCCGGATCGGTGAGTGGTTTCCCGACCTGTACCGCGACCTGCACCTGTTCGGTTCCCACGAGGACGTTTCGGCGCGGGTCGGTCGTGGTGGTCGGTTGAAGATCCAACGTGGTCCCGCCACGACACGGCCCCCCGATTCGACGTCTCACGATCGCACCAAGCGGCACCTGCTGCCCGACGGACAGCCGTGTGAGTTCCTCGAGGCGATCGGCGTGATGACCCCCGAGGGCCGCGTGAAGGCATCCCGGCAGGGGAAGTTCCGCCAGGTCAACCGGTTCCTGGAACTGGTTGACGACTGCGTCGAGTGTCTGCCGGGAGAGGGCGTGCTGCGGGTGGTGGACTTCGGTTGTGGGAAGAGCTACCTGACGTTTGCGGTGCACCACCTGTTGAAGAAACTGCGGAGTCGCGAGGTGAGGATCGTGGGGGTCGAGCGCGAGGCCGAGGTGGTGGCCGACTGCCGCGGGGTGGCGGAGCGGATGGGTTTGGACGAGATCGAATTCCACCAGTCGGAGATCTCCGATTTTTCTCACGACGGACCCGTCGACCTCGCCGTGTCGCTGCACGCCTGCGACACGGCAACCGATGACGCCCTGGCCCGGGCGGTCGGCTGGCAGGCGGGCGTGATCCTGGCGGTGCCGTGTTGTCAGCATGAGTTCGCCGACGGGCTGGCGATCGACGACCTGGCCGCGGTGCACCGGCACGGGATCCTGCACGAGCGGCTGGCGGAGCTGGTGACGGATGCGTTGCGGGCCGAGGCGTTGGAGGTCTGCGGGTACCGGACGCGGGTCGTCGAGTTCATCGACATGGAGCACACGGCCAAGAACGTGCTGCTGCGGGCGGTGCGTCGCGAGCCGGGAGCGGCTGACCAACGGCGGCGGGTCGAGCGGGCCGAGGCGTACCGCGGGCTGAGGGGGATGCTGGGCGTGGAGACGACACGGCTGGAGCAGCAACTGGGGCGGGAGTTCCTCGAGCGGGTGGGTGGCTAACGCCCGCGGCGACGGCGTGAGCGGGAAGCGAGGTAGCGGCCCAGGGCCTGGACGTAGGGTTGGCTGGTGGTGACCCGCTGGTAGTCGACGTCCTGGCCGGCGGCACCCTGTTCGAGCCTGCTGCAGAACCGGGTGAAGTTGCGGAGGTAGCGTTCGCGGACGCGGTGCGGGTCGACCAGCATGCGGCGAGCGGTCTGCTCGAGGTCGTGGAACTGTGTCGGTCGAGAGAACGGAAAGTCGATCTCCTCGGGAGCCACCACGTGGAACAGGATCAACTCGTGGCGGGCATGGCGAAACCGGGCCAGGGCCGAGATCAACTCGTCGGTGTCGTCCAGGAAATCGCTGATCACCACGACCAGGCTTCGTCGTGAGAGTGTCGGCAACACTTCGCCAAGCGATTCGGCGACGCCGCCGGCGAAGGCCGAGGACGATTCGTCGGTCGGTTCGAGCCTCTCCAGCGCGTCGGTGACCTGGGCGAAAAGTGCCTGCTGGGTCGAGGGGGCCAGCCTGGTCCGGACGTGGTCATCGAAGACTGTCAGGCCCACCGCGTCACGCTGGGCCAGCAGCAGGTAGGCCAAGGCGGCGGCCAACTGGCGGGCGTAGTCGAACTTCGAGAGCGTGCTGTTGCCGTAGGCCATGCTGCTCGACACGTCGACCAGCAACTGGCAACGGAGGTTCGTCTCGTCTTCGAACTCCTTGACGAAGTACTTGCCCGTCTTACCGTAGGCTCGCCAGTCGATGTGCCGGATCTCGTCCCCGGGGTGGTACTGCCGATGCTCGGTGAACTCGACACTCGCTCCCTTCAGAGGACTCTTGTGCTGACCCAGGATGTCACCCTCAACGACCAGACGAGCCACCAGGTCGAGCCGACCGTACTCGGCCAACGCGGTCGGATCGTCGGTCGTCGGAGACGGAGGCAGGTGCGAACGGGCGGGTAATTCGGGGTTCGAGTGGGACATGTTCGGAGTTGAAAATGGTGGTCAGACCGGGTGCCGCAGCGCGGTCCTGACGATTTTCTTGAAGTATGGAGAAGTCGTGCTACGACAGGAGCTGTACGACGAATTGTCAGAGATCGGTAAAAACAAACTGAAAAAAACCATCTTGACAAAACATAATGCCGATTTATAGTGGCAAGTCTCGTCAGTTCACAAGATGTGGGTGTTCTTGGACTCCTGTCCCCTACAGCTTGTGGTATTTGAGTCTAAAAAAATGGCTCAAATACTGTTCAATTCCACACTTTTGTAGCTTATTTGGACAGCATTTTTCCGTTTTTGGCCGGCCCCGCTGGGGGGGCGACTGTCGAGATTCCCTAGTCCGGCAACTGGAGAAAAAAGTAGCTACCAACGAAGGGGTGCATGATGCACGAAACGAAGGGTATTGGAGAGCAAGGACGTTCGAACGAGTTGGCCCAGGGGCGGGCCGGAGTGGGTCAGGGTCTTGATGAGAGCTTGGCTGCGAATCGGGGAAACGGGAACGGGAACGGGCACACGGGACTCGAGCAGGCGACGGGCAAGGCCTTGTCGTTCGCTTCGGAGTTCTGCCCGGCCGAGACCGACCCGTTCGAGACAGTCGAGTGGGAATTGCGTACGGCATCGATCAAGGACGAGAACGGCGGAGTGCTGTTCGAACAGACCGGTTGTGAGATCCCGGTCGATTGGAGTCCGTTGGCGACCAACGTGGTGGTCAGCAAGTACTTCTACGGCGAGCCGAACACGAGCGAGCGTGAGACAAGCGTTCGGCAGGTGATCCACCGCGTGGCACGGACAATCGCCGACTGGGGCAAGGCGGACGGTTACTTCGCCAGCGAAGAGGACGGCGAGCGGTTCTACCGCGAGTTGGCGTGGCTGTGCCTCCACCAGCACGGTGCATTCAATTCGCCGGTCTGGTTCAACGTCGGGCTGTATCACCAGTACGGAGTGGGTGGTTCGCGGGGCAACTACCGTTTCGACACCGAGACGAAGTCGATCCGCCGTCCCGAGACGTCCTACGAGTTCCCCCAGGCTTCGGCCTGCTTCATCCAGTCGGTCGAGGACAACATGGAGGACATCATGCGTCTCGCCACCAGCGAGGCGATGTTGTTCAAGTTCGGCTCGGGCACCGGCACCGACCTGTCGACGATCCGCAGTTCTCGCGAGAAGCTCTCCGGCGGCGGCACCCCCTCGGGTCCGTTGTCCTTCATGCGTGTCTACGACCAGATTGCCGCGGTGGTCAAATCGGGTGGCAAGACGCGTCGTGCGGCGAAGATGCAGAGTCTCAAGGACTGGCATCCGGACGTGATGGACTTCATCCAGGCGAAGGCCAAGGAGGAGAAGAAGGCCCGCACGCTGATCGAAAGTGGCGAATACGAGGCCAATTTCAACGGCGAGGCCTACAGTTCGATCATGTTCCAGAACGCGAACCTCTCGGTCCGCGTCAGCGACGAGTTCATGGAGTCGGTCGAGTCAGACGGCACCTGGACGACCCGGTGCGTCACCGACAATTCGGGCGAGGGGCCGACGTACCAGGCCGCCGAGATGATGCACGAGATCTCTCACGGCACCTGGTACTGCGGTGATCCCGGCCTGCAGTACGAGACGACGATCAATCGTTGGCACACGTGTCCGAACACCGGTCCGATCAATGCGTCGAACCCGTGTTCGGAGTACATGTTCCTGGACGACACGGCCTGCAACCTGTCGAGCATCAACCTGCGGAAGTTCGTGCGACCCGATGGGATCTTCGACGTCGCGCGGTTCCGCCAGGCGGCGAGGATCTACATCACCGCCCAGGAGATCCTGGTCGATAATGCCAGTTACCCGACTCCGGCGATTGCCGAGAACAGTCACCTGTTCCGTCCGCTGGGCCTGGGGTACGCCAACCTCGGCAGCCTGTTGATGTCGATGGGCATTCCCTACGACAGCGACGCCGGCCGGGGCATCTGTGGTGCGCTGACGGCTCTGCTCAACGGCGAAGGCTACCGCACTTCGAGCCACATCGCCTCGAACATCGGACCGTTCGCCGGCTACGCCGAGAACAGCGAGTCGATGCTCAGCGTGATGCAGATGCACCGCGACGCGGTTGAGGCGATCGACGATGCGTGTCCGTCGTACCTGAAGGATGCGGCACGTGAGTGCTGGGAAGAGTGCCTGGCGAGCGGTCGCGATCACGGTTTTCGCAACGCCCAGGCGACGGTGCTGGCTCCGACCGGCACGATTGCCTTCATGATGGACTGCGACACGACCGGTATCGAGCCCGACATCGCGCTGGTCAAGTACAAGCAGCTGGCCGGTGGCGGGATGATGAAGATCGTCAACCGCACGGTGCCCGAAGCTCTCGAGGTGCTGGGCTACCAGCAGGCGTCGGTCGATTCGATCGTGGCCCATATCGACGAGCACGAGACGATCGAGGGGGCCGAGGAGTTGAAGGCCGAGCACCTGCCGATCTTCGACTGTGCCTTCACGCCGGCCAACGGCGAGCGGTCGATTTCGTGGCAGGGTCACGTCGGCATGATGGCCGCCGCCCAGCCGTTCCTCTCGGGTGCCATCTCCAAGACCGTCAACATGCCCGAGAACTCGACGGTCGAGGATGTCCAGGAGGCCTACATCGAGGGGTGGCGGCAGGGCCTGAAGGCCCTGGCGATCTACCGGGACGGCTCGAAGCAGAGCCAGCCTCTGGCGACCAGCAAGGAAGGGGACCGTGGCCGGGCCGACGCCCGGTCGCCCGGACCGCTTCGCCGTCGCCTGCCTGCCACCCGCCAGTCGCTGACCCACAAGTTCTCCGTCGGCGGCCACGAGGGCTACATCACCGTGGGGCTGTTCGAGGACGGTACTCCCGGTGAGTTGTTCATCACGATGGCCAAGGAGGGAAGCACGATCGGCGGGCTGATGGACACCATCGGCACTCTGACCAGCATGTCGCTGCAGTACGGTGTTCCGCTCGAGGCCCTGACCAGCAAGTTCAGCCACATGCGGTTCGAGCCGTCGGGCTGGACGGGCAACCAGGAGATTCCCAACGCCAAGAGCGTGGTGGACTACATTTTCCGCTGGCTGGGGATTCACTTCCAACCCGGTTACGGCGAGCCGAACGCGGCGGTGCCGATCGCGACCGAATCGGCGGTCGCAGCGACCGAGGTGATTTCGTCGATCGCGGACATCGAGCAGTCGGTGGCCGAGATCGTCGCCACTCATGCCCCCGGCGACACGTCGGCCGTCCGCAGCCAGCAGTTCGCCCAGTTCCAGGTCGATGCTCCTGCGTGCGATTCGTGTGGAGCGATCACCGTTCGCAACGGCAACTGCTACCTGTGTCACAACTGCGGGAACAGTATGGGATGTAGCTGAAGGACCGGCGAATCTCTTGCGCCTGGCACCCCGATCGAAGGACAGATCGGGGTGCTTTCTTCTTGATACCCTGCTTCTCTGGAGAACCCGGCCGATGACCACCTCGACGCTGACCGTGGACGGAGAAGTCCAGTCCCCCCTGGTGCTGACCCAGGAGGCGCTTGCCGGGTTCGCCGAGTCCGACCAGGTCCGCGACGTCAGCCGGTTTCATCCCACCCGCAGCGGAGACGGCGTGACACTCGAATCGATTCTCGCCAAAGTCGAGCCGACCGAGCGTGCCAGCTACCTGACACTTCACGCCACCGAGGACGACTTTGCCGCCAGCGTGCCGCTGGATCCGATCCGGGGCGAGGGCATCCTGGTCTACTCCGTCGAGGGCCAGCCGATGACCTCGGCACAGGGCGGCCCGTTTCGGTTCCTGATCAAGGATCCCGCGGCCTGCCACACCGACGAGCTGGACGACTGTGCGAACGTGAAATTCCTCGATCGGATCGAGCTGACCTCCGGGCGTGGCCGGGACACCCGGCCGACCGATGACGACGAGCACGAGGAACTGCACCGCCGCGAGGCGGAGTCCGGGGAGGAGGGCCAGGAGCCCTAGTCCTGGAGTCCCAGCAGGCGGCCCAACTGTGGGTTGGCGGCGTTCATGGCCCCGAAGCGGGGTTCCACTGACAGCTGGAACCCCGCCGTGCCGCGGCTGTTGTCGTAACTGGCTCCGAGGTGGACCAGGAAGTCGCCGCCGATGCGGGTCAGCGTCAGCGACTGGCCCTGGTTGCGGTCTTCGGCCAGGTCGTAGGCGGTGGCCAGTGTCGAGACCCACTTGGGACTCATCCGGTAACTGAGCCCGGCGGTGACGATCTGGCTGTCGATCGCCCCGGCCTGGATCTGCCGGAGGTTGGCGAACAGCGTGCCCCGTGCCGTCCGCTGGCTCAACAGCCCCAGGTTCCACATCTCGGGGGCATCGTCGAAGAGATCCATGAAGGCATCGGCCAGCAGCGTGGTGCGGTCACTGACGTGCCAGCGGTAGGCGGCTCCCAGCAGCCCGAAGTCCTCGCCGAAGTTGTCCCGGTCGGGCTTGGGGAACCAGGTGGCTTCCAGGTCGAGAGTCATCCAGTTGCGGATCCGTTCGCGGCCGGGGCCGCCGACCTTCGTCTGCAGGCGGTGACGCCAGGCCATCCGCATGGCCTGCTGGTCGGCGACCAGTTCGTGCCAGGGAGCGGTCAGCCCCAGCCCGGCTCCGTTGCGGACCGCCACGCTGCGGGTGTCGTACCCGGTCGGCAGGACGCCGCCGAAGCTGTTGGTCAGCAGCCGGTAGCGGAATCGTTCCTGGGCGTTGTCGTCGATCGCGTTGTACTGGGGGATCTCACCCAGCCCCCGGGTGGTCTCGGTCCAGGCCAGGTCGGTTTCGAAGGTCATCTTGTGAGCCAGCCCGTTGAGTCCGAGGATCGAGCTGCGGATGCCCGGGTCGGCCCGCCACATCGAGAGGCTGCCTCGAAGTCCGCCGCTGAAGAGGTGCCGGTCGATTTCGGTTCCCGCCATCCCCTCGCTCCAGTAAGCACTCTCGGCCATCACGTACGGGACCAGTGGGGCGGGGCCGAACATCACCGGCAAAGACAGTTCGTGGCGAGACATCAGCACGGCACCGCCGACATCGGCGGAATCGGCGAGCGGTTCGAAGAGGTCGGTGGGGTTGATCGGGGCGTCGGCGGGTCGAAGCCGGGCGTAGCCGGCCGAGGTGTGTGACGACCAGCTGAGTGCCGGCCATCCGGGCAGGTTGTCCATCAGCGGCTGCGAGAAGACGTAGATGTCGCCCCGCGGCAGCCACTCGGTGGTGGTCTCGAAGCCGTTGAGCTGCGTTTGTGCCAGTAGGGTCCAGGCCGTGTTCTCGCCCAACTGCTCGAGACGCAGCAGGGTGTCCTGGTCCTTCTGCTCGTCGAATTCCTCTTCGTAATACTGTTCGAGCAGGTTGCGGTCGGACAGGTAGCCAACTTCACCGCGGATCGTGAAGCCACCGGGCAGTTCGTGTCGGTGGATCAGCCGGCCCCGTCCGCGATGGGGCGAATCGGGGCGGAGCTGCCGACGGTCAAGACCGAGGTTGTCGACGCCGCGGTCGTAGAGGTAGGCCCCGTTGCTCCATCCCTCGGCCTGGCCGGGCATTCCCAGCAATCCCTCGAGTTCGTAGGTGAGTCCGCTGCCGACGAGCGGGCCCCGATCGGTGAAGTAGTCGGCATGAAGCGACCAGTCGACTCCCTCGCTTGGCTCGATCGAAAGCAGCGAGAACAGGTTCCAGGTCGTCTTGGCCTGGAACCCGAAGACGTTGTCCTGCTGAAACTTGACCCGTTGCAGCGGGAAATTGAGATCCGCGTCGGCGGGTCCAGCCAGGTTGGGAAGGAAGAAGAGGGGAGTTTCGCCCAGCAACAGCCGGTTGTTCTGCGAGTGGATCCAGGCCACCTGGTTTGCGCTGCGGCCATCGCTGCGTGTGGCGAGCCAGCGGGGCAGGCTCCGACGGTTGAGGAAGACGTCACGAGCTTCGAGCCGGTAGCCGGGGACGCCGAAGGGGCTGGCGGAGGCCCAGGCGTTGTGAGCGTGGAAGCTGTGTTTGCCCTCCTTGCGGATCCGCTCGGCCCGGATTCTCAACGGCACCCGACTCCCGGGCAGTTCGGCCAGCAGATCGGCATCGAGCATCAGTCCGCGGTGTTCCCTGGCGTCGTAGAGTGCCCGCCGGGCCCGGATCACGTTGCCGCCGGACCGCAACTCGATGTTGCCCTCCATGTAGACCTGGAACGGCCTCTTGGCGGCTTGGACGAGTTGCGATGTGACTGGCTGGTCGTCGTCGGATTGCGTCCAGATCACGACCCGGTCGGCCGAGAGGTCGACGGTTTCGGAGCCGAAGAGAGCCTGTGTCTTGTCGGGAGCGACGCCGTCGATCACGACATTCACGCCCCCGGTGATCACCACCACCTTCTCGCTGGGCGTCGTCCCCGACGAAGGGGCGGTGGTGACGTTGAAGGGGCGATTGGTTCGCGGGAACAGCTGCACCCGCCGGAGTCTCTGTGGCGGGTCATTGACCATCGGAGCCGGGACTGTCTCGGCCTGGTAGGTGACCAGCTTCTGGTCGTTGGGCCGTCGTTGGCGGCGGACGGTGGCACGACGGAAAAGCGGGTCGCGATTGAACGGCGTGGTGCTCTTCTGCTTGCGGACGATCCGGACGGTCGGCTTGGTGGCGGAGACGGCCAACTCGTGCAGCAGGACGGGGCGATTGTGTGTCTGGTCGGGGCCTTCGAGTCGGACGTTGTTCTCGAGATAGACCAGCACGCGAAACCCCGTCTTCGGCGAACGTGCTCGGCTGATCCAGACGATTCCCTGTCCGGCGGTCAGCACCGTGTCGGCCTGCCGAATGGTGACCCGCCGCCGCAGCATCACGACATCCGATGAGTCGACCAGTCCACGGCCCTCGGTTTCGAAGCCGAAGTCGGCGGAGATCGTGACGTGGTCGGCGGCCGGAACCGGGTCGGCACCGTCGGTTCTTCCCGATGGCGCAAGCCCCAGCACGACGACGATCGCGACCAGGCGACGGCACGGCGAAGTGACGGCCGGATGCGGACGGCGACGGGGGGCGGCGTGGATGGGCTTCCTGCCCGGCACGATGGAATCCAGTCCCTTTCGGCGAATGGCCGGAATTCCCGCGGCTGCCCTGTTCACTCAAACCGTGAGGAACTCGCGGGTTGCGGGATTTTTCCGGCGTGGACCCCGGCCGCTGCGGACACGGGGGCGGGATTATATGTCCACGTTTTCCGGGGTGTCAATAAGCCTCGAGAGCATCATCTCTCGTGACGGGTTCGACCGGCTGTCGGCCGAGTCCGACACAGGCCAGCAGAAAGACGACCGGCATCACCGGAGCCCTCATCCGCATTGTCGACCAGAAGGCCACGTGGACCAGTGAAAGTGCCAGGAGGAGCAGCAGCGGAGCCCGCCACTGGGGGCGTCTCCGCCAGGGTCTGCGCCACAGTCCCCGCAGCATTGCCAACAGCGTCACCACGTACCACGCCGCGACGGCCGATTTCAGTGCGACCGGCCATGCGGACCCGGGTGCCGATTCCAACGGCCAGGGCGTCCAGAACCGCAGCACTCGCAACAGGCACGCTCGCAGAAATCCCGGCGGATCATCGGCGATGTTGGCCACAGCCATCCGGTACATCTCGATGTCACGTTGCCGTTCGGCGGCGACGCCCCGCGGCGGGACCGGCAGTTGTTCCTCGAGGTTCTCTCGCCAGTCGGCCGGCCTTTGACCGGGGTCCGAAGTCGTGTCATTCCACGTCGTTCCCAGTGGCTGCCGAACCACCTGCTCGTAGAAGACGGGGTTGTTGCCCAGCAGCAGCGTGAAACCACCGTGGGTGGTTGTCAGCACCGCAGTGCCCGAAACGGACAGGTTCCGCGCCAGCCAGGGGCCGGTGGTCACGGCGACTCCGGCCAGCAGGGCGGCCAGGACCACGCGGTGGCGGACCCAGTGTTGCAGTGTTCGTCTCCGGCACAGGTCCAGCAGCGTCACCGAAATGACCACCACGGCAAATGCCCACACCGACGGCCGGCAGAGTGCGGCCAGTCCGAACAGCAGGCCGAGTGCCAGGCCACGGCGTTTGGTCGGCGTCGCACTGGCGACCGCCAGCATCCAGGCGGCCAGCGCGGTGAAGAGCGTTTCGGTCATCGGCAAAGTGGCACCGACGACCAGCAACGGGTCGACACCGACGGCTGCCGCCGGCAACCAGGCCCGCCGGCCCAGTCCCAGCTGAACCGCCGTTTTCCAGGTCCCGCCGACCGCCAGCAGTCCCAGCAACAGGTGCAGCGAGACCACGCCGACCCGGCCGGTCCCGGTCCACGAGACCCCGGCGAGCAGCAGTGGATACAGCGGGGGCCGGTAGGCCGTCGGGGTGCCGTGATCCGGATGAACCAGGCCGCGACCATCGGTCAGCCCGTCGGCCAGCAGGCGGTAGTGGTCGCGATCGTCGGCCAGCGAGTCCAACCGCCAAACCGCGACCGGAAGGCGAACCGCCAGCGCCAACAGCACCACCCAAAGCAGCGGCAGCAGGTGTGAACGGTGTGCGGTCACGTAGACTCCTGTTGGCCCGTCGGTCCGACCGCGACTATCCTGTACGTCCACTGGCTCCGACAGGGATGCCAGTGTAACCGATGACTGCAGACGCGGGTGACAGGGCCGGGGATCGATGGACACCAACGACCCGCAACAGGCTCCGCCCGAATCATCCCGTGTCGGCTGGCTCGACGGCCTGCTGGCCAACGTATTGGCACATCGGACGAAATGGCTGCTGCTGGCCACCGCTGCTGCGGTGATCTCGATCTCGCCGGCCAGCCAGTTGCGATTCGACCAGTCGATCGAATCGCTCTACGCCGAAGACGATCCGCACCTGGCCGCCTTCCGAGCCAGCCGCGAGTTGTTCGGTGGGGACGAGTTCGTGATCGTCTCGTACGAAGAAACTCAGCTGTTTGATCCGGAAGACGACGAAGCGGACGAAGCGGACGAAGCGGACGAAGCGGACGAAGCGGACGAAGCGGACGAAGCGGACGAAGCCGAATTGTCGAGCCGGTTGAACCCCCGAGCCGCCGAGCGGCTTGAGGCGTTCGCCGAGGAACTGGGGGCGGTCGACGGGGTCCAGGCCGAGAGCACCCAGCACCTGGCCAAGGCACTGAAACCTTCGGGAGTGCTCGGTCGGGTGATGAAACGCATCGCCGGGCTCAGGCGGCGGGTACTGAAGCTGGTTGAGGGCGTGCTGGTGGGTGCCGATCGCCGGACGGTGGCGATCGTGTTGAGGCTCGAGCCGGTCAGCGGGGCCGATTCGACCCGAAAACGCGCGGCGACCTTTGCCGAGATCCGCCGACTGGCCGACCGGCACCAGCCCCCGGCCCAGGTTGTCGGCGAACCGGTGCAGGTCCACGACATGTTCCGTTATGTCGAGGAGGACGGGCGGAGGCTGTTCTGGTGGTCCCTGGGCCTGTTGGCCGCCGTGATCCTGGTCCTGTTTCGGAGTATCCGCTGGGTGTTGGTCCCGCTGGCGGTCGTCGTCGTGGCGATCCTGTGGACCGAGGCCCTGCTGGTGCAAAGCGGAATGCAGTTGAGCATGGTCAGTTCGATGCTCAATTCTCTGGTCACCATCATCGGGATTGCCACCTGCACCCACGTGACCGTGCACTACCGCGAGCAGAGGAAAGACCACGAACCGGTCGAGGCACTGAGTCGGACGATGAGCCGACTGGCACCTGCCATCTTCTGGACCGGGGCCACCACGGCTGTCGGGTTCGCGGCACTGTTGTCGAGCAACATCAGCCCGGTCAGGAGTTTTGGGATCATGATGTCGTTGGCGACGCTGCTGGTGCTGGTCGCCGCACTGCTGCTGCTGCCCGGCGGGATCCTGCTGGGCCGACGCCTGGTCGATCCCGGAAGGGTGCCCGGTGAGAGGCAACTGGTCCGCGGTCTCGAATTGCTGGCCCGGAGTATCCGTCGGCACCCGACGCGGGTGCTGGTCGGGGTCGGTCTGGTGGTGACGGTCACCGGTGCGGGACTGTTCCGGCTGGAGGTGGAAACCGATTTCAGCGAGAACTTCCGCGAGGACAGCCCGATTCGCCGTGGGCTGGAATTCGTAGAGACCAAGCTCGGTGGAGCAGGCAACTGGGAAGTCAACTTCCCGGTGCCCGACGAGCTGGACCAGGAGGGGATCGACCGGATCGAAAAACTGGCCGAGCGGCTTCGCGAGGTCGGTGCCGAAATGACGACCGCCGACGGCCGCCGACGGTTGACCAAGGTCGTGCCGCTCAGCGACGGACTGAAGATGGTCCCCAGGTTTCCCCTGCTGCTCAACACGCTCGCGAAGCGGCTCAGGGTGCTCGACCAGTCGCAACCCGAATACGTCAGCAGTCTCTACAACGCCGAGGCGGGCCGGATGCGGGTCGTGCTGAGGGCGTTGGAACGTGAGCAGGCGGGGCGGAAACGCGAGTTGATCGAACGGGTCGAGGAGATCGCCCGCGAGGAGTTTCCCGACGGGGGACCGGGACAGCGACCGGTCGAAGCGACCGGGTTGTACGTGCTGTTGACCTTCCTGATCGAGAGTCTGCTGCGGGATCAGGTGGTCAGTTTCGTGCTGGCGGCGATCGGGATCACCGTGATGATGACCCTGGCGTTCCGCAACCCGTGGATCGGGCTGGTGGCCCTGGTGCCCAACCTGTTCCCGATCGTGCTGGTGATCGGAGCGATGGGCTGGGTGGGTCTGCCGGTCAACATCGCCACCGCGATGATCGCCAGCGTGTCGCTGGGGCTGACGGTTGATTCGAGCATCCACTACATCTCGGGATTTCGCCGGGCCCGGGCCGCCGGAGACGACGTGGCGACGGCACTCGAACGGACTCATGCCGGTGTCGGCCGCGCGGTGGTGCTGGCCAACCTGGCCCTGGTCGTCGGCTTCAGCGTGCTGACGCTCTCACATTTCATCCCGCTGGTCTATTTCGGGATCCTGGTCAGCGTGGCGATGCTCGGCGGCTTGGCCGGCAACCTGGTGCTGCTGCCGGTGCTGTTGGCCTGGGTCGAGGGCCGCCGCTAGGAAGCCGCCGGGTCCGCAGCGGGACCCTCGATCCGATCCACGATTGCATCGACCAACGCCTCGTGTCGACCCAGGGGCGGCTTCAGTTCCCAGGCCACCCTCGGGAACCGCTCGGCCAGCCGGTCGCGGTGTTCGGCCAGGTGCAGCGAGGCGTGGCGGCCCGGCGAAAGAAAGAACGGAACCAGCAGCACCCGTTCGGCTCCTCGCTCGACGCATCGTGCCCCGGACGTCGGGATATCCGGCTCGGCAATCTCCAGGAAGGCCGTCTCGACCAGGTCGCCGGGTCGCCGGGCAGACAGCGAATCGGCCAGCCACTGGAGATCACGGTTGGCCGAATCGAGTCGGCTGCCGTGAGCGACCAGCAGGATGGCGTTGATGGGCACGGGGCGGAAATACGAGGTGAGAGTTCGGAGCAGTTGTTGACCGCCAGAATTGTCGCACCATAGACTCGAATCGGCCAGTACTCCCTCTTCCAGAAGGCAGCCCCACCGGCGAGCACGATGTCCGACTCCCGCATCACGATCGGTCCCTACACGATCCAGGACGAACTGGGTTCCGGTGGCATGGGGACCGTCTACCGGGCCTCTCACACCGAGATGTCCGATCCGGTGGCCGTCAAGGTGCTCTCGGCGACGATGGCTCGCGAGCCGGGGCTGGTCGAGCGGTTCCGACGCGAGATCGATTCGCTGCAGAAGCTGACCAACCCACACATCGTCCGCTTTCTCGACAGCGGCGAACACGAGGGGACGTACTACTACGCAATGGAGCTGGTCGAGGGTGAGACGTTGACCGATCGGCTGAACCGGGTGAAGCGTCTTGGCTGGGAGACGGTGATCGAGCTCTCGGTCCAGGTCTGCCGTGCCCTGAAGGCCGCTCACGACGCCGGGATCATCCACCGTGACCTGAAGCCGGGCAACCTGATGCTGTCCGACGACGACCAGGTCAAGCTGACCGACTTCGGCGTGGCCCAGATCTTCGCCGCCGGCAAGCTGACCGCCACCGGCGGCATCGTCGGCACCGCTGAGTACATGTCGCCCGAGCAGGCCCAGGGCCGCAAGGCTCACCGTTCCAGTGACCTCTATTCGCTGGGCGCCGTGATGTATTGCATGCTGACCGGCCGCCCGCCGTTTTCGGGGCGGAGCACCGTCGAGATCATCCAGCAGCATCGCTACGGGCAGTTCGATCCGCCGCGGTCGATCGTGCCCGAGATCCCCCGCTGGCTCGACGAGGTGGTCTGCCGCTTGCTGTCGAAGGATCCCGACGAGCGGTATCCGGATGCGTATGTGCTCGGCCTGCGTCTGCAGGAAATCCCCCGGAAGATGGCCTTGTCCGAGGGCGAGGGCACCCTTGCCGACGGAGATGTCATCGAGGCTGCAGACGCCGACGATGCCACGGCGGTTTACCGGCTGGCCCGGCACGATGAGGCGGCCCCGACGGAGAGAATGGGTGATGTGATCGACGACAGCGGTGACCTGACGATGCCGGCCACCGCGGTGACGGCCCAGGCGGACGGCAGGTCGCCGGTCGCCGGCGGATTGGGCGAGGCGACGCTGGCCCGCGACCTGATGAAGTTCGAGATCGAACGGCAGTCACGCCAGGGACGGTGGGCCGGCTGGTGGAGCAGTACCGCCGGCCTGGTCGTCGCCCTGGTGCTGGTCGTCGGAATCGGCACGGTGCTGTGGCAGTGGAGTCGCCTGAGTCCGGAAGAGCGGTTTGCCGAGGGCGTGCGGCTGCTCGAGTTGTCCGAGCCCGACTGGCGGACGGCTCGTGACAACTACCTCGCTCCACTTGTGGCCGAGGATCCGGAGCGTTGGAGCGGGCCGGCGGCTCCCCACCTGGATCGGATCGAGCAGCTGGCCGTCGAGTCACGGTCGCGACCGGCGAAGCGGTTGCGGACCGGCGACGCGACCGAGGTGGAGCGGTTCCTGAGGCTGGCCAGGGAGTACGAGCGGCTGGGAGACCGGGTGCGGGCGGTGAGCATCCTGGAGTCGGTGCTCGAACTGGTCGAGGGGCAGCGGGAATGGGAATCGGAGGCGGGGGTGGCCCGCGAGTTGCTGGAGGAGTGGCGGAAGGGGTCGGCCGGAGGGCCGGGTGAGTCGAAACTGGCGGCGGCGGCACTCGAGCGGGCGCGGCGGGCCCGCCAGGCCGGTCGGATTGAGGAAGCCCGCCGGGTGTGGGAGAGTATCGTGGAGTTGTACGCTGGCGACGCGGTCGACGAAGCGCGGCGGGGATTGTCAGAAACCGAGGACGCGGGCCGATGAACGACAGCGGCGGTGGACTGGATCTCAAGCAACACATCCGTACGGTGCCGGACTTTCCCGTGCCCGGGATCCGATTTCGTGACATCACGCCGCTGCTGGCCTCGCCGGAGGCCTACGGCGAGGTGATCCGTCGGCTGGCCGATGCGTACCGCGAAGGCGGAGTTGACGTGGTGGCGAGTGTCGAGGCACGAGGGTTTCTGTTCGGGGCGCCCCTGGCGTTGGAATTGGGAGCCGGCTTCGTGCCGGTTCGCAAGCCGGGTAAGCTGCCCCACGAAACCCGATCGCACTCCTACCAGCTCGAGTACGGTGAGGACACTCTCGAGGTGCACACCGATGCGGTGAGGCCCGGTGACCGGGTGCTGATGGTCGATGACCTGCTGGCCACCGGCGGGACCGTCGCCGCGTGCAACCGGTTGCTGGTCGAGGCCGGAGCCGAGGTGCTGGGGTGCGCGGTGGTGATCGAGTTGCTGGGGCTGGGGGGTCGCGAGGCGTTGGCCGGGTGCGAGGTGACCACGTTGATGACCTTCAGCGAAGACGAGTGACGTGGCGACGACCGAAGACCGACTGACCGCGATCGTTGACGAGTGCCAGGACATCATGGCGCACGCCTGGATGGTCCGCACGTTCGTCAAGCACAGCGAGGAGGTCGAGGACTTCCCCGAGCTGATGGTGGTGGTGCGGGCGGTGTTCGACACGTCCCGGGCACTGGAGACGCGGCTGCAGGACCCGGCCGGGTACATCAAGATGCTGGGCAAGAAGATCGGCCGGATGCGGCGTGCGACCGAGCAGTTCCGTAGAGACGCCCCGCTGGCCTCGACCCACACCAACTTCATCCAAGCCGTCCACTCGATCGATCTCTGCGTCACCCGTCTCGAGGAACTGCTCGTCGAGGGACGCGAGATCCAGTCGGCTTAAGTCACCTTCGCGCCGTCGCGACCGTGGAGATATACTGCCGCGGCTTGGGACTGGGAGTCGTGCGTCGAGCGAGACGAACCGGTGCGGACGATCGCGGTGATGAACCAGAAGGGGGGCGTCGGCAAGACGACCACCACCGTCAACCTGGCCGCCGGCCTGGCCGCTGCCGGTCGACGCGTCTGCCTTGTCGATCTCGATCCCCAGGCCCATTCGTCGTTGCACCTGGGCGTCGAGACTCCCCCGGGCACTCCCAGCCTCTACGACGTGATGCTGGGACGTCGCCGACTGATCGACACCCGGCAACAGGTCACCGAGAGGTTGTGGGTCGTTCCCGGCAATGTCGACCTGGCCGGCATCGAGAGAGAGCTGGCCAGGGCGGAGGGCCGCGAGACGGTGCTGCGGGGTGCGCTGGCCGAACTGGAATCCGGTTGGCCCCTGGATTACTGCCTGGTCGACTGCCCGCCGTCGCTGGGTGTGTTGACCGTCAACGCGCTGGCCGGCGTCCGCGAGGTGTTCATTCCCCTGCAGCCACACTTCCTCGCCCTCCAGGGACTCTCGAAACTGCTCGAAACCACCGCGCTGGTCACCCGGCGGCTGAACCGCGACCTCAAGGTCAGCGGTATCGTGCTGTGCCTGTTCGAGACCGGTACCCGGTTGGCGGCCGACATCAGCGATGACCTGGCCGGGTTTTTCGCCGCCAGCGATCCTCACGCCCCCTGGGCCAACGCGAAGATCTTCGACTCGCGGATCCGACGCAATATCCGGTTGGCCGAGGCGG
>CAUZRQ010000049.1:0-34287 GCA_963582065.1 Planctomycetota bacterium | reverse complement strand
GAGACCTACCAGGCGGTGCACGGGTTGCTCGACGGGTGGCTCGATCGCTGTCACGTGCTGCCCGGCAACCACGACGACCGGGCGTTGCTGCGGGAGGTGTTCGGCGATCGGGCCGGCGGGACCGACCGGGGGATCTGTTTCTCCGAGTCGGTCGGTGGCTGGCGGTTGATCGGGATCGACACACACATTCCCGGCGAGGTCCCCGGGCGAGTCGAGCCGGCGATGCTCGAATGGCTGGCGGGGGAACTCGATCAGCACTCCAGCCAGCCGACGATCCTGTTCGAGCACCACCCACCGATCTCGGTCGGCTCGGCCTGGCTCGACGCCATCGGTCTCCGGGACCCCGGTCCTTTCTGCGAGTTGGTCATCCGGTCGCCGCAGGTGCGGGTGGTCAGTTGCGGACACGTCCACCAGGAATCGGTGGGCACGCTGGGTCGGGCGGTGGTCCTGACGGTTCCGGCGACGGGTGTCCAGTTCACGCCGCTTTTGGACGCTCCCCGGGTCGACGCGATTCCACCGGGTTTCCGGGTCTTTGCGTTCGACGAACCGGCCCAGGGAGAGGCCGCCGAGTCGGTGGGTTGGTCGAGTCGCGTGATCCGCCTGCCGGCAGTCACCTATCCGGCCATCGACGAGTGAACCGGTTCGAGGACGGCGTCAGCGGTCGTCCTGTGACTTCAGTGTCTGTAGTTCCTTCGGCAGCGGGAAGCGGACGTGCTCTTCGCTGACGGTCACTTCCTCGACCGTGGCGCCGTAGGTGGTCTTGAGATGTTCGAGACAGTCCTCGACGACGTCCTCTGGCGCACTGGCTCCGGCGGTGACCATGACCCGCTGGACATCCCGATCCCACCCCTCGGGGAGTTCGCTGACCGAGTCGACCAGGTAGGCGCGGCCGGTCCGCTCGCCGCCCAGTTCAGCCAGTCGCAGGCTGTTGGAACTGTTCTGGCTGCCCAGCACGATCACCACATCGGCGGTCTCGGCCAGGTGGCGGACGGCCTCCTGCCGGTTGGTCGTCGCGTAGCAGATGTCCTCCTTGGGAGGCGAGACGATGCCGGGGTAACGTTGTTCGAGCCGGGTGATGATCGCTCCGGCCTCGCTGACCGACAGTGTCGTCTGTGTCAGGAAGGCGATCTTCTCGTCCGGACCGAACGGAAGCGAATCGACACCCTCGGGCGTTTCGACCAGCGTGATGCTCTCGGGGGCCTCACCCATCGTCCCCACCACCTCGTCGTGACCCTCGTGGCCGATCAACACGATGTGGTAGCCGTCGCGGGCGAACCGCAACGCCTCCATGTGCACCTTGGTCACCAGCGGGCAGGTGGCGTCGATCGTCTGCAGCCGACGTTCGGAGGCGATTCGGCGGATCTCCGGAGAAATGCCGTGGGCCGAGAAGAGCAGGATCGAGCCTTCGGGAACGTCCTCGACACGGTCGACGAACGTCACGCCCTGGGCGATGAATCGTTCGACCACGTGCCGATTGTGGACGATCTCGTGGTAGACGTAGATCGCGGATCCGAATATCCGGATCACCTCGTCCAGGCAGTCGATCGCCATGTTCACGCCCGCGCAGAAGCCGCGGGGATTGGCCAACGTGACCTGCATACGTGATGGTCGCTCGGGAGGTGACGTGTCTGGATTCTTACCAATTTCGCCAGCGGCGACAACACGCCGACCGACCCGGCCGGATCAGCGGCCGCTGACCAGCCGCCGGCGGTACTCGTTGAACTTGACCGTCCGGAGTTTCTTTGTCTTTCGCAGCGACTCCCAGTGACGGATGTCGTCACGGTCCTTGCCGGTCAGTTGCCAGTGGAACTGGTGCTCGGCCCGCAGGTGGAACCCCGTGTTGGAGTTGTCCTGGAGTTCCACGGTCAGGGGCAGCAGCTTGCGGGATTTCAGTTTCCGGTTCAGTGCCACTCGCGGGGCGGGGAACAGTGCGCGGGGATGCAGCAGGTAGTTGAGCATCGCTGTCCAGTCGGTGTATTCGAGATAACGTCGGCGGGCGGCGTCGAAGGCGAGGCGATCGATGCTGGCCGGGTCGGGTGTGTTGGTGCAGTTGACGCGGTAGTGGAACCCGCGGCCGGACAACAGCAGGGTGGACGTGCCGAGGTCGAACTGTTCGCTGAAGTCCGGGTTGAGCTGTCCGAGCAGCGGCGACGCGGCTGCCAGCGACTTGGAGTCGCCCTTGCGTCTCAACTCGACCACGTACTCTCGCGTCGTCTTCTCGGCCTTCTTCAACGCCGACTTGATCTCGTCGAATCCCACCTCGGTTGCCAGACGGCGAGGGCCGTTGATGATCACGAACCGGCGTCGGTTTGGTTCGAAGACAGTCACCTCGCCCGCCGAATGGATCGTGTCGTAGGCCTTGCCCGATCGGAACAGTGTCAGGCTGCGGACGATCACCTCGGGGGAAGCCTTGTCCTTGGCCCCGGCGATGTTGAACACCTTGGTGTAGACGCCGAATTCCTGGGCGGTCGCCGGCGTGACGGTGACCGCGAACAACACCAGGCCGAGCAGTCGGACGACGGAAACGGCGGAGGTTTTTGGAGGCATGGTGGTTGAGAGAATCATGAGGGAAGGGGAACCGGTTGGCCGTGGTGCGATTCGCTTTCCAGGGCCGCCTCGATGAAGCCGATGACCTCGAGCGTGTTTTCGGGGGAGACGGGGGGTGGGGTGTTTCCCGAGAGCGTCTCGACGATGTGTTGGCAGAGGTTGCGGTAGGCGAAGCGGGTCGAGATGTTCTGCTGGATGACGGCGTGTTCGCACCAGGCTGTGAAGCCGTAGGCGGTGGCTCCCGAGCGACCGCCGCGGACGGTGCCCTGGCGTCCGTCGTCCCACGTGCCAACCACCACGTCGGCACCCTCGCCGTGGTGCGCCGTCACGGTCCGGCACCCGGAACCCATCACCGAAAAGAGCACTTCGACCGGATGAATCCCGTAGTGGAACAGCCCGGGGTTGCCTTCGGCTCGCCATGCCGGTCCGAAGCTGACCGCGCCGTGGACCGGTCCGTACAGGCCCTCGCGGTTGTCACAAAACGAGATCACTTCCTCGCAGAACCGCATTGCCGAAACCGAAAAGAACGGCACGCCGGCTTCTCCGGCCAGCCGGAACATCTCCCGGGCGTCTTCGAACCGGCACGCCATCGGCTTGTCGACAAACACCGGCAGTCCCGCTTCGAGAAACGGCCGGGCGCGATCCAGGTGTGGGGTTCCCGAAAGCGAGAGGACCAGTGCGGCGTCGATCTGGTCGAGCATCTCGGACGGGTCGCCGACCAGGTCGACGTCGAGGGTCTCGATCTCGGGCCGAAATCTCTCGATCCGTTCCGGGGCCATCTCCGAGGTCCCCGGCCATCCCAGCACGACCCGTCCGCCCTCGACACACTGGTCAGCGGGCACGCCGGTGCCGTTGATCCGTCGAGTGAACTCGACGCAGTGCGAACTGTCGAAATCGACGATTCCGAGGCGGAGCATGATGCTGGAGAAAGGGTGGGGAACGGGCGCAGAAGGGGATCGGTCGACGGGCCGGTCGGGACGGGCCGCCGCGTGGTCGCGGTGTGTTGTGGTCGCTGGGAGTGAGTCGCGAGAGAGGCACGTGGCGGAGGCCTTCGTGCGCGGCGGGAGAATAGTGTCGGGGGCGGGGCGACGCAACGGCAATGCTCGGTTGGCAGCCCGGCGATGGCCCGGTAGAACTGTCGGCATCATGAGAGCCGTTCAGATGACAGGTTTCGGCGAACCGGCCGAGGTGCTGCGGGTCGAGGAACTGGAGACACCGGTGCCGGAGCCGGGGCAGGTCCGAGTCCGGATGCTTGCCAGCCCCGTGAATCCCTCGGACGTGATGACGATCCGAGGCACCTACGGTCGTCGGCCCTCGTTGCCGTTCACGCCCGGCTACGAGGGTGTGGGGGTGGTCGAGGAGAGCGGTGGCGGGCTGCTGGGAGCATTGCGACGCCACAAGCGGGTCGTGGTGCTCAACTCGATCACCGGCAACTGGGCCGAGCAGGCGGTGGTGCCCGCCAGGCAGGTCGTACCCGTTCCCACCTCGCTGTCGGTACAACAGGCTGCCACTTTCTTCATCAATCCGGTCACCGCCTACGTGATGGTTCAACGGGTCCTGCAGATTCCCCGCGGGGGCTGGCTGCTGCAGACGGCCGCTGGCAGTCAACTGGGACGGATGGTGATCCGGCTGGGCCGCAGGCTGGGTTTCAAGACGATCAACATCGTCCGCCGCGACGAGCAGATCGAGGAACTGGTTCAACTCGGCGGCGATCACGTGCTGTCCTTCCGTGTCGACGAGCAGTCCGGGGAGGAACTGCTGCAGGTGGTCGATGACATCACCGGTGGCGGCGGGGTGTCGGCGGTAATTGATCCGGTGGGCGGCCCGCTGGGGTCGGTGGTCCTGGGTTGCCTGGGCCGCGGCAGCCGGATGCTCTGCTATGGGACCCTGGATGAGCGTCCCCTGGAGTTTTCGCCTCGTGAGCTGATGACCCGGGAGGCGTCCGTCGAGGGTTTCTGGCTGGGGCCGTGGCTGGCGAGCCAGGGGCTGCTGGCCAAGCTGAGGCTGATCAAGACCGTGGCCCGCCTGGTCGCCGCCGGCGTGCTCGACTCGGAGATCGGCGAGACATTTTCACTCGAGCGGGTGGTCGACGCGGTGACGGCGTCCGAGACACCTGGCCGGGGTGGGAAGGTGCTGCTGGAGATTGGAGCGGCCTAGGACCGCCCGGGTGCTCCCAGCACACCGACCTCGGGACTCGAGGCGGTGGCGTAGAGCTTCTTGGGGATGCGACCGGCCAGGAAGGCCTGTCGACCGGCGTGGCAGCCGTGCCGCATGGCGTGGGCCATCAGCAGCGGGTCGCCGGCGGAGGCGATGCCGGTATTGAGCAGCACGCCGTCGCAGCCGAGTTCCATGGCGACGGCCACGTCGCTGGCGGTACCGACCCCGGCGTCGACGATCACCGGGTAGTCCGGGTCATCTTCCTTGAGGTACTCGAGGCAGATGCGGATGTTGTTGGGGTTGAGCAGGCCCTGGCCGCTGCCGATCGGACTGCCGGCCGGCATCACCGACGTGGCCCCGGCTTCCTTGAGCCGCTTGGCCGAGATCGGGTCGTCGGAGGTGTAACAGAGCACCTGGAAGCCCTCGTCGACCAGCTGCCTGGTGGCCTCGAGCGTGGCCACCGGATCGGGCAGCAGCGTGCGGGTGTCACCGAGCACTTCGAGCTTGACCCAGTCGGCGCCGGGATTTTCGAGACCCTCGAGGATCTCGCGACCGAGCCTGGCGACCCGCACGGCGTCCTCGGCCGAAAAGCACCCGGCGGTGTTGGGGAGGATGGTGTAGCGGGCGAGATCGATGAAGTCGAGGATGCTGCGGCCGTCGGCGTCGACCAGCCGTTCGCGACGCACCGCCACGGTGATCACCTCGGCCCCGCTCGCCTCCAGGCACTCCTGCATCAACTCGTAGGTCGCGTACTTGCCGGTGCCGACGACCAGGCGGCCCTTGAGTTCGTGGGTGCCCAGGACCATCGGGATGTCAAGCGTGGGGTCGGCCTGGTCCGAACCGGCCGTTCCCGCGGAAAAATCGGGTGTCTCGGAAACGCTCATCCGTTCTTGTTCCCTTCTTTGAGATCCCTCGAGGCCTAGCCGCCGCCCACCAGGGTGACGATCTCCAGTCGATCACCTTCGACCAGCATGCAGCCGGCGTGTTCGCGTCGCGGAACCAGTTCGCGGTTGCGTTCGACCGCCAGGTAACGCGGTTCGAGTCCCAGTTGCTCGACCAGCCAGGACACCGTCGCCCCGGCCTCCACTTCTCGCGGCTCTTCGTTGACGTAGACCTGCATGTCGACGAGGAGTGTACGGGTGGCTCCGGCGGACCGTCAAGGAAGTGGATCGGCCGATATGGGGTCGGCGGGTCGGGACGGTTCACGGACTGGCATGGCGTTGGGTCGAGCCTTTGCGGCACAATGGGCGACAGCCAGGAGGAAAGGGAGCTGATGGGGCGGCGGAGCTTCGGGGTCGTGCTGTTGACGGTGGTCCTGTTGACCGGTTCCGTCGAGGGGATTGCCGTCCCACCCCCACCGCCGTTGCCCCGGACGATCCTGGCGGCGACCCGGCCAGTGGGCGAGTTGATCGTCGAACTGGAGAGTCACAGTTTCGCGAGACGGCAGCGGGCGACCCGCGAACTCTACCGGTCCGGGGCGGCGGCCGCGCCGTTGCTGGGCCGCGCCGCGCGGGGTGACAAGCTGGAGGTGGCCGCCCGGGCCATCGGGGTGCTCGAGCGGATGTACACCGCCCGGGATCTTGACGTGGTGGCTTCCAGCGAGTCGGTGCTGGAGGGGTTGGCCGAGACGGGGCCGCGCAGTGTCTCTCGACGGGCCCGCAAGGTGCTCGAATCACACACCGACCTGAGGCAGCGGCGTGCCGTCGAACAGGTTCGCCGCCTCGGCGGGATCTTCAAGGACGCCCAGGACAACGTTGTCGATCCGAACAACTCGAGGATGATCGGACACCCCATCGTCACCCTGCAGCTGGGCAAGGGGTGGAAGGGGGGGGGCCAGGGCCTGAAGTTCGTCCGTCGGCTGACTCGGCTCAGATCGCTGCTGATCATCGACGGGGCCGACACCTCCGATGAACAACTCGCCTCGCTGACCGCCGCGGTGCCGATGCTGATGGTCGTCCGTCGCGGCCGGGCACTCCTGGGTGTCAAGTCGTTTTCGATGCCGTGCCAGATCCAGGAGGTCCGACCGGGGTTGGCCGCTCACAGGGCCGGGGTCAAGGTCGGTGACGTGGTGCAGAAGTTCGACGGCAAGCCGATTTCCGACTTCCAGCAGCTGGTCGACCTGATCAAGAGTCACCGGCCCGGTGACAAGGTGATCCTGACGGTCAGTCGGACTGTCGATGGCCAGAAGAAGATCGTCACACTCAAGGTGACGCTCGATTCGTGGGAAGCCGCCAGCCGGGTGACGAAAAAGAAGAAGTAGGCGGCTCTTCCGTTCGGGATCCGGGCAAGGAGGGGGGCGTCTTGTCCGCATCCCGATGGATTCAGCTCGGGTCTCTCGTCAACCCGTGGCACAGTTCCCGGGCAGCCGCTTCAGGATCGTCAGCCCCGCAGACGGCTGCTCCCACGGCCACTCGCGTCGCTCCTGCCTCGGCCACCTCCGCGAGGTTCTCGGCCGAGATTCCTCCGATGGCGTACCATGGCAGGGTGATCTCCCGGTCAACGGCCCGGACGAAGTCGAGCCCGGCCAGCGAATCGAACGACTTGGTTTGCGAGGGGAAGACCGGGCCGACGCCGAGGTAGTCGGCCCCGTCGAGCACCGCCTGGCGGGCCTGCTGGATCGAGTGGGTCGAGACGCCGACCAGCCGGTCGGGACCGACGATCCGCCGCACGCTGCGGACGTCCAGTTCCTGCTGGCCCACGTGGACCCCGTCGGCGTTGGCGAGCACGGCCAGGTCGGGCCGGTCGTTCATCACGAACAGGCTGCCCGCGTCACTGGTCCAACGGCGGACACGACGAGCCAGGTCCAGCAGCGCCGCGTCCTCGAGCGTCTTTTCTCGCAGTTGCACCACACCGATGCCGCCGGCCACCGCCGCCCGGATCACCGGGCCGATGCCGCCGCGGCAACCGGATTCGCCGGCGAGCAGGTAGAGGTCGCGTCCGTCGAGCCGACGTCGCGCCTCGAGTGTCGTGGCCAGTGCCTTGTGCAGCGTGTAGAGATCGTAGCGGGCGCGTTCGAAGCGAGCCGCCGGCGACGGGTCCATGACGTCGGGTCCGGCCGGCTCGAGCTTGGCCAGTTCCTCGAGCGTCCTCAGCGATTCCTGGACCCGGCCGAGGTTCGCGTCGAGCACGTCTCGCAGGGACCCCCGCTGGTTTTCCTGTTCGGTGGTGACCGTCGTGCCGACGTCGGAGGTCGTGTCGCGGGCGGCCAGGAAGCGGCCCCCATCAAGTGGCTCCAGGGCGGTGGCCAGGTCGTGCCGGAGTTGCTTGAGCAGACCGGTGAGGTGCGAATCGTCGAGTACGAAGCGGGCGATGTCCTCGACCACCCGAAGGCCCTCGCGGGCACGATTTGCCGAGGCATCCATCACGCGGAAGGTGTCGGTGGAGGCGTCCGGTGCCGGCAACGGGTCCAGTCGTTCGTCGGTTTCCAGGGGAGTCGTTTCGATTCCGGTGGCCGCTTCGATCACCGGTGCCAGGGACTCCGGCTGCAGGTCGTGCTCGGCCAGCACACGCCCGATTGTCTCGTCGGCCTGGGCCAATCCCCACAGCAGGTGCTCGGTCCCCACCTCGGCGACCCGGCCGGCCAACCCGGCCAGGCGGATCGCCTCGTGGAGCACCAGGTCCAGGCCCGAGGCGTTCGAGCCGCCATCTTCGTCGACTCGGGGCAGACACTCTGACAGCGTGCCGGCGTCGAGTCCCCCGGAGGCCAGGATTTCGCTGGCCCGCGACTCCTGGTCGACCAGGGCCCAGAGCAATTCGCGGGGAACGGCGACCCGAATGTCGTGTTCGACAGCCGCGAGCGCACGTGCCGCCGACTCGGTCCAGTCCCCCGGGATCATCGTCGTTTCTCCCCCCGTCGTCGGACCACGGTGAGCGGGCATCTTGCCACCGGGGTGCACGAGAACTAGAATCCCGATGCATTGTAGCGGTTGTGATGTCCGGCAAGGAGCCGGGAGACGGATCTCCGAGGTGCGATCGGTTCTTGTCACCATCGTCGGTGACCTACAATGACAGATGACATTCCGACGAGGACGGAGAGGGACAGATGTACGAACGTTTCACCGATCGGGCACGGAAGGTGATGCAGCTGGCCAACCAGGAGGCCCAGCGGTTCAACCACGAGTACATCGGCACCGAGCACGTTCTGCTGGGGCTGGTCAAGGAAGGCTCGGGTGTTGCCGCCAACGTGCTGAAAAACCTCGACGTCGACCTCCGCAAGATTCGGCTCGAAGTCGAGAAGATTGTCCAGTCGGGTCCCGACATGGTCACCATGGGCAAACTGCCCCAGACGCCTCGGGCGAAGAAGGTGATCGAGTACGCTCTCGAGGAAGCCAAGAACCTCAACCACAACTACGTGGGGACCGAGCACCTGTTGCTGGGGTTGTTGCGGGAACAGGAGGGAGTGGCGGCCCAGGTGCTGATGAACCTCGGCCTGAAACTCGAGGATGTTCGCGAAGAGGTGCTCAACCTGCTCGGGCATGGGCTTGAGGGGGCCGAGACCAGCGAGCGGGCCAGCGGGTCGTCCAAGTCGGGCAAGAGCAAGACTCCGGCACTGGACAGCTTCGGTCGCGACCTGACCGAGTTGGCCCGCCAGAAGAAACTCGATCCGGTCATCGGCCGTTCCGACGAGATCGAACGCGTCATCCAGATTCTCAGCCGCCGCCAGAAGAACAACCCGGTTCTGCTCGGCGAGGCGGGCGTGGGAAAGACGGCGATCGTCGAGGGCTTCGCCCAGATGGTCGTCGACGGCACTGTGCCCGACCTGTTGCGGGAACGCCGCATCGTGGTGCTCGACCTGGCCATGATGGTTGCCGGTACCAAGTACCGCGGCCAGTTCGAGGAACGGATCAAGGCGGTGATGAACGAGGTTCGCCGCGCCAAGAACACGATCCTGTTCATCGACGAACTGCACACTCTGGTGGGGGCCGGCGGAGCCGAGGGGGCCATCGACGCCTCCAACGTGCTCAAGCCCGCGCTCTCACGGGGAGAGCTTCAGTGCATCGGTGCCACGACGCTCGACGAGTACCGCAAGTACATCGAGAAGGACGGGGCGCTCGAGCGGCGGTTCCAGACCGTGCTCGTCGAACCCCCCACGGATAAACAGACCGTCGAGATTCTCAGGGGGTTGAGAGACCGGTACGAGGAGCACCACCGGGTACAGATCACCGACGACGCACTCGAATCGGCCGTCGAACTTGCCAGTCGCTACATCACCGGCCGCTGCCTGCCTGACAAGGCGATCGACGTGATCGACGAGGCCGGGGCGCGGATCCGTCTGAAGTCGATGGTCCGGCCGCCGGACGTGAAGGAACTCGAGGAAGAGACCGAACGGCTCAACCAGGCCAAGGAGGAGGCCGTTGCCGACCAGGACTTCGAAAAGGCCGCCAGCCTCCGCGACCAGGCCGACAAGCTGAAGAAGAAACGTGAGCAGTTGACCCGCGAGTGGCGCGAGAAGAGCGAGCAGACTGACGGGGTGGTCGATGCCGAGGTCGTCGCCGAGGTCGTTGCTAAGATGACCGGGATTCCGCTGACGCGGCTCTCGAGCGAAGACGCCGTGCGGCTGCTGAAAATGGAAGACGAACTGCATACACGGGTGATCAGCCAGCACGAGGCGATCAAGCAGGTTTCGAAGGCCGTTCGACGCAGCCGCAGCGGGCTGAAGGACCCCAAGCGGCCCACCGGGGTGTTCCTGTTCGCCGGGCCCACCGGTGTCGGCAAGACACTGCTCGCCAAGACGCTTGCCGAATTCATGTTCGGGGACGAGGACGCCCTGATCCAGATCGACATGAGCGAGTACATGGAGAAGCACAACGTCAGCCGGCTGATCGGGGCGCCGCCCGGATACGTCGGCTACGAAGAGGGGGGGCAGCTGACCGAGAAGATTCGACGGCGGCCTTACGCGGTGGTGCTGCTGGATGAGATCGAGAAGGCGCACCTGGATGTCTACAACATGCTGTTGCAGATCATGGAGGAAGGCCACCTGACGGACAGCTTCGGACGCAAGGTCGACTTCAAGAACGTCGTGCTGATCATGACGACCAACGCCGGGGCCAGCACGATCCTCGCTGAACCCTTCGGGTTCGGAAAAAAGGACGGCGATACCAGCTACGAGAAGATGAAGGAACGGCTGACCCAGGAGATCGAGCGGTTCTTCAAACCCGAATTCCTCGGGCGGCTCGACGAGGTCGTGGTGTTCCGGCAACTCACCCGAGAAGACCTCAAGGAGATCGTCGACATCGAACTGGCCAAGGTCTACGAACGGCTCGCCGACCGTGGACTGACACTGGAACTGACCGACGAGACCCGCGAGTTCCTGATCGACAAGGGTGGGGACCTGGACTACGGTGCCCGGCCGCTGCGACGCAGCGTCGAGAGCTGTATCGAGGATCCGCTTTCCGAGGAGATCCTCCGCGGTGCCTTCGAGGGGCAGAACCGGATCACCGTCAGCGTCAAGGAAGTCGGTGACCAGAAACAACTCGACTTCGTGGGGACGCTGGTCGAAGAAGAGACCGACGGCGAGGACGAGGAAATGGCGGCGGTGGGATCGGGAGAATCGACCGACGAGGACGGGGACGAATAGCTCGGACGCGGACATGCTGCCCCGGACTCTCGAACCCGAGGTGATGGACACCGTCGAGGATGCCGCCGATTACGATCGGATGGATCACTCGACGGTCAATAATGCCTTCGTCGACGAGTTCCTTGTCGCCTGGAATGAGCTCTCTGTAGATCCACCCGTTCCGTTGGCCAACGCTCGACTGGTCGATCTTGGTACCGGGACCGCACAGATTCCGGTCGAACTGGCGCTGCGGGGAACCGGCTGTCGGATCGTGGCGGTCGACCTCGCCGGGGAAATGCTGAAGCTGGCCCGGCGAAACGTGGACGAGGCCGGGGTGGCAGAGACCGTGGAGATCGAGCAGGCCGATGCCAAGGCATTGCCCTGGAATGATGGCCGGTTCGATGCCGTCGTCTCCAATTCGATCATTCACCACATCGCAGAACCCGCCGGGGCGCTGGACGAAATGGTCCGCGTGCTGAAGCCCGGTGGGCTGCTGTTTGTCCGCGACCTGATGAGACCCGATGACGCGGCCACCGTCGATCGACTGGTCCAGGAATATGCCGGCAGTGAATCCCCGCACGCCAGGCAGTTGTTTCACCAGTCGTTCCACGCAGCGCTGACGCTCGAAGAAACCCGCCGAATGGTCGCGGCCTGTGGGGGCCGGTCCGAGTTCGTACGAGCCAGTTCCGACCGGCACTGGACGATCTGCGGCCGTTGGCCAATCCACTAGTGATTACGTAAGTTCTTCAAGTCCCGCAGAATCCCGATACTCTCTAATCTGAGTTTTTGGGCCCAGATTGCTCAAGTTCACTGACCGGAAAGGTCGATCTTGAAAGTCCCGGCGGCAAACGGGGCCAGGATTCTCCGGCGGGCCGTTGTCATCGGCCGAACGGTGGTCCGAAGCGAGCTATTTCCGAGAGTTGGGGAGTGACGGATGCAGACGGAGAGCACGGGGATGGAGTGGGGTCCGGGCGGTCGGCGGACGGGCAGTGTCGAGTCAGCCCTGTTGAGGCTGTTCAGGTTGCCCGAGATCGAGACCGATGAACGGGGTGACAGCCGGGGACACGTGGCCGAGTGGAATCGACGCCTGGCCGGTCAGCACGCGAGGATCGCTCGTCGACTGGCTTTGATCGATGAACATCTGGGTCTGTCCGAGCCGCGGCCGGTGCTGTCGGTGGTGGGTTCGAATTAGTTGTCGCCGGTCTCTGGCACGGTTCGGCCGGCTCGGTGTACAACACCGTCATGGTCCGCTTGGTTTCTCTCGGCGTCCTGCTGATCCTGATCGTCTTCCTGGGGGTCACGTTCTACCAGGTCGTCGCCCCCTTCATACTGCCGCTGTTTCTGGCCGGCGTGGTCACGGTTCTCTGCCAGCCGCTTCATGCGAGATTCCTGCGGCGGATGGCGGGCAGGCCCCGGTTGGCGGCCGGGCTGACGACCGCCACGGTGTTGGTGATCATCCTCGTGCCGTTGCTGTTGGGGGTGCTGGTGGCGACCCTGCAGTTGTACTCGGTGTCCCAGGAGTCGATCGGGACTGCCGAGTGGAATGTGCAGTTGGACCGGATCAACAACCTGGCGGCCGAGTGGGGCCTGGTCGAGGCGTCTGCCGACCCGGATCGATCAGTTGACGGATCGGCGGTTTCGTCGGACCGGGGGGGATTGAGACGGTCACTGTCCGAAGCGTTGCGAGCACTGGCCGACCGCAGCGGCGGGGCTGCCCGGACGACCCTGGGCCGCTGGGTTGGCAGCATCATCGGGATGGTCATCAGTGCGGCGATGTTCGGGATCGCGCTGTACTACTTCCTGGCCGACGGTCCCACGTTGCTGGCCGCTGCGGTTCGACTGTTCCCATTCAACCACGATTACCAGAAGCAGCTGCTCCACGAGTTCGAGACGGTCGTTCGCAGCGTGGTTTCGGCGACGTTGCTGGCCAGCGTCGTCCAGGGCCTGTTGACCGCCGCGGCCCTGTGGATCGTCGGCGCATCGATCGGATCGGACCTGCTCAGGCATTTTTTCCTGTTCTTCATCCTCTCGACGCTCACCTCCCTGGTCCCCATCACCGGCGCCTGGTTGGTCTGGATGCCGGTGGCGATCTGGTTGGGCTTCAACGATCATCTTGTCGGTGCCATCCTGTTGTCGCTCTTCGGTATCGCAGTCATCGGGACGCTCGACAACGTCATCCGCATTCACGTGCTGCACAGCGATACGAAGCTGCACCCGCTGCTCGCGTTCGTCAGCGTGCTGGGCGGGGTGCACGAGATGGGGCTGTGGGGTGTGTTCATCGGTCCCATCGTCGCCTGTTGCCTGCACGCGTTGATCGGGATGTTCAACACCGAATTGGGCCGCCTGTCTCTGCGAAAACTCCTCTGGGGTGCCGCCGACGATGAGACTCCGGACAGCGAAGAGGAATCGAGCGACGCCGCCGGCGAGCAGGACGCCGCCGCCGCCGCCGAGGGTGAGGTGGACGAGGCGTCCGGCGAGGGCGGGTCCCCGGACGAATCGGCTTCCCACGACGGGTGAAATCGTCGTGGGGCGTCGATATGCTGGCTGGTCCGGCGAGGCTGACCGCCGGACCGGGACCGGACCCAAATCGAACCCAGGTCGAACCGAAAGAAGCACCGCCATGACCCCGATCAACTCGACATCCTCGCCCCGATTCGTTCCCGTCTCAGGGACCGCCGTCATGATGCTGGTGGCCGTCGCGATGCTGCTGCCGGTCTCCGCTCCATCCCTGTCCGCAGCCGACAAGGGTGGGCACCTGGACATCTACTTCATTGATGTCGAGGGCGGAGCCTGCACGTTGTTCGTGTCTCCCTCGGGCGAGTCGCTGGTCATCGATTCTGGCTATCCCGACAACAACGGCCGTGACCTGAAGCGGATCCTGCACGTCGTCCGCGACGTGGCGGGGTTGAAACAGATCGACCACGCCGCGGTGACCCACTGGCACCGCGACCATTACGGCAACCACGCGGCGCTGTCGACCCAGATCAAGATCAAGAACTTCTGGGATCGCGGCATCCCCGAAGTGCTGACCGAGGACGCCCAGTTCGTGGCCCGTGTGGCCGATTATCGCTCGGCGTCCCAGAACAAGTCGAAGGCGTTGAAGGCCGGCGACAAGCTGCCGCTGAAGTCGGGCAAGACCCCGTATTCGATCCAGATCGTGACAGCCAGTCGTGGGGTGATCCCCAACACGGGCAAGCCCAATCCGTACGCCAAGCTGCACAAGCCCTTGCCCGAGGACAAGTCAGACAACGCGGCCAGTCTCAGTTTTCTGCTGACGTTCGGCAAGTTCCGCTTCCTCTGCTGTGGCGACCTGACCTGGAACATCGAGGCGAAGCTGATGACGCCGAACAACCCGATCGGCCGGGTCGACATGTTCATGGTGACCCACCACGGTTTGCCCTCGAGCAACAACCCGGTGCTGGTTCGAGCGATTGATCCGCGGGTGGCGGTGATGTGCAACGGGCCGACCAAGGGTGGTGCCGAGAGCGTGATCAAGACATTGCGCGAGTGCAAATCCCTGAAGGCGCTCTACCAACTGCACCGAAACGTCAAGCTCGGACCCAAGCTGCAGACTCCGGCGAAGTTCATCGCCAACGGGGGTCAGACCGAGGGGTGTGAGGGCGTGTGGGTCAAGGCGAGGGTTTCGCCGGGCGGCAAGAGGTACACGGTTCAGATCGGCCCCGAGGGCAAGCCAAAGCGCTACAAGGCGCGGTAGGTTGCCCGCTCCCGTGCCGCCTGCTGCACACTCGTCTTGGCCTCCTCGGCGGTGTGACTAGAATGCGATCCGGCGATCGTGTCCCCCGGAGTCACCTCGTGCTGAAGCGGTTCAACAGCGGCCTGCGGTCGCGGCTGGCCTTTGCGGCTGGATGGGTGCTGGGCTGGACGATCCGATTTCTGTTCCTCACTCAGCGGTTGACCGTGAGGACGGCTCACCGGGGAGGTAATCCCTACGGGCGGAATCCGAGCGAACGGTTCCTGTTTTGCGGCTGGCACGAACAGTTGCTCTTCGGTGGATTTGCCGGGCGCAGCCGTCACCTGTCGGCCCTGATCGGCCAGCATCGAGACGGGGCCCTGGTGGCGGGCGCTTTTCGGGCGATGGGGATGGCCATCGTCCGGGGTTCGTCGTCGCGCGGTGGCACCCGGGCCCTGCGGCAGGCGATGGAGCTGACCCGGACGCGTCACATGGCGATCACTCCCGACGGCCCCCGCGGCCCGCGGCGGGTGCTCAAGGAGGGCGTCGTCTACCTGGCCTCGCGGACCGGCTTGGCCGTTGTGCCGGTGGCGTGCACGGCCAGTCACACCTTCCTGATCCGCGGCAGCTGGACCGACATGATCGTGCCGTTTCCCTTCGGGCGAACATGGATGATCTACGGAGAACCGATCCACGTGCCGCCGAAAATTGGCCGTGACGAACTCGCCGATTACGTTCGGATGGTCCAGCAGGCGGTCGAGGATCTCAACGAGCACGCGGTGGAGTTGACCGGTGTCCCGAGGCCGACGGTGCCACCCGGGCACGAGGTTCCGGATCCCGAGGCGGACGACGAATCGCTGGCCGAGGCTGCCTAGCGTTCGACGGAGATGTTGAGCGTGAAGATGTTGAAACGGGCCTCGGGCTGAACATCGATCGACAGCCTCGTGGTCTCCATCGCCTGCTCCCCCTTGGGAATCCCGATTCCGCCCGCTGTCGCGCCGGCGACCACCGTCACGCGATAAAAACCCACCACGGCTCCGGGTTGTCCGTCGGTGGTGAACCGAAACCGGCCACTGGCGTCGATCGTGCCCGTCACGTTCGATTCTCCATCGGCCGCGTCTTCGCGACGGGCGATCACGGTTCCGGAGGTCAGCGGTTGGCCATCGACGCGGATGCTGCCCTGGCAGGCGACCAATCCCCCGTTGTCCTCCGACAGGCTGCTCAGCCAGCTGATGGTCCCCAGCGGGACTCCGATCAGGATCACCGCGGCCAGCACCAGCGTTCGGCTTCGGCTCGCAGGCGAGTGAGCCGGCGACGGGGCATCGAGGCTGGGGCCGCTCATCGTTGATGTTCCTGGTTCCAGCGTGCCGTCCGATGATGACAGATCGCCTCAGGCGACGCACGTCGGACGACACGGTTTGCAGGCCGACTGGTGGGTAGGCTACAGTCGAGACGCGAGGCGGGGGTGAGCGGAGGCGAGTTGACGATGAGCGATGACCTGGAGCGGTACAGTCGCCAGATGCTGGTGCCCGGCATCGGCGAGGACGGCCAACGGCGATTGCTGGCCAGCCGCGTGCTGGTCTGCGGCTGCGGCGCGTTGGGCAGCGTGCTGTCCGACAGTCTTGCCCGGGCCGGCGTGGGTTTCCTGAGGATTGTCGACCGCGACTTCGTCGAACTCTCCAACCTCCAGCGGCAGGTGCTCTTCGACGAGGACGACGTGGCCGGCCGGATGCCCAAGGCGGTGGCGGCCGTCGAGAAGCTGGCCCGGATCAACTCCGACATCACGCTCGAACCGATCGTCGCCGACATCGACCACACCAACATCCTGAGGTTTCTCGACGGCATCGACCTGATCGTCGATGGCACCGACAACTTCGAGGTGAGGTTCCTGGTCAACGACGCAGCCCTGGAGACCGGCATTCCGTGGGTCTACGGCGGCTGCGTGGGCAGCCACGGGCAGACGATGGCGATCTTTCCCGGCGAATCGGCTTGCCTGAGGTGCCTGATCGAGGACGTGCCGCCCCCGGGAGCGGCCGAGACATGTGATACGGCGGGAGTGCTGGGAGCCGCGATCAACGTGGTGGCCTCGCTGCAGACGGTCGCCGCACTGAAGATCCTTGCCGGACACCCCGACCAGGTCGAACGCGTGTTGACGATCGTCGACGTCTGGGACGGGACCTACCGCCATATGGGCATCGGAGATCTGCGTGATCGATCCGATTGCCCGGCATGTGTCGGGGGTGAGCGGATCTGGTTGAAGGGGGAGCGAGGAACCGAGACCACCGTGCTGTGCGGCCGCAACGCCGTCCAGGTTGCTCCCCCGCCAGGACTGTCGCTTTCGCTCGAAGATCTCGCCGGACGTTTGGAGGGGACCGGCCAGATCACGGCCAACCGCTACCTGTTGAGGCTGGTGCTGACCGACCCGGAAATCGACCTGACGGTCTTTTCCGACGGTCGGGCGATCGTCAAGGGCACGCAGGATCTCGGGGTTGCCCGTTCGCTGTACGCCCGCTACGTCGGAAACTGACGCTGATCTCCGTTCGGACACACTCGGAACGAGACGATATCGATGGACGGATTCGGCCTGCAACTGCCGACGATCCAGAACTGGAGCTGTCACAGTTGCAGCGAGTGCTGCACGCGGCACGTGGTCGAGATCACCGAGGAGGAGCGGCAGCGGATCGTGGACCAGGGGTGGTCCGATGACGACGACTTCACCGAGGGCACGCCGGTGACGGTCCGCGACCTGGGACCATTCTGGAATCGTCGTTGGCGACTCGGGCAGAAACCCAACGGTGCCTGCGTGTTTCTCGACGGCCAGGGCCTGTGTCGGATTCATGCCAAGTTCGGCGAACCGACCAAGCCGTTGGCCTGCCGGGTCTATCCCTACGCTTTCCATCCCCAGGGGCGACAGGTCACCGTCAGCCTGCGGTACAGTTGCCCGTCGGTGGTCGAGAACAAGGGCCGGCCGGTTGCCCAACAGGAGAGCGAATTGAAGGAGATGGCCGCCGAGGTCGTGCCCAAGGGCGTGACCCAGGCCCCCTCGCCCGGGCTGAGACGCACCGGTGATCTCGAGTGGTTGCCGTTCCGCCAATTTGTCAACTCGCTGGAGGCGTTGATGACTCCCCCCGACGTGCCGGTTGCCACCAAGTTGGTCACGGCGGTCCGTTTCATCGACATGGTGGCCGAGTCGCGGGTGGATCGATTGAGCAACCAGCAACTGTCGGACTTTGTCGAGATCATCTGCGAGGCGTCGCGCAGCGAATTGGAAGCGGCCGGCGAGTCCGGTGAGGGACAGATTCAGCCCCTCTCGGCGGCCGGCCGATTGCTGTTCCGAATGCTCGCTGCGCAGTACGCCCGCAATGATTCGCTGTCGAACTGGAAAACGGGGTTGATGGGCAGATTCCGGTTGTTGCGGGTCGGGACACGGTTTGCCCTGGGCCGCGGTCGCATCCCACCTCTGCAGGACATCGATCAACCGGTGACCTTCGACCGGCTCGAAAAGCCCTTCGGCGGATTGACACCTCAGGCTGAGGAGATGTTCACGCGATACTTTCGGGTGAAGATCCGGGGGCTGCAGTTCTGCGGACGGGCCTTCTTCGGTTTCGGGCTGATCGAGGGCTTCCGGTCGCTGGCACTGGTCTTTCCGTCGATGCTGTGGCTGGCCCGGTTCATGGTCGCAGCCGACGGTCGCCAACGGCTCGAGACGGCTGACGTGGCCAAGGCGATTGAACTGGCCGATCACTACCACGGCTACACGCCGCAGTTCAACCGGCACCAGTACCGCTGGCAGGTGGCGATGCTGGCCCGAGGTGGCGACATCAGTCGGGCGATCGGCTGGTACAGCCGCTAGAGGCGTGCCTGGAACAGCCGGTCGCGAAGTGCCTAGAAGGCGACCTGGTACTGCAGCCGGAACAGGGTTCCGACCTGGCCGGTCTCGAAGTTGGGACTGGAACTGCCGGCGGGCACACCGTCGAGTTCGGCGACGTCAAAAGTCAGCTTGTGCCTATGCGTCCCGTTGATGAACCAGTTGACGCCGCCGGCGTATTCCCAGGTGTCCCCGAATGCCGAGTTGACGGCATCGATACGCGCCATGATTTCCACCGACTTCGGTACCAGCATGTACCCGACATCGACGACGAACCCTCGCGTGTCGATGTCGCCAGTGACCGATCCGCCGCTGGTGTCGAAGTTGTTCAGCCACCGGTAATAGAACTCGGAATTGACGCTCCAGCCCTGGCACTTGGCGATCAGGAAGGCGGTGTAGAGGTAATAGTCGAACCCGTTGACGGTGACACCGGGTGCCAGGGCTCCGGTGTCGGTCAGCCTGGTTCCGTTTCCCAGCCGGACCTAGCGGGCTTCACTCGCCACGCCGCTGTCCCCGGCTTCGTTCTGGTTCGTGTAGGCCAGCGATTGTCCCAGTCGAACCGCCAGTTCCTCGTGCCAGGCCAGGTCCGAATAGCCATTGCCGACGTTGCCTGTCAGGTCGGTCCAATGCAGCAGGGAAAAGATGAACAGGTCATCAATGTCGGCTGCCTGCAAGTCGGTCGATCGCAGGCCATTGCCGAGGAGGGCCTGGTAGTAGTGCCGGCCCTCTTCGCCCAACACTCCATCTGCTCGTAAACCGATCGTGCGATCGGCCTTGAAAAATGTGGTGGCAACATCGCGATCGGCAAATCGCAAGGTGGTCGAGGGCTGCAACCAGATCTCGCCCGAAGCGACCTTCTGCTTGCCGAAGTAGAGCCTGAACGCGTCATCGAAGTTGTAGTTGATCCAGAAGTCGTGAAATTTCACGTCGTGGTTGTCGTCGGTGTCGGCGTCGAGGTTGTAGAAGAACTGCAATGCCGGGTCGTACATGTGACCCCGGAACTCCAGTCGGCCTCGTTCGATCTCGAAGTGGTTGCGAGTCGTTTGGCTGCTCCCGCTCCCCGAAAATCCGGTGTAGCGGCCCTGCATGCGTCCGTTGACTTTCAGTTGAAATGGCACGGCGTCGGGGTCGATGGTCTGGAACAGGAGCCCCTTGTCGTATGTGGTCTCGACGGCATTGGTCCTGAGCCGTTGGGTTTCCGACTCCTGGGCATCCAGCCGCTGCTGCAGATCCTGCAGCAGAGAGGCCTGGGCCGTGCTGGCCATCGCGCCAGCCAGTTCTTCGGGCGTGGTCACCTGGCCCGCCAGGGAGGTCGCGGTGTGCAGACAGGCCGCCAGGGCGACGATCCACACGACGGCATTCCGAGCGGATGTCATGGCTGGGGAGGGCCACAACGTGTCAACCGTTGAAGAAGCTGGCCGGGACACGCGTGCGAAATGTTGAGCGGATCGACTGTTCGGAAATGTGGTCACTGCGGCCCGCCCCGTGTTCCGCGGACGATCCTAGAAGTCGATCATGAACCGGACACCAACGATCTGGTAGTCGCCACCGCTGAAGGTCAGGCCGTTGGAGTCGGTAATCGAGCGATCGGCAATCCGCCCGTCGATGTAGTTGAACTGCATCCGCGCGTTGGAATTCCAGTACCAGTTGAGTCCCACCGTCACGGCTTCTCCGACGCCTCCCAGGACGTCCTCGTCGGTGAAGTCTGCGTAGGACCATCGCAGCACGACCTGCCAAGCACCCCAGCCTCCGGCTTCACCGTCGGGTGCCAAAAAGAAGTTCTCACTAGGTGTCATTCGTCCCAGCGTGCCGGTGCGTCTCGACCAGACCATGTGATCGTCTGTCAGAAAATATGCCGCGTAGGCGTAGCCACCCATCAGGTGCACTTTGTCGCCAAATCCCGCATCACGATCCAACCACAAGCTCTGGTACTCGCCACACAACTGCAGTGGCCCGAAGTTCACCAGCGATTCAAATCCGAGCACCGAATACCAGTCGGCTCCGTCAATCCGCCCGGTGTCGAGCCAGCGATTGACGCTTCGAGCTTCTGGTCGGTGGCGGAAGCGGGCTTCGTTGTCGCGGAGGCCATCGTTGGGGGCCGATCCATCCGGATGGGCTATTGTGCCGTTGATGGCCCAGTGGGCGTGATCGCGGCCATCGTCTTCCCAGAGATAGGTGTTGGCCACGCGGCCAGCGATCTCAGCCTGCAGGTGGTCGTTGATGTGCTGCCCCTCGTCCTGGATCAACCGCTGATTGTAGACCCCGTATCGCCAGTTCCATTCGAGATCATCCGAGAGGCCGTAGGAGGCGATTCCCAGGCGGCGGGCATCCTGGTTGAACGCTTCGATCACGAACGCGCGCTCGATGAAGAGACTGAAGCGGCTGCTGTTGAGGTGAGCCAGTCCGTAGGGCCGTTTCTGGTTGCCGATCAGTACTGTTTGTAGAAACGACAGGTCGTGAAAACCGAGCCACGCGTCACGGAATTCCGAATTGTTCCCGCCGGCGAACTCCGCCTCGATCCGGTACTCCATGTTCGGGGCCACGTCGCCTCGAACGCCAAACCGCATCCGGCGGAAGCCGACTCGATCCTGTGGTGTGATCGTCGAGTCGCCGGTTTCGATGGCGTTGATGCCCGCCGTCGAGCCTGGGAAGCCCCAGTAGTCGACGTGAACGCGGCCGACAATCTTCATCTTCGACGCCGATGTGCCTGACTTGACGGTCCCGTCGAGCTGCTCGCGAAATGCGGCCAACGCATCTTTGACCGGAATGCCATCGTCATCTCCGACCCACCCGTCGGTGACCAGCCTGATCTTCGACGCCGTCTGCGAGGAACTCCGCTGTTCCCCGCCGGTCGATTCCCGACCTTCCAGGATCTGCCACAAGGTCTCCAGTTCCGCTTCCTGGGCATTGACCTGTTGCTGAAGCTGTTCCAGGGCCGTCAATGACCCAGCATCCTGGGCCAGTGCCGAGCAAGTCATTCCGCACCACAGTAGCGTCAGCGTTGTGACAGACCGAAGGCAGTCGGCTTGGGTCATGATGCGCAAGCTGATCTTGAAAACGAGAAATGGGACAACCGGTTCTCTCGTCTTATCGGCTGGGCGAAGTACACAAGTGAACCCGGTTTTGCGCTGTCTGCCGGTTAACCTGATCATGCCGGTTGTGAGGATTGAACCGGTTTCCCGTCGTCCAGCGAGCAACTGCGAGCCAAGTCGTTTTCAGACTTGTTTTCACGGGTTTTTTGCGATTTTTAGGGGCAGCAACACGGGTGCAAACACTGGCCTTCGGCAGTACCTGGCATGCACGTGCCATCGGGCTGACTGGAATGAACGAAGCCGGCCCCGAGTCGACCAAGGCTCAGCGGCCCGTGACGATCTCAACCACAACCGGCACGACTTCCGCGATGAGTCGTTGTTGACCGGATCGGGTCAGGTGGCAGACGTCGCTGAAGTTCTGTCCCGAGGCTTCGATCGCTGCCTCGAGATCGACCAGCCGGACATGTTCGTGTCGACCGGCGACGGTTCGAGTGCGTCGGTTGTGCTCGACGATCCCCGCCACGACCTGCTGGGGTTCGCCCCACAATTCGGTCGCGTATTTCGCATCGCCGTCGCCGTAGTCCAGCCCGCCGTCCTGGAAGGCCCTGCGGGTATAGCCTTTGGGCAGGTAGGAGCCCATTGTCAGAAAGACGACCTGGTCGTCTCGAGCGGCCGCCTCGGAGGCCAACTGTGACAGGTTGTTCTCGAAGGCCGCCGGGGTCTTGAGATCGCTGCCGAGGGGGTAGTCGGCCGCTGCGGGCGGACCGAGTCCCTCCTGCGTGGCGAACCGTTTCAGCCGATCCCACAACGTCAGTCGGCCGGTCACCGTATCGCTGACGATCCCCGCGTACCATGGGCAGTGGGAGTAGTCGTCGCGGAACTGGTCCGCCGGCCAGTAGTTCATCCGCACGTCGTTGATGCCGTGGCAGACCAGCACCAGGTCAAACCGCTGGTCGGCCAGCAGCCGGTACTTCAGCCAACTGTCGCGCGAGGTGTGCGCCGTGGTGGAGAGATGGAAGCAGCGGACGTTGGCCCCCAGTTCCTTTCTCAGGCGCTGCTCGAGACGCTCTTCGACCTGCAGCAGAACCGAGCCACCGAGCGTGAGGATGTCGATCGTCTTGTCGTCAGCAGTTGGAGCAGCGGAGGTGGCCCCCGAGGCATCGAGTTCGGGGTAGTAGTAGTCCCAAACGTCGGCATCGACGCGGACCAGCCGCAGGACCGCGGCGGCGGCGATCAACAGGAACACGGCGTAGACCGCCACGAACAGTCGGCGACGTCGTGGCGGGGAGGCGGTCGATTCGGGCATGGCAGAGTGGCATTATAGCCGGTCGCCGGATGCCGTGTGCTATTCTGCTCCGGTCAGTCGATTGAGGAGCCATGAGGTGTGATCGAGTCCAGCCATCAGACGGCGCCCCGCAGGCTGGGCCGGTTGGTGCTGGTCGTGTGGTCGGGGCTCTCGGCCGTGGCACTCCTGGTTCACCTGTTCCCGGCCGTGATCGGGTGGGCGCGGCCAGAGATCCGGGTGGTCCGTGCCGTCGGTGATCTGGATGGACTCGTCGCGGAGGTCCTGGAACGCGTTCCGGGGGATGCGGCTCTGCTGGTCGACACCTGGCAGGCACCGCACGTTCCCGCAAACCAGTTCCTGGAACGCGAACTGGCCTACTGGGTCTTCCCCCGTCGTGTGTATTCGGCAGCCGCCATTCGCGGGTCACCGGTTTCACTCGAGGAATTCGTGCGGACGCGGAAGATCGGATGGGGGGTCCGCGGCCAAAGACTCGTCGAAATCGAGGCCGAAACAGTCGAATCGGTGCTGAAGCCGTTGGGTCCGCCAGGCAGCGAGCCCGGTGCCATGTCTCGTTCGCTGACACCGTTCGGTCCGTTGCGGTATCCCTCGCTGACGGGTTGGCTGGCGGTCGGAGTGGCCGTGGTTGTCACGATCGCCGGCGGCTGGGGTCTGCTGGTGTGGTTGGGGGTCGATCGTCGGTTGACGTCGGCGAGCGAGCGGTGGGGGTGGTCGTGGCTGGCGGGGCTCTCGATCACGTCGCTCGCCGCTCTGTTCATGTTCCTGGAAGGCAAGCCCGTCACGCCCTCGTGGTTGCCATTGTTGCCCAACCTGGGATTGGTAATCGTGGGTGTCGTCTTCCGGAAGTGGGTGCACGGCGGCCATGTCGAGGATGTTGCCGAACGTGCGGAATCGCCGGTGGGCCTGTTGAACGGAAAGATCCGTCTGCTGCTGCTGGTGCTGTTCGGCGGGGCCGTGGTGATCGGGGCGGCACGGGGAATCGATGGGTTCGACCAGCGGATGCAGTGGGGGTACAAGGCGAGGTTGATGCAGACCGAGCCGGGGCCGTGGGGCGAGTCGGTGTTCCAGGATCCTGATCACGTACACTTTCATCCCAGATATCCGCTTCTGGTCCCGGCCGCTGAGGCGGTTTTCGGGGGCGTGGGGGTGTGGGAAAGTCCGAACGACGGCCGATTCAGTGAGTCGTCGGCGGTGTTGATCTTTCCCCTGACCTGGCTGGCCCTGGGGGGAGTTGTGATCGGCGGTCTGAGGCGGATGAAGAGCCGGGACCCGGTGCTGGGGGGCATGCTGCTGCTGGTGATGCCCGTCTGGTGCGGGCTGGGCGCGTTCCAGAACAACCTTGCCGCATTCAACGGGTGTCCCGAACTGGTTGTGGGGGCGGCGCTGCTGGCAGCGGTGGTGGCAGCGCTGGCAGCACACGAATGTGGGGGCGGCTGGTGGTTTCTGGTTGGCCTGTGCCTGGTGGTGGCCGGGTTGGCCAAGGCCGAGGGGCCGGTGGCGGTGGCGGTTCTGGCCGGAGTGGGGACCGCTGCCGCGGTTGCTCACCGCGAACGACGGTCGCTGGGGTGGATTGTCCTGACCGTTGCCGTTGTGGGTGCGGTCCTGGCCACGCACGAGATGATTTTCACGCGGGGCGTCGTGGCCGGAGTGCTGCCGGATGACTATCGCCGTTTGCTGAACTTCGCAGCCGCGGTCGATGGCCTGGGCCGATTGCCGACGGTCGCGACAAGATTTCTGCTGGAAGCCGCGGTCGCACCATGGTTCGGAGCCATCGGCATCCTGCTGACCGTGGCCATCGTCCGGAGCCGGGGCGGCTGGCGGATTCCCGCGGTGGGTTGGCCCCTGGTGACCAGCGTGTTGATGTTGGCCGCCTATTGCGTCCCGTTCCTGGTGATTCCCGACTACGAGAACAACCTGGATTGGGCGGCGGGGCGGCTGGTGCTGCAGATCATCCCCCTGGCCACCTGGTCCCTGGTCGTCACGCTCTTCGGCAATCACCGTGGTGACACGGATCCAGGCGACGAATCAGTGGACCCGTTGGCCGGGGACCGCGCCCGAGTCGGGGGCGAGTAGGAAGATGTCCTCTCCGCCGGGTCCGGCGGCCAGCACCATGCCTTCACTGGTTCCGAACCGCATCTTCCGCGGCGCCAGGTTGGCACAGCAGACGACCAGCCGGTCGACCAGGTCCTCGGGCTGGTAGATGCCCTTGATGCCGGCAAAGACCGTCTTGCGGACGTCGCCGCCGAGGTCCAGCACCAGTTGCAGCAGCTTGTCGGCTCCTTCGACATGCGAGGCCTGGGCGATCCGCGCCACTCGCATGTCGACCTTCATGAAGTCGTCGAACGTGCAGTGCTCGGTTGTCAGCGGTTCCTGCTCGTGGGCCTCGCACGTGGCCGCCGGTGTGACGGCTGCGTCGTCGCCAGACTCATCCGCTGACGACTTTTCGGCGGTGTTCTCCGACACGGCCTCATCGTCGTTGGCCTTGTCGCCGGGAGCCTCGCCAGGTGTCTCCTCGGGCGAGGCGTCTCCCATCGGGGGAGCTTCCTTGCTGTCATCGATCATGGCTTGCACCTGCTTGGGGTCGACTCGTCGCATCATGTGCTGGAATTCCCCGACCGGTGTTCCGGCCAGGGGGACCTGGGACTGGTCCCAGTGGGTGATCGGATCGCCGAGCAACTGGTCGGTCTGTTGGACCAGCCGGGGCAGAACGGGGGCGAGATAGACGACCAGTTGCCGGAAGAGGTTCAACGCGATGCTGCAGACATCGACCAGTTCGGCTTCGCGGTCGGGGTCCTTCCGCAGCACCCACGGAGCGGCGTCCTCGACGAACTTGTTGGCCACGTCGGCCAGTGCCATCACTTCTCGCATCGCCGAGTTGAAGTCGCAGGCCTCGTAGGCCTCGGCGATCCGGTCACCCGCCTCGGCTGCGGCCGCAAACAGTCCCGCGTCGTCGGGGTAGCTGGCTGCCAGGTCACGGCCCGAGACGAACTTGGCCGTGCGACTGGCCAGGTTGACCAGCTTGCCGACCAGGTCGGTGTTCACCTTGGCGACGAACTCGTCGAGGTTCAGGTCGAGGTCGTCGAGGCGAGGTCCGAGCTTGGTGGCGTAGTAGTACCGCAGCCAGACGGGGTTGAGGTGTTGGAGGTAGGTCGAGGCCTGGACGAAGGTGCCCTCCGATTTCGACATCTTCCGCCCATCGACGGTCAGGAAGCCGTGGATGTGCACCTTCGTCGGCAGGTTGAAGCCGGCGGTCTTGAGCATGGCCGGCCAGAACAGCGTGTGGAAGTAGGTGATGTCCTTGCCGATGAAGTGGTGCACCTCGGTCTCGGGGTCTCGCCACCACGTGTCGAAGTCCTCGCCGTTGGCGGCACACCACTGGCGTGTTGAGGCCATGTAGCCGATCGGAGCGTCGAACCAGACGTACCAGAAATGGCCCGGGGCGTCGGGAATCTCGAAGCCGAAATACGGTTCGGGTCGCGAGACGTCCCAGTCACGCAGCGGTTCGCCCAGGAAGTGCCCCTTGAGATAATTGGCGACCTCCGACTGCAGGTGCTTGCCGTCCTGCGTCCACTCGTCGAGGAACTCGTGCAGTTGCTCGACCCGGACGAACAGGTGATCGGCGGTGCGGGTTTCGGGAGTGGCACCCGAGAGCGTGCTGCGGGGATCGACCAGGTCGGTGGGGCTGAAGTTGGCCAGGCACTGGTCGCAGCTGTCGCCGTACTGGTCGGGGGCGTCGCACTTGGGACAGGTGCCGCGGACGAACCGGTCGGCCAGGAACGTGCCCTCGACCGGGTCGAACAATTGGGTGACCTGTTTCTGGTGGACCAGCCCGGCGTCGCGGAGCGACTGCCAGATCTCGGCACACTGCGACCGGTTTTCGTCGCTGTTGGTGCTGCCGTAGTTGTCGAAGGCGATATCGAAGCCGGCGAAGTCGCGGACGTGGGCCTGCTGCATTTCGCCGATCAACTCCTCCTCGCTCCGCCCCTCCTGGCGAGCCCGGATCATGATCGCGGTGCCGTGGGTGTCGTCGGCACAAAGGTAGATGCAGCGGTGGCCACGCAGGTTCTGGAACCGGACCCAGATGTCGGTCTGGATGTACTCGACCAGGTGACCGATGTGGATATGCCCGTTGGCGTAAGGCAAGGCCGCGGTCACCAGGATCCGCCGTCCGCTCATCGCCGTCTCCACCGTTTCGGTCAACTCAAACAGCGTGGAATTGTATTGATTCGGAGAGAACCGACCAGATCAGGAGGACATCAACTGCCACAAGCTCGAGAACGATTCTTCGAGCGGCAAGTCGTCTTGCCGGTGGAATTTCCTTTCACTACGGTCCCGCCACTCCACTCCGCGTATCTCTCCACCTCATGCACACGTCCTGCACAAAGGGAAAAACCCGCAATGAACCGTAGTTCGATTACGCTGTTGATCGCCTTGGCCTGCCTCGTGACAGGTTGCGTGACACCGTTGAACAGCCGTCAGAAATCCGAGTACGAATCTCTTGCTGCGAGAGGATTGCTCGTCGAGGAGAAGGACCCGAAGCTGGCCGCGGTGCTGGGGGTTCTTCCCGGTGGTGGGTCCTTCTACACCGGAGAAATCGGACTGGGCATCGTCAATTTTGTGGTATGGCCGTATTCGATTCTGTGGGATCCCATCAGCGGGGCGGACGCAGCGAAGAAGATCAACTTCTACGCGACCGTGGCCGAGATGGAAGCCAATCGCGACAGGGAATTCAAACAACTGGACAGGCAACTCGAAGATGGTGACCTGACCCAGGCGATTTACCTGAAGAAGAAGCGAGAGATCGAGGACAAGTACTCGGTCCGATCGGCGCATTGAAGAAAGTTGGCGGGTCGTCCCGGCTCGCACGACGAGCGGCCCGGTCAAAGCGTGGACGCCGGCCTAGTCGGCCGGTTGCTGGGGAAATGTCATCTGCACGGTCAGTTTCCGACCTTTTCGTCTGAGCACGACCGGGATCGTGTCACCCCAGGCCTTGTTGAGCATGGGGTGAGCATTCAACTGCTTGATGGTCATGTCGCGGGCCTGGCCGTCCAGCCGGACGATGACGTCTCCTACCCGGATTCCCGCCTTCCGGGTGTGCGGTCCCCAGATGTAGGTCACCTTCAGGGCGAGCTTGCCGGGGTCGAGCTTCAGTCGACGACGTTCGTTGGCGTTGAGCCTGCGGCCCCAGAGTCCGCAGCCGGGTCCGACCACGTGCAGGGATTCCCGCCACGACGGATCGGACGATTTCCGCCAGCCGGCGGGCAGGTCGAGCCGAACCGGAACGGCCCGGCCGTTTCGCCGCAGTTCCAGCGACAGACGACCGGGGTCGGGAGTTTTTTCGAGCACGTGGGACAGGTCACCCAGGGTCAGCACGCGGTGATCCTCGGCACGGACAATCCGGTCGCCACGGCGGACACCGGCCCTGGCCGCCGGTGTCCCCGGTTTCACATCCCGGACCACCGACTGCCGATCGGACGCGACGGTGATGCCGAGGTTGGCCGGGGTCGGGTAGGTGAAGACCATGTGTCGCTTCAGCTTGTCCTGGTTGCGGAGATGCCTCAGCGAGGCCACCTTCACGTCGTGGCAGTGGATGCACTTGTTCTTCCGCTTGGCCAACATCGCCCGCATCGTCGGAATCTGCTCGGGAGTGCGGACGGTCCGGCCCGTCGGTTCGAGCCGGCTCGTCAACACGTCCTGCAGCTTGTGCAGGGACAACGCCGACCGCATCGTCGCCAGCAGCGAATCGCGGTTGAGATGCGATTCTGGAGACGAGTCGTCCCGGCCGCCGTACCGCGTGTAGATCCGGTTTTCGGCGTCCATGAAAAACGACATCCAGGTCAGGTCGAACTCGAACTGGAACAGGTCCAGGTTGATGCCGTTCATCGACTGGACGCGGACACAGACAAACTGGCGGGACAACCGTCCCACTCGGGGGTCACGACGGACAACCTGCCCGTCAAAGTCGTTGCAGGCCTCTCAGCGTTCGCAACGGAAGACCACGAACATCGGCTTGCCGGTTTGTCCGGCCAGTTTCCGACCCTGTTCGTAGTCGTAGACCCAGTTGACCAGCCCGTCGAGCTTCTGGACGGGGGGGGTCTGTGCCATCGACGGGACAGCCGTCGTGGCCAGCATCGCGGCCGCCAGCAGTGCGGTGCGTGACATCGAGTCGTCTCCGGTCGGGGTGAGTGCTACGGGTATCGTAGGGCGGCAGGTGGGTGATTGCGAACAGGACAGTTATCATGGCGGCAGACCTTTACCCGTGGAGCCACACCATGCCATCGATCACCCGCACCGTAGTCGTCGGCCTCGTCCTCGCGATTGTCACTCCGCCCGTGTCGGCCCAGGAGATCGCCTGGACCGACATCCGCACACTGGGTGTCGAGGGCCGGGGATTCGAGAAGACCAAGTCGTACTTCGATCGCCTGCCGGCGACGGCCGAGAAGCTGGTCCGTGGGCCGGTCTGGGCTCTCAGCCAGGATTCGGCCGGAATGTGTGTGCGGTTCGTCACCGCGTCGACCACCCTGCACGCCCGCTGGACGTTGCGTCGCAGCCGCCTGGCGTTGCCACACATGCCGGCCACCGGTGTCAGTGGCGTGGACCTGTATGTCCGGGACTCCAAGGCTCGTTGGCGTTGGCTGGCTTGTGGATTTCCGAGAAAGACTCCGACCAACTCGGTGCGGCTGGTTACGGGGATTCCCGAAGGACGCCGCGAGTACATGCTGTACCTGCCGCTCTACAACGGCGTGACGTCGGTCGAGATCGGGGTTCCCGAAGGGACGTCAATCAGCAAGGCACCGGCCCGGCCCGAATCCCATCTCAAGCCGATCCTGTTCTACGGCACCTCGATCACCCAGGGCGCCTGCGCTTCGCGACCCGGCATGACCCACCTGGCGATTCTCGGTCGCCGTTACGAGCGGCCGGTGATCAACCTCGGCTTCTCGGGCAACGGGCAGATGGAGATCGAGTTGGCCGACCTGTTGTCCCAGCTCGATCCGGCTGTCTACATACTCGACTGCCTGCCGAACATGAATGCCCAGGCGGTGGCATCGCGGGTCGAGCCCTTCGTGCGACGACTGCGGAAGGCTCGACCGACGACTCCGATCATGCTGGTCGAAGGCCGCAGCTATGCCGATTCGTTTCTGGTCACCAGCAAGCGCAAGCGGAACGAGGGGAACTGGCGGGCGTTGAGCGTGGCTTACAAGAACCTGCAGCGCGACGGGGTGGACCGGTTGCACTACCTGCCTGGAGCCGATCTGCTCGGCGACGACGGCGAGGCGACAGTCGACAGTTCTCACCCCAACGACCTGGGATTCATGAGACAGGCCGAGGCCTTCTCGAAAGTGCTGGGGCCGTTGTTGAAGACGGCCAGGTGATGTCTCGACAAGTGACCGGCTGATGTCTGAATTCGTGCCACGGATCGTGCTGGGCAGCCGATCGCCCCGGCGTCGCAGGTTGCTGGCCGAGTTGGTCGGGGACGAGCGGATCGAGGTGCTGCCACCGTCGTCGGCCGACGAACCCGGTTTTGCCGATACGCCGGATCGGCCTTCGATTCACCGTCGCCTGCTCGAGATCGCCCGGGCCAAGGCCGACGATGTCCGGCTGCAGCTGGGAGCCCAACGGCGGGCCACCGGCATGGCCGCGGTTCTTTGTGCCGACACGGTGGTCGTCGTCTCTGAACGCGACGGAACACCCCGCGTGTTGGGCCAGCCACCGGAATCGGAATGGCGAGACGTGGTGCGGAAGTGGTTCCAGGACCACTTCTTCGGCCGCACTCATTGTGTTGCCACGGCGGTCTGCATCGTCAGTGGATCGGGACGGTTGTCGGAGCGGGTGGTAGAATCGGCGGTGACGTTTCGGGACGAGGAACCCGGATGGCTCGAGAGCTACCTGGAGTGCGGCGAGTCGGTGGGTAAGGCTGGCGGGTATGCGATCCAGGGGCGGGCCGGCGAGGTGACCGAGCGGGTCGCGGGGAGTACGAGCAACGTGGTGGGGCTGCCGATCGAGGCGGTGACCGAGATGCTGTGTGAACTGGGAATCGATGTCGACTGAGACGATAACGACCGGGCCCGTGATCGACGACGATCCGACCATCGCGATCGGTTCGCGGAGCCTGCCGTCGCGCTACTTCCTGGCACCGCTGGCAGGCTACACGCACCTGGCCTTCCGGCGGGTGATCCGCGAACTCGGCGGCGTGGGGCTGGCGACCACCGACCTGGTGCAGGCCTCGACCCTGCTGTCAGGTCGACAGAAGGCCCTGGACCTGATCGAGACGTCCCCAAAGGACCGTCCGCTGTCGGTGCAGATCTTCAGCGGCCGGGTGGACGACCTGGTCAAGGCGGCGGCGTGGCTGGCCGAGCAGGGTTACGAGGGAATCGACATCAACATGGGTTGCCCGATGGCGAAGGTGAACAGCCAGGGCGGCGGAGCCCGCCTGATGTGCGACACCGACGGAGCGTGCGAGACCGTGGCGCGGGTGGTGGCGGCCGTGGACGTCCCGGTGACGGTCAAGATGCGGCTGGGCTGGGACCGCGATCAGATCACGGCACCGGCCCTGGCGAGGGCGTTCGAACAGGTAGGGGCGGCGGCAATCACCATCCACGGACGCACCCGCTCGCAGGGGTTTACCGGTGGGGTCGATCACGACGGGATTCGTCAGACCGTCGAGGCGGTTGAACGGATCCCGGTTGTGGGCAACGGCGACGTGCGGACTGTCGAGGACGCGTTCCACATGAGACGTTCGACCGGTTGCCACGCGGTGGCGATCGGCCGTGGGGCGATGCTCGATCCATGGCTGTTTGTTCGCCTCGCACGCGCGTTGGAGAGCGAAGATCCGTCGTGGGAGCCGAGCGTCGATGAGCAGGTCGCGTTCCTGGTCCGGCACTTTGCCCTGATGGTCGAGCAGCACGAGGAATACAGTTGCATGCTGTTCCGCAAGTTCGCCGCCTGGTACGGGGTCCGGTTGGGGATTCCCGAGGACCTGGAGGACCGGCTGCGGCGGTTCGAGTCGTTTGACGAGTTCGACGAGATCGTCGAGCAGGTTCGCCGACGGCACGGGACCCGGCAGGGAGATGTCGCCACGGCGCTGGTCAAGGTGCCCAACGGACCGATCGAGCGTTGGTGAGAGGCTTGCAATCGGGTTGGGGAAGGCCGACAGTGCGACCGCTACGTCTTTCTCCCTTGTGGGTTTCCTGATGTCGATTTCTCCGTCCGACCCTCCTGCAGGACCCCTTGGTGAGAAGCCGACCCGTGTGCGGTGGCTGGTCTTTGCTCTGGCTTGCGGCTCGTCGTTTGTTCTCTACCTGCATCGCTACTCGTGGGGCTTCATAAAGGCCGACATCCGCGATGAGTTCGGCTGGTCAGAAGTGCAGCTCGGGTGGCTCGACAGCCTGTTCGCTGTCTCCTATGGAGTCGGCCAGATTCCCTCGGGGATTCTCTGTGACTGGTTTGGTCCGCATGGACTGTTGGGATCGATCATCCTGGTCTGGTCGCTGTCGATGGGGTTGGTGGCCCTGGCCGGTGGTTACACGACGATGGTTCTTGCGAGGTTGATGTTCGGGGCGGGTCAAGCCGGTTGTTATCCGATTCTCAACAAGATCAGCAAGCTCTGGTTTCCGCTGTCGACAAGAACGTCGGTCCAGGGTTGGGTTGCCACCTTCTTCGGTCGAGGTGGTGGGGCGGTTTCGTTCGTGCTGTTTGGCACCGTCTTGATGGGATGGCTGGAACTCACCTGGCGGCAATCGCTGGTAGCACTGATGGCCATCGGCATTCTATTCGGATTCGTGTTCATCTTCCTGTTTCGCAACCGCCCCGAGGACCACCCGTGGGCGAATCAGGCCGAGGTGGACCTGGTGACCGGGGACGATCCCGAGATGATGGATGCGACCGGCACTCGTTTGAATTGGGGCCAGTTGTTGCGTAGTGGGAACATGTGGGTTTTCTACCTCCAGCAGTTCACCAGTGCGTTTGCCGACAACATCTACACCAACTGGATTCCCCTGTTCCTGCTGGTCGTCAAGGGCGCCGATGTGAAGTCGGCCGGTTGGATGGCTGCTCTTCCACTGGTTGGTGGAGCAATTGGTGGCATGTTGGGCGGGACGCTTCAGAACCGGTTGATTGCCAGTGGGCGGAGTCGCCGCTGGTCGCGGAGTTGGATCGGGATGATCGGAAAGCTGCTGGCGACTGTCTTCATGTTCACCAGCCTTGGCTTCGATTCGGCTCTTCTGATTGTCGGTTGTTTTTTCCTGGTCAAGTTCTTTGGTGATTGGAGCCAGCCGACCGTCTGGGGCACGGTCACCGACCTGGCAGGTCGAAACGCCGCCAGCGTGTTCGCCTCGGTCAACACCATTGGAAGCATCGCCGGTTTCCTGGCCGGACCGATCATCGGCGGCATCATTCTCTGGTACAGCCAGCAGGTGACAGTTGAGTCCGAGACGTTGGCTCCGAAACCGATGACTGCCGAGAGTCATGACGAGCGATTGGACCTCTGGCGGGTCGCGTTTGAAGACACAACACGGAAGAACCTGGTGGCTGCGGCATCAAGTGGCCGGCTGATGACTGACGATGGAGGAGTTGACTGGCAGTTTCGAGTGACACCTGAAAACGCGTTCGTGTCGGCCATCGACGGCGAACCGTTCCCCGAGGGACTTCGGCCCAACCTCTGCCGATTCGACGCCACCCGCGGTCGCATTCACCTGGTCTGGTCGCGCGAGCCGGGCGCATCGCAGATCACGCTCGATTATGACTATCTGGACTACGGCTCGGGTTGGAATGCACTGTTCATCTTTCTCGGCGTGATCTATCTCATCTCGTCGGTGTCCTGGCTGTTCATCGACTGCACCAAGAAGCTCGAGGTGACCGGTGGGGATGAGCCCGCTTAATCGGTCGGCGGTCGATCCTCCGACACGAGTCCGCTACATGGTCTTCGTGCTGGGTTTCGGCACCAGCTGGTTGTTGTACCTGCATCGCTACTCGTTCGCGCTGATCAAGCCGTTCCTGAAGGATGAACTGGGGGTCAGCAACACCGAACTGGGGGCGATGGACACGCTGTTCGGGCTGACCTACTTCTCGGTGCAGTTTCCGATCGGGTTGTGGGGAGACGTGGCGGGCGTGCACTGGTTGCTGGGCGGGTTGATA
>CAUZRQ010000048.1:0-35266 GCA_963582065.1 Planctomycetota bacterium | reverse complement strand
GCCCGCGGCGGGGCAAAGAACATGTAGGCGTTGTCCTGGTGATACGGGAACTCGTAGCTCGCGTGAGGTGGCTTGTCGATGTACTGGATTCCATCGGCAACCGGTTCGTCGTCGAGCAGTGTCCGCGCCAGGTCGCACAGCGGCGGCGAATCGAGCAGGTCCCGCAGATCGTCCGAGAGATCCTGGACACGGAACACGCACCGCACCGCTGAGGCCGTTCGCCCCTCAGCCGCCTCGGTCTTGTCGTCGAAGTACATGCGGTCGTACCCACCCGAGGCGACCACGTTGTCCACAACACGCTCGACTTCTGCCGTCACGTCTCGCAGCAGGTCGGTTCCGAACAGCCCCCTGGCGACCACGAATCCGTTGACACGAAACTCCTCGGTGAGGGTCTCCAGGTTCATGTCACGTCTCCCGCATGGCTGATGATTGTGCGATCACGGCTTGTTGGCAGCCGTGATCCGGATCACCCGGTTCCCGTGATAGGTCCGGCCGTGCATGTCGGTTGTGCGAACGTGGAGCCTGTGGACGCCGACCGGTGGTTTGGCCGGCAGCTTCGAGTGCCAAAGGTGCGGGCATTTCTTGGGCGCCGGCAAGTCACGCCACGGCTTGTTCTTGATGGCTTCTTCGGCCGCGCGGAGTTTTTCGAAGCCCGGGTCGTTGATCACCCTGCGATCCATCGTGATCCACTTGCCCGTCTTTCCCAGCCGCATCTCGACCTTCGATCGTTCGGAGCCGTTGAACACGTTGACGTAGATGTCGGCCTGGCCGGCCTTGTCTGCCGAAACCTCTTCCGGCGACTGAATGTTCATCTGGTAGCCGGCCGGGCGACCGGCCGCCTTGAAGTCCAGCGTGTACTTGTGCCCGTCGAAGGTGATGATCGAGTAGCCGTTGGGCGCGCCGTCGGCCATGGTGGTGTGGGGAATGCCCCGATCGTCCGGCGCCCCGGACCACCAGCTTCCGCTGACGGTGACGTTGATGACGTGGTGATGCGGTTCGGGGCCGCGCCAGCCGTCTGCCCGCGTGATGAACCGGTGCTCGTGGTGATGCGTGTGTCCCGAGACCGAGAGGCAGAACGGCCGCTTTTCGATCAGTCGATACAGCTCGCTGCGGTCGTGCACGTCGATCAGCGGGATGTGCATCAACAGCACGACCAGCTGGTTCTCGGGGATCATCGCCAGGTCATTGCGGATGAAGGACATCTGCCGTTTGCCCAGCCCGCCGCGGTACGTCCAGTTTCCGGTCTGCTTGGACTTCAGCCAGTCGATGTCGTCGAGCACCAGGAAGTGCACCGTGCCGTAGTCGAACGAGTAGTACGACGGGCCGAAGACGTTCTCGAACGTCTCGTTGACGTGCCGGCGGTTCCTGGCGTCGGTGTTGATGTCGTGGTTGCCGATCACGTTGTACCAGGGGATGCCCAGCAGCGCGATCGCCCGTGCCTGCGATTCGAACAGGGACAGGTTGTCGAACATGATGTCGCCCAGGGTGACACCCAGCGACGCATCGGTCCCGATCAACTCCTCGACCACGTCGTGGGTCACGTAGTCGATTTCCTTCTGGTCCCGCGGTTGCGGGTCACCGAACAGCAGGGCCTTGAAGGTGTCGGGCTCGCGTTGTGGATACAGCGGAAAGTCGACCGAATCGGGCAGCGGACCCGTCGGTTTGACGCCGGGGTACTTGAGATCTGGTGACCCCTGGGGTTTGTGGACGTAGAAGAACCGCGGCAGCATGTGGTCGTCCAACGGCGTCCGCCAACCGCGAGCCTTGATCACGAACAGGATCGTGTCGTCGTCGATCGGCAGCCGGTATCGGCCTTTCTCGTCCGTCTTGACGATCTCGCGGCCGTTCGACACGCGGACCCCGGCCAGGGGCTTTTCGCCGGGGTCGTACCTGCGGTTGCCGTTGGTGTCCTGGAAGACGACACCCGTTGCGGACGCTGGGACTCGAGATGCCGCTGGGCCGCTGACAGTCGCCAGTGCCAGCGGGACGACAACCGAGACCAGGACGAGCCATTTCTTCATGAGTTGTTCCCGGTGTTCCGTTTGGACGGAGAAGTGGATTTCGATCTTGGCCACCGACCCAGGACATCATAGCTGTTCAGCGAATGCCGGTCGCTCATCGAGACAGTTTCCGGGCCGTCAACGGAGTTCCGTTCACTCGTCGGCAAATCGGGAACCGAACAGGCAGGCCGATTTCAGCCAGGACATCAGGCAGACGCTCCGACCCGAGAGCTTCGACAGGTCCGGGCTGCCGGTGCCATTTCGAGATTCGCAATCCGGGCCGTCGGCGTGTCATACTGAAGAGCGTCCCGGCGGTTGCGTGTGACCGCTTCACGACGGGAGTGACGGCCCGGTGCCGAGCCCGGCACCGCAGGCCAGGTTGTCCTTCGATCTCCACGCGGTCGAAATTCACTCGCCGGCGAATGAGACGGATCCGAGACCGTGAAGTTTCGAATGGCGTTGGCAGTGCACACGGTGGCGATCTTCCTGAGTGCTGCGCTGTTGTTTTCGGTGCAGCCGCTGTTTGCCAGGATGGTGTTGCCCTCGCTCGGCGGCGCACCGGCCGTGTGGAACTCGTGCCTGTTCTTCTTCCAGGGGGTGTTGCTGGCCGGTTACCTGTATGTCCACGTCACGTCCCGCTTCCTGACGGCACGACGACAGTTGATCCTTCACGGGGCCGTGCTCTTCCTGCCCCTGCTGTGCCTGCCCATCGTGCTGCGGCAACCGTTGGAGGGTGGTGATCCGGTTCTCAGGTTGCTCGTGATCCTGGGAGTCTCGCTGGGCGGCCCGGTCTTTGCCGTCTGCACGACAACGCCGTTGCTGCAGAAGTGGTTTTCAGCCGGCAGTCATCCGTTGGCCGACGATCCCTACTTCCTGTATTCGGCCAGCAACCTCGGCAGCATGGTCGCATTGCTGAGCTATCCGATCCTGCTGGAACCCAACCTGTCCCTGGCCCAGCAGAGCCTCATGTGGTCCTGCGGTTATGGGGCGGTGGCCGTGCTGACCCTGGCCTGCGGCGTGATGCTGTGGCGGGAGGGACCGCAGCCGCTGTCCGTCACCCCCGCGGCCGAGGACGATCCGTCTCCCGAAGAGCCCGGCCGCTCGCGATGGCTGTGGGTGGTGTTTTCGTTTGTTCCGGCCAGTTGGCTGTTGGCCGTCACCACCAAGGTCACCGGCGAACTGGTCCCCATCCCGATGCTCTGGGTGGTGCCGTTGTCGATCTACCTGCTGACCTACATCCTGGCGTTCTCCCGATGGCAGCCGCTGTCGCACGTGTGGATGGTTCGGTCGTTTCCGGTCGCCGTCCTGCTGCTGCTGTTTCTCCGATCTGATTCGGTCCTGCAGGATATGGTCAAGCACCTGGCCGTGTTCTTCGTGGGGGCGATGGTCTTTCACGGGGAACTGGCCCGTCGCCGGCCCGGGACATCACGGCTGACCGAGTTCTATGTCTGGATGGCCGTGGGCGGACTGCTGGGTGGGATGTTCAATTCGCTTGTCGGCCCGCTGTTGTTTCCGTCCTTCTGGGAATATCCGCTGACCCTGGTGCTGGCCTGTCTGCTGTTCTGGCGGTTCCGGTCCGAACACGATCCGAAGGACCGCAACTGGTGGGTGTTTCTTCCCGAGGGCCTGGCGGTTGCCGTGGTCCTGCTGGTCTCGGTTGCTCGTGGATCGCTTGTCGACGGGCTGGTGACGGCGGTTCCGCTGGTGGTCCTGGGATTCCTGGCCAAGCGGCTGACGCTGGTGTTCGCCCTGGCAGTCGGCGGGGTGCTGCTGGCCACCGAGTTCGCCGACATGTTCCAGGACCAGAAGTCGGTGCTGCATGCGGAACGGACCTTCTTCGGCGTCCACCGGGTGCTCAGGGACGCCGACACCGGATTTCATGAACTGCACCACGGCCGGACGATGCACGGCATGCAGTGCGTCGAGCCGGCACGCCGTCGCGAACCGTTGGCTTACTTTCACCGGTCCGGGCCGCTCGGCCAGGTGTTCGCTGAATTCAGCGGCGAGAACGCCAGGTCGCGGATCGCCGTTGTCGGGCTGGGAACCGGGACGATTGTCGCGTACCGGGAGCCCGGCCAGCACTTCACGTTCTACGAGATCGATCCCGCCATCCAGCGGATTGCCGAATCGCCGGACCTGTTCACCTATCTCAGCGACAGCGGGGACGACGCGTACGACATCGTGCTGGGGGATGGACGGGTGATGCTGGCCCGTGCGCAGGACCGGTCCTTCGGGATGATCATCCTCGACGCCTTCAGTTCGGACGTCATTCCGGTGCACCTGCTCACCCGAGAGGCGCTCGCGTTGTACTACCGGAAACTGGCCGATGACGGCTTCCTGGTGATCCACATCAGCAATCCCCACGTCAGCCTGGGACCGGTCCTGGGCAACCTGGCTGCCGACGCGGGCTCGCGGTGCTGGATCTGCCGCGACCAGTTCGTGCCGACCGACCAGAGAGAAACGGGCCGGGAACCCACGCTCTACGCCGTGATCGCCCGCGACGAATCCCATCTCGGGGGACTGCTCGGCAGAGGGTCCGACCTTCCGTGGATCGAGATCACCCCGGATGAACCGGGGGCGGCATGGACCGACGACTTCTCGGATGTCTTCAACATCCTCAGGTAGCCGCGGGTTCTACCGAACAGCTCGTTGACCGGTCGGCCGCCGTTGGCGATGGTGATCGGGCGACCGATCGGGCTTCAAAGGCCTTCTTGCCGAAAGCGGCGGCAGTTGCCGGCTCATCGGCCAGGTGGTCCGCCCAACAACAGCAAGGCAAAGAAGTGCCGGGACGATGTGTTGTACCCGACCGGAATTCGGGAGATTAGCTGCGGATTGCCCAATCGGGAGGTGTCCGAAGTCAGCGCCGTCGCGAAGGTCGGCGTCTTGACGACCGTCACCACCGGGAGCATAGTGCCTTGCGCCGCAGATCGACCGACGCACAATGGGAGTCCGCACATGACCGGCAAGGCACTTGGCGGAAACAACCTCCTGGTGATGGCCGTGCTGGTGGCCCTGGCCGGGGCACCGGCCTTCGCGACGATTCTGCTGTTCGAGAACGTGGGGCTGCCGATGTCCCGAGAACTGCAGGGTCTGCAATCGGTCAAGGACTACGGTGACCGTGTCACGGGTGTCAGCAGTGGGGGATTCACCGATTCCTTTGCCAGGGGCAACGGGTGGACGCCGAACGTCGTGGTGGAATTCACCGCGGGGAATGATCTGAAGACGGTCAGCACCTGGCGGGACGGCTGGGACGGCGGCGACGGTGCCAATTACCTGCTGGATGGTGACACGGCCGAACCGTACTTCTACTGGTACCGCTTCACGCCCGCTCGGGGTGTCGGCGTGGTGGTCAATTCGCTGGACCTGGATGCTGCCGGCGACGCCACCAACCGGATCGACTGGAAGATCTTCGCCGACTCGAAGATCGGCCGGGTCCTGGCCAGCGGTTCCACCGGGAAGTTCGCCGGCGACAGGACGAAGCTCGACCTCGGGATGCGGAAGCCGCATCACGGCGTGGTGATCCTGGAACTCGCCCACACGGGCGGGCGGACCTCCCTGGCCGTGGACAACCTGGACTTCGACGAGGTGCCGTCCCGGCCGGGCGGCGGACTCGTCGAGGTGGGCCACCGGAAGCAGTTACTCGTGGACGATCACGTCATCGCCAAGATGTCGAACCTCAAGCGAGAACTCGGCCGCGTCACCAAGCTCAACGGCGGCAAACCGGTCCTCGTCCGTGATCAGACCTGGGAGCGGTCCTGCACGTACTACGGCACCGCGCTCCACGACGGCAAGAAGTTCCAGATGTGGTACCGGGCGAGCCTCGAGCCGTTCGCGCTGGGGTACGCCGAATCCCGGGACGGGCGGAACTGGGTCAAGCCGAAGCTGGGGCTGGTGGAGTTCGGCGGGACGAAGCAGAACAACATTCTCGACGTCGACCTGGGGCTGGCCTACGCCTTCAGCTGTTTCATCGATCCGCACGAAACCGATCCGGCTCACCGCTACAAGTGCTGCTGGGGGCACCCGCGGAAGATCCGCGCCTGCCTGGGCTATTCGGCCGACGGCCTGCGCTGGACGCCCTACAACAACGGCGAACCGGTGACCGGCCGCGCCGCCGACACGCACAGCCAGTTGATGTGGGACGAGGATGCCAAGGTCTACCGGCTGTTCACGCGGACCGACTACCAGCGGTTTCTGCGGGCCGAAATGGAAGTCCGCGGTCATCGCAGCATGACCAACCCCGACCTGAAGCGGAATCCGACCGGCTGGAAACTCGGCCGTCACTGGTACTTCAACCGCGAACCGAAGGAGTACCGCCGTCGGCAGGTGTACAGCATGTCCGACTGGATGTACCACGGCGTCCATTTTGCCCTGATCAGCGGGTTCGATTATCCGCAGGACCACAGCGAAGGACCGCGGGATCTCAAGAAGCGGCACGACCGTGATGTGCTGAACTTCTACATCGCCACCAGCCGCGACGGCGAAAGCTGGGACTTCCACTGGGTCTACGCCGGCCAGCCGCTGGTGCCCCGGGGTCCGGCCGGCAGTTTCGACAAGGACATGGTCATCCCGCCCTCGAACATCATCACGCACGAGGATCGGCACTGGATCTACTATTCCGGCTCGAACGAACGGCACGGGATCCCCCGGTATGACGAGGCCATCGGGGGAGCAACGCTGCGGCTGGACGGCTTCGTGTGCCTGGCGGCAAAGGACAGGCTGGGAACCGTCGTGACCAGGCCGTTCAGGCTCACCGGGGACAGGCTGCTGGTCAACGTCCAGGGCAGCGAGTTTCGCGTCGAGGTGCTCAACCGCAAGGGAGAGCCAATTTCCGGGTTCTCAGGTGATCAAGCGACCCGCTATACGGGCGTGGACGAGCTTCGGCTGACGCCCGCCTGGAAGAACTCGGCCGGGTTGTCGACGTTGAAGGGTCGCGTGATTCGGCTGAGATTCCACCTGAAGAACGCACGGCTCTATTCGTTTCACGTCCCGAAATAGCCGGCCGGGAAACGCGTTGTCGGGGGGACGTCCGCCCGCGGTCCGCGGCCGTTTCCCGATCAGCGTTTCGACTGAAATGGGTAGACGACTTTCCAGTCCCGTTTCATGTCGACCACGATCCATTTTCGCCTGATCGCCTCATCGAGCGCCTTGTCGAGGTGGCCGATTTTCGCCTTTCGGTCATAGGCCCATTCGCGTTCCCGGTCGGTGTGACGCACGATCAGTGCGAGCCGTTTGCCGTCTGCCGCAGTGGCCCATTGCAGCATCTGGAGATCGCCGTCGGAGTTGCCGAAGGCGGCGATCGGTCGTCGGCCGATGAACTTGCGGATGCTGATCGGCTTGCCCGCGGCGTTGTTGAAGAATTCGAACTCCGGCAGACGAAGCACGGCCGGTTTTCCGTTGCGTTTGACGAGCCTGGCTTTCAGGCGGCTGCCGATGATCTGTTCGGGTGGAATGCCGTAGATCTTCGTCGCCCACACCCGCATGAACTCGATGTCCCCGCCGGAAACGATGTAGGTCTTGAATCTGTTGGCCCTCAGGTAAGCCAGTAATTCGAGCATCGGCTGGAATACCAGGTCGGTGTAGGGCCTGTCGAACCGCGGATGGCGGGCGACCGCCAGCCACTCGGACACCTTCACCCGGAATTCCCGGACGGTCATGTCGCCGTGCGTGGTCGACAGCAGCGTCAGCAGGTCGGGGCCATTGATCCCCTTCAGCCTCTTGAGATCGTTCTCCAGGGCCGCCTGGAACGGTTGCCGTGTGCGCAGTTCCGGCCGCTTGATGGCCAGTTGACTGGTGAGGTCTATGGCGAACTGAACCGGAAAGTAGATCGGGTGTTCCGACCACAGGGTTCCGTCGTTGTCGAACGTGGCGATTCGCTCGGACACCGGCACGTAAAACTTGCTTGTCCTGGTTGTCACCGACTCGACGAAATCGACAATCCGCCGCTTGTTGGCCCCGTCGTTCCACGAGGGAAGCGGGTCGGAAGCGGCTGCCGGCGAATTCGAGAGAACGCAGAATGCGACGATCAGCAGGTGAAAGCAGCGAACGGCAACACGGTGCACCGGCAGGGTCTCCGCACCAGGGGTCGGCCAGGCCACAGTGTCAGCCTAGCAACGCGCGGTGGGCGAGGCAAAACGGCCCGCCAGTGAACGACACGGTGACGGCATCACCGTGTTGCCAACGGCACGAGATTTCACAGCGCCTGTTTGCGGAAACACCGCGTTTCTCCGAGAATCCAGTTCGAGGTCCATTCCGATTCTGCGGGTCCAGGTGGATTGCGGCGTCGGGCACATGCTGCTCGACCCGTCGTCGGCATCGTTGCCCCCAGGAAAGGGATCCTGCAACACGAGGAACAGGTCAGCTGTTGTCATTGGCTGTCCGTCGAATTCCCTGGGAGAGCATCGACTTGTTTCAGTTCAATAGATCGTTGCTGTTGCCGGTTGTCGTCGCCGTTGCCCTGGCATCGACAACGGTTGCCCAGGACGCCGGAAAGACGGCCTCACCTGAGACGTTCTGGGTGACGGCCGACCGGCTGATGCCGGCCTGGGGCTTCTATCCGCTGCAGGCGACTTATGGAGGCACGAAGCCACTGGGGCAACACGCCGCCTGGTGTTCTGCCGGCAATTCGGGTCGCCTGACGTGGATTGCCAAGTTCCCTCGGAAGGCCGAGTACCACGTCTGGGTCCGGAATTACGGTGGGTACGGCAAGGTGGTGGTCTCGGTGGACGAACGTCCGCTGGCGGGGGGACGCGGGGGCAGTGGTGGGGGACGATACGTCTGGCGTCACTCGGGCAAGATCTCGGTTGCCGCCGGCGTGCATCACGTCGATCTCGACGTGGACAAGGGCATGTTCGATGCCGTGGTTTTCACCACCGACGCTCAACTGGTTCCGACCAGGGACAAGCTGCCCGAGCCGGTCACAAGGCCTCGCCTGCGGGCACCACGGATCTACCGCGACGATTCGCACCTGGCCGATCGGGCTGCGACCTCCGGTTTCGTCGTCGGCCCCCTCAATGGATTTGCCGGGGCCCTCTACGACTGGCTTCCCGATCGGAAGGAAAAACGACCCTTCACCCGGCTCCGAATGTGGGGCTCGGCCAACCAGTTCATCAACGGGACGTTCGCCGTCCGAGCCGTCAAGGACATCCCCGAGCTGACCGTCTCGCTGTCCCGGTTGGAGGGGCCGGGACAGTTGGTCCTGGAATCCGACGTCATCGACGTGCGAGTCGTTCATGTTCGCGAGCGGAGGAACTCGCTGTTTCGACCCAGCCAGGTCCGGATGCTGACCCCCGAGATCCTGTTGCGGGATGATCGCACGACGTTGCCTCCCCGTGGCAAGCAGGGCGGGTACGGCGGTGGCCGCTGTGTGACCCGGATTCCGGCTCACCAGAGCCGCCAGTTCTGGCTGACCGTGCATGTGCCGGACGGCTCGCCGCCGGGTGAATACCGTGGCGAGGTCATTTTCGGTGGACGGGTCGAGTCGCGGCTGGCGGTCTCGCTCGACGTGTTGCCCATCAAGCTGAAGGCGGCCGCGGGGTACTACGGGATCTACCATCGGAACCAGACGACCAACTCGAAGAGGGCTCACCACATCACCGAGGAACGATACCTCGGCGAACTGCGGGACCAGGTGCGTCACGGACTCAATGCCGCCACGCTGTACTCGGGGTTTTCGACACTGGGACTGGCCCGAAAGGCGGGAATGACCCGTGCCCCGTGCCTGATGCACTGGCCGGACGGCCGCGCGGCCGAGCAGGTTGCCGCCGCCAAGAAAATGGGATTCAGCGACCTGTTCTACTACGGGGTCGATGAACCGACGCAGCCGGAGGCGATCGAACGCTGCCGCAAGGAGGCCGAACGTCGTCGCGCCGCCGGGTTGCACATGTTCACCGCAATCAACAGCAAGCCGGCCCAGCAGGCCACCCGGGATTTCATCGATCGCCCGGTCTACAACATCTATGTCTTCGGTGGCCCGGACAACGCCGAGGTGATGTACGCCCGCAAGAAGGGGTTCCGACCCATCTCCTACTGGGTCACGGCGACCGCCTTTCCACTGCCTTACCGGGCGCTGACCGGTCTCTACAACACCCGATGCGGATACCTGGGCTCGAGCCCGTGGGCCTACCAGGATTTCCCGGGCAACGGTCTCTACGATCCCGACAAGCCGGTGCACAAGGTGGCCTACCCGGATGAGTTCGGGCAGCCGATCCCGACTCTGGCCTGGGAGGCTCACCGTGCCGGGATCGACGACGTCCGCTACCTCGAAGCGCTCGACCGGGGCATTGCCGCCGCCGAACGTCGGTTACAGAACGGTGCGGTGCCAGGACTGGCCGCCGCATTGGACGCGGCCCGCATGGCCCGCAAGGCACACTTCGATTCAATCAGTGGTCGCTGGCTCGAGTACTTCTGTCATCTGCAACCCGGTGATCTTGACCGGTCCCGCCGGGCCTTTGCCGATGCGCTGGTGCGACTGAATGCCGTCAACAGATGACCGGACTGCCAGGACGGCTTGTCGTGAACAAAAACCACCCGGCTCGGAGTGCCCGGCCGCAGGCCGGCCAATCAGGAAGGACGTGGCTCCGATGATCGTCGTCACCAACCGGATTCCCGTGGCCAGTGGTCACGAGATCGATTTCGAGGACCGGTTCCGGAACCGGGTGCATCTGGTCGACCAGGCACCGGGCTTCATTCGCAACGAGGTGCACCGGCCGCGGCCGGTTCGTTTCGACCACGAGCAGGGGACCTTCGTGGATGACCCCGATGCGGAGGGCTTCTACGAGGTGAAGACGTGGTGGGAGTCGATGGACAACTTCGTCGGCTGGACGCGGAGCCCGGCATTTGCCGAAGCCCACGCGAACCGGGCACCCAAGGAGATGTTCCGGGGGCCGAGCCAGATCGACGTGCACGAGGTGTTCCTGTCGACAGATTTCCCGGAGGCTTGATTGGTCGGGTGCCTGCTCAGGCCTGGGTTTCGAAGCCCTTTCGCACTTCGCGGCCGACCATGGTCTGGGCCTGGGCGTCGCCGACGATCTTCTCGGCCTTCGCGTCCCAGACGATCTTGCGGCCGAGGCGGGCGGAGATGCCGGCCAGGTGGCAGGTGCTCAACCCACGGTGGTGGCTGAAGACATCCGAAATGGGTTCCTTCCGGTCCACGGCGGCTTCGAAGAAGTTGCGGAAGTGATTGGTCAGCGAACGGTTCTTGTAGGCCTCTTCCAGGGCCCCCGAAGGAAGTGGGTTGGACTTCAGTTCGTCGACCGGCTTGCCGGTGATCGAACCGCGGTTGACGAAGATCCTTCCCCTGGTGCCTTCAAAGAGGATTCCGTTGCGTCCGTCGTGCCGGATCTCGATCTCCTGGCCATCGGCGAACAGGGCCTTGATCAGGAAAGCCGTTGCCGTGTTGTAACGTGAGGTATCAGTCGGGCGACCGTTCTCAAAGGGAACCGGGTGCTTGACCATCACCGGATCGACCGATTCCGGCCCGGTGGTGGTCTTGTCGAGTCCCCAGGTGGCGATGTCGACATGGTGGGCGCCCCAGTCGGTCAACTTGCCGCCCGAGTACTCGTACCACCAGCGGAACTCGTAGTGGCAACGTGACCAGCTCTTGGTCTCGCCGTTGTTCCCGGCCAGGTAGCGGAAGTCGGTCATCGGCACGGGCCCCAGCCAGAGATTCCAGTCGAGATGCGACGGCGCGGCGGCCCGAGGGATCTCGGGGCTGGTCGGCGCTCCGCCGATGTGGCAGGTGGCCTTCTTCAGTTCTCCGATCCGGCCGGCCCGAATCATGGCGATCGCCTGGAGAAACCGCCTGCCGCTGCGTTGCTGGGTGCCGATCTGGACGATCCGCCCGGTCTGGCGACAGGTGTCACAGATCTGTCGGCCTTCCTCGATCGTCAGCGTCATCGGCTTCTCGCAATAGACATCCTTGCCGGCTTTCATGGCCTCGATGGCGATCTTGGCGTGCCAGTGATCAGGGGTGGAAATGTGCACGATATCGATCTGCTTGTTGTCGAGGATCGCCCGGTAATCGGTGTGGCTGCTCGGCGGCCGACCGGTCCAGGCCTTGACGATCCCGGAGGCCAGTTCGCGTCGGGAGGCGTCCGCGTCGCACACCGCGACGTAATCTCCGTACTTGCGGAACGTCGGAGCCGATCCGTGTGGTCCGTTGACCCCGGTGGCCTTCTGGCACCAGCGACTGCCGGTGCCGACCGCTCCGACACGTGGTCGATCGTTGGCGGCGACGAATCCATGGGCCCGCCGGCCGCGGTCCAGGACCAGGCCGGCACCGGCGAAAGCGAGAGACGATTTCAACAGGTCGCGTCGGGTCAGGGACCGGCTGGTCATCGGTTGTCCTGCCTGGTGTGCGGTTGATTGAGGTGACGATGTGGCCGGATGCGGACCGGGTGGGGCTCAGGTATTGGTGCCGATGCCGGTGATGGGACGACCGTGGTAGATGAAGTGGGGGCGTCCATCGGCATCGGGCCAGGCCGTTGTGGGGGGCAGTCCCAGCGTGCGGTAGATCGTGGCCGCCAGGTCCTCGGGGCGACGTGGCGACGAGACAGGGTAGGCGGCCAATTTGTCCGAGGCGCCGATCACGTGACCGGTGGCGGTGCCGGCGCCGGCGAAGACCGCCGTCTGGACAGCGCCCCAGTGGTCGCGGCCCGGGGTCACGTAGGCGTTGGGCACCTTGAAGATCTTCGGTGTCCGGCCGAACTCACCGACGATGGCCACCAGCGTGGTCTCCAGCAGGCCACTCTCGCGGAGGTCATCCAGCAGGGCCGAGATCGCCTGGTCGGCGGGCGGGTAGAGCCAGTCCCGCGACATCCGGAAGATGCCGCCGTGCAGGTCCCAGGTGTTGTAGTTGCCCAGGTTGGCCTGCACCACCGGGACGCCGGCGCCGATCAGCCGGCGGGCCATCAGCAGTGTCCAGCCGAACAGGTGGCGGCCGTAACGGTCCGCTTCGCGGTCGGGAGCGTTGACGACGTCGAAGGCGTCCTGGACGCGGGGGTCGGTCAGCAACGAGATGGCCGCCTCGCGGTGTCGACCCAGTTGTGCGGTCGTGGCATGCCGTTCCAGGCTCTTCCGCTGGTCCTCGATCACCGACAGCAGTTCAGCACGGCGACTCAGCCTGCGGTCAGTCAGGCCCTCGGGCAGCCTCAGCACCGGTGCCTGGAACCGTGAGGTGTCCTTGACCAGCGACTCGGTCCGTCGGCAGTAGGCGAACTGTGGATAGGCCCCCTTGACGTCACCGCCTCGGTAGGGAGATGCCTCGATGAACCACGGGTCGAACTGCGGTCCCATCTGGCCGCCGAACTGTCCGGGTGTGACCACTCCGCCCTGGTTCATGTTGATCAGTCGCTGGGGCAGCACGACGCTGGTGGGCAGCCCGTTGTTGCGGTCGGTGACCATCCGCCCGGCCACGGCGGTCACCGCCGGCCAGTCACCGGGCTGCGGCCGGTTGGCCCGGTAGCCCGGGGGCAATTCGCTGCGGCCGGTGAGCATGATGGTGTGGGCTTCGTTGTGTTCGTTTGACCAGTGGGTCAGCGATCGCAGCAGCGTCAGTTGATCAGCCCGTTGGGCCAGCCGGGGCAGGTGTTCGCAGATCTGCAATCCGGGGACGCGGGTCGGGACCGGCCGGAATTCTCCCCGGACACTCGCCGGGGCGTCGGGCTTCATGTCGAAGCTGTCGAGTTGCGACAGTCCGCCGGAGAGGAAGACCAGGAGAACCGATCGGGGATCCGAGGCGGTCTTGCGGGCGGCCAGCACATCGGCCAGACCGGTTCCCGCCAGGCCGAGGCCGCCGGCCTGCAGCAGCGTGCGACGGGACAGCGACGGGTGGGGTGTCATGCGGTCGGCGAATGGGGGTTACTGGGCGGCCAGTATGAAATTGACGATCGGCGTGGGGTCCTTGAGGCTGTGCGGGTGGTGCTTGCCCCCCTTCTTGACGATCACCTTGATCGTCCCGCCCCACTTGCGGTACCGCCGGGCGAACTCGGCGGTGTGCTCGACGAAGGGAACGCTCTCGTCGGCATCACCGCAGACGTGGATCAGCGGCACCTTGGCCTTGGCCAGGACTCCGGCCGTGTCCATGGCGTCTCGGGTGTGGGCCTGGGCCTGCTCGAGCGACAGGTCGTGGGCTTTCATCCACGCTTCGAGTTTCTTGAGGTCGGGCGAGCCGGGCTTTCGGCCCTTGACGTACGGGCGGATGCCCATGGCCGGGGCATCGCCGTAGATGCAGGAGACCTGTTGCGGGCGACGGATGGCCCAGTGATAGATCATCAGTCCACCGCGGCTCATGCCCTCCAGGGCCGGACGCTTCGAGAATCCGTGCCTGGCGGTGAGGTACTTGTAGCAGGTGTCCCAGCGGGCGATCGCCCGGGCGTTGCCCCACAGGTTGGCCACGTCGCAGTAGACCAGGTGAAACCCTTTTCTCAGCAAAGCGATGTCGGTTTGCGGTTCGTGGGCCCAGAATCGCGCCCGCCAGATCCAGGGTCGCCCCTTCGCCGGTTTCTCGGGCGTCACCACGCGGCAGCCGAAGTCGACTCCCCCGGCATCCTTCAACGGAAAGTCATACCGGTCGAATCCGTTCCAGTCGGTCTTCTTTCCGGGAAACGCCGCGTCGGCAGCCTGGGCCGGCCCGGTCAACAGTAGCGTGATCAGCAGCCCGCAGGCCGGGAGTGCGAGGGATCCGTCTCGGGGGCCAGTGGTCGTCATCGGGTCTCCAGTCGCGGCATCCCACCGATGGTCTAGAACAGTCCGAGGATCGGCTGTCCGGATTCCACCAGGCGGCGTGGCCGGTTCAGCGTGTCGTGGTATTCGGTGACCGGGTCCACACCGATCGCGTGGTAGATGGTGGCCACCAGGTCGTAGGGATGCACGGGATCGGTCTTGGGCCAGCCTCCGTGGCGATCCGATTGGCCATAAACACGTCCGGGCCGGACACCGCCTCCGGCCACCAGGAAGCTGTAGCACTCGGGCCAGTGATCCCGGCCTCCGGGACCGACGTTGTTGGTCGTGGGTGACCCGATCTTGGGCGAGCGTCCGAACTCGCCGATGGCCACCACCAGCGTCCGTTCCAGCAGGCCCCGCGTGGCCATGTCCTCGATGAATGCCGAAAGCGACTGGTCGAAGACCGGGCAGCGGTGGTCCCGCAGCATGGGGAAGTTGTTGCGGTGCGTGTCCCACGACCCGTCGGGACCGGGCACGGGTTCGCTGTCGGATCCGGCCGGCCAGGTCACCTGTACGAAACGTGTTTCGGCCTCGACCAGTCGCCGTGCCAGCAGCAACGACTGGCCGAATCGGGTCATGCCGTACCGCTGCCGGGTCTCGGCCGATTCGGCATCCAGTCCGAAGGCCACCGCGGCTCGACGGGTCTGGATCAGCGACAGTGCCTGGTCGTAGTACTGGTCGAAGCTCACCTGTGAACCGGACAGGCCGTCACGGTGCGCGTCGATGGCCGCACGGAGGTCGACCCGGGAACTGATGCGATCGAGTGTCATGTCCCGTGGCAGCGTGAATCCCAGTGGCTGAAGCGGCTTGGTGGCGTCGTCGTACATCGTGTAGGGGTCAAACGCGGCTCCGTGCAGTCCGGCCGCCTGGCCGACTCCGGTCACGCGGCCCTCCTTCACCGGGCCCCCCACTGCGACGTAGCCGAAACGACCGCGGTCAGCCGGCCGGTAGCGACCGATGTTGGCTCCGACCGACGGCAGGTCTTCCCGCGAGGGTGGCACCGCCAGTCCGGTCGGAGAGAAGTTGGTCGGGCTGTGACCGGTCATCAGCATGTAGATCGCCGCCCCGTGGTTGCGCAGCCCCTTGGGGTCGACTCCGATCGATCTCACCAGTGAGTAGTGCCGGGCCTGCCGGGCCAGCTTCGGCAGCACCTCTCCGAGGTCCATCCCCGGTGTCCGTGTCGCGATCGGGCGGAACTCGCCGCGGATCCCCGCCGGAGCCCCCGGCTTGGGGTCCCAGAGGTCGATGTGGCTGGGGGAACCCTGCAGGTAGATCAGCACCACGGAATCGGCCGCACCGAACCCGCTGCCGGGGTCCGACCGGTCGGCCCGGGCCGTTTGCTGCCGCCGGAGGATCTCGGGCAGACCGAGACCGAGCAACGACAGCCCGCCGACGGTCAGCAGTTCGCGCCTCGCCTCGCCGTCGCAGAGCCGTCGGGATCGGTCGAGAAAAGAAATCACCGCAACACCCGGGGAAAGGCACGGCTGCCGAAATGGCTTCGCCGGGACGCCAGTGTATCACGTTGCGCTTGTAAGCGACGTGGGGAAACCCGAGCATGATTTATCCTCGGGATCGAACAGGGAGGAGGCGTGATGGCCACCTGCTGCAATGTGTCAATCGGGAGGCTGCCGTGGATGCGACGCCTCCTGTGTCTGTTGATGTTCGCCGGTGCCGTTGCGGGTCGACCGGCGAGGGCCGCCGAAGTGAGGCTGGTCGCCGGCGGCAAGCCCCGGGCCACGATCGTCCTCTCGGAGAAGCCGACCGCGGCATCGCAGTTGGCGGCGTTCGAGTTGCAGCACTTCGTCGAGAAGATCTCCGGGGCGCGGTTGCCGATCGTTCGCGAACCGAATCGTGTCGAGGGGACGGTGATCCTGGTCGGTGAGAGCCGTCGGTCGCGGGCTCTGGGCATGGATCACAAGGGACTTGCTCCGCAGGAGTACGTCGTCAAGACACACCGTGACGGGTTGTTGTTGATGGGCCACGACGGCCAGCATTTCGACCCCGTTGTCTACGATTCCTACATCAGCATCTACAGGGCCGTCTCGCGACCGATCGGCACCTGCTACGCCGTCCACTCGTTCCTGGAGAACCAGTTGGGCGTGAAGTGGTACCTGCCCAGCGAGTCGCTTGGAGAGGTGGTGCCCCGAAGTCCGGACATCGTCGTCAAGACGCTCGCCATCCGACGTCGTCCCGATGTCCCGGTCCGTTCCATCTATCCGCTGTTCGCCAACACCGAACGGCTGGGATTCAACCAGTGGGACAAACCCCAGGAATTCCAGTCGCGCTGGGTCAACGCCCGCACGAGCCTGCTGTACTGGATCCGCAACCGGTTCTGGGGCGGCCTGACGCACAATGCCAACCACTCCTTCTCGTACTTCGACAAGGCGTTCGGGGAATCTCATCCCGAGTGGTTCAGCACCAAGAGCTTCGCGAGGATGCAGCAGTTGAACTTCCAGAGCGAGGTGCAGCCGTGCCTGGCTGCCAAGGGGTTCCGCGAGCAGGTGGTCTCGGTGGCGCGGGACTACTTTTCGGGGCGACCCGAGCCGTTTCCCGGTGCTTACCGGGGAGCGGCGGGCCGGTTCTTTTCGGTGATGCCCAACGACAACACCAACATGTGCGGGTGTCCGGATTGTCGACGACTGTATCGGCCGCGGAGCGGCGCCGACGGGAACGCCAGCTACTACGTCTGGAACTTCGTCAACGAGGTGGCTCGCGAGGTCCGCAAGACACATCCCCGGGCGATGATCTCCAACTGCGCCTATTTCAACTACACGGCCCCGCCGGCCGGCCTCGTGCTGGAGCCCAACGTGGCCGTCGAGTTCTGCAAGTTCTACACCTACTACTCCGACCGCAAGGCCCAGCTCCGCGACCATCGACGGATCGCGGAGTTCGTCAACAAGAACCGGGTCCGGTTCTTCACGACCTGGGAGTACCTGCTGAAGCCGCACATGACCGAGTGGGCGTTTCCCTGCATGGTTCCCCATGTCCACGCCGAAGATGTCCGCGAGTTGCTTCGCATCGGCGGGTTCCGGGGCGGCAAGCTGCAGTTCCTCTACACGGGGACGTACAACGGTTCGAAGCCAAGCGGTGGGGTGGCCCAGGTCAGCCCGGTGCTCGACTTCATGAACCTCTACTGGCGGATGAAGCTCTACGACGATTCGTCATTCGACATCGATCGAGGTCTCGACGACTACTACCGCCTGTTCTTCGGACCGGGATCGGTGGCGATGAAGGCGTTCTATTCGGCGATCGAGAATCGCTGGATGACGCTGGGCGGAGGACAGGACTCTCGAACGTGGTGGAACCGGTTGGGGACCCGGAAGTTCCTGGACGGGCTGGAACGACTGGTCGAACAGGCCCGCGAGGCGACCGCCGAGCGGACTCTGTACCGGCAACGAGTGGACGTGGTCGACCAGGGCATCCTGCAGCACATGCTCAAGGGCCGGGCCCGCTACGAGACATCGTCCATGGCCGAGGCGGCTCCGATCGCGACCACCGGCGTGGCGAGGACTCCGGGGAAGGTCTTGGCCGAGACGTGGCACGGTGACGCGACATGGGCCGCCTCACCGATCCAGTACATCACCCGGACACTGAAGAACGAGCCGGTTGATCAGAAGACGGCGTTCCAACTGGCCTGGGATGACACCCGGCTCTACATCCGGGCCCGGTGTGATGAACCGCGGATCTCGTCGATCAAGGCGGCCACCCGCGATCGGGATGTGGGTGGCTTCAGTGACGACTCGATCGAGTTGTTCTTCGATCCCACGGGCCTGGGGACGACCTACTACCAGTTCTGTATTACCAGCCGCGGGGTGGTGTATGACGCTCGGGAAACGCCCGGGGCGATCGGGGCCACGGGCAATGTCAACTGGAACTCGGGGATCAAGGTGCGGACGACGGTCGGGAAGCGATCCTGGGAACTGCGAATGGCGGTGCCGCTGGATCGGCTGGGCGGGCAGAAGCCACGCCCCGGGTCGACGTGGCGGTTCAACCTGTGCCGCAACCGGTTCGCCGAATCGGGCAGACCGCCGTTCTCGGCCTGGTCACCGTCTCCCGCCGGTTTCCGCGACCCGGCCCAGTTCGGACTGGTCACCTTCAACGGGGCCGATGACCGCGGAGAGCTGGTCTGGAACTGTGACTTCGGCGGTTCTGCTTTCGGAGCAGCCTCGGTCAAGTCACCAATGTTCGGCCGGGACGGCTGGTACGAGAACACCCGGTACGCCCGCCGTGGCTGGGATCGGTCGCTGTCAGTGATTGGCAGCGGGCCCGAACGGCGTGCTGTCTGTGACATCAACTCGACATGTCCCAGCGACGTGTTGCCGATGCACGCCGTCCAGGTGTCTCCGGGCGTGGTGTCGGTCGAGACCGAGTTCCGTCGCGGGGCGTTCCAGAACCAACCCACGTTGTCGATTTCCGACATCGACGGGAAGTCGATCGCCATCGTGTATGCCTGGTCGGGGCGTGGCGACCTGGTGGCGATCGACGTGCCCGACGAACGGAGAAATTTCGGAGATGCCGAGCACGGACTCGGCGACTTCACCGCACCCGGGAAGTGGTTCGGACTCAAGGTGGTGATCGACACCGGGAAGCGGACGATCGAGGTGCATGTTCGCAGTGGCCGTGGTCGCTGGATGCCTCTCAACAGGCAGCCACTGCCGTATTTCGATTCCAGGGCCAGGGGGACCACGTGGTTCCTGCGGCTGGGCACCTACAAGCACAAGACGGTTGAGAACAACGTGCTGGAGATGGACAATGTCGCGGTGCGTCAATTGTCACGATCTCGCTGACCGGTTGCCCCGGTCGTCGGGGAACGTGGTTGACGGTCTCAAAAAGGAGACGAGGGTGGTCGGTGCCCTGCCGATGAAGTAAAAAGGGAGCCGGACTGCATGCCGACGGGAGTGCGATGATGCTGACGATCAACGGACGGGGCGGCCGGTTGTGCGACGGAGTGACCCGTCGCGACGCGTTGAAGATCGGGGCCCTGGGCCTGGGCGGCCTGTCGTTGCCGGACCTGTTGCGGGCCGAGCAGCGGGCCGGGATCAGGGGGTCGCACAAGGCGGTCATCATGATCTACATGTGCGGCGCTCCGCCGCACCAGGACATGTACGACCTGAAGATGGAAGCCCCCAGCGGCATTCGCGGTCCGTTCCAGCCGATCGACACCGCCGTTCCCGGGATCCGGATCTGCGAGCACATGCCGATGCTGGCCAAGGTCATGGACAAGTGCATTCCCCTGCGGAGTGTCCACGGGTCTCCCAACGGCTCGCACGACTCGTTCATCTGCTACACCGGCCACAGTTTCGTGAACCAGCCCCCGGGGGACTGGCCCTCGATGGGTGCCGTCGCTTCGAGACTGCAGGGGCCGGTCAACGTGTCGGTGCCGTCGTTCATCGGTCTCTCTCCCAACACCGGACACCCGCCCTACGGTTCGCCGGGACATCCCGGGTTCCTGGGCATCAGCCACGGGGCCTTCCGTCCCTCGGGACCGTCCCGGGCCAACATGAAACTCAATGGCGTCACGCTCGACCGGCTTGGCAACCGCAAGCAGTTGCTGACGTCGCTGGACGCCTTCCGTCGCAGCCATTCCGGGGACTCTTCGCTGGCGGGCCTGGATGACCTGAATCGCCAGGCACTCGACATCCTCACCTCCAGCCGCCTGGCCGATGCCCTGGATCTTTCGAAGGAGGATCCGGCGGTCCGCGAGCGGTACGGGAAAGGGAGCCCGAAGAATTTCGGAGACGGTGCCCCCCGAAACCTCGAACACTTCCTGATGGCTCGCCGGCTGGTCGAAGCCGGAGCCCGGGTGGTGACGCTGAACTTCGGCCGCTGGGACTTTCACAGCAACAACCACAACACCGCACGGGACACGCACCTGCCGCTGTTCGATCGTGGGCTGGCGACGTTGATCGCCGACATCTACGAGCGGGGACTGGGTGACGACGTGTCGGTGGTGGCCTGGGGCGAGTTCGGCCGCACGCCGCGGATCAACAAGACCGCCGGCCGTGACCACTGGCCGCAGGTCGGCGGTGGGCTGATCGCCGGCGGCGGGATGCAGACCGGACAGGTGATCGGTTCGACCGATCGGCTGGGCGGGGTCCCCAAGGATCGCCCGGTGCACTTCGGCGAGGTCTTCGCGACGCTGTACCGGAACCTGGGCCTGGACCCGGCCACGATGAAACTGCCCGACCGCGCGGGGCGACCCCAGTACATCGTCGACAAGCACTCGCCGCTGCCGGAAGTCTAGAGACCTTCGCCGGGGATGAGCGGCTCACCGCACGGCCGGTGGTCAGGGTGTCGGGCTGGTCGTCGCCAGTACGCGGACCGGTCCCGCCTGTGCCGACCAGTCGATCACGCCGTTGGTACCCCGCAGGCGGAGGTGGACTCGCTTGAGCCCTTTGAAGCGGGCGTCGTCGGACAGGTCGACGGTGAAGGGCAGGCCGCCGACCCCCGGAGGGGATTCGGCGATCAGCTCTTCGCCGGAGAACCGGCCGGTGGGAGAAACGGCGATCTGCCACGAGCCTCCGTTGGGAGTGACCCGGTAGACCTCCCACTCGATGCGGAGGTCGGAGAACGTCCGGCCCTTCGGGGCCCGGATTGCCTCGATGCCCCACGTCGAGTCGATCTCGTCGACCAGTTTTACGGTCCCGGCCAGCTTGTCACCGTCGGTGTCCTGCCCGGCAGCCTTTTCGGTGAACCGGGCCCAGTTGCGCTGCTGAGCCGGGGTGCCGAAGTCGTTGGACCAGACCAGTTGACGCTTGATCTTCCGCCGGGGGACCGGTGGGCTGTATTCGGCATCGCCCTCGAGCACGATCGAGGCGAAGCCCAGCGAATAGGTCGTTTGCGGAGATTCCAGGCAGGTCAGCTTGACGCTCACCCGGTTGCCGGTCGGCACCCGCGGCAGTCGGAGTTCGCGGAAGTCCAACGGGCCGGTCAGCGAATAGGTCCGGCCGTCGATCTCGACCTGCCAGGGTTGTTTGGTCGAACCTTCGACGGCGTTGACTCCGAAACGCAGACTCGCCGATCGAGCTCCGCGACGGACGGTGTCACTGAGCCGGACGGTGGTTTCGGTCTGCCAGCGACCGATGGAACCGATCCGGGTCATGAAGTCGTCACCGAAGTATTCCCAGCGGCGGATGGTCCGAGAGGGTCTGAGCGGTTGGTCGGTTTCCATGACGACCACGACGAGGCTTTCGGCCGGCATTGCCAACACACCGTCGGCGGGGATCGTGAAGGGTGCCAGACCCTTGGCCGTGAATAGACGGGCGGAACGGGTGCGGACCTGATCGACCGCAAGGCCGTCCAGTTTCAATGGGATCTTGCGGGCGGTCTTGCCCGGGTTGGCCAGTGCCACGCAGAGCCTGCGGCCGGAAACGGCCGCTTCGAGCTCGATGCCGACGAAGGGATTCTGTGTCAGCACCCTTCGACCGCGGAGGGGCTTGAAGACCTTGAACAACTCCATCATCGGCGTGACCGGCAGCTTCTCGTTGCCACGGAAGCGGGCGTGGTATTGGCCGGCCATTGCCGAGTAGTCGTGGAACTGGCGGCTGAACGCCTTGTCGGGATTCCTGAGGAAGGCAAACGACTGTTGGATCATGGGGATGGCACGACGTCGGAAGTGGATCTCGCGATCGTGCCAGTTCTCCAGCGAACCGACGTGGTAGTTGGTTTCCGTCAGCGCGTTGCGGATCCATTTTCCGTACCGCACCTTGGCGTAACCGGTCACCGTGTGCATGTCGCTTTCGAGCTTGGTGGCCGGGTAGTTGTAGGAATGCCAGTCGAGGAAATCGAGGTGGGTGTGAGCCTGGTCGAGCAGGTTCTTGCACCAGCCGTTCCAGTTGGCAGACAGCACGGGGGGGCCCCAGGTCACCGGCCCGCCCAGTTTCAGCTTCGGGTACCGCTTGTGTGTCTCGGCCGCCCACTTGTTGAAGAAGGTGTAGTAGTCCTTTGAACCGGCATTTCGGCGGAACCACCTGGCGTTGGCCTCGCCGAACAGGTGGACGTATTCCAGCTTCGGGTCCGCCTCGACGCAGAGCTTGAGGTAGCGGTTGGAGATGTGGATCCACTTCTGTTCACAGTCGCCGGTGTCGCAGCCGATCGCGGGGGGTTCGGGACCGTACAGGTAAATGAACCCGCGTGTGCCGACCTTGCGGAGATTGGGCAGGATGTTGCCCAGCACGTAGCGGGCGGTGAAGGCGGGGTGGTTGCGGAAGTACTCCCTGGCGTGACCCTTGTCGAACCATTCGTCGATCTGGGCGATCGACATCTTTTTCCAGTAGTCGCCGTCGAAGACCCACCCCATGTTGGCCGGGAAGCCGATGCCCTCGATGCCGTATTCACGACAGAAGTCCAGGCCGTTGTATTTCGACCGGGTGTCGAAATCGGGAGCCCCCTCGTAGGCCGTCAGGCTGAACACCTCGGGTTCGATCCGCTCGTAGCCATTGATCGAGACGCCGATCCGTGGCGAGACGACGCATGCCCCGGTCGCGTCGACCAGAAACGGCCCGGCGTCGCGGGGTTCTGGATGAACCCAGGCCGGTGGCGGTGGAAGGATACGTCGGCCGGTCTTGGCTTCGACCACGTCGGCGGTCATCACCAGGCCACCACCGCTGAGGGCCCAGCCGCAGTTCTGGCGGCCGTTCAGTCGGACAAAGATCCGGGTGGCACGGTCGAATTGCGGGTGCTTGGCGAGCTTGAGAACGAGGTCGGAGTGGCCGGTCGAGTTCGGGGTCGAAACGGTGACCGCTTCGTCCTTGAAGGCCCCCGTGTGCGAGACGGAAATCGAAAATCCCGCTGCGCAGGGCTTATGGTGTTCGACCGGACTCCAGCGTAAAACGATGTTCGAATAGGCCCGCCCGGCGGGGGCGGTGACCTGGTGAGGTCCCCAGCCACGGTGGGCCTGGACCAGGTTGATGGTGCCGTAGCGGCCGTTGCCATCAAGGTCGCGGAAGACCTGGAATCCCTCGTCGGTCGAGGCGGTGACCCGCACCACGTCCTTGAGGGCCTGCTTTTCCCCCGGGCTGTCCCAGTCGTTGACCCAGACGATCTCGGCCGATGAAGGGCCGGCCGAGCAGGCCAGCCCGATCCAGGTCAGAACCAGGAATGCGGGCAGCTTCGTGGAGGAAGGCCTCATGAGGGGGATCGCCCTTTGAATGGTCGGATGGAAAGAGGATGGTCTGTGGGTTCGGACGGCTGGAGTGTCCGATCCGGATGCTGTCAGGATGCCCGCGTCTCGGCGTTGGAGCAACCGAACGGGTGACTGGTGTCCGGTCGGGCGTGGGGCGAGAATGAAGTCTGGTGTCCGTTGTTTGGGGCGAGAGAAGGGTTGATGTCGGTGGCCGGGAATCGAATCAGCGTGGTGATACTGCTGGCCGCCGTCGTTTCGGCACCGGCGGTGGCGGTGGCGGCCGACGGTGTGGATTACCTGCGTGACGTCAAGCCGATCTTCAAGACGCACTGCGTCCGGTGCCACGGCCCGTTGAAGTTCGAGTCCGGGTTGCGGCTGGATACGAAGGCCCTGGCATTGAAAGGCGGAGAGAACGGGGCCGCGTTGGCTCCCGGACAGGCCGCGGCCAGCCTGCTGCTGAAGCGGGTGTCGGCCAAGAAGGAAATGCGGATGCCGCCCGAGGGTGCGGGGCTCTCGAAGGCTGAGATCGAGACGCTGACACGGTGGATCGCTGCGGGGGCGGTTTCGCCGGTGGGGGAAACTGCCGAGGATCCTCGCAATCACTGGTCGTATCGGCCGGTCAAACGCCCCGCGGTCCCGAAGGTCGCCGGCGTGGAATGGTCACAAAACCCCGTCGATGCCTTCGTTTTCACTCGGCAACAGCAGGGGCGAGTCACTCCGCAACCGATCGCTCCAAGACACGTTTTGCTGCGTCGCGTGAGCCTGGACCTCGTCGGGCTGCCGCCCTCGAGCGAACAACTGCAGGAGTTCCTGGCGGACAAGTCGCCGGACGCATATGCCCGGGCTGTCGATCGGCTGTTGGCCAGCCCGCATTACGGCGAGCGGTGGGGCCGTCACTGGCTGGACGTCTGGCGTTACAGCGACTGGTACGGGTTCCAGAGCGAGGTCCGTTTCAGCCAGAAGAACATCTGGCACTGGCGCGACTGGGTGGTCGAATCGCTGAACGCCGACAAGGGCTACCAGCGGATGGCAATGGAGATGCTGGCCGGCGACGAGATCGTTCCGTTCGATTCGGGGAGCCTGCGAGCCACCGGCTTCCTGGTCCGCAATCGCAACACCGACAGCCGCGAGCAATGGATCCGTGACACGGTCGAGCACACCTCCAAGGCATTCCTGGCAATGACGATGGCCTGCGTTCAGTGTCACGACCATCCCTACGACCCGATCTGGCACGACGAGTACTACCGTTACCGCAACATCTTCGAGCCGGTCCAGGTGGCCATCGACAGCGGCGGTGGCGGTCCGGGGGGAGTGGATGTGGCGGGAGTGGCCCGGATCTTCGACCGCGATCGCAACGCCGCCACCAGGTTCTACATCCGCGGCAACGACAAGACGCCGGACAAGACCCGCAAGATCACCCCCGGCATTCCCCGAGTGATCGGGGGGTGGGTTGAGCCCACGGGTGTCGGCCTGCCACCACGAGCCCGCGTTCCTCACCTCCGCAAGCCGGTCGCCGAGCAGACCCTGGCCCGGCTCAACTACAACATCCGGCAAGCCGAAAAGGCGATGGCCACCGCCGAGGCGCTGGTGGTCGATTTCAAGAAGAGGCTCGAGAAGCCGGCCCCGGCTCCGACCAAACCGGGAGCCGGGAATCTGATCCGCGACACGTTCGCTCCCAAGCGAGACCCGAGGTGGCGCAGCGGTGCCGGCCGATGGGTGGAGGCTGCCGGAGGCGGGCTGGTTCAAAGCAGCGTCGGGGACGACGTCGAGGGCTGGATCGAGTTCCTGCCCCCGGGCAGTTCGCCCCGCGAATTCACGCTGCACGTGGCGCTGAAGATCACCGGGGGCGAGATGAACCGCGAGGCGGGCATCACGTTTGATCGTCACGAGAAGGGTGGCCGCAACGAGGGCGTCTATCTCTCGGCCGCCAGAAACAAATCCGGACTCGGTTTCTTCAGCGAATTTGACGGCGAACGTCACTACTCGGATCCACTGTTTCGGGCATTCGAGGTGCCGGTGGGTCGAGAGTTCCTGATCCGGATGCATGTCCGGGACCGGCTGATCAACGTCTATGTCAACGACGTCCTGCTGCAGGCGCACCAGTTGCCCAATCGTGAGCCCGGCGGGATTCGGCTGTGGACCTACGACGCGTCGGCCGAGTTCTCGCTGCTGCAGGTCGACCGGCTGCCGGGCAACCTGGCGATGGTCCCCGCCGATTCGATCAAGCAGTTCTCTCCCTTCGCGGTGCTGGATCCTGCCGACGCCTCTCATCCGGAATTCTTCGAGGCGCTTCGTCAGCAGGCGAGGATCAAGCGAGCGGTTCAACGGCAGGAACTGGCCGCGCACCAGGCGGCCTGGACGGCCGACGCCTTCAGGCTGTTCGAGGCTCCCCCAGGGGAGGACAAGAAGGCGGTCGAGGCTCACAAGAAGAAACTCGAACCACTGGCGATCGTGGCCCAGTTGGCCCAGCGGCAGCTGGCCGTGGCCAAGGCGAGAGAGACCAAGTTCGTGGCTGATCACGGCCTGGCAACGGCCCGGGCACGGAACCGGCGAGGACCGATGCCGGGTGTCGCCAGGGATGTCCGGCAGACGATGGTCGAACAGCTGGCCAAGGCGGTGACCGACGCGGAGAAAAAAGTCGAGTCGACAGCCAAGCAGGTGGCCACAGCCGTGGCGACCGTCGAGAAGCCGTCAACGCCCCAGTACAGCGGACTCAGGGGCATTTACGGGTCTTCGTCGGGCCGTCGACTGTCGTTGGCGCGGTGGGTGGCGGACATGAAGAACCCGCTGACCGCGCGGGTCGCGGTCAACCACATCTGGTTGCGTCACTTCGAGCGGGCCCTGGTGACCAGCGTGTTCGATTTCGGTCTCAGTGGCGAGAAACCCAGTCATCCCGGGTTGCTCGATTGGCTGGCTGCCGAACTGATGCAGCCCTCGTTGGTCCGTACGGTCCGTGGAGACCAGGTGGCCTGGGTGGCCGGCAAGCCGCCCGTGAAGCCCTGGTCGATGAAGCACCTTCATCACGTGATCGTGACCTCTCGGGCCTACCGCATGTCGTCGTCACCGGACGAGAAGAATCATGCGGTCGATCCGGACAACAGGCTGGTCTGGCGGATGCCACCGCGGCGGATGGACGCCGAAACCGTGCGGGACAGCATCCTCAGCGTCTCGGGTGGACTCGACACGACACTCGGCGGGCCCGACATTCCGACGGCCGACGGCCTCTCGGTGCCTCGACGCAGCCTCTATTTCCACCAGTCTCCAGAAGACCAGATGGCGTTCCTGAAGCTCTTCGACGCGGCCGATCCGGCCGAGTGCTACCAACGGCACGTCAGTATCGTGCCGCACCAGGCCCTGGCCCTGTTCAACAGCGAGATTTCGCTGGTGCACTCGCGACGCCTGGCCCGACGGTTGTCCAAGCAGGTCAGCGAGACCCCGGCGTTCGTCGAGGCGGCGTTCCGGCAGGTGCTCGCCCGCGAGGTCTCGTCGAAGGAACAGCAGATCTGCCGGGAGTTTCTCGAGAACCGCGAGGCGTCCTATCGCCAGGCGAAGACCCCGAAGCCGCCGGCCGCCCTGGTCAAGACCGCCGCGGCTCCTTCGATCGATCCCCGGGTTCACGCCCGCGAAAATCTCGTCCATTCGCTCTTCAACCATCACGACTTTGTGACGATCAAGTGATCACCTGATCAGGAACCCGGGAACAAGGCATGACTCACGACCAGAGTTCCTCGGCCGGTTCGTCCGGACTGTCTCGACGCACCTTCCTGGCCGATACCGGGATGGGGTTCACCGGACTGGCCCTGGGGGCGATGTTGCACGATGACGCGGCGGCCGAGACAAAAGCCCGGACGACACGGCTCGAATCCGAGCCGCACTTTCCGGCCCAGGCCGATTCGGTGATCTGGATCTTCCTGACCGGTGGCGTCAGCCACATGGAGAGCTTCGACATCAAGCCGGCTCTCAACAAGTACGACGGCAAGACGTTCGAGGAGACCCCGTTTGCCGCGTTCCTGGACAAGGAACGCCGTGAGAAGAACCTGGCGGGACAGGGCAGTGTGGTTCCGCCACGCAAGAACCTGATGGGATTGCAGACCGGGTACCACGCCTACGGCGATTGCGGCCTGGAGGTCAGTGACTGGTTCTCGAACATCGGTGAATGTGCCGACGACCTGGCGGTGGTGCGGTCGCTGTGGACGGTGCATCCCAACCACGGCATGCAGTTGACCTGGCACACCGGGCATCATGTCCGCGAGGGCGCTCGGCCGACCGTCGGTTCATGGGTCTCCTACGGCCTGGGGTCGCGGAATCAGCAGTTGCCCAAGTTCGTCGTGATGGGGCATTCGATCGGTGGCTGCTGCGGGGGCGAGTTCGCTCACGGGGCCAGCTATCTCGGACCGCACCACGCCGGCGTGAAACTCTCGACCGATCCCGCCAACCCGCTGCCGTTCGTGAGTCCCTTCGGGCAGGGTGTGACGGCCGACGAGCAGGCGGCTGAACTGGATCTGATCGGAAAGCTAAATCGCGCCGTCGGAATCGAGTACCCCGACGATCCGCAACTGATGGCGAGGATCCGGTCGTACGAACTGGCGGCCGGCATGCAGACGGCTGTGCCGGAGATCATGAACTTCGAGACCGAGACCCAGGCCACGCAGAGTCTGTACGGCCTCGACCAGGAACACTCGCGAGAATTCGGCACGCAGTGCCTGGCCGCACGCCGAATGGTCGAAAAGGGCGTGCGTTTCGTGCAGCTGTACCACGGGGCCGGCAGTGCCGGAAAATGGGACGCTCACAACGAAATCAAGAAACGCTACGACCGCGAGGCACCCAGGGTTGACCAGCCGATCGCCGGGCTGCTCAAGGACCTCAAGCGACGTGGCATGCTCGAGAGGACGCTGGTCGTCTTCGGCACCGAGTTCGGACGCACCCCGGGGGCCCAGGGCAACGGCCGGGACCATCACCCGCAGGGGTTCAGCTGCTGGTTGGCCGGTGGGGGAATCAAGGGTGGCGTGACGCACGGGGCGACCGATGAACTCGGGTTCTACGCGGTCGAGAACCGGCACTACGTCACCGACATCCACGCTACGGTGTTGTACCAGCTGGGATTGGACCCGTTGCAGCTGGAGGTGCCGGGCCGGAAACGGATTGACCTCCATCGTGGCTCGCCGATCCACGAGATCATTGCCTGAGGGCGTGGAACGGAAGAACTGTCTTGTCGCAAGGATGGCAGATTGGGAGACTCGTGAGTCTGTCGGCGTGGGCCGGACACATCTGCAGCGGCTTGGATGTGTTTTGCGTTTGCCTGGTTGTTTGAGCCTGAATTCACCGGAACCCGGGGGATTGATGACCGCCTTCCGATCGATCGGTTTTGTCGCGTTGGTAGCCTTCGGCCTGCTGGCTGCGTCGTCGGTGACGGCGGCCGGTGCGGAGGAGTCTCTGCTCGAGCGGGACGTGCTGCCGATCCTGACGAAGAACTGCCTGGGCTGTCATGGGGGATTGAAGAAGGAAGGCGGCCTGGATCTCCGCACGATGCCGGCGATGCTCAAGGGCGGCGAATCCGGTCCGGCGATCGAAAAGGGTCACGCCGACCGCAGCGTGTTGTGGAAGCAGATTGCCAGCGACAACATGCCCTCCGGCGATGACCGCGAAAAACTCTCGGCTGCCGACAAGGCCAAGATCAAGGCGTGGATCGATGCGGGGATGCCGACCGTTTCGGAGCGTCAGAAGGATGTCGACACGCTGTTGTCCGGTCCCAAGCGGCACGAGCCGAAGCAGGTGGCCGAGGCCATCGACAAGCACATCGGGGGTTTCCTGGCGACCGCCGGGCTGAAACCGGTCGCGATCACTGACGATGCAGCGTTCCTGAGACGTGTCGGGTTGGACCTGGCCGGCCGCGTGCCCACGGCCGAGGAGGCTGCGAAGTTCCTCGACGACAAGGACCCGGGCCGTCGGGCCAAGCTGATCGACGAACTGCTCTCCAGGCCCGAGTTTGGCAAACAGTTCGGTCGGACGTGGCGTGAGTGGGTCTGTCCGCCCGAGTTGCCGTCCGGGGGCAACGCCGGCACGCAGCCCTACACTCAGGCGCGGGCGTTCGGGGACTGGATTGGCAAGAGGTTGACCGAGGGGGCTTCGTGGGCCCAGATCACCCGCGAGATCCTGACGGTCAAGGGCGAGATCAAGAAGAGCCCGCAGGTGATCTTCTATGCCCTGGTCGGACAGGGCGGGAAGACCTCCGCCGATGGCACCTCCCGAGCCGTTGCCTCGCTGTTCATGGGCGTTCAGTTGCAGTGTGCCCGGTGCCACGATGACCCCTACCGGGACTGGTCACAGCGGGAGCACTGGGGCCTGGCCGCGTTCTTCGGTCGATCCCAGGGTGACTTCAACAAGATCGAGGTGGGTAAGGGGGCCAGCAAGAAGCCTGGAGAGATCTCGATTCCCGGTTCGGCGTTCAAGAACTCGGGCCAGACCGTCAAGGCGGCGTTCCTGCGGGGTGCCGAGTACGAGGTGAAGGGCACCGACGATCTGCGTTCGCCGTTCGCCGAGTGGCTGACGGCCAGGGACAACCCGTTCTTTGCCCGGTCGCTGGTCAACCGCACCTGGTTCTATCTCTTCGCACGCGGGATCGTGAACCCGATCGACGACTTCCGTGACCTGAACCCACCCTCTCACCCCGGCCTGGTCAAGATGCTGGCCGACGAATTCGTCGCCTCGGACTTCGACGTCAAGCACCTGTTCCGTTGCCTGTGCAATTCTCAGGCCTACCAGCGAACCAGCCGTTTTGCCCCGGCCGCCGATCAGCGGGCCCGCTCGGCACTGACAACGGCCTTCGGTCGAATGCCGATGCGGTTGATGACCGCCGACGTACTGTTCGATTCTCTCAAGCGGGCCTACGGCGACGAGAAACTGGACCTGCGGACCGGGGTCAACGACTCCACGGTCGGGATGGCCGCACCGGTGGGTGGTGCCTGGCTGGAATTCCAGAGACGATTCGGGATCAACGAAGACGACGCCACCGATTTCACACATGGCGTGGCCCAGATGTTGACGATGATCAATCACCCCAGTCTGCAGCAACGCAGCAAGGCTCTGGATGCCTTCCAGAAGAAGGTCCCCGATGCCGGAGTCGACCCGACCGTCGAGTGGCTTTACCTGAGCACGCTGTCCCGCCGCCCCAGTCCCGAAGAGGCTTCGGAAGCCCGCGAGTTCGTCGAAGGGAGCAAGGACGTCAACAGGGCCTACGACGGCGTTCTCTGGATGCTGGTCAACCGGAGCGAATTTCTGCTGGTCCGCTGAACCACCAACAAACACCTCGAACTGTCACCCGGACGAAACCGGTGCAGGTCACGGAGCGAACACGACATGCGATCAGTTGACATGAACCTGAAACGCCGCGACCTGCTGAAACTCTCGGCCGCCGGCCTGGTCTCGGGCGTCTCGGTGCCGTGGTTCGAATCGTTGGCCGGGAAGGCCATCGGTCAGCCCCGCAAGAAGTCGTGCATCCTGCTGTGGATGGACGGTGGCCCCAGCCAGCAGCACACCTTCGACCCGAAGCCCAAGGGCGAGTTCGCCCCCAAGCCGACGTCGGTGCCCGGGATCCACATCGTCGAGCACCTGCCACAACTGGCCCAGTCGATGGAGGACCTGGTGCTGGTGCGGTCGATGACGACCGAGATCAACGGGCACTACGACGCCAAATACTTCCTGCACACCGGTTACAAGCGAACCACCGCTTTCGAACATCCCTCGGTCGGCTGTATCGCCTCGTCGCAGGTCAGCCATGCCGGTGACGAGATGCCGGCATTCGTCACGATCGACGCCGGTTTCGACCGCAACGACGGTGGCCGTCTGTACCGCAATGTCCCGGGTTACCTGGGTCCGGCTCATGCCCCGTTGCTGGTCAACGATCCGAACGAGGGACTCGAAAACCTCGTCCCGACCGGCAGTGACGTCGAGGCTCGTCTGAAGCTGTTGGCTCGGAGTGAAGACCGGTTCGCCAGGCAGTTTGCCACGCCGGTCGTCAGTGCCAAGCAGGCGGCCTTCGACCGGGCGGTCCTCCTGATGCGGTCGCGACGCTCGAAGGCCTTCGACGTGGACGACGAGCCCGAGAGCCTGAGGCAGGCCTACGGCAAGCACAAGTTCGGCCGCAGTTGTCTGCTGGCCCGCCGCCTGGTCGAGGCCGGCGTGTCGTTCGTTGAGGTGGTTCACCGTGGATGGGACGATCACGCCGGAGCTGCCAAACCGATCGCCTACCGGGCTCCGTGGATGGACGCCGGCATGGCGACGTTGATCTCCGACCTCAAGGTCCGCGGGATGCTCGACGACACGCTGGTGATCTGGATGGGCGAATTCGGTCGGACTCCCGGTGACGGCAACGGGCACTTCAGCAAGGCCTGGAGCACGATGTGGGCCGGGGGCGGGCTGAAGACCGGACAGGTGATCGGCAAGACCAGCGAGGGCAAGAACGCGGGAGCCGAGATTGCCGAACGCCCGGTCACCTCGCCGGATTTCATCGCCACGCTCTGCCTGGCCCTGGGCATGGACACCCACAAGGAGTTCATGGCTCCGGGGAAAAGGCCGATGCCGATGGTCGACAAGCTGGCCAAGCCGATCACCGAGATGCTTGGCTGAAACTCGGTCGGATCGATCCGAGACATCCCTGGACGAGCAGTTGAAGAGGTCGATGATGCGCGTGCAAAGAACCCTGGCCGTCGTGGCCGTGACGTGGTTGGTCGGCATCACCGGGGGGGGGTCGCTGTCGCCGAACGTGGCGGCCGACGACGCGTCCAAGCTGAAGACCGCCAAGGTTCCGGCTTACCAAGCAGTGAAGACGGCCGACGAGGCGGTCGCGCGGATCACGCAACTGGGGGGGCGTGTTCGCCGCCTGTCGGCCAAGCGGAAGGTGATTGTGGTGGACCTGCGGTTTGCCGTCGAGGGACTCTCCGACGATCACCTGCAGTACATCCCGGTGTTGAAGGATGTCGCCGTGGTGTTGCTCAAGCGGGTGGCCGTGACCGATGCGGGACTGGAGCACCTGGCCCGCGTGTCGACCATCGAAGAACTCGACCTCTCTGAAACGGCCATCACCGATGCCGGTCTGAAGACCATTGCGAAACTGCCGGTCCTGAAGACGTTGAATCTCTTCGGCACCTCGGTGACCGATGTCGGCCTGGCACACCTGAAGCCGGTCAAGACACTACGGCGGCTGTTCGTGGGCCAGACGCGAACCAGTGTCGATGGGGTGGCTGGTCTGAAGACGTCCAACGCGGAACTTTCGGTGGTGCCTGACCGTCCCGAAACGCGTCGCCGTCTTGCGGTGCTGGTCAGAGTGGCGAAGAAACTGCTCGCCGAAGCGGAAAAAGCCTTCACGGCGGCCGAGAAGGAACACCAGGAATTGAGCCCCCGGGTGGGGAAACTGGACGAGGCCCAGAAGGCGACCAAGGCCGAGTCGGACAAGGCCGGCAAGGTACAGGCCGATTCGAAGAAGGCGGCCGATGCGGCCAAGAAGGCTGCCGATGACCTGGCGGCGAAGTTGAAGGCGGCCCAGGTGAAGTACGCAGCGGCCCAGAAGGCGGCTGGGGAGGCCAAGGCGAAAGCCGCAGCGACCAAGAAGAAGGCCGACGAGGCCAAGCAGCGCCACGAACGGGCCAAGAAGGCGAAGCCGTCATACGACCTGGCCAGGCGGATCCGTGAGGCGTCGGTGCTGCGGCTGGCCGACGCCCGCCGCCGACGGATCACGGCACCGGGAATCCCTTTCGAGCCGAAGCAGGACAAGCTGCCGGTTGCGGTCCCCCCAGGCGCCACGGTGCTGTTCGACGGCAGCGGTTCCACCAAGTTCCTCTCCAAGACGGGTGAGAAGATCAACTGGCCGATCACCGACGGGCAACTGGTTTCCACCAAGGGTGGTCAGAACTCCAACCACATCGTGTCGTCGATCCACTTCCGGGATGCGGTGATCCATGTCGAGTTTCTGCTGCCCCCCAAGGGGAGCGGCAACAGCGGGGTCTACATCCACGGCAACTACGAACTGCAGATCATCCGTTCGCACGACAAGAAGACACTCACGCAAAAGGACATGGGAGCCGTCTACGGCTTCGCCAAGCCGCTGGTCAATGCCGCCCGCAAACCGGGTGAGTGGCAGGTTTATGACATCCTCTACGCGGCCCCCCGGCGGGATGGCAAGCAGAAGATCGTCAAGGAGGGATCGATCACCGCCTGGCTCAACGGACAACTGGTCCAGAAGAACACCCGTTTCGGTGAGTCACGGAGCGTGTATCACCCCTACCGGCACCAGACGACGCCTTACCTGACGGCCATCTTCGAGAAGCAGAAGAAGACGATGACCGGCCCGGTCTTCCTGCAGGATCACGGTCACGCGGTCCGCTTCCGCAACGTCTGGATTCTGCCGCTGGACGACGAATCGAAGATCTACAAGCCGCCGGCCGAGAAAAAAACCGAGAAGAAGGCCGGGAAATAGCCCCGGGGGTCCGCTCATCCCTTCGGTGGATGGTCCCGCACGGCCTCTTCGTTGATCTCTGTGCCCCAGCCGGGGCCGGTCGGCAGCAGCAGATGACCGGCCTCGATCTCCGGCGTGACGGTGAAGAAATCGTCGTGCCAGGGGACGAAGTCGCAGTCGATTTCCATGATGCGGAAATTCGGCACGACGGCACAGAAGTGGGCGTTCATCATCGTGGCCAGGTGACCATAGAAGTTGTGCGGGGCGACGTTCACCTCGTAGGTGTCGGCCATCGCCGCGATCTTCAGCCCCTCGCCGACACCGTTCCACGGATTGTCGACGATGGCCACGTCCATCGAGTCGACATCCAGGTACGGCTTGTAGCCGCGGCGGCGGAACAGGCATTCGCCCGAGGCGACGGGGATCGTCGTCCCGCGGCGGATGTAGGCCAGTGCCTCGGGGCTGCACGAGTCGATTTCGACCCAGAACAGGTCGTACGGCTCCATCGCCCGGGACATCTTCAGGAAGCCCTCGGTTTTGAAGTTGAAGTTGAGGTCGACCAGGATGTCGATGTCGGGGCCGGTTCCCTCGCGGAAGGCCTCGAGCTGTTCGCACATCGCCCGGACGACGCCGCGGTCGGCGTTGAGTTCCGGGTAGCCCTCGCCTCGCCAGAACCCCGGGCTGTGCAACCAGGCCTCGCCGCCATCGAACCGGAAGACGTTGGTCTTGAGTGCCGTGTAGCCGCTGGCGGCCGCCTGGCGTCCCAGTTGGACGACATCGTCCAGGGACCTCAGTGGCTCGATCTGCATCTCCTCGGCGAAACTCAGCCTGTACGTTCCGCAATGAGACCAGTAGAGCCGGATGCGATCGCGGACGGGCCCGCCGAGCATCTCGTAGACGGGAATGCCCAGGCCCTTGGCTTTCAGGTCCAGCAGCGCGTTCTCGATGGCCCCGATGGCCTGCTGGGCGATT
>CAUZRQ010000047.1:0-35820 GCA_963582065.1 Planctomycetota bacterium | reverse complement strand
GAACACAGTGCGATTGTCGATGGGCATGCTGAGCCTCGGACTGATGCTGGCGATGTGGGTGGGGCGAGGTCTGCCCGAAGCTGCTTCCGCCCAAAAGGCCCAGCCCAAATGGCACCTGGTGCCGATCCCGGACTCGTGGAAGCGTCAACTGGGGGGCGCGCTGGCCACCAAGAACGGTTACGCGTGGTACCGCTGCTTCGTCAAGGTCCCGGCAGACTGGAAGGGGCAGAGAGTCGAATTGAACGTCGAGCCGGTTGACGACGCTCGCCAGACGTTCGTCAACGGACAACAGGTCGGTGCCACCGGCACATTCCCGCCACAGTACCGCAGTGGCCTGGGAGAGAAGTCCCGCTTTCGCGTTCCCGCGGACGCCATCAAGTTCGGCCGGATCAACGTGATCGCCGTCCGGACATATATGAAGGATGCACGCAGCAATTTCCTGGTCGCCGCACCGATCCTGCTTTCCGGAAAACGTGCGATTCGTACCGAGGGGAAATGGCAGTATCGTCCGGGCGACAGCAAGGACTGGGCAACAAGCGACACCCCACAAACGCTGGCCGACGGTGCCGCGGCCTATTTCACGAAGGTCGACCAGGTCAAGAACATCGAACTCTATCTCCGCCGCCGCCAGGGAGACACCGATCCGCTGGCTCCGGCCGAGGCAATCAAGAGCTTTCAGGTCGCCGAGGACCTGCGGCTGGAGCAGGTGCTGGCCGAGCCGCTGATCGGTCAACCGCTGTTCATCAACTGGGACGAACGGGGCCGGCTGTGGGTCCTGAACTACAAGCAGTATCCCGACCCGGCCGGGCTGAAGATGGTCAGCCGCGACAAGTACCTGCGGGCCGTCTACGACAAGGTGCCGCTGCCGCCGCCTCACGGTGCCCGCGGGCGAGACAAGATCACGATCCACGAGGACACCGACGGCGACGGCGTGTTCGACACGCACAAGACATTCGTTGACGGGTTGAACATCGCCAGTTCGTTCGAGCGCGGCCGGGGCGGGGTCTTCGTGCTGAACCCGCCCTACCTGCTGTTCTACCCTGACCACAACGACGACGACATCCCGGATTCGGACCCGATCGTGCTGCTCGAGGGATTCGGAATCGAGGACTCGCACTCGGTGGCCAACAGCCTGAGGTGGGGGCCGGACGGCTGGTTGTATGCCTGCCAGGGAAGCACGACGACCGGACACATCAAGCGGCCGGGAATCGACACCGAACCCACGCACTCGATGGGCCAGTTGATCTGGCGATACCACCCCGAAACCCGGCGGTACGAGATCTTCGCCGAGGGTGGCGGCAACACGTTCGGTGTCGAGATCGATGCCAGGGGCCGGATCTTCTCGGGAACCAACGGTGGCAACGCCCGAGGGTTCCACTATGTCCAGGGAGCGTACGAGCGAAAGGGCTTTTCGAAACACGGCGCGCTGTCGAATCCGTATGCCTTCGGCTACTTCCCGACGATGAAACACAGCAGCGTGCCGCGTTTCACTCACAACTTCGTCATCTACAACGGACACACGCTGCCCAAGAAATACCATGGTCGCCTGTTCGGCATCGAACCCCTGCAGGGACAGGTCGTCCAGAGCGAGATCCGCCCGAACACGACAACTTTTCAGACCAAGGACATCGATCGGCCCATCAAGTGCACCGATCAGTGGTTCCGACCGGTCGACATCAAGGTCGGACCCGACGGCGCGATTTACGTCTGTGACCTGTACGAGCAGCGGATCGACCACTCGAGCCACTACGCCGGTCGCGTGACACCCGAAAGCGGACGCGTCTACCGCCTGACCGGCAGGACCCGGCCGAAGAACCCCACCTTCGATTACGGGAAGCTCTCGACAACGGACCTCGTCGAGGTGCTCAAACATCCCAACAAGTGGCATCGCCAGACGGCCCTGCGGCTGTTGGCCGACCGGCGGGACCGGAGTGCCCTGCCCGCGCTCCGTGAGTTGCTCCGCAAGCAGGACGGACAAACGGCCCTCGAGGCCCTCTGGGCACTCAACCTGTCCCGCGGCATGAATGATGATGCGGCACTGGAACAACTGGACCACGAAGACCGTTACGTCCGCCTGTGGACAGTCCGCCTGCTGGGTGATCGCAAGTCGGTTTCGGCACGGGTCGGTGCCAAGCTGATCTCAATGGCCGCTCGCGAGCCCTACGCCGAAGTCCGCAGCCAGTTGGCCGCCTCGGCGCGTCGGCTGCCGGTGAACATCTGTCTGCCGGTGATCCGCAACCTGCTGACCCACAACCCGGACATGAATGACCTTCATATCCCGTTGTTGCTGTGGTGGGCGATCGAGGCAAAAGCCGGCGACCACCACAAGGAGGTCGTGAATCTGTTCTCAGACAAGGCGCTCTGGGATCTGCCACTGGTCAAATCTCATGTGCTCGACCGGATCATCCGCCGGTACGCGCTGGCGGAATCACGGCAGGACCTGCTGGCCTGTGCCAGCCTGCTGCAACTGGCACCCAGCCAGGCCCACCAGCAGACCTTGATCAAGGGCTTCGAGACAGCCTTCGCCGGTCGCTCGCTGTCCAATCTCCCCGGCGAACTGATCGCCGCGATCAAGAAGGCCGGTGGTGGTTCGATCACGCTGCAACTCCGACAAGGTCTGCCCGATGCAACTCGCACGGCCCTGCTGTCGATCGCGGACCCGAAAGCCAACAAGGCCCAACGGCTGGCGTTCATTCGGATCCTCGGTGAAGTCACCAGCCCACAGGCCGTGCCGGTGCTGCACGGTGTCGTTGCCGGCGACAAGAGTGAGGATCTGCGGAGGGCGTCACTCCTGAGCCTGCAGTCCTACCCGGACGCCTCGATCGGGGACCGCGTCCTCAAGTTGCACAACGGTCTTCCCGCATCCCTGCAGGGAGCGGCCCAGTCTCTTCTGGCCAGTCGTCGCAACTGGGCCGCCCAGTTGCTGGGGGCGATCGATGCCGGCACGATCGACAAGAAGACGGTTTCCATCGAGACACAGAGGAAACTGCTGCTGCACAACAACAAACCACTCACCAACCTGGTGCGGAAACACTTCGGCCAGGTCGCCGGGGCCACGACCCAGCAGATGCAGAAGCGCATCGAGGAACTCAATGGCATGCTGGTGACGGACAAGGGCGCCGGAAACCCCTACACCGGAAAGCTGCTTTACCGGCAGACGTGTGGCAAGTGCCACACGCTGTTCACCGAGGGAGGCAAGATTGGCCCGAATCTGACCGGGTTCAAACGAGACGACATCCGCGGCATCCTGATGAACGTGATCAATCCCAGTGCCGAGATCCGCAAGGGATTCGAGAATTACACCGTGCTGACCGAAAGCGGCCGCATCGTGACCGGGTTCATCGCCGACCAGGACAACCAGGTCGTTGTCGTGCGAGGTGTCGACGGCCAGAACGTGGTCGTCCCGCGAGATGACATTGACGAAATGGTGGCCAACCCGAAGTCGGTCATGCCCGACGGCCTCCTCGACAAGTTCACCGACGATCAGATCAAGCACCTGTTCGCCTTCCTGCGGATCACGCAGCCTTTGCCCTAGGCGTATGACTGTTGATGTGTCACCCGAAGATCGGGGCACCTGTCGCACGAGGATCGTCTCGGACACCAAGGACCCCGGACCGTAACGACCTGCCTGCTTTCGCTGGAATTCACACGTGGACGAACCTGCCGGACCTCCTGGCCAGACGCCGCCGACCGACGAGGCACTGTTAGCGGCCATCGACGTCATTGAGCAGGTTGCGTTGGATCGGGGACTGCTCGCACAGGTCAACGAGGGGGACCGAAAACGGATCATCCAGGCTTCCGAACGGATTGCCCGGCCAGACCGCAAGTCTCGAAAACGGTTGCTCCGGGCCTTCAAGCACCGCGAACAGGAAGACCTCGCCGAGCAGAAAGCTGCCGACGAATTGAAACTGGCTCGCACCGGGATCCGCAGGGAGCCCAGCTCGCGCCATTTCAAGCAACCCTGTCCGCCCGAACCGTTCGAAGCAGAACTTCCTCCCACCGGTCAATGGAACAGCGAGAACTTCATCGATCGGCTGGATGTTGCCCGCAGCTGCTACATCTGCAAACGGGACTTTGACTGGGTCCATTTCTTCTACGACGCGCTCTGTCCGGATTGCGCCGAGTTCAACTGGGATCGACGGGAACGAACCGTCGACCTGTCAGGGCGTTACGCGGTGCTGACCGGTGGGCGGGTCAAGATCGGTTATCACGTCGCTCTGAAACTGCTCCGCGCCGGCTGTCACGTCATCGTCACCACCCGGTTTCCGCGTGATGCGGCCACCCGGTTCACCTCCGAAGAGGAGTCGGCCGACTGGACCGATCGGCTCCAGATCCACGGACTCGACCTCCGGCACACACCCAGCGTCGAAGGTTTTGCCGACCATCTCTGTGGCACCCTGCCACGGCTGGACTTCCTGATCAACAACGCCTGCCAGACCGTCCGGCGGCCACCGGGGTTCTACGCGCACCTGATGGCCGAAGAACGGAAGCTGGACGGCGAATTGCCGGCTTCGGCCCGCCCTCTGCTCGAATCCTACGAGACTCTTCGGAGCCAGTCCCCTTCGTCACAACACACCGAGATCTCGTTGCCCGACCAGGTCGGGAGCAGCCTGGCCGGTGTCCAGCGAGCAGCCGAACTGTCACAGATTCCACTGGCTCCCGGAGATCATGAGACCGGCGACGAACTCTTCCCAACCGGACAACTCGACCACGACCTCCAGCAGGTCGATCTGCGGTCGGTCAACAGTTGGCGATTGCGACTCGCCGACATTTCCACCGTGGAACTTCTCGAGGTTCAACTCGTCAACGCAGTCGCCCCGTTCATCCTGAACGCCCGACTGAAACCGCTCATGCAGCAGGTGCCGACCCGCGACACGCACATCGTCAACGTGTCGGCCATGGAGGGCGTGTTCTACCGGGCCTACAAGACCGACAAGCACCCTCACACCAACATGGCCAAGGCCGCACTGAACATGCTGACCCGAACATCGGCGCAGGATTACGCCAGGGACGGCATTCACATGAACAGTGTCGACACCGGCTGGATCACCGACGAAGACCCCGCCGAGATCGCTCAACGAAAAACCGAGGAACTCGGTTTTCATCCCCCGCTCGACCAGATCGATGCCGCAGCCCGGATTTGCGATCCGATCATTTCCGGCTTCCTGACCGGCGAACACCAGTGGGGCCAGTTCCTCAAGGACTACCAGATTGCCAACTGGTAACCATTCGTGTCATTGGGGAACCGCACCAGCGTTGCCGGAAGAGAACGCTGCTGACACGATGCCGGTCGAACCGGACGGTGACACAGTCGCCGAAAACAAGACCTAGTCGAACACCGAGTCATCCAGCACGAGCCGGAAGATGGACCCTTCGTAGCCGATGACCAGCAGTTCGCCGTTGTGGTCGATGCCAAACGAGCAGGGCTTCTCGGGACACGAGCCGATCTGGTGGACCTTCACCAGTTTCCGGCCCTTCTGGGTCATCGCCCAGATCCGCTTCGATTCGAAGTCGGCGAAAATGAACGCCCCGTAGTAAGACGAGTTCTTCTTCGCTCGGTAGACATAACCGGCGGTCACCGACACGCCGTCGCGACGGCGATACGAGAGAACCGGGGGCACGTACGTCTCGCCCTTGCGCCGGTAGCGGTCGGAAAACTCGGTGAACCCTTCATAGACATTCCAGCCGTGGTTCTCGCCGTTCCGCACGATACAGACGTTCTCGAACAGGTTCTGACCGATGTCCCCGACCCAGAGGTCTCCGGTCACGGTGTCCCAACTGAATCGCCAGGGCATCCGGAGTCCATAGGCCCAGATCTCCTCACGGGCCTTCGCCAGGTGCCCCGACCGCTTCTTGCCGCGCTGCTTGCGGAACGGGTTGTCCCTGGGAATCGCGTAGGCCAGGTCGCCCTGCGTTCGATCGACGTCGATCCTCAGAATCGAACCTGTCAGCACGCTAAGGTTCTGACCGTTGCCGTCGGGGTCTTCCTGCGGCCCGGCATCGCCGGCTCCGATGTAGAGGTACCCGTCGGGGCCGAATGCCAGCATGCCGCCCCAGTGCAGGTCGGTGGCCTGGGGAATCTGCAGCAGGCGGCGCGACTTGCCGCCGGCGTCTTTCTTGAAATCAGCAGTGACCGTCCGCTCGGCAATGATCGGCGAGAAATGGCTGCCCTGGTTGCGGACGTGGTAGTTGACGTAGTACTTGCGGTTTTTCCTGAAGTCGGGATGAAACGCCAGGCACAACACACCCTCGAACTGACCGGTCGACGCCTCGTCGCTCAGGTCGACGAACAGTTCTTTCCTGTCCGTGCTGAAATCTCCACTGCCCTTGGTCAGCCGATAGATCCTGCGGGTTTTCTGCTCGACGACGAAGAACTCCCGATCCGCAGTCGGGCTGGAAATGATGCAGACCGGATGATCGAACTTCATCTCCTTGGAATGCAGACGCTCAAGCCGGACCGGCTTCTTGACCATCGGCATCCTGTCCGGCATTCCCACCCATCGCGACTTGCCCACTGTCTGACGCAGTGTCCCGAGGTAGGACACCAGGTCGGCAAACTGTTCGGCCTTGATCGACTTGTGGATCCCCGTCGGCATCAGCGACGTCTTGCTGGGTTTCTCGAGCTCGATCATCCCCACGGGAATGCGGACAAGCTTCCCCTCGACGTCCAGCAGCTGGACTTCCTTCTTGCTGCGTGACTGCAGTACACCGTTGATGGTCTTCCCGGCGGTGGTGACCACCGTGGTCGTTGCGTGGTCCGGGTGAATCCCGGCGCTGGGTTGCAGCACCGACGCGATCAACTGGTCGCGGGTGAACTTGTCGCCGATCGTCCCCAGCTTCGGCCCCGCCTTCTTCTCTTTCCCCGAGAGAATATGGCACTTCGCGCACGCAGCCTGCTTTGACTTGAAGACCACTTCGCCCCGCTTGGCGTCGCCACCCTTGAGCGCAGCAGCTTGATAGCGATCGAGGATCTGCTTGGTGTTGTCCTGAGCCTTGTCCTGGGCAATGGTCACACCCCCTGCCGAGGTGAGCAGAAGAAAGAAAAACGCGGCGGCAATGGACTTCATGAGCGATCACCTCGTGTGAACAAGGAATCCCCGCACGACACGCGGACCCCAACCGGACTACTTTCGACCAGCGATGGACTCGCCACGATCGTGCGTTCCAGTTTGAGCAATCCTCACAGCGGATACCACTCGATCATCGGCCACAGGACCTCTCGAAGAAACCGCTCCGGAAACAGAAGCGGCAATGGAAGAACCAACCACGCGCTGGTCCAGATGCGGGCAAGCACCGAATGGTCCCGGAAGACCACTCCCCGCCGTTCCAGTTGTGTCTCGACCTGCATCGCACAGCCATGCACGGCAAAATAGCACAACGGAAGCCCGAGACATTCCATCACCGGAACGGTGATCGCCAACTCGTGCAACATCCCGGAAAACACAAACCCGATGAAGGTCGCTCCCTGCGTGCCCAGGCGTGCCCGCAGCGGGCGGTACACGCCCAGGGCCGTCATTTCCGAGAACCCGATGTTCCATCGCCTGCCCCAGAATTCTCGCAGCGAAAAGCTCGCCAACGGAGCCCGAAACATCGACCGGCAGTCCGCGCCAACCCGGCGCCAAACGCCCGCCATCAGGTTGATGATCCCAAAGTGAATCACCAGGCTGAATCCGACGAACAACAACAGGGTGATCACGACCTTCTTGATTGGCAGTGACATGCTGTCGATCGGCAGCCGTGACACGGCAAGCGCCAGAGACATGAACACGAGCCCGGCGAGCAATCGCAGGGAGCCTTTCTTCATGTAGACGAACCAGTCACTCCGCTGTCCCTGGCCCAGCCCACTGAAAGTCTCAATCCGCATTCCCAGCCACCCCAGGCAAAAAGCCAGCCACGGAAAAAAACCAAGTCTCGGCTTTCGCGACGCCTGCGATTCCACGGCAACGACCACTTTCATCCCACACAACAGCGTCAAGATCAAAAACACCATCCGGTACCCGGCGGCTTCTTCAGCACAGACCGTGTGACAGGCAGTGACCGAGGCCGTCGTCATCAGCCAACTCAGCGTCCTGGCCAGCCCCAGACGACTGATTCCCGTCACCCAGTATCCCGACGTGACGACAGCGGCCAGCAGCAGCACGTTGTTCAAAGAGACGGCGATGTCGGAGTGCAGAAACTGGCTCATGCGTTCACGGCGACTGACAGGTTGTTCCACGTCGCCACCGCGTAAACTGCCGTGAAGAACACGAACAGCGAGACCAGGACAATCTCTCCCAACGTGTACTTCAGTCCCTTTGGTGCCGACTCGCGATCGAAGTAGAAGAACTGGATCATGATCCGGGCAAACCAGTACACGGTGATGAAGCCCGTGACACTCGAGGCAAGCGGTGATCCATCGGTGAGGCTTTCGCTGCCGAGAATCGAGACCAGGGCAAAGGCCAGGTTGGTACAGAGGATGTAGCCGGCGTAGGTCCAGAAGATCTGGCGGATCAGGGTGGAGACGTGCTGAAGTTCTCCCTTCCAGTCCAGCGCCCCCGGAACCCCCAGGCTGCCGATCACCACGGCGAGTTGTCCCCAGCCGGCAGCGACAATCCAATCGGCTGTATTCATGATCGCCCCCTCGTGCGGATCGGCCGCACAGCGGTCAGACGCTACGCTAGTACAGGCGATTCTCGTAGGCGTCGTCGATCGACTCGTCCAGTTCTTCTGCCGTCAGGCCGGTATCGGTCTGGTCAACGAGCATCGTGCCGAACGACGGCAGATCGTTTCGAGAAATCCGGTACGTCTCGTCCCACAATCCGCCTCGCTTGACCGCCTTGCCACACTGCAGGCAGGCCTTCGCCACGGTGACCAGGACTCCTGTTCTGGGCACCTGGCCTTCGATCTCGCAGGCCTCCAGCCGCGAGTCGTCGTGGATCACCTCCGCCGATCCGGTCACCCGCAGAGTCTCCATAACGCCCGGCACCAGGAACAGCAGCGCGACCTCCGACCGCTCCGTCACGTTAGTCAAGCTGTCCAGCCGGTTGTTGCCTCGACGATCGGGCAACAGCAGCGTCGAGGGATCGAGCACCACGACCGAGCCGGGGGGATCGCCACGGGGCGACACGTCCAGCGTTCCGTCAGGGTTCACCGTGGCGACGCAGTAGAAGGACGAATGAGCAATCATCGCCCGACAGTGATCGTCGAGCGTCTCCATGAACTTCTGCTGCGACAGCAACGACGGGTCGTCGTAGAACTCTCGCAACTGGTCGACACTTTCAACCCGGCCGTTCGTCTGGTCACTCATCGCTGCCCCGTCTCTCTTGGAACATCACGGATCTCCCTTCAATGAATACGACACCGGGACCACGATCTTCAAGCTCGTGCCCGGGCACAAAAGCGATCGGCCACCTGCCCCGCATGAAACGCCAGCCACCGTGGCAAAGTGTACACCGCGTGACCGGCGAGGTGTTCGACGATGGATCCACTGATCGGACCGTAGTCGACCAGCAGCGTGTGCCCCTCCTCCGGCACTCGCATCCCCAGTGCCAATCGTGTCTGCAATTGGGTCGCCGGCAGCCCGGGTTGCAGAAATCGGTTGAGCCGGCGGTCGGCCAGCAGGGTTCTCCAGAAGAGGACACCAGGAACGACATTGGTCCCGGCAATCCCGATCTGCTGAACGACGTCGCCCTCGGCCGCATCGAGCATCCCCGCCCGAGTCGGGGGAAACCCGGCCAGGTACTCCTCGCGGTTGCTGGCCGGCCGATGGTGAACAACGTGCAACAGGTTCCGGTACCCCCCCGTGTCCCAGCCGTAACGGACCGGGGTGCCGAAGGTGACGATGTCCAGTTTGTCGATCAACGACGGCACCTGTTGATCGGACAACCGATCCCAGACGTCCTGCCACACGGGCACGTCGACCCCGCGATGAATCGGGCTACGAAAGGCAATCTGCGCCGCCTGGAAGAACGCGTCTCTCACTTCCGCCGGAGCCGCTACCAGGTTGGTCGCCAGCGCGAAAACGTTACCGGCATGGCTGTGCCCCCACAACAGCACCCGTTGGTCGGGGTCGCGACGCTGCAACCTGTCCACCAGGCGGACGGCTCCGTCAGCACGCCCGACATGGTGGTTTTCTCCCGACCAGTCGAACAACTCGACGGCGATGTGAGGCTCTCCAAGCCGGTTGACACCACGCTCGAACAATTCGACAAAGCGGCTGGTGTAATTCCCCCTGTCTCCGACCACGGCGTTGATCCAGGCCTTGTTCCGTCGCGAAATGACTTCGCGCATCGCCGGAGCCCATCGCCCGAGTTCGGTCCACACGCTGCCCACGTCCTGGCCGACAAATGTGCCATGCGCCACCAGGACCAGGCCGACCCCCGCTTCTCGCAAACGGTCACCGACATCGGCCATTCTGTCCCGAAACTCATCGCAACCACCTTCCAGCGGCTCACCGGCTGCGATCAGCTCGTACGTCGAACGGGGTGGCCCGTCGCTGTATTTCTGGTGGCGGAAATGATTGTCGTGCGGCATGCTCGTATCGGCGCCCGCCCCTTCTGCCTGAAGGCTCGAATGGCTCGAAGTCCATCAACTTTCAGACGAATCCTGGGCTCGCCAACCATCGATCATTGCAGAAAGAACTGCGAGAACATCTTCTCGACAGGATGTCCAGTCCTCCGGCGACGAGAACCAGAACCCCTTTCCCCCCCAATAATCACCATCACGCTCTGAATGGGATCTGGAGAATTCCTCGAATTTGTCTCCAACGGCATCGATTGCTCGTTCGTGGAACCCCAGTTGGACCTGCCCTCGCCGTGAATCAGAAAAGCACAACGTGATGTAGGCTCTCTGAGTTGGATTCCCACTCTCCGTTCGGCGGGTGAGATAGTACGTGGCGGTGGAAAGCGATGGCCATTCGTAGGCATTGATCGTCGCCGCAATGTCGCTCCTCATCCTGTCGAACAACTCTATTGAGCCAAGACGTTCAGCCAATGCTCGCAGGGTCGCTGTGTTCTCCTTTTTCGTGTAGCGACGTCCTGTCTTTGCAGCACCGTCACCCGAACTCACTTCTTCTTGTCGAGCAAAAAACTGACGGCCGTTCTCCTGGAAACCGTGGAAGGTGATCAGAGAGATCTCAACACCACCCGCCGAAAGAAACTCGACCATCCGACGCGTCCGATCATCCGCGCCCAGACCGACAAGGACCATTTTCGGTCGTTCATCGAAACAGGACCGTTCATTGACGTGTCGCTCCAAATACCACGCCTCAAAATCGTCGATCTTGGGGATTCCCCCCTCACCCGACCGGTCCTCTATGTGCTGACACAGTTGCTCGCGAGAAAGTTCATGGAGGTCGGAGGCATAGTCAACCACTTGGGCAACTGCATCACGGGTCAACGTACCTCGCTTCAACTCGAAAATTGTCAGTCGTCCATCTTCATCCACGCCAAGCAGATCCAGTGGCCCCCCCGCCGTCGGCGTTTGCCTACCAACCAGAACCAAGCTGTCCATCAGGAGTTCGGGGGCTTCGACCAGGATCTCTTCCAGTTGTGTTTCGGTTTCAGTCTGTTGCACCATCTCGACCTGAGAGATCGCGCGATCTCCGTCTGCAGTGCGGTCAACGCTCCACACTTTGATTGTCTTCATCACCCACAACCCTTTTGTAACGGCCTGTCGAACACCGACGCCCCCGCCCGGATTTGCGCTATCAGGGTCTCGGCTATTTCCACGTGTTGTTCTTCAACGGTTTTCCGTTGGTCGTCAGGATCTGAAAATGGTGAAACCCGGCGTTCATTCCCGAGTAACGCCAGACCACTTTCTTCTTCCGGGTGATCTCAAACAGTTTCACCTGCCGCCCTTTGGCGTGGTAACTGGAGATGACCGTGTTTCCGTTGGGCAGTCTCTGCGCACCGCAGGCATCGTCAAAGAGACGTTCACCCAGGTCCTCGTTCGTCACGCTCCAGACAATCTTCCCCGCGGCATTCACCTCGATGATCCGGTTCCCGTTGGTGCAGGCGATCAGCGTGTTGCCGTTCCCGAGTCGGATGGCCGTAAACGGCCAGTCCCGCTTCGGACGGCCCCGATCGTCGGTCGCAAACGACCGCAGGACCTTGCCGGTGGCCGGGTCGTATTCCTTGACGGCGAAATCGAGAAGATGCGGAGCAAGGTAATTCCCGCTGGGCAACATCCTCAGCATCCGCGTCTGCATGTGGAAGTTCTTCTTCTGGCACCGCAGCGGTGTGATCCTGAGGATTTCTCCCTTGCGGTTGATCACCAGCGCCCGCGGCTGGGGACCCAGTTCGGCGACGAGAAACTTCCCACCGGGCAATGGCTGCACGGTGCTGATTTCCTTCTGCTGTCCCTTGTACTGGAAGAGGATCTTGTCTGTTTTCCGGTCGACCTCCACGACCCCGCCGTTGGGGAACTGCTTCGTCCCGTACAGGGCCAGCAACACATGCCCGTCGGGCAACACCCAGCCATCACTGGCCGGCATGTCGAACTTCCACTCAATCGCCCCTTGCTCGTCGACAATCACCACCCGGTTGGCCTTGCCGACACCCAGGAACGAGTGTTTCACGATTGCGTCGGCAGCAGAGACCGGTTGTGGCCAGGCCGAGCAAGCCAGCAACGACACGACCGCGACCAACGTCACACCCCGGCTCGGCGAACCGAACAAACCTGCCGAGCTGTTGGTGAATTGCGCCATGACTGCAGGACTCCTGGTGTGCATTCGACGGGGTTGACCGAACTGGAGATCAGTCTATCCGGAACCGGTCTCATCGACGATGGACATGGACCGGCACCCAGGTGCCGGGATTTCCACCGGCGGTGCAGACCCACCCCAGGACCAATCGTGGCGAGCGTTCGACTTTCTCGACCGGTCGACAGATCACGTCGTCCAGAAAGAACGTCGTTTCGCCACCCACGGTCTGTGCCCCGATGTAGGGTGTCGAGCCGTCGGCGACCGAAAACGACATCCTCATCCTCGTCCACGTCGGGCCGGTTGTCGTCGTCCCGTACTGCAGCTTCTTTCCGTCAAACACGATGAGACGGACGGTGCCCTTGGCGACAAACAGCCAACCGTCCAGGCGGAAGCGTTGGCCGATCGACGTGCCCGAGAGGTACTGTCTCACCCCTGCCCCCCCGCTGCCGGTCACCTTGAGTGCGTGGCTGCCACCGTGTGCCTGCTCGCGGCTTCGCTGGTGAGCCCGGGGCGTGCCATAGCGTTTCCAGCCCTCGTCCTGTTCCAGGTCGCCGTTCCGGATCAAGTCCTTTCCCAGGATGATCATTTCCTGAAACGACGGCCGGCTGTTGAACCGGAAAGCCCCCAGTGGCCAACGACCACCGGTCGGCGGCCCACTGCCTGTCGTGACGCTGCGACCACCCGCGACCGAACCGGGGTTGTCGGTGAAATCGACGCCAACCAGGCCGTTGGCCGACATGCGGTGGTTCCGCCCGATGTGATTGGCCGTGCAACCGGGATCCAGTTTCACCCGATCGACCGGTGCCCGCCCGTCTTCTCGGGCAACCCAGTTGTCGGACACAACGCAGTTCCCGGCACTGACCCTGGCAACCGACCGGATCAGTGACGCGGCCCGGCTGGCCCGACCGGTGACGGTTTCCCCAACCCGAAACGAACCGGCGGTCTCCCTGAGCATGAGTTTCCGTGGCCGGGCCAACCAGGCCCGGTAAGGCGGGGGAATCGGGAACTCGTCACCGAAAAGCGGATCGGCCTGGGCGAGAGAGACAACCCCGGTCGCCCCGGACCGGCTCCCCTTGACCGTCTCACCCACCTGGAAGTTCGCCGATTTCGGCTCGATCCCCAGTCGTGTCTCCGAAGCCAGGTGGATGGCGAACTTGGGCCGAGTGGGCATCTTGCCTCGCGTGGAAATGCGGCACTTGGTGAGCATCACGTTGCGACTGGCAATGCGAACGGCGTCGTAGATGTTCGGGCCAAGCGACTCGGGCTTGTTGTTGGTCTCCAGCCACATCCGCTCGACAACGACCGGAGTCCCCGCCATGTCCGAAACGACCAGGCCCTCGCGGCCGTTGAGTTCGGCATCGCAGTCGAGCAGCCAGCAGCCGCCCGAGAGGTCCGTGCGGGTCACGCAGAATCCACGTCCCCGGTTCGCCATACTGCGGCAAACCGAAATCCGTGCCCCGTTGCAGTCGGTGATGTAGAACCCGTCACCGCCGTTTCCCTGGGCGATGCAGTTTGAGATTTCAAAGACCTGGCTGTGATCGAGAAAGATCCCGTGCGAACGGGCTCCCCGGACGCGGAGAAACTCCAGTCGCGAATCCTGTTCGTTCAGGTGAAACGCGTGAATCCCGTAGGTGGCCTTCTTGTTGGCATCGAACGTCAACCGCGAAATGACCATTCCGGTGCCACGCAGATACAACAGCCTGTCCATATCGGCGGACGCCTTCAGAACGGTGTGCTGGGCCCCGGCCCCGACTATTTTCAGTCCGTGTGCGGTCACGCGTATCGGTTTCCCGACCAGGTACGTCCCCTTGGGAATCAACAGCGTCCTTCCGGACTTGACTGCTGCAGCAATGCCCGCGTGAACGGCAACCGTGTCATCCGCCACGCCGTCCCCCCGGGCACCAAACGTCCGAACGTCCAGCGGCTGGCCGTCAACCGGCTCGGCTGCCGCCGCACACGGACTCACTCCGCTGAGGATCCAGATGGCGAGAATCGTGAAATGACCCGCCGTCCATACAAGCCGATCTGTCGACGTCGATTCCTGTCCGGTTGCTGTACTCATCGATTGCCTCACCTTTTCGGTCTACCCGGATCGAAACTCCAACTCGTTCGATTCAGTTTGAACCCATGTCGTCCATCGAGCAATGTCTCCGGTTACCGGGTTGTCTTTACCGAACAAGTTCGGCGATGCTGTAATGGACCAAGGAGGGGTCGGCGATTGACTGTCCCGGATCCACGGGCAACCGCTGACCTCCCGCCACATCTGCCGCACAGTACGACGAACCGCAAGACCTCTCTGTTGCGACCAGGATTTCGGAGACAACTTCACGATGCGACAACTTCTGACCGCCCTGTTGGTCCTCGTCATCCTGAACTCGCTCGGCCTGTCCACTCCCCGGCTCCAGGCACAGCCGCCCACAGACCGCCGCCCGCCGGGAAACGAGCGGGAGTTCTCCAGGCCTGACGGCCCTCCGCGGCTTCCACCGTTCATGGAACCATTCGACACCAACCGGGACGGCGAGATCTCTGCCGAGGAGATCAAGAATGCAGCTGCCGTCCTGCGGAAACTCGACAGGAACCGGGACGGACAGATCACCGCAGACGAACTGCCGCCGCCGCCAGGCGGCAGAGGATTTCCCGGCCCCGGCGGCCCCCGCGGGCCCATGAGGCAGGAGCGAAAACTCGTCAAGCAGTTCGACAAGGACACAAACGGGCGTCTGAACCTGGTGGAACGGCAGGCGGCCAGGAAGTCGCTGGCCAACCAGCAAAACGACAGAGGTCGCGGCCGCCGCGGTTTCGGCCCCCCCGGTCGACGACGCGGACCTGGTGGGGAACGGCCGCCAGTCTCCCCGGGTCCCGAAGTGTCACCCACCGACGTCCGGCCAATCTTCGATGCGCCACTCTACGACCGCAGCGTTCTGCGGACCGTATTCCTCGAATTCGAAGCCAAGGATTGGGAAGCCGAACTGGCTGACTTCAAGGACACCGATGTCGAGGTTCCGGCCACGGTCACCGTTGACGGAAAACGATATGCCGACGTTGGTGTTCACTTCCGCGGAATGTCGTCTTTCCGCAACGTCTCGGCCGGCCACAAACGGTCGTTGAATCTCTCGTTCGATTTCCTCAACCGCAAACAACGTCTCTACGGATACAAGACCCTCAACCTGCTCAACTGCATGGGTGATCCGTCGATGATGAGCACGCTGCTCTACTCTCACCTGGCGTCACCGTACATGCCGGTCCCCAAGGCCAACTTCGTCAAGGTGGTGATCAACGGAAGAAGCTGGGGCATCTACGCCAACGTCCAGCAGTTCAACAAGGAGTTCGTCGCCGAGCACTACGGCTCCAGCAAGGGTGCCCGCTGGAAAGTCAGCGGAAACCCGCGTGCGGACGGCGGACTCCGATACCTGGGCGAAGACGTGGCGGGTTATCGCGAGCGATTCGAGATCAAGTCGAAAGACCGTCCCGAGTCCTGGAAGGCCCTGATCTCGTTGTGCCGTACGATCGACCAGACACCGCCCGAAAAACTCGAACAGGCCCTCGAACCCATTCTCGACATCGACGGCCTGCTTTGGTTCCTTGCCTTCGATGTGGCACTGGTCAACAACGACGGCTACTGGACCCGTGCCAGTGATTACAGCATCTACAGGGACCGCGGGGGCAAGTTCCACATTCTGCCTCACGACATGAACGAGGCCATGCGGGGAGGACATGGCCCTCCCGGCGGTGGGCGCGGTGGGCGCCCTGGTGGCTTTCCCGGTGGTCGGCCGGGCGAGTTTCCGCCAGGCCGTGAACGACCCGGTGCCGACCGACCTCCCCCCGGACGGGAACCGAACCGCGCCGACTTTCCGCCGCGTGACTTTCCTCCACGTGGCTTCCCCGGGCGTCGCGGGCGTGGCTTCCCAGGTCCTGGTGGCGGAACGGGTGGCGGCCACGGTGGTGTGGACCTCGAACCGCTGGTCGCGGTGGACAATCCTCGCATGCCTCTTCGCAGCAAGGTGCTGGCGGTCCCTGCTCTCCGGAAACGCTACCTGCAACACGTCAAGACCATCGCCGAGACATCATTGGACTGGAAGACACTCGGTCCGATCGTCGCCCAGTGCCGGTCATTGATCGAAAAGGAAGTCGAGGCGGACACGCGGAAGCTCGAGCCGTTCGAGGCATTCCAGGCCGCCACGTCCAACAAACCGGCCGGGGACGACCAACCGGGGGGGCCGTCACTCCGAAGCTTTGTCGAGCAGCGACGCCACTTCCTGATGGAACATGCCGAACTCGCCAAGTTGCCCCGTGAGACTACGATTCCACGGACCACGAGGAACGCCGGCAGAACATCAACCCCGAAGAGACAGCGTCCCCCGGCCAACCGTTCCACCGTGGTCATCAACGAGTTGATGGCGGCAAATGACAAGACCGTATTGACCCCGGGCGGAAAGTTCGAAGATTGGGTCGAACTGTTCAACCGTGGCGAACGCCCCGTCGATGTCTCCGGGTTCTTCCTCAGCGATTCCGGCGAATCGCCCCGCAAGTGGTCGTTCCCCGCGGGGACGATCATCCCGGCCGGCGGTTACCTGGTGATCTGGGCCGACAAGAATCCGCGGGCCGGCCGGGGCCTGCACGCCGGCTTCAAGTTGTCTCGAGATGGCGAGGGAGTCTACTTCTCGGACAGCAAAGGCCTTCTCGACCAGGTCAAATTCGGCCGGCAAGCTTCGGGCGTCTCGTTCGGCCGGTCCCCCGACGGCACGGCGACCTGGCGATCACTCACTCCGTCAGCGGGCAAAACCAACCGCCGTTCGCGGTAGACCACCGCGGCCGGGACCACAAACCGAAGAGATTTGATTGCCCGGGAGACGGCGGGCCATTAGTCTCATCGTTGCCCGGGCTGTCCAGGATCCCCCTGACGATCACGCACGAACCCGGCATGCAGCAACAAACCGGCGTTGAGTCCGGAAGCTCGACCATGGACATGCGACCGCGAACAGGCCCCGGGTTCCCGTTCGCATCCTCGGATCGACGGGCGTTTCTGCATCACGGTGCCACCCTGGCTTCGATTGCGAGCCTGTTCCGCCTGCAGGAGGTCGCGGCGGGAACAGACCGACCGACTGCCGACGCCTGCATCCTGGTGTTTCTCAACGGCGGGTTGAGCCAAATCGACAGCTTCGATCCCAAGCCGGACGCTTCGGCAGGGATCCGCGGCGAATTTGCCACGATCGGGACATCAGCTCCCGGTGTCCACTGCACGGACCAATTGCCGCGAATGGCTCAACAGGCCCATCGGTTCGCGGTGATCCGGACCGTCGGCTATGTCGGGCGACTGGGGAATCACAGCCCGGGGTGTTACCACATGCTGACGGGCGAGGAACCACTCGGTGATTCCGCGGTGCTGGCTCCACCACGGCCGACCGACCAGCCGTCGATGGGTTCGGTCGCCGCGAAGTTTCGGCCGGTGGCCGCCGAGCTTCCTCCCTGGGTGATGGTCCCCGACGTGCTGATCGAGAACGCCTTTCTGACTCCGGGCCAGTTCGCCGGATCGCTCGGCGCCCGCTACGAGGCCTTCAACGTGAGATCCGATCCCAGCCGATCCGACTTCACCGTGCCCAACCTGGCCCTGCCGCCGGGGCTTTCCGCCAACCGCATTGCCGGCCGACGGGCGTTGCTGACGACAGTCAACCGCACACGGCTCGACCTGGCCGACACCCGGACGGGTCGAAATGTCACTCCCCATTACCAGCGAGCCTTCGACCTGCTGACCACCCGGCGGGCCCAGGCGGCCTTTCGGATCGCCGACGAGCCTGCGGCCGATCGGCAGCGGTACGGCAGCACGACATTCGGCCAGAGCCTGCTGCTGTCACGGCGACTTGTCGAAGCGGGCGTGCGGTTCGTCAACGTACACTGGCCCAACGTCAGTGGCGGACGAAACTGGGACACTCATCGCAACGGCTTCAACCGTCTCCGCAACGATCTGCTGCCGTTGCTCGACCTGTCGCTCTCGGCGCTGCTGGAGGATCTCGACGATCGCGGATTGCTCGAACGGACCCTGGTGGCCGTGATCACCGAATTCGGCCGTGCCCCCTACATCGGCGTGACGTTCCAGAACAACGGTTCACCAGGCGGACGCGACCACTGGTCGGATTGCTTCAGCATCCTGATGGCCGGCGGTGGAATCCGTGGTGGATCGGTGTACGGCCAGTCGGACCGCGATGGAGCCTATCCGGCCGAAAAGCACGTCCGGCCAGCCGACACTGTCGCAACCGTCTATCACGCGCTGGGAATCGACCCGCACGTCACTCTGCCGGGTCCGCTCGGACAACCTCGTCAGCTCTGCCACGGCTGGCCAATCAAGGATCTCTTTTGATCGCGGATCCCCTCGTCCGGGAATCAATCTCGCACCGGCGACGGTCGCGAGCTTGGCGAAACCGCTGCCGGACTGTGCGGCGATATCAGCTTCCGAGGTTCTCTCGGATCTGTTCCAGGCCGTCGTCTACCGTCGCATCCTTGGGATAAACAGCTGTGCCGGCCAACTTGTCGTGCAGGGCCTGCTTTTCTCCGCCGAGCACCAACAGGCAACCAATGGCCATCACCAACATCCCGATATTGCCGACGGAGTTGATCGCTTCAACACCGGTCAGGACGGTGACCACCCCCAGCACCTGAGCGTTGTACTTGAGCAGCGAACGGAGGAGCCGTTTTCCGAAAGACGCCGGACTGCCATCAGCCGACTTGATTTTGATTCCCAGGACCATTTTCCCAATTGCAGCGCCGGTACAAGCCTCCCACACGGCAATGATGACTCCTGCAAAATATATTCCCATCACCGCTCCGGCGAACGCCCCGAAAATCCCCCCCACGGCACCCGCGACTTCAGCCGCTCCTGCTTCACCCGAAACGGCCCCCGCTTCGGCACCCACAGCACCGCCGAGAAGACCACCGAAGACGGCACCAAGGATCATCCCCCCAATCGACCCCAAGATGCCATCGATGATCGACGCTCCGACCCGCTTGCCAAATCCTACCCGCCCTGTCATCACAATCTCCCTTTAACGAGCTGTCCGTTGGCTCGTCGACTATCAATTGGACCCGCAGTCTACTTCTCCCCCGACGACTCTGTCACGGACCAATTCCGACAAAGTCACCTGCCACCGACCAGCAGGAAAAACCGCAACCGCCTATCGAACTGGCAAGACGAACGGTCTTCGGCCATGCTGAACCTGGAAATTTCTTGCCGGGCAACGTGATATCCCGGGTAGAGTTTCGCCTGTGTGTGGATGAGCCACGGGGATAGGTCGTAATCGGGTCCGCTGGCGACACACGCCGGCGATTCCGGCTTCCTGCCCCGTGTTGAAGCGAAGCACATATGGCCGCCCCGAAACTTACCGATCTGATCGCACTGCTGGCGCGCTACGAAGCCGACGGTGATCTCGAGTCCCCCCAGGTTGCCTCGGCTATCCAGGCGCTGTCCGCAGCAGAGGCCGACTCGGATCCGGGAATGGCAACGGTCCTGGAGTCGCTCTTGCAGCAACGCCAGTCCGCACGGGAACCGATTGCCGCCATCGATGACCTGATCGACCATATCAACCAGGTCCGGCTTTCTGCAGCAGCACGTTTCCACCGGGCCCATCAGTCGAAAACCGTCGATCTGGCCGACTTCGAGAGGCTCCTGGGCGACCTGCCACTGGAGGACTCGCAGGTCGAAGACGCCGAGAACTCATCACGCCTCGTCCTTAGTTCGGCGATCTCGCTCGCACGCGACCGGAGGTTCCTCTCGTCGCGTCGTGACCTGGCCCCCATGGCAGCCGCCGAACTCGATCGACAATTTGACGAGATCTCCAACGAGTGTTTCTCGATCCTCGAAAACTCGAACCGTCGTTTGGCTCTCGAGATCATCGACGTTGTTCGCCAGCGGTTACGGTCGGAAATCGACCAGGCCCGCGATGACGCACAGCAGAATGTCGTTGGGCGGCTCGGTCTCCAACTGGATCAGGTCCAGGCAGAAGCCAAGTCGGCTCCACCGGGACAGTCGCTTTCGGAAGAAAACGACGGTATCGACTCCCTGCAATCACTCGAAGCACAATTCCATGCCGCGGAGACCCCGCTCCGACAGCAGCAGGCCCTGGATCGCATCTGCGTGTGGCCGAGCGGCGAGTGTTTCGAGGTCATCCTGCGGTTGGTCGAGTCCAATCCAGAAATCGGTGAACGAGCAGGCTTGATCCTGACCTGCCGCTCTGGTCCCCGACAGGTAGCAGGTTGGACCGGCTGGGAAAACGCTCTGAAGCGAGCCACCCTTCGCGGACAACAGGACCTGCGGAAACTCGTCGGTGAATCGCCGGCCGATCTGCTGTTGATCTGGGCCAGGCGGTATGGAGGTCTCCGACCCGAACTCATCACCTCGCTGGAACAATACTGCGAAGAACACGCCACGCCCGTCGACGAAGAAGACTTCGCACGGCGGTGGGTCGACGTGCTGTCCGCATCCGAGATCAACGCCCTGCTGGGGTTCGACTTCCAGGACGATCGCCCGGCACCCGAGACCGTCCAACCGATCGACCCCGAACCTGCTGCAGCGGACGAACCTCGTACAACCGCGGCCGCTCCGGTTCCCCCGACCACTGCCCCGCCCACTGCCCCGCCCACTCCGGCACCCCCGCCCAGGCCGCCACGCCCCGCGTCGGTCATCTGGCAAAACCACATCCAGCCGTGGCTGACGGAGAACTGGTTCCTGGTGGCCGGCATCGTGATGGGAGTCGCCGGCGCGTCCCTGCTCTCGGTCTGGCTCTGGGACTCGGTTCCCCTCATCCGGTTCACCGTCCTGCCGGCATTGCTGGCCGGTTTCACCCTGGCGGTGGCGTCCGTCGGCTCGTGGATCGAACGACAGGATCTCAAGTTCCGCGGCACCGGGACCGTGATGCGAGGTGCCGCAATTGCGCTGTTGCCGCTGAACTTCATGGTGGTGTCACTGCTGGCCGGCGAAGAGAACCTGGACAACAAGAGCTTCTTCGTGGCCGCCATGGGCCTGACCTATGTGCTCCTCTTCGGCTGGGCCCTCCGATCCTGGTGCCGGGCGGTGCACGAACCCCTGGCGTTGCCGTTGGCCGGAGCCCTGCTGGCGACCAACGGATTGGTGATGATCGGTCCGGTGGCCGAGACACTGGCTCGGAGTGACTGGGGGGGCCTGCCGGCACTGATCGCCGTCGGCTTTCACGTCGGCTTCGGGATGGTCGCCTGGGCCGTGGTGAGTTTCGCCAACCGCACTCTCACCCCCGAACTCGCCACCGAAAAACGGGTGCCCTGGTTCGTCGGTGCCACGTTGGCCGCCTCGTTCCTCCAGGTCTTCGGCTGGGTCCACTTCCAGTTGGAAGCACTGCCGCAGGTGTGGACCTACTCCCTGCTGGTGATCCTGGCCGGCTGGCTGATCCTGTTTGCCGAACGCCGGGCGATCGAGTTACGAGACGAAGGAGAGCAACTGGGAAGCGAGTCGTTCCTGGGCTACGCGATGGTGCTGATGGGTGTCCTGATGGGCAGCACCCACGAGTACGTCCGGGTGGCTGCCCTGGCCCTGGCCGGAACGGCCTGGCTGTACCAGGCCATGAAGCGGCAACACGAACTGCAGTACTGGATCGGGTTGACGCTGCTGTCATTGTCGGGAGCCTCGGTCGCCCTTTTGCCGGACTTCCCACGTGATCCGTGGTTGCCGGCGGTCGGGCTCTTGCTGGCACTGCTGATGGGCGTGGTACATCAACTCGGTCACCGGCGAGTTCAGCCACTCCTGGCCCGAGCCGCCCTCGGAATGCAACCGACACTGGCCTTGCTGACAGCCGTCGTGGCCATCCTGGCCCAATGGCAATTTCGCTCACCGCCACTCTGGACTGCAGGCTTCCTGGTGGCGACCGGGGTCGTGTTCGCCTGGCGGGCCTGGCGTGACCAGGAACTCCGCTGGGTCCACTCGGCGATGGCCATCGTCGGCATCAGCCTGCCTTACCTCGGCTGCGTCGACATGCTCGGCGGCCAACTCCACGGCAACACGATGGCCTTCGGACTGGCTGCCACCTCGCTCGCCTGGATGGTGCTGGTCTGGTTGTCGAAATCCGAACTGCTGCTGAAGGCCCGTTCGACGGTCCTGATGGTCTACGGCTCGCTGGCCGTCGCGGCGATGGTGTTGCGAGTGCTCTTCGAGAGCGGCACTCCTGCCGACCTGGAACCCTGGCAACAGTGGATGGACTACTCGGGCCCGCTGTTGATGGCCGGCCTGCTGGCGATCGCGACATATCACACCCGCTCATTGCTGCCGGCCACGATGGCGACCGTGATCGCAGTGATCCTGTTTCCCGAATTGCGGGCCAGGTTCCAGGACGCCTTCGAGTCTCTCGGCTGGGGCACGGGCCTGGGCAGTGCCTGGAGCGGGCTGGGACTGGTGCTGGCCTGTTTCCCTCTGGCCCGAGCCGCGTGGTTGCGGGAACTCGATGACGGGGACCTGTTCTTCGGTCGCATCCCCTTCCCGTTCCGTCGCCACGACCACACGCTGTTCACCTGGCCAATGGCTGCGTCGGCGGTGTTCCTGAGTTTCCGTGTCGATACGTGGACGGTCCTGGAGAACGCGATCCCCGGGCAATCCCTGGCCCGCTTGGGTGGATTGGACTTCTCGCTGATCCCGCTAAAAACGGCGTTTGCCGTCATCCTGACCGGAATCACCTGGACACTGCTGGCCATCTTCTTCCGTTCCCATCGCGGTGCCCGACTCGGCACACATCTCGGATGGATCAGCCTGCTGGCCGGCCTCCTGCTCGGCAACCATCTTCTCGACATCCCCTGGCACTGGTCCTGGCCGGTGCTGGTGACGGGGTTGGTTCTGCAGGGGCTTGACCTCGCTTACTCGCGACTGCGAAACACTCTGCCCGGGATCGAGGCCGCGGTCGTCACGCCCACGCGGAACGTGCTGACAATTGGCAGCCTGGTGTTGGCCGGCGCCTGCATTGTCGCATTGCTCGTTCACGACGCCTCGGAGTTTCGGGAACTCGCCTGGTTGATTCTGTTCGTCGTCGTTCAACTGGCCCGATCGGGCCTGGCCAGCGGCCACTCGGTCTACGGCGGCTTCCTGTTTGCGACGGCCTGGATCAGCCTGCTGTCGGTGACGACCTCGCGTCCCGGGATCCTCGTGGACCGGTTGTCGATCGCCGAGAGCTTCAGCCCGACGCTCTGGCTGCTGCTGGGCACTCACGCCGTACACATCGGCCTGGAATTCGCTCGCCCAATCCAGCAGCGACTGCAGCCCCTGCTGAAACCGTTTCTGACCATCACGAGCCTGTTGATCATCGCGATGGGCGGCGTCTGCTGCCTGGACGCAATCACCTCGGGAGATCTGACCGCACAACAACAATGGCTGATGCTGGCGGCGACGTTGTTGGCAGCCAGGAACCACGGTTCCGCCTGGCTGGGCCTGTTGGGACTGTTGCAGGCCTACGTGTATGTGCATGTGTTGACCGGGCACATCGAATCGGACCAGCCGAACGCCAACATCCTGCTTCTTTTGGAGCCGTGGCGGAGTGCGGCACTGGGGCTGACGGCCGCGTGCCTGGGATATGCCGGCGGCCTGCTGGCCCAGCAACGACCCATCCTGCTGACCGGTTCGTTCGCCCAACCGATTTTCCGGGCACCGCACGCAAGGTGGCTGTTCGCTCCGGCCGTGGCCCTGGCGGTGATCGCAACGGGTTATCACACGGCGAACCCGGCGTTTCGAGGCGACACCGTCCAACTCTGGGCCCCCTATCTGTCGGCCATCGCGGTGATGATCGTCGCTTGGTCACGCCGCAGCCAGGAACTGGCCTGGCTGGCGGTGTCCGTGTTGGGACTGGGCAACATCCACGGCGTCCGGCTCTTTTTCGGAGACACGCTCAGGGACGCGGAACTCTCGGATATCCACCTGGTGGCCTTGGGCCTGGTCGCCACACTGGTGCAACTGACCGCGGTCCGCGAACTGTGGCGTCGTGATCGCGTGGCGGCGTTCGTCAATCGGGCGAGCCTGGCGCTGGCCGGACTGGTCCTGGTGCTGATCTGCTTCAACTACGTAACCGACCCGGGGTTGGCCGACATTCCCTGGCAACGATTCGTCATTTCCGGCGGCATGGCCTACATCGCGGGATTGTACTTCCGCGCAGCGGCGCGTCGGCCGGGCCAGGGCGAAGGTTCGCTGGTGGCCTGGTGTGAGGCCGGTTATCACTTCGGTATCACGCTCGCGATCTGGTGCACGGCTCTGCTGGTTGACGCCCTCCGCGAACCGAAGACCGCGTTGTTCGCCCTGGCACTGCCCGTCGGATATTTCCATGCCCGGGCCGAGCAGGGGTTTGCCATCGGATCCGAATTCGCGCGGCGTTATCGCGATTCGGCGGCCACGCTGTCGTTTGTGATCATCGGCCTGTGGGTCTTCCGCATCGCGTTTCACCTGCTGATGTTTCCCGACCAGGAATTCGATGTCGTCAGTTACCATGCGAACGCGCCGCTGGTGATGCTGCTGTCGATCGTGATGCTCCGCCTGCACGGCCTGGGCGGCACCGGTTGGCTGGCGTTCTACGGTGGGTTGGCGTTGTTGATCGGCAGCTTCTTCACCCTGACCTGGATCGCCCCGCTCCGGCCGCTGGACCACCCGATCGCCGCCGCATGGTGTGCAATCGGCCTGTCTCATTTCTGGACACTCGTCAGCCATCAGCGATCTCCGCTGCGTACGGCGGTGCAGCAGATGGGCCGCATCGACGGTCCCTACTGGATCCGATTGCGTCGCGCGTGGGGCCTGTGCCTTTTGATCGGGACCCACGCGGCCGTCTTGTGGGGGCTGGCCGAATCATTCGGTTTCGCCGGATTTGCCTCGACCGACTCCGCCGAAAAACTGGTGGCACCCCTGCTTCTGGGTTCAGCGAGTGTGCTGATTCACATGGGGATCATCCGCGGGTCGGCCGTGTACTTTCGGGTGGCACTGCTTGAAATCATGTTCGCCCTGCATACCGGGTTCCTCGTCGAGAGCTACCTGCCGAAGGACCAGGTGATCTGGGCGATTCTCGGTCTGTGGATGGCCGGACTGGTGGCCTGGGAATTCGCTTCGCATCGCCTGGGGACACTGAAGATCGGCACGGTCATCGCGGCCCTGTTCGGACTGAGCATGGCGCACATCGTGTTTCATCATCACCCCGACTCGACAATCGGGCTGTGGTCGTTCACCGCGATGGCCGTGTTGGCAGCCTGGACACCACGACCGAACCGGACCGCTCGGACCGGTGAAGAAACCGCAGCAGCAGCGGTGCTGCTGCTGGTCCCCACGTGGCTGACGTTCTTCAGCCAGGCCGACCTGTCCGACGTTCCCCGGACCGCGCTCCGGGCCTGGCCACTGCTGGCAACAACCGCTGCCATCTTTGCCACCGGCAGCCTGTGCCGTTGGTTCCAGGTTCGACTGCTGACCGGCTACGACGCGTGGCAGCGAACACAGCCTCGCCTGTTCGACCAGACCCTGTCGTTGGCCGGACGGGCCGGAGCCACCATCAACACGTGGACGCTCTGGTACGGCTTCGTGGCGGCGGTCATCGTTCAGTTGACGCACTACAAACAGGAATTTGAAATCCACGAAATCGTGCTGCTGTGCACGCTGTACGCCGGCTACACGGCAGGTTGGTACTTCGAGGGCCAACGGCGACGGACGATTTCGGCCTACATCGTCCTGCAGCTTTGCGTGCTGGGCTTCTTCGCCGTGCTGCGACGACAGTTGATCAACACGATGCCCGAGTACTGGACGCCCCAGTACGATGTCTGGGCCAGCCTGGTCGTCTCGTTCGGCCTCTGCGGCGCCAAGCAGGTGATCGACGCGCGGCCCCGTGAAATCCGCATTCCCTTGCTCGGCACGCTGTTGTCGCTACCGGTCGTGGCACTGATCTGGGTGATCTACAACAAACTGGGCAGTGACGTGGCTTTGCTGGTCGTCGGGCTTCACAGCCTGATGTTCACCTTCCTGGGCAAAGACGATCGCGAGTCCTCTTACAACATCGTGGCCGTCGGTGGCTTCGTGACGTTTGTCCTGCTCTTTTTCTGGTCGCAGCTGGACCTGCGGCTGCTGCACGCGTTCGTGATCCCGGTCGGACTGGGACTCCTCGTGCTCCTGCAACTGTTCCGGGGACGGATTGATGTCGAAACTCGCAACCGGATCCGGCTGGTGACACTGCTCGCCATGCTGGCCAGTGCCGGCTACTACGCGCTGGTCGATGATCGTCACCCGGTCGCCTTCAACCTCACGCTGATCGTACTCAGCCTGGTGGCAATGGGGCTGGGCAGCTTCCTGCGAATCCGGCTGTACCTGGTGCTCGGCTTTGCGGCGATACTGGTCGACGTTGTCTCGATCGTCATCAAGGTCGTCCGGGTCACCGACCAGACCGCACAACGGGCCACGATCGGCGCCCTGCTGCTGGTGATCGGCATCGGCCTGGTCGGCGGTGCGATCTACTACAAGACACGTCGTGACCAGGTCGACGACGTCATCGACCGCTGGCGCAAGAAGCTGGGCGCCTGGGAATAAACGGCCGCCGTCCCGAATGCCGACCGGTTCCCCGGTCTACACCGGGGTCACCGACGCCCGCCCGGGCCGATTCCGGCCGGGCTGCTTGAACCCGGTGGCCCTCTTCGGAGAGACTGTGAGCAGTCTGCGGCCTCGCAGAAGCCAATGATCACCTCGGAGCGCAGGCGAATGACCAGGAGCGTGGTTGCGGTTCTCGTGCTGGCGGTCCTTTCTTCGGCAGTTGCCAGGGCGGGCGACTGGACTCAGTACCGCGCCGACGCGGCACGCAGCGGGTTCGTCCCCGAGACGTTGCCGGTCCCGTTGACACTCGCGTGGACGTACGAGTCGGCACATTCACCGGCGCGAGCGTGGCCGACCAACGTCCGCCTGAGGTTCGACCAGGCCTTTCAACCGGTCATTGCCGATGGCCTGCTCGTTTTTGGCAGTTCGGTCGATGACCGGGTCCACGCCTTCGACTCGTCGACCGGACAGAAACGATGGACGTTCTTCACCGACGGCCCGATTCGTTTCTCGCCGGTCATCTGGCAACAACGGGTCTACGTGGCCAGCGACGACGGATTCCTCTACTGCCTGTCGGCGAAAGACGGTCGGCAGATGTGGAAATTTCGTGGTGGACCGAAAGACCGCATGGTGCTGGGCAACGACCGAATGACCTCGGCCTGGCCGGCTCGTGGTGGCCCGGTGGTGCTCGACGATGTCGTCTATTTTGCGGCCGGCATCTGGCCCACCGACGGGTTCCATCTGCACGCACTGGATGCCCGCAACGGCAAGCCGCTCTGGTCGAACCGGGAAACCGGATCGCTCTACATGCCGCAGCCTCATGCGGGGGCCTATGGCCGCAGTGGCGTAGCAGCCCAGGGATACCTGGTCGCCTCGGGAACCAACCTGTTTGTTCCGACCGGCCGAGCCGTTCCGGCGGTCTTTGACCGCGTGACGGGCAAGCTTCGCTACTTCCATCTCTCGGCACACGGCCGGATGGGCGGCGACCGGGTCACCGCCCTGGGCGACTGGTTCTTCAATGTCGGCTTCCCCTTCGACGCTCGCTCGGGCCTTGCCGGCGACGGCTCTCCCCAACGGATCGGTCCGATGTCCGCCCTGTCGAACAAGGGCGACCGCATCGTGCGGGCCACGACCAAGACCGTCACTGCCTATCAACTGGTCGAGCTGAAAAAGAAGGATCGAAAGGGAAAACCGGTCACGATCAAGGGCCTTCGGCAACTCTGGTCAATCGATCCACCGGCAGCGGGCCACTCGCTGATCGTCGCCGGCCGAACGATCATCTCCGGTGGCCGGAACCGGGTTTGTGCCATCGATGCTGACTCGAAAACCGTGACCTGGTCCCAGGCCGTCGCCGGAACCGCCTGCGGGCTGGCCGTCGCCGACGGTTGCCTTTACGTGAGCACCGATCGGGGCCGGATTCACTGTTTTGCCGACCGGGCCGACCGCAAGACGGTCGTCCACACCCAGTCGTCGACCTTCGTCACCCCGGACGAGGACCCGGTTTACGGGAAGGCGGCCGAGGAGATCCTGGCCAGGACGGGAATCGAGTCCGGTTATTGCCTGGACCTCGGCTGCGGCGAAGGAGAGCTGGCCCTGGCCCTGGCCCGCCGCTCGAAGCTGGCGATCTACGCCGTCGATCCTGATGCCGCCACCGTCAAGCGTGCTCGCCGCAGGATCGCCGCGGCCGGCTTGTACGGCAGCCGCATCACGGTCCACCACGCACCATCGAGCAAACTCGCCTACCCCAAGTACTTCGCCAACCTGATTGTCAGTGCCCGCTCGGTCACGGGATCAGCCGACGAGGTGATCGGGCCGGCGGCGAAAGAGATCTCGCGGCTGCAGCGGCCCTACGGCGGTGTGCTCTGTGTCGGCAGATCGGGCTCGATGCGGATGCGTGTCCGTGGCGAACTGGCCGGTGCCGGAAGTTGGACTCACCAGTATGCCAGTGCAGCGAACTCGTGCTGCTCGGATGATTCCCTGGTCAGGGGGCCACTGGCGACATTGTGGTTCCGTGACGCAGACCTGTCGTTACCGCCACGGCGAAGCCGCAGGCCGCCACCGTTGTTTCACCGGGGACGGTTGTTCGTGCAGGGCGTGGGCCTGCGGGCGGTCGATGCCTACAACGGCCGGACACTCTGGGAGTTTTCGCCCAAGGAAAGCCTGCAACCGTACAACGCCGACAGGACCGGCAGCAATTTCTGCGTGAGTGAGCACGGGCTGTATGTCCGGCTCGGCGGCAAGTGCCTGCGGCTGGATGTGGTCACCGGAAAGAAGCTGGCGGAGTTCCAGGTTCCCGCGGGATCCGACGAACGACCCGGTGTCTGGGGATACGTCGCCGTCACCGGCGGCCTCCTGTTCGGGTCCCGGTCGAACACCGATCACACCGTGGTCAACACCTACAACCGGGCCAACGCGGGCCAGGGGTACCCGGAATCGACGAGCTTCTGGGCAATGGATCCGAAGACAGGTCGCCTGCAATGGACTTACACGGCCCGCCACTCGATCCGACACAACTCCATCGCGATCGGACAGGGGCGGGTCTACCTGATCGATCGGCCACGGGCGCGGATGGATCTCCTGCGACGCGGCAAGGTGGAACAGAATGAGGTTCATGCTCTCGGAGAACTGCTCTGCCTGGACGCAAAGACCGGCAAGGTCCTGTGGAAGGCCAGGGAGATCTGGGGCACGCTGCTGGCGCTCAGCAGCCGACACGATGTGCTGCTGATGAGCTTTCAACTGACACAGTACAAGCTGCCATCGGAACGCGGCGGACGAATGATGGCGTTCCGGGCTTCCGACGGGATGCAGCTTTGGGACCGGAAGGTCAACTACTCGACACGCCCGCTCATCAATGACTCGACGGTCTACGCCCAGGGCGGAGCCTGGGATCTTGTGACCGGCAAGGACCGGCCCTTCAAGATGTCCCGGTCTTATGGCTGCGGCCAGATCTCCAGTTCGAAGAGCCTGATGCTCTTCCGCTCGGCCACCCTGGGCTACTTCGACCTGACACGCAAAGCGGGTGTCGAGAACTTCGGCGGAATCCGCCTGGGATGCTGGATCAACGCGATCCCCGTCGGGGGACTTGTGCTGGTCCCGGATGGGACCGTCTGCACCTGCAGCTATCTCAACCGTGCCGCGTTCGCCCTGCAGCAGGTCGACACCGAGTAGCGTCCCCCCCCGAGGTCAAGGTGACCGTTGTTCGAGGTAACGCCGGGCAATCACCTCACCCAGGGCAACGATACCCGCGGTGCTGATCACCAACTTCTTCTCCTGCCCGGGCAGGTCGAAGGCCTTGATGTGAACGAAATTGCTGTCTGCCGCGGCCACTTTCTCGATCTCCGCAACGACGTCAATATCGTTGACCCGCTTATCGTCGGTGGGTGACTGTTGGCTGACAAACCACTTCAGGTCGGGCAGGTCCAGATCCTTGCGACTCTGGCTGACGGTCGACTCGATCCACCCGGGAGCCTTTCTGCGGTACGGCCCCATGGACATGTCGTTTTCACCCAGGTGATAAAAGATCCCTGCTAACTCGACGCGGTTCCCCCTGTCGGTGATCTCCTTGACGGCCGCTCTGACGAAGTCGACGAAGCGGGCGTAGATGTTGCGGGATTTTGCGACGCTGCCCGCCGGCGTCCAATCGTTGATCTGTGTACCGCTGTGGGTGAACTTGGCGATCGCGATGTTGCCGGGCAGCTTGGCAGAAAGTGCCTGGCCAAAGCTGAGTTCCGGGCCGAACGTGTCGTAGTATCCGGCCGGTCCCAGGGGCTCCCACGAGTCGGAGGTCTTGTAGCCGCCGCCGAGGCTGTACTTGAAGGCGATGCGGGCGTTGTCGCGCAGCAATCGCTCCTTGCCCTTCAGCATCTTGAGTTCCTGGATGAAGGCACGCTCTCCCTCCATGTTGCGGTGCCCTGCCAGGACGAACAGCCTGACTCGACTTCCCTTCTTGTAGGGCCATTTTCTGAGCGGTCGGGACGACTTGCCGGCTTTCCCGATGGTGGCCAGGTAGGCCGTGGCGTAGTTCACACCGTGTTCGAGTTGCCCCAGCGTCCCGTAGTGGTAGTGCAGTCCGACCCCCCCACCGATCTCCACTCCGACGTGTGAGGTCGGAATGTACTCCGCCAGCGGATCGACATCGGTGACCGCCCTCTGCCCCACGCTGATGGCGTACATCCGAGGACGCAGGTCCATACCCCAGATGGTCTTGGTGCACAGCTCCCCGATGTAGAACTTGAGCCCGGGGAGTTCCAGGTCACAACGCCACCGGGCGAGGAAGTTCTTGAGGTTCCGCCCGTAGTTGGGCATGTAGTCCTTGTTGAACATGTCGTTTTCGCCCTGGTGCCACATGAACCCCTCGATCCGGTACGGGATCTTCTGCTTGTCCAGTTCCGCCAACGAGGACCGCACCACGTCGAGTGCGAGCGGGTACATCTTGAAACCACTGGGTTCATCGGGATTCCAGTCTCCGCCCAGGTGAGTCCCTCCCGCAGCGACCTTGATGATCGCAATGGGGGCCTTGATCGACTTCGAAATTCTCCGAGCAAAACTCAGTTCCGGACCGACGACTCCGTTGACCGGCTGCAGGGCCACCCAGCCGTCGGACCGCGTCTTGTTCTGGCGACCGATGCAATAAGAGAACCGCACACCCTCCTGCGGCGCTTCGAGGCCGACAAATGGTGGAAACCTCTTGATGTCCTTCACCTTCGAATCCGAGCCGACCATGTTCGACTGGCCGGCGAAGATGAACACGCGGAGCGTCCTGTCATCGGCTGTTTCTGCCGCTCTCAACGGAACCGCAACTGCCCACAAAAACAGCAGGCTCACCAACGACGGCATCGTTCTCGAAGTCTGTCGGCGTGACATGTCCTGGATCTCTTTTCTCTCGAAGTGCCGGCGAAGGTCCAAATCACGAACACCGGCGATCGGTTCAATCAATAATCGGCGATCGCCCCGTCGTGATTGTGCCTGGGATTTGGCCAACCGCCGTTTCCGGGCATCTTCGCGTGCATCTTGTCGACGGTCTGCTGGTCGATCTCGACCCCCAGTCCCGGTCCCTGTGGCAGGGACGCGTATCCCTGCTTGTCGATCGTCCACGAAACGCGGGCGACGTCATCCGGATTGTAGCCTCTGCCGCCCTCGTGGATCAGGAAGAACGGGATCGAGGCGATGGAGTGGAAGCTGGCGCTCATGCTCAGGACGGTGCTCGCGTTGTGCGAAGCCAGCACCGCGCGGCGGCTGATTTGACGTGGGACGTGTTGAGACACGGTGATTGTGTCCTCGAATGAAACCGGTTGGAGCAGCCCCTCGCGGCCACGTGGGGCGTTCGGTCGTGATGATGTGCAGACCTCCGGTACCGTGCAAGCACGCAAGGCTCTTCGGGATCCCGAAGAGCTACTCGGGTGGTTCTGCTATATTTCCGTCTTGGTGAAATCGACGGCTTTCCCCGGAAGGCTTTTCTTGCGGAGCCCCGGTCGTGTTGCCGCAGGCACGGATGCATGTCCTTCACGAGCGTAGCGTTCCTGGTGTTGCTGCCGATCGTCTGGGCCACTTACCGGGGCCTGCGACGACGTGAATGGCAGAACCTGCTGCTCGTTTGTGCCAGTTAGGTCTTCTACGGCTGGTGGGATGCACGGTTCTGTGTCCTGATGCTCACTTCCAGCCTCGTCGATTATGGCCTCGGCCTGGCGCTGGGATCCAAACCGGACGACTCCACCGAAGGCAAGGCCGGACACACCGATCACCGCCGCCGTCGCCGGTTGCTGGGACTCATCCCCGGACTGGCAGTGCTGTTGCGAATGATCGCCGTCTTCACACTCGCCTGCGCGTTCTGGGTATTCTTTCGTGCGGACAACATGTCGGACGCGTGGATGATCTGGAGAAAGATCATCACGGAAATCCACATCGTCGATGGCTATCGGGAGTTGTTGCTGGAGTACCGCAGCCGCGGTCCGTTGATCGAAATCGTCCATCTCGTGTTGGCGTTCCTGGCAATCGAGTGGTTCAACCGCCACAAGCCACATCCGGTCGATTTTCGGGGTGGCCCCGGCCATTGCGGTGGTCGGCCTACTCGGCCCTGGCCTGGCTCGTGATCGAATACGGCGGCCGTGGCGAATCGAACCCCTTCATCTATTTTCAGTTCCAGTTTTCGGTCCAAGCCCGGCACTCCATTCGGGCTGATCTCCCGTTTCCCGGTCCATCCTGGACAGCCGACCGATGCCCCTGGCTCCGAGAGTTCGGACATCGATCGAATGGCTGGCAACGCTGGTGAGCGTACTGCTGGTTCTGGAGATCTGCACTCGATCGTTCTCGAGCATCCCCGAGTCGGTCATCGAACGGGACGACCTGATCGGAGTCCGGTTCAAGCGGTCTCTGGATCTCCAGAGATACGACGCGGAATCCGACCGCGTGGTCCCACTGCAAACCAACACGCAGAGATTTCGGGATGAGGAATGGACTCGGGACAAGCCGCCGGGAGTTCGGCGGGTGGCCGTTTTTGGCGATTCCTTCATTGCCGCCAATGCCCTGCCTTGTGAACAGATCCTCGTCTCGCGGCCCGAGAGCCTGCTCAATCGCTCGAAAGGTCCACGACACCAGGTGATGAACTTCGGGATTGGCGGGTCGAGCACGGGGCAGCAGTTGGTGGCATACCGCAAGCTGGCTTCCGAGTACGACCCGGACGTGGTCATCGTCTGTTTCGGCAACTCGTCGGACGTCACCGACAACAGCAGTGAACTATCGAGCAATCCCATCCTGCGTTGCCGGATTGAAGCCGACGGACAACTGCAGACGGTTGTCGTCACAACCGCACAACGCCGCGGTTCTCAGTTGCTGAATCGCTACAGCCGTTTCTACGATTGGCAGAAACACGTCGTGAACCGATTAGTCAAGCAGTTGCGTCGAGGGGTACGGCCCCTGGAACTCCGGCACCGGGTCTACGACACCAATCTCGACCCGCGATTTGAACGAGCGTGGGATCTGACGGAGAGAATCCTCGTGCAGTTTCGAACCGAAGCTTCCAATAACGGGACCAGGCTGGTTGTCGTTTCGATTCCCGCATCGTCACAGATCCACCGTGACCAGTTTGAACGTCTGCGAGAACAGGCCGGAACCGGCTCGCGGATGGAAGACGATTTTCCGGACACCCAACTGGCAACCATCTGTCGCCGATCGAGGATTCCCTACCTGTCGTTGCTGCCCGCTTTTCGAGCGGCTGCGCCCGACCGGGACTCCCGGGTTCTTCAGCAGCGACTTTTCCTGGGTGGAGCCGGCCACTTCAACAAGACTGGGCATGAGCTGGCAGCAGATGCGATCATCAAGTGGCTCGACCGATCTCAGCAACCGCCATCCCTCGAAGACAGAACCAACTTCACCCCGGTGACAAACAAGCCATGACCGACACATACCACGAGACATTCGACAACGGACCCGGCGGCTGGTACGGCTGGGACAGCAATTTCGCCGGTGACAAACCGCTCGAACTGGTCGATGGAACCGTCATCTCGAGATCCCCTTGGTGGATCGACTACAACCACGCTCCCCCCGGTGCCGGCTACATGCACCTGCTGTTCATGCTCGACACCCTCGGAGGTCCGAGCGAACGGAAACGGACCATCGCCGGTGACAACCACTTCGTCCAGCAGGGGTTCAGCACGAACTTCGTCGACGCTGAATGGACCTTTCGACTGAAGGGCGAGTTGATCTCACACGACACCCAACTGCTGCTGCTGTGCCAGGGAGTTCACGAGGGCATCTGTTCGGGATGGCTGCTGACCGGACAGCCGATCACGGTGACCGACGACTGGACCGAATCGACACTGCACACCCGGTTGGACGCCGACCAGTGGACGTGCCTGGGCAGCCGTCACGACCGGACCACCAGTTACGGCGTCAAGCCGCTGGAAGCCGTGTTGTCCGACGTCAACACCGACATCCTGCTGGTCCTGTTCCCCCTGGACATCGCTCCCATGGGTCCCCTCGACGGCGACCCGCACACGCTGCGACCCGACGTGGATTACCCCGTCTGGCGCCATCGCCTGCCGGAAGGGTACGTTGCCATGGACGAGGCTCGCATTCACTTCTCGTGAAAGTCGATCGAGTTCGGGTCACCACTCTAACGCTCGCCCTTGAGCACCCAGTCGTCGGCGTGGGCTTTCAACGCCTTATCGTCACGAGCCCCGTAATGGGGGATCGGCAGCCCCCGCTCGTGGACACCGAGATCGGGAGCCTTTCCCGTGAAACCGTTGTCGTGGATGTTGGGCAGCACCACGCCCGCGTCGATCGCGGTGGCATCGGCCTTGAGCGTGAGCAACTGGGGCGGAATATCGATCACCTTGCCGCCGGGCTGACTTCGCCACAGGTCCGCCGGCAGCGACCAGTTCTCGAACGTCGATTCCGCCTCGATGTCGATTCCGTGCGGCTCGACCCCCGGCAGAAATTCGGCGAACTTCTTGACCCGTCTGAAATGAGTCTGTCGCTTGGTACGGGTGTCGTACCAACCAAACACATCGCCGATGAAGACGTTCGGCGGCGGCTTCTGCTTGCCGAAGGCGTCGTAATCCAGGTCGGTGGCCCAGGACGGAAGGAAGCCGGTTTCGGA
>CAUZRQ010000046.1:0-37877 GCA_963582065.1 Planctomycetota bacterium | reverse complement strand
CGATCGCAGCCACCCGGTCGGCGGAGCAAGAGGAAAGGCCGGTTTGCGTCGGGGGGACCGGGCGAAGACAGGGGGGCAAGAAGACGAAGAACGAGGGGGAGCGGAGAAGGGCCTGTAAGCCGGGTTCTGTCGAGAGTGGTCATTTCTCTGGGACGGCGGTTGCCCGTCGCCTCAAGCGATCGACCCGGGAGTCACGGCGGGCCGGACCAGCCCGACAAGGCTCCCTGTTTGATCTTGCTCCCGGTGGGGTTTACCAAGCCAAGCCGGTCTCCCGGCCTGCTGGTGCGCTCTTACCGCACCGTTTCACCCTTGCCTCCTGGGACCCCGGAGGGTCCCCGATCGGCGGTCTGCTCTCTGTGGCACTTTCCCTATCCTTGCGGACGGTGGGCGTTACCCACCACCGTGTCCTGCGGAGCCCGGACTTTCCTCCACGCGGTTGGCTCGTTTCGGCCGAGGCCCAAAGAACCCTCCTCGTAGCGACCACTCGGCCCTCTCCGGCTCTCCCTCGACCACCATTGTAGGTGACCTCGAAGGAGGGTCAACGGTTCGGGTCGGTCAACGGCTGTTCCGGTCGAAATCTCACGGCAATTTGACCCCGCCGCACTCCCGCGCTAGATTGGCTGATGACATTTCGCGTCGAGGCCTGAGGTTTGGGCAAGAAGAAGAAGAACCGCAAGCGCAAGGTCCGTGTGGCCCTGAAGAAGAACCGGGGAAAGCGGGCTCGCCGGGGAAATCTCACCCAGCAGGCGCGTACCGACCCGGAGCGGATTGAGGACATCGCCGCGGGCGAACGGGTCTCGGGCAAGGGGGACACCTCCCGCTACCGCACTGTGATCGCGTCCGAGAGCGAAGACGGGGACCTGCAGATCGATGTCGACCTGGCCACCTGCCACCCCGGCCGCGTGCTCAGCGCCATCGGCCAGACGTCCCGAGTCCAACTCGACGATGGTCGCATGCTGGACTGCACCGTCCGCCAGGTCGTTCGCTCGCTGGCCCGCGACCAGCGCAACGCCGTGGTCACGGGTGACCGGGTCCTGGTCGGAGACGTCGATGCCGAGACGGGAGTGATCGAGCGTGTCGAGCCGCGTCACGGGGTGCTCTTTCGCAGCAGCCGGCACCGTGCCCACCTGATCGTCTCCAACGTCGATCAGCTGATGGTCGTCGTCCCCGCCGACGACCTCAAGCCCGTCCTGGTCGACAGGTTTCTGATCAGTGCCGAACAGGGGAAGATCGCGGCGGTTCTGTGCATCAACAAGATCGACCTGCTCGATCCGGCCGAACTGGTCGGCTGGACGGGACTCTACGCCCGGCTTGGCTACGAGGTGGTGTTGACCAGTGCCGAGACCGGGGCGGGGATTTCCCGGTTGAGACAGCTGCTGGCCGACCGCGAGACGGTCTTTGCCGGCCAGAGCGGCGTCGGGAAGTCGTCGTTGCTCAACTCGATCCAGCCGGGGTTGAGGCTGGTGACCGGCGAGATCAGCTCGTCCACCGGCAAGGGACGGCATGTCACTCGACGCACCCAGTTGATCGAACTCGACGGCGGGGGCTATGTCGTCGACACGCCCGGAATCCGCCAACTGGCTCTCTGGGACTTGATCCCCGAGGAGATCGAGGGGTTCTACGTCGAGTTCCGGCCGTTCGTCGCCCTGTGCCACTTTCCCGACTGCTCACACACTCACGAAGAGGGTTGCGCGGTGAAGCGGGCCGTCGAGACCGAGTTGATCCACGAGTCACGTTACGCGAGCTACCTGAGGATCCACGCGGGGGAGGACCTGTTGTGAGGGTGGGCTACTTCTTCTTCGGCCACTTCAGGTGCCGGTGCAGGAAGTCGAACGTCCCCTTGCCGTTGATCGTGTGCGGCCCGACGAAGACCTCCATCTCGGCCCGCTCCCCGATCCCGATCAGGTCGTAGTGCCGCTTCACCTTGGCGAACTCCCAGCTGACCCATTCGTCGGGTGCCACGCCGTCGTGGTGACCCCTCTCGACCATGAACGGCCGTGGCGTCATCAGGTTGGCCAGTTCCGCGTAATTGGCCACGTGGCCCATGTTCCATTCGAAGATCTCGTATTCGCCGGTGAACATGTAGCTGTAGCCATCCTCGCTGCTGGCGTTCTTGACCACCCATTCGTTGAAGTCGGCCGAGCAGATCGACAGCGCGTACTGCTTGACCATCGGCGGCACCCGCACGGCGGTCTTGCCGCCGTAGGAGAGTCCATAAAAGGCAATCCGCTTGGGGTCGACCTGCGGCAGGCTCGAGAGCCATTCGAGAGTCCGCTCGTGTTGGGGGATGATGTAACTGAACAGGGACCGTTTCATCGGGTTGCTCTTGCGCTGGAGCGTCCGAAACCGGTCGCGGCCGCGGTAGGGATTCTGGGGGGCGTAGGTGATGAATCCCCGCTCGGCAAGCCTTGATGCGAACGCCTTGTAGGGGCCGTACCCGGGGGTCCCCTTGCCGCTGATCGTGTCCATCGGGACCCCTTCCAGCCCGTGCTGGCAGACGACCACCGGCCGTTTCTCGCCCGGCTTGATGTCCTTGGGCATCAACAGGATTCCCCCGGCGATCACGTCGGGGAAGACATCGATGGTGGTTTCCCAGCCACGGTAGGCCGGCGTGTCGAGCACCTTCCGGGTGCGGACGTTCAGGGGCATCGTCGGCTTCGGCAGTCGGCCGATCAACTCGTCGTAGACCATGTCGCGGTACGTCTCGATGCTGTCGGCCCAGGTCTTGAGGTTCGAGCGGTCGGCTGGTCTCCAGAGCTTGTCCCGCAGCTTGGCACAGCGGCGGAGCAGTGTCTGGGTGAAGGCGACCAGTTCGCCGACCTGCTGTCCCTGCCGTTGCCTGGCATCGGGCAGGGGCCCGTCGGTGGTCGGCTTCTGGCCCGAGGGGACCAGATTGCCGGGACGGCCGAGCCCCTTGAGAAAGGCTCCGAGCGCCTCGGTCGTGCCGGCCGATCCGTCGCCCTCGCCGGAGGCGACCAGGGTCGTACGGTCGGCGACCTTCAGACGGGCGTAGATTGCTGCGGCCCGGTCGTATTCGGCGCGGACCTGCCCCAGCGTGCAGTTCTCGATTCCCCCCGGTGCTGCCCCGCCGCCTCGGCCATTTCCGGCCGCCGGCGGTCCGGAAACCTGGGGAGCCCGGCACGCTTCGATCACCAGTGTTCGCGGAGCGATCAGCCCGGCCAGTTCGGCATCGCCGAACTCGGTCAACTGGCTCCAGACGTTGCGGTAGATCGGTTCGCGCCACACCTCGTCCCGCTGGTCGAAGTACCCGCTGACCATCGCGGCGCCGATTCGCGTGTCGACCGCAGCCGAGTACAACGCCAGCAGGCCACCCTCACCGACTCCGATCACTCCCAGCGGCAACGACTTCTTGCCGATCGGCCCCAGTGCATCAATGGCCGCCTGCACTTTCTGGACCTCGTATCCGATCACGTGACGGCCCAGTTCGAAGGCCATCCGGTAGATGAACTCACGGTGAGGCTGGTTGGTGTAGCGGACCCGCGGGTCGCCTGAGAACTCGGCGTCGCGGCTGATCAGCGTGGGCACGATCACCCGGCACCCGTTTTCGACCAACCGCCTGGCCAACTGATCCTGAGGTGCCACGCCTTCGGCCAGCCCGGCAAACTGCTCGGGGGTCCAGTCGGCATCGGGCAACGCGATCACGTTGGCGACGGGCGGGGTGCCGGGGATCAGCACCAGTCCACGGGCGGTGACGCCGTCGAGCACGTCCCAGCGGGCCCGGTGAGCCGACCAGTTCTTGGTGCCGCCCAGTCGGGAGGGGCGGTTGAGAGTGGCGATCAGGTGGATGCGTGCGGACTTGGTGCGGGGGTCGACGGCTCCGATGATCGTCCGGAACCGCGACCGGTTGGCCGCGATGCTCTTGGCATACGCCTGGTGATCCGAGAAGTCCCGTTTCCATCTCGCCGGGCGTTCGTCGGCCGACCTGGCCAGCGCCCGCAACGCGAAGCGGTCGATTCCCGCGACCATCACCTCGTCCAGCGGTTTGGTGAGAGTCAGAGGCTTGGTGCCCGGGAACGGATTGGTGTCCTCGGCCGGCAGTTGCGAGGCGATCGACAACAACGCGATGGCCGCCAGGGACGACAGGGTGGTGCGACGAGCGGATCGATCGGTCATCGGTGGAACTCTCTCGAGAATGTGTTTCGAGCCGTACTCTAACCGCACCCGTGTCGCGGATGCCACGCGCGGCGATCCGGTGCCCCCCTTTGTTGTTGCCCGTTCGGATTGGCACCGGTAGGCTGTCCGGTGTCTACTCTTGCTCGATGAACACTCAACGCCAGATTTCAGGGGACTCGACGATGGCACATGAACACACGCACAGTTGTTTGGATTGCGGCGACCTGTCTCGCCGCGACTTCGTTCGCACGATTGGTGGTGCCGCACTGGTTGTCGGTGCCGGCTCGCTGACCGGTTCGGCTGTGGCGGCTCCGACGGCCAAGAGTGCCGCCGAGACCACCGCCGCGAAGCTCTTCGGATCGCTCTCCGACGCGCAGAAGAAGGTCGTCGCCTTCGGGTTCGATCATCCGCTCCGCAAGAAGATCAGCGCCAACTGGGCGATCACCAAGCCGTCGATCGGCGACGATTTCTTCACCGCCGAGCAGCGGGTGCTGATCGACAAGGTCGTCCGCGGCATGATGAGCGAAGACGGCTACGACCGCGTGATGCAGCAGATGGAAGACGACAACGGCGGATTCAAGGAGTACCACATCGCGCTGTTCGGCCAGCCGGGCAAGGGTGGATTCGAGTTCGAGCTGACCGGGCGTCACCTGACGCTGCGGGCTGACGGCGACAGCGTCAAGGGTGCGGCCTTCGGTGGACCGATTGTCTACGGCCATGGACTCTCCAACCCCAAGAAGCAGCTTTACTACTACCAGACCCAGGCGGCCGACAAGGTGTTCAAGTCGCTCGATGCCAAGCAGGCCAAGGCGGCCAGCATCGGCAAGGAGCCGAAGGAAACCGCCGTGCTGCTCAAGGGCAAGAAGGGCAGCTTCCAGGGGATCAAGGTCGCCGAATTGTCCAAGGACCAGCAGCAACTGGTGCTGGCGACGATCAAGACCGTACTGGACCCCTACCGCAAGGAAGACATCGAGGAAGCCATGAAAGTGCTCGAGGCCGGTGGTGGTCTCAAGACGCTCAACATGGCCTTCTACACCGCCGCGGATCTCGACAACGACAAGGTCTGGGACGTGTGGCGGCTGGAAGGCCCGACCTGGGTGTCGTACTTCCGCGGTGCCCCGCACGTGCACGCCTACATCAACGTCGGTCTCAAGAACGTCTGAGTCCGCCCGGAGCGGCGTCCAATTCCCGACACCCGGCCCTGCTTGCAGGGCCGGGTGTTGTCGTCTGAGGAAACCGCTTTCAATCGATCCGGACACCACTCATGTCACACCCCCTGCGGCTCTCGCTGCTGGCTCTCGCCTGGTTCTGCCCGGCCGGTTCGACCCTCGCCGCTGATGTTCATCTGGGCATGGGCTTCCGAGTGGGCGAGGTGACCCAATCGCGGGCGATCGTCTGGACCCGGATCACGGCCACGGCGACGCGGAACCAGACGGGTCACCGCGAGCCGAAGAAGCGGACGCCTCGGGACAGGAAGTTCGTGCCTTCGCAGGTGCCCCTGGGGAGCCGGCAGGGCGAGATCGCCGGAGCGGCCGGCGAGGTGCGATTGCACTGGAAACCGGCCGGTGACCGGCCCGGTGGCCGGACGACCGACTGGGTGGCGGTTGTGCCTGAACACGACTACGTCCACCAGTTCACCATCGACGGGCTGAAGCCCGCCGGAACCTACGAGGTGACCGTCGAGGCTCGGGAGAAGTCGGGGGCACGGGTTTCGGCCGCCAGGAGCGGCACCTTCCGTACGCCGGCGGTTGCGGACACGCCGCAGGATGTCACTTTCACCGTGGTCACCGGCCAGTCCTACTGGGATCTGGACAACCCGGACGGTTACCACATCTACCCGGCGATGGCCCGGTTGAAGCCTCAGTTCATCGTCGCGACCGGTGACACGGTCTACCTGGACAGCGAGGCACCCCGTGCCAGGACCGTCGGGCTGGCCCGTTATCACTGGCACCGCATGTACTCGCTGCCCCGTCACGTCGCCTTCCACCGCCACGTGTCGGGGTACTGGGAGGTCGACGATCACGACAGCTGGGTCAACGACGGCTGGCCGACGAAGAACTCGCCGTGGATGCTGCCGCTGACCTTCAAGCAGGGATTCGCGATCTACCGCGAGCAGGTGCCGATGGGGAAGTCGACCTATCGAACGGTTCGCTGGGGACGGGACCTGCAGATCTGGATGGTCGAGGGTCGGTTGTACCGGTCTCCCAACTCGATGCCCGACGGCCCGGGAAAGACGATCTGGGGCGCCGAGCAGATGGCGTGGCTGAAGCGGACGATCCTGGCCAGCGACGCCAGTTTCCGCGTGCTGGTCAGTCCCACCCCGATCGTCGGGCCCGATCGTTCCAAGGGAAAAAACGACAACCACTCCAATGCGGCGTTCGCGACCGAGGGGAACGAATTCCGCAACTGGACGAAGCAGCACAAGCTCGAGAACTTCTTTGTCTGTTGCGGTGACCGGCACTGGCAGTATCTGTCGGTGGACCCTGTGACAGGACTTCGGGAGTTCTCCTGCGGCCCGGCCAGCGACAAGCACGCCGGAGGATCACCGGGCCGCGATCCGGCGATTCAGCCGTTCCACCGGGTCCGGGGCGGATTCCTGAGCGTGCGGGTGAGCCGATCCGGGGGACGCCCGTCGATTTCCCTGAAGCACCACGGGGTGCACGGGAAGGTGGTCAACGACTACCGCCAGGGGGGCCGGTAGCGGGGGGGCGAGACGACGGTGATCCCGGCCGCTGACCTCGAGGCGACAGGCCACGCTTGTTCGCTCCGTTTCCGGAGCCATTGCCATTGCCATTTCGTCGACCACGGCGCGGCAGCAGACGTCCGGCCAGTCGGACCAGTCGTTGCACCTGGTTGAGGATGCCCTGCGGGTTCCTCTGGCTGTCGTGAATCCTCTCGAGCTGCTGAAAATACTTCGACGTCGGCAGCCGCATCAAGTCGTCCTGTTCCTCCCGCGGCAGTTCGATGAACAACTCCAGGAGCTCGCCCCGCGTCGGCCGATTCCGTCTCAACTCGCGGAGTCCCTCGGCCGAGAGACTGCGGATGATGAGGGTGGCGATCCGTGCCCTGATGGGTTCCTCTTGCTGGACTTCGTGCAGCCACTCGCGGACCGATTTTGCGGAGATCGCCTCGACAATCGCTCGACCCAATTCCGGGTGAGGCCACCGTGGCCTGAGTCGTTCCAAGGGTGTGAGCGGTCGGCCGCCGGGACGAGACCGGACCAACGTGGTCGACAGTTCGACGACTTTCAGGGCCCGTGCGGTTCCCTCGAGGTCGCCGTTGGTCACCAACTGCTGCTTCTGCATCGGTGGCAACCGGTCGGCGATCGTATCGATGACCTTCTTGAAGTCCCCGCTGTCGAGGACCGGGCCCTGCCGGTTGCCCAACGTCAATGGCCAGCCCGTTGCCCGGTCGGCGTCCTGCTTCTGCTGCTCGTCAAGGTATTTCACGACCAGTTCGACCTTGCTCGAAGCACCGGCCCTTTGCTTGCGGAGCTCATCGCGTTGCCAGGGCTGGAGCGTCTTGGTCCAGTCGTGGAAGTCGGCGGCAATTTTGGCCAGGTTCTCTTTTTCGGAGACCTGGTCATCGAGTTGCTCGAGCTTCAACCGCTTGGCGCCGCTGAGGTTGTCGAAGTCCTTGAGATTCTTCTTCAGTTGCCTCCGGCGGTCGGCGGGCAACTTGGCCACATATGTCCACCGCTGCTGGGGAGCCTCGGGGATTGAGACCAGCAGGGGCGGCTCCCGGGTGTCGGTGCCGTCGGGTTGGCTGGGGCGAGGGAACCGGTCGGTGTTGGCGAGTGCCACGAGGAAGTCAACGTCACCGATGTCACGATAGGCTTCCAGCCGTTCGACGACCGAGAGTTGCTGGATCAGGTGGTCGGTGGGATTGGGTTGCCATCGATCGGTGACCCATACGCCGGCGGCCGATGAGATGGACAGCAGCACAATCCAGACGCCCACCACCAGGGTGCGACCGGTCCACGGCGACGGGTTCGACGGGTCCTCGTCGTGGATCGCCTGGATCGTCGCCAGGGTCTGGGCCGAGAATTCCTCGGTGACCGTCGGTCGCGGCAGGACATCCAGCAGGTCCCAGGTCTGTCGCAACTCTTCGACGCTGGTCCGCGCGTTGGCGTCCTGCACCAGCACCTCGTCGAGTTCCTGCATGTCCTGTTCGCTCAACTCGCCATCGAGATAAGCGACCAGGTTGGCTTTCCAGCCGGGGCGGAATTCGGCAGTCGTCTCACCGGTCCGCTCGGTCATGTCACCGGCCGGCAATTCCGCAAGCGTCTCATCGAGCGATTGAGGCGGCGGACCGTCTCCGCTGCTGTCCGGCAAGGGGTCGATCCGGGTCGACTCCTCGAGCGGCTCATCGTGCGGCAGGGGGTGATCGTCAGGATTCATGTCGGGTGGGTCGGAGCGGGTCAGTTGGAGACGTACTTCTTGAGGTGGATCTTCAGGTTCTCGCGGGCCCGTGACAGCAGGCTCTTGACCGCCTGCGGTGTCAGGTCCATCGACAGCCCGATGTCGGCGTAGCTCATGCCTTCGAACTTGTGCAACAGGACGGCCAGTCGCTGGCGGTCACTGAGCGATTCGATGGCTTCCTGGACCTGGTCCCGCATCTCGCGGGTGACGAATTGACGTGAGGGCAGCAGCGAGGATTGGTCGGCGAGCAGTTGCTCGGCCGGCCGCGGGCCCAGTGGGCCCGAATCGTCGGGCGTGATCGTGATTTCCTTGCGACGACCCAGTGTCCGACGGGCGTTGTAGGCCAGGTTGTTGGCGATGCGGAACAGCCAGGTGGAGAACTTCGCCGTCGGGCGATAGGACTCGCGTGCCCGGTAGATCCGCAGGAACACCTCCTGCGCCAGGTCTTCGGCCGCGTCGTGGCCACCGACGAGGTGCGAAAAAATGTGGATCAACCGTTCGCGGAACGATTCGACCAGTTCTCCGAATGCCTCCTCGTCGCCGTCCTGTACACGGAGCATCCGCTGCACGTCCGGATCGTGGAGGAATTTGAACTGGTTGCTGCTACTGATCACGTGCGAGTGTCCACGGCCGCCTGCGGAGAGTGAACCCCGTTGCAGGCGTGAAGTTCCTGTTGAATCGGTCGGAATGGTCCCGGGAAAAGGATTCAGGCTGGAGAATCTCGGCTTTCGACCCGCCTGGCTCAGCCCCCAGTATACGTCGGCAGAACTGCGGTGGTCACGCAGATGCTGTTACGATGGCCAATTGGACGGGGATTGGGAGCTGACGCACGCGATGAGCCTGAGTCGATTGCCTCTGAGTTACTGCACGAACGTCCATCCGGGCCGGAGCCTGGCGGAAGTGGTGGCGGGACTGGACAGTTACACCGTACCGGTTTCGGAATCCTACGGTCAGCCCCTGGCAGCCGGACTGTGGCTGGCGGCTCCGGTGATCGCCGAGTTGACCGCCGACGTCCGGGGTCCACGGCGTCTGGCCGGACAACTCGCCGAACGTGGGCTCGTCTGCTACACGCTCAACGCCTTCCCCTACGGCGATTTTCACGGCGAGCGGGTCAAGGAGCAGGTCTACCTGCCCGACTGGGCCGCTCCCGAACGTCTCGACTACACGCTGGCCTGTGCCGGGGTTCTCGCCCAACTGTTGCCCGAGGGTGTCGACGGGAGCATTTCGACCGTCCCGCTGGGCTTCAAGCATCTCGAACAACCCGACGGCTTCTTCGGCCAGGCCATCGACTCGCTGCTGCAGTGGGCTGTTGAGGGTCGTAGACGTTTCGAGGAGACCGGTAGCCGGGTGCGGCTGGCGATCGAACCCGAGCCGCTGTGCCTGCTGGAGACCACCGACGAGACGCTGGCGTTTTTCGGCGAGTTGTTCGAGGAGGCCGACCGCCGGGGTGTTCTGGACATCGCCCGCGAGTACCTGGGCGTCTGTTACGACGTCTGTCACCAGTCGGTTGAGTTCGAGGACGTGTCGGGGTCAATCCGGCGACTCGACGAGGCGGGAATCCGGCTCAACAAGATCCACATCACCTGCGCGATCGAACTCGACGACCCGGCGAACAACCTCGAGGGCCGCGAGCGGCTGGCGGACTTTGTTGAACCGAGGTACCTGCACCAGACCACCGCGCGAACCTCCGATGGAAACGTCCTCCGCTTCATCGATCTCGATCGCGACCTCGCCGAGTCGCCTCCGGCAGAGTGGCTCGAGGCCGAGACGTGGCGTGTGCATTTTCACGTGCCCGTTGACGCCGAGTCGTTGGGACCGCTGGGAACCACCCGGGCCGACCTGCGTCGCGCCCTGGTCACCGTTGCCACGCATCTCGATTATCCGCCCCACCTGGAGGTCGAGACCTACACGTGGGAGGTGCTGCCGGGGTCGGGTCGACCGGACCTGGTCAACGGTTTGACCGGCGAGTTGAACGCCACGGCGGCGTTGCTGGGGGAACTCTCGGGAAGCGGGCCCGGCTCGGTCTCCGATCGCGTTCCCTGAATTGGCCTCGCCCTCACGGTTGGGTTAGGATGAAGGTCGTTGGCGTTGACAGCTTGATGGACATCATTGCTCCGGTGCGTGGAACGAGACGATGCGGGAAATCCTGACCGAGTTGACCGAGGCGGTGGGGCGTGGCCGTCCGGTGGCCTACACGGCCCTGGTTGAAACACGCGGCTCGACGCCGCAGAAGGCCGGCGCGGTGATGCTGGTCTACGAGGACGGCTCGCAGGCCGGAACGCTCGGCGGTGGCTGTGTCGAGGCGGAGGTGAAGCGGCGGGCGTTGCGGCTGCTCGACGATGGCCGGACCGAACTGCTGACCTTCAACCTCGACAACGACTACGGCTGGGACGACGGCCTGATCTGCGGCGGCCGCATGACGATGCTGGTCGATCCGATCCGCAGTTCCGGAGAGCTGGATTACTACGAGACGTTCGCCGGGGTGCTGGCCGAGGGACGTGGTTGCACCGAGGCGGTGGTGCTGGACGAGGAGAAATCCGGGGGCGGCCGACCGACCGACCGGTTCCTGTTCGACGACACCGGCGCACAGGTTGCCGCCCGAGCCGGTGACGATGCTCCGGCAGGGCTGACCGATTCGCTTCAGTCTCTCTCCGCCCGTCGCCGTCCTTATGTCGCCGCCGGCACGTCGTTCATGCCGCAGTTGAAACGCTGCCGGTTGCTGATCGTCGGCGCCGGGCACGTCGGCCAGAACGTCGCCCGACTGGCCGAATCGGTTGACTTCGACGTCTGGGTCGTCGATGACCGGGCCGAGTACTGCAACCCCGAACGGTTCCCGGGGGCGCGGCGGCTGATGGTCGCTCCCATCGACTCGGCTCTCTCGGGTCTCGAGATCGACGCCAACACCTTTTGCGTGATCGTCACCCGGGGCCACAACCACGACGAGGAGGCCCTGTATCATCTCGTCGAGACCCCCGCGGCGTATGTCGGCATGATCGGCAGCCGCCGGAAAATCAAGCTGATCTTCGAGGACCTGTTGGGTGAGGGCATCTCGAGGGAATCGCTGGGGCGGGTCCGCGCCCCGCTGGGCTTCGAGATCGGATCGCAGTCGGTGCCCGAGATCGCCGTGAGCATCGTCGCCGAACTGGTCGCCGTCAGGAATCTCGAGGAGTTCCCCGAGGCCTACCGGCAGCCGAGCCTCGTCGAGGAACTCAAGACGTCAACCGGGTAGGACCAACCACAACGAATGGCCGCAGGGCCGGAGACAACCATGTTGACCAGACGACAGTTCACCTCCACGGCGTTGTCCGCCACGGCTCTGTCCGGCCTGCGGGGTTTCAGCGGGCTGTACGCGGCCGAGCCGAAGAAGCGGGCCAGCAAGTACATCGATATGCACACCCATATCGGCACCACCTGGAACGGGAACAAGGAACTGACCCCCAAGGGACTGCTCGAGTGGATGGACGACCACGACGTCGAGAAATCGGTGCTGTTGCCGTTGACCTCGCCGGAATCCTCCAGCTTCCTGCTGCTGACCGAGCCGGCCCTCAAGGCGGCCAAGCAGCACCCCGACCGCTTCATTCCCTTCTGCTCGATCGATCCCCGCACCAGTGTCCGGGGCGGCGTCAAGGGGTTCATCAGCATCATCCAGCACTGGGTCGACCAGGGGGCCCGTGGATTCGGTGAACACAAGGTGGGGTTGAATTTTGACGACCCGTTGATGATGCAGATCTACGCGGCCTGCCAGGAGGTCGGCATCCCGCTGTTGTTCCACATCGACGCGATCCGTGGCAAGGACACGCCGGGTCTGCCGCGGCTGGAACACGCCATCAAGGCTCACCCCAAGCTCAACTTCATCGGACACGGCCCGGGCTGGTGGGCGTCGATATCCGGCGACTGCAAGAGCCTGGGCAGTTACCCCAAGGGGCCGGTCACCCCCGGCGGAGCCATCGATCGGCTGATGGAGCGGTACCCCAACATCTACGGCGACCTCTCGGCCGGGTCCGGAGCCAATTCGATCTCGCGCGACAAGACCTTCGGCCGCGCGTTCCTGGTCCGGCGGCAGGATCGGCTGATGTTCGGCACCGACTATCTCCAGCCCGGACAGGAGGTTCCCCAGTTCGAGCTCTTCGACAAACTCGATTTGCCCGCGGCGGTGCAGAAGAAGGTCTTCCGCAAGAACGCCGAGCGGGTGTTGAAACTCGGATGATTCCCCGACAGTGACATCCTCCCACGAATCCACCCCCGCGGCTCGTTACGGTCTGCTGATCGTCGGCGGCAACCTGTCTCACCAGGAAAACTACTCGCGTGCCCTGGCCGCCGATCCCCGGGTGCGGCTGGTGGGGCTGACCGACGAGTCCGACGTGCCGTCGCGACGCCGGGAACTCAACCAGGCGCTGGCCGACGAGCTGGAGATCCCCTACATCGAGCCGTACGAGGAGGCGTTGGCCCGCGAGGACGTGGACCTGGTCTGCCTGTGTCCGGAACCCGAGCGTCGGGCGAGGATGACGGTGGCGGCCGCACGGGCCGGCAAACACGTCTACGTCGACAAGCCGCTTTGCACGACAGTCGAGGGGGCCCGCGAGGTGGTGGCGGCGGTCGAGGCCTCGGGTGTTCGCAGCCAGATGTTCAGCCTGGTCCGCAGTTCGATCGGGCGACGGTGCCGCGAGGTGGTCGAGAGCGGGCGGCTGGGGACCTTGATCGGGCTGCACGCCGAGTTGCTCTTCGCCAAGGGCGTCGCCGGTACCGCCGACCTCGGCCAACCTCGCCGCGAACAGGCCTCCGCCGGCCGGTTCACCTGGGTCGATTCGAAACGGGAGCTCTTCTGCGTGGGGCTTTATCCGCTGGTGCTGTTCGAGTGGCTGACCGGGAGCCGGGTCGAGTCGATCGAGGCGGCCACGGCGAATTTCTTTTTCGCCGAGCACCAGGCCAACGGAGCCGAGGACTTTGCCGCGTTGCTGGTGGGGTGGCAGGGGGGGCTGGAGACCACGATCACCGTCGGTCGCAGCGGGTGGTCGAGTCATCCCGGCCACGGCATTCACCAGGTGCACCTGGTCGGGACCGACTCAACGGCCACCGTCGATGCCCACCGTCCGCGGTTGGAGATCTTCAGCGACGCGGCCGGGTGGAGCCAGCCGGGGACTCCCCATCCCGAGGATCCCATGGGATTCTGGTCGAGCACGCAGGAACCCGGGGGGGTGACGCCCAAGACCGACTGGTGGCCGCTGGCCGAAGCGGCGGCCGACGACGCCGAGTACTTCCTGGACTGCCTGGACGACGATCGTGACAGCGACGTGCCGGTGGCGATGGGGGCCCGCGCGGTCGAGACGATCCTGGCGGCCTACGAGGCGGCGGCCGGCTAGCCGTTTACTCTTCCTCGTCCCGTTCGTCGAGTTCGCTGGCGGATTCGATTCCCGAATCGGGGGAGGGGCCGCGGCGGAAGACGGCGACGATGTCGTCGACCGGGACGACGTACAGCAGGTTGTCGGGTTCGAAGTCGACGGGGATCGCGTTCTTGGGGTGGAACAGGATCTTGTCGTACTTGTTGATCGGGAAGTCGTCGTCGTTGCCGACCTGGGTACTGATCTCGACCACCCGCCCGGTGATCGTGGGGATCTCGGCGTCGTCGGGCAGCACGATGCCCCCCTTGGTCGTCTGCCGCGACTCGTCCTTGCGGACCAGCACACGCATTCCCAGGGGTTCAACAAATTCGCTCACGTCGATAGACTCCTGATTCGCGTCGCTTCCATTCTAGGACGCCGACGGCGGGCAGAAAAGGGCCGCGACCCGTCCCGGGTGCTTTCAGTTGTCCTGTCCCGATGTGGTCGAGGCCGAACTGAGCTTCAGGTGCGGTTCGGCGGGAGACTGCCTGGCCACGTTGTCGTCGGCGTCGATCGACATTCCCCGCTGGATCAACCAGCCCAGTGGTCCGGCCAGCAGGGCGGCCAGCAGCACGACGTTGGCGATCAGAGCCGCACCGATCAACGCGGCCATCAGCCAGCCGAATCGGCTGATCAACAGCAGTTCGGCCGGGGCCAGCATCAGCAGGCCCAGTCCCACGGCCAGGCTGGTCTGCCACATCGCCGGACCGCATTGGGACAGGCTCCGGGCGACCGCATCGTGGCGTTCGAGCCCGTCACGGAGTCCGGCTCGGAACCAGGTGATCAGGTGCAGCGTGCCGTCGACGGCGATTCCCAGCGCGACGCTGGCAGTGATCATCGTGCCGATGTCGACCGCCTGGCCGGCCCAGCTGAGCATGCCGAAGACGATGCCCACCGGCATGAGGTTCGGCAACATCGTCAGGATTCCCGAGACCGGGTTGCGGAGCAGGATCATCATCACCACGGCGATCACGCCGAAGGCCAGGGCGAAGCTCCAGATCAGGCTGTCGAGAACCGCCTGCTGGGTCCTCAGGAACACCGGCACCATGCCGGTGACCACATGAGTGCTGCCGGGGTGCCTCTTGAGCACGCTCTTGACGATGTTGTCGAGTTCGCCGGTCTGCTGGTCGTTGGTCAGGTGCGCGTAGTCGTAGTCGGACATCACCGAGACCTGTGCGGTGATCCGCCACAATTCGTCCCCGGGCTTGTTCAGTTTCTGGTCACCGGCGGATTCGAGGTCGGTCGCCTTGTCTGCCACGTGCAGGAATCCCCTGGCCCCGCTCTCCCCCTCGTTCTCACCGTCTCCCTTCACTCTCCGCTCAATGATGCTCGACTGCTTCTTGGCGAGTCGCCGTTTGAGCTTCGAGGCACTCGCCGGGAGTGGCACGTAGGGCTCCTGGAAATCGGCCAGCGAGACCGTGCCGCTGATCTCCGGATGCTCGCGAACCCGACGTTCGACTTCCCGGACCACCTCCATCCGCTCGACGAAGTTGATCCGGCTTTGCTCGTCGCGGCTGAACCGGATCACCAGCTCGACCGGGACGATGCCCGAGAGATTGCGTTCCAGGAAGTTGTAGTCCTGGACGACCCGTGAGTGGTCAGGGAAGTAGCGGATCGCCTTGGTTTCGGTCTTGAAGTATTTCAGTCCCCAGGTGCTGGCGACGAAGAAGGCGATCGAGGTCAGCGTGACGGGGATCCAGAATCGGGCCACCAGCAGCCCCAGCCGGGTCCAGCCGTCCCGTCGGAGATCATCGGCCTGGTCCTCGGACCGCGACGGCCAGAATTGCAGCAGGGCGGGCAGTCCGTAGAGCACCATGGCCAGGGAGATCAGGCAGCCGATGGCCGAGTAGACACCGAACTGTCGCACCGGCCGCAACGTGCTCGTCATCAGGCTCAGCAACCCGATCGCGGTGGTGACACTCGCCAGGGTGCACGGCACCTTGGCCATCTTGACGGCTTCGACCACGGCGGTGACGGGATTTTTGGCGGCGGAGTGTTTCCAGTAATTCGAGACGTGGATCGCGCCGGAAACGGTCAGCACGAACATCAGCGTGGGCATCACCACCAGCACCATGTTCATGTGTCCACCCGAGAGTGGAACCAGCGAGACGGCCATCAGGGTGGTGTAGTAGCTGACGACCAGGACCAGGGTGGCCAGTCGGCCGCTGCGGAGCATCACGAAGGCCAGCACGATGCCGACCAGTCCCGACAGCAGGATGATCGAGCGACGGTGCAATTCCCACGGGGCGATGTCTTCGGACGAGTTCCACGCCGAGTCCTTGACCATTTCGTCCAGTGCCGAACCGGCCACGGGACGTCCACCCGTTCGGAATTCGTCGGCGTGGATTCCCACCTCGCCGGCGATCCGGCGAATCTCCAGCAGTGTCTCGGCCGCGTCGGCCATCCCGGCGTCGGTGAGGCTGATCGAAAGGGCCACCGGGGCCCCGGCATGGAAGAAGCAGCCGTTTTCGTCCACCAACGCCACACCATCCGATTCGTCGTCCGACGAGGGGCCCTGCAGACCGCCGATCAGCGAGATCAGCTTCTCACAGGTCTCGCTGTCTCGCTGCATGTTGTGGTAGCGGACCTGGAAATCGTGATCCGGCAGCAGGAACTTCTCCGGATCGAACGTCTCGGCCTCCTCCGCGTCCTCCCCGGTCTCGGCGTCGTCGGAGGTTTCCGATGCCTCATCGACCAACGTGGCCAAACGGTCGGCTTCCTCCTCGTCCGGCTCCCACTCGGTCGCCGACGCCAGAAACTCGACTTCGAGTTGCAGCTCCCCGGCGGCCCGATCACGGATCAACCGCTGGACCTGCTTGACGTCGCGGCGGCCCGCCTGGGTCAGACGGACCTTCAACGGACCCGTGCCGATCAGCACACCCTCGAGCCGCTCGACCGCTTCGGCCGGCTCGACATCGTATTTCATCATCCGCACAATCAGGTTCTGCGGAGTGGTGACCGACTTGATCAGTTTTGAACCGCTGCGGCGGGTTCCCTCGGCATCCGACGTGCCGATCAGGCGGCTGCGGAACCACTTCACCCGCGGGTCCGACAGTGTGCTCGTATCCCACGAGACCAGCACGCGATCCTCGTGCTGGAAGTGCTCCTGGTACCACCGCAGCGTCCGTGCCTGGGGATCGTCCTCTGGCAGCCATTTGGCGATGTCGTTTTCGAGATCGATTCGCGACAGGGACCAGATGGCCGGGGTGGCCAGGAAAACCAGCAACAGCACGATCCACAGCGCATTGCCGTGGCCGAAACGGTCTCGTTTGGAAAAGAAGTTGGTCATGGCAGTCTGAACAGTGGCCGGTTCAACGGGACGTTGTGCATAGAACTGTCGGTTTGATCGGTTTTTCCGGCCGTTCGACTTTGTCTCAGGATGCCGGACCGGGCGACTTTCACGCCCGATTGCCACGTCATCACGCAAATTCTAACAGGTCGCCGGGCCGACCCGATAGATCGGCCCATTGCGAGGTCGGGTCATTCCGATTGTAACGATTGGGCAGGATAGGGGGCCTGGTGGGAAGGTCGGACCGTGTTGTGAGCAAGACCACACCCACCAGAAAGCGGGCGTGTTGGATTGGGTTGCTTCCGGAGAGCACCCCCGCGGTGGTCCAGGACCACTAGTCCGGATTGAAGCCCTCTACCAGTTCGCGGTCCCATTCGTCCATCAATGGCCAATCGGTTGCACATGTGCCGAAATCCGCCATGTGGCAATAGCCTTCGAGCCGATCGATGGTGGCCTGCAGCAGGTTGTTGTCCTTGCGGAATGGCGGTCCGTGGCTGGGCAACAACCACTCGATGTCACTTTCACGGATGCGTGTCAACGACTCGATGAACGACGGGATGTCCGATCCGTGGTGCGCATCGATGTTCCCCACGCAACCGTCGCGGTAGATGTTGTCGCCGGAAAACAGCAGGTTGCCCATGCGGAAGGCGAGTTGTCCGAGGGTGTGACCCGGGGTGTGCCAGACCTCCAGTTCGATTTCACCCAGTTGCAGCCGATCCCCTTCGTTGATTGTCTCGTGCAACTCCATCGTTGGCATGTCGATCGAGATCCCCTGGGCGCTGATTTCCGCGTAGGTCGTCACCCGGTCACCTTCAGCCAGCAGTCGGGCCGCGTCGGGATGTCCGCAGGTGCGTGATCCGGGCAGCAACTCGGCGGCCCGTGCCAGGCCCTGGACGTGGTCGACATCGGCGTGAGTGGCGACCAGGTATCGGCAGGTGGCCAGCGGGAAGTCGAGTTGCCGGATGATCTCGATGATGTCTCCCACCGTGTCCTCGTAGCCGATGTCGATCAGCAGCCACTCGGATCCATCGTGGACGAGGTAGACGCAACAACCCAAGCGGCGTCGCGCCTGGTAGTTCATCTCGATCACGCCAGGAAACAGCTCGATCCGCTCGAACATCCGATTGGTGCTCTCGACGTCCGGACAAGGCCGGGCAGGAGGGACTTGACGCGAGCATTCTAGAGAGGGGTGGGAAGTGATGACAACCAAGCGGTTCAACGGCAAATGAGATCTCAACGGAGACCTTGTCGCGGTGGCGACGTGGCCGAGTTGTGGGTTTATGATGGTGGGTCTCTCTTTTTGCTTTGCGATCAGGAAACAACCATGCGTACACACGGTGAGATTGGACGGGTTCGGGCGTTGGCGTGGCTGGTCGGTTGCAACCTGATCGTTTTCGCCAGCAACATCTGCATCATGGTTCTCGAGCTGACCGCCTCACGGCTGTTGGCTCACCACATCGGCCAGTCTCTCTACACGTGGACCGGGGTGATCGGCGTTGTGCTGGCCGGGATCACCATCGGCAACTACGCCGGCGGAAGGCTCGCCGACCGCTTCGGACACCTCAAGCTGCTGGCGATCCTGTTTCCGCTGGCTGCTGTCACCAGCGGATTGGCCCTGGTGCTCGATCAGCAGATGGTCGGGGTGGTGCGACCCGAAACGATGGGTTGGCCGATCTGGGTGCTGTGCATCGTCTCGATCATCTTCCTGCTTCCGGCCATCGCGCTGGGGACGATCTCGCCGGTGGTCGCCAGCCTGGCACTCTCTCGAAGCCGCAGCACCGGGTTCACCGTCGGCAACGTCTACGCGTGGGCCGCGATGGGATCGATCGTCGGCACCTTCCTGGCCGGCTTCTACCTGATCGACCACTTCAGTACCCGCTGGATCGTCGCTGGCACCGCCGTGGCACTGTTGGCGATGGGAGCGGTGCCGGTGTTCCTGATGGTCACCACCAAGCTGTTCGGTCGCCGACCGGCCCGATCCGCCGGACCGCCGCCGGTGTCGGCACTCTCCGGTGAGGTCAACCCGGTCGAGTTGAACGAGGTGGATCCCGGGCGGACCGGACAGCAGGCGGGGACGTGGTGGTTCCTGGTCGGCTGCAACGCCATCGTGTTCGTCACCAGTCTCTGCATCATGACACTGGAACTCTCGGCCACACGCCTGCTGGCTCACCACATCGGTCAGTCGCTCTACACCTGGACCAGCGTGATCGGCGTTGTGCTGGCCGGGATCACCGTGGGCAACTTCATCGGCGGCATCCTGGCCGACCGTTTCGACCACCGCAGCATCCTGGGCTGGCTGTTGTTGATCGCCAGCATTCACTGTTTCGGAGTGATCTGGCTCGACCAGGCTTCGATCGAGTGGTACCGCACCGAGCCGCCGATGATGCTGGGGCCGGTTATCTGGTTGGCCCAGTGGATCCTCGAGCAGGGGACGTCCGACCAGGCCAGCTGGCCGGTCTGGATCTTCGCCCAGGTTGCGGTGATCTACGGGCCGCCGGCCGCGGCGATGGGGACCGTGTCACCGGTCGTTGCCGCCCTGGCACTCTCGAGAAGCCGTCGCACGGGGATCACCGTCGGCAACGTCTACGCCTGGGGCACGCTCGGCTCGATCATCGGGACCTTCCTGGCCGGTTTCCTGCTGATCGACCTCTTCGGCACCCGCGCCCTGGTCACCGGGACCGCGATGCTGCTGGGGGTCACCGGAGTCTGCGCGGCGGCGAGTGGGTCGAGACTGAGGCCGGCGATTGCCTTTGGCTGGCTGCAGTTTCTGGTCGTCTTCGGACTGGCTGCCGCCGTCAGTGGCGAATCGCTTGACGCGGCCGGGGGTCGCTTCGGCGAACTGCTGGGAACCGGGCGTGATGCGGCCGGTCGATTGGCGTTGAGCGAGTCGTGGAGCGAGACGGGACAACGTGTCGGCTACGGATTCCACCAGTTCGGACAGGCGCTCTCGCTTCGAGATGACGAACCGGGACGGTACGAGGACGAGAGCAACTATTCCTACATCACCGTCGTCGAAACCACCGACGAGGACGTCGACCTCAAGTACCTGAAACTCGACAAGCTCGTCCACAGCTACTACGTCCCCGACAACCCGACGCTGCTGAAGTACGAGTACGAACTGGTCTATGCAGCGGCGACCGAGCGTGCCCGACAGGCGTGGGCGATCGACGTGACCGTTGAACTGCCCGAATTTCCGGGCCGCGATCAGGTCGTCAAGCGACTCTCCGGGAACCTCTCCTTTTCCGGTTCGGGAGGCGGTCGATTGCGGGTGCGGGGCACTCTGCTGCCGGCCGATCGCAACGTGCTCCTGAAGCTGAGTCCTTCGGGGGCCTGGTGGCTGGCGATCGAGGAACTGTACGAGGTTTCGACCGCGTCGGACTGGGTCGGCTTCACACCGGCCGACCTCGAGACGCTGCCCCCGGGCGTGTCGATCCCCGATCGGCTCAAGAAGGAAAATCGCGACGATGCCGATCAGAAGGGCGGGATCGAGTTTCATCCCAAGCTCGGTGCCCTGACGACCGAGATGGTCATCGACGAGTTGATTCGGGACGAGCTCCTGGCCGCTACGCCGGACTTCGCCTGGTTCCAGGCGGTCAACCAGCTCTACGCCCGCTCCCGACAGGTCCGCACGATGTTCATCGGCGGTGGCGGATTCGTGTTTCCCAGGTGGATCGAAGCCAAGTTCCCCCACGAACCGGTGATCGACGTCGCCGAACTCGATCCCGCCGTCCTGCTCGCCGTGCAGCAGGAAATGGGACTCGACCCCGATGGGCTGATTTCCAAGAGTACCCGGCTCGGCGATGCCCGCAACTTCGTCCAGGACCAGGTCCGTCGGTCCGACAAGCCGCAGTACGATTTCATCTACGGCGACGCGTTCAACGACTTCAGCGTCCCCTGGCACCTGACGACCCGCGAGTTCACCGACGATGTCCGGAAACTGCTGGACCCGGCACGAGGTGTCTACCTGGTCAACATCATCGACATCTACCCGAGGATCGAGGCGCCCGAGCGGGATCGGACGATCGAATACGAGTCGGACCAGCCGTTGCTGGAGGTGCCGTTGCCCGAGACGTGGACGTCGGCGGCGGTGGTCGACGAGTGGATGGGGATTCCGGGGTTGCCCGGGGTCGAGATCTACGAGCAGGCCGAAGGCCTGGGGCACCGGTTGGCCGTGAGAGGGTCGCTGCCCGATCGGATCTTCCAGATACTGCTCCAGGAGGCCGGCAACAACCCGGCCCTCGGCGAAATCATCAAGGGCCTCGACCGACGTTCCAGGGACTCGCGACATACACGTGATCGAGGTCACTTCCTGAGCAGTTACACCAAGACGCTCGAGGCCGTCTTCCCCAACGTGTATGTCTTCTCGAGCGAGGAGGGCGTGCCGCACCGGCGTCGAGACACCTTTGTGCTGATCGCCGCGAATGCTCCGCTGGACCTCTCGAATCTTCTCGAGGCCGGTGGCCATTGGTCGCAGCCCCCCTTCGCCTGGAAGGAAACTCGCGAGTCCGACCAGCCCCCGACGTTGCCCGACGATCAGAACCAGTGGGAGTCGGTGGTCAACTGGGCCAGCGCCACATGGTGGCACGGTGTGCTGACCGATGACTTCGCTCCGGTCGACCGGTTGCTCAAGCCAGTCTTCATCGAGCAGGACGACTAGTCGAAGACAGGAGGGGGCTGGCTGCGGGGCCGTTGCGAGGAGGCTGTGATGGCAATCGAGTTCGACTGCCCGTACTGCACGGCGGCAATTCGTGTCGATGACGCCGCCGCCGGCAAGCAGGGGGCCTGTCCGAAATGCGGGACGACCCTGGTTGTTCCGCGGCCGACCGAAGTGGTTCAATCACCACCAGCCACCGCAGCCACCGCAGCCACCGCAGCCACCGAATCGGACGTCATTCCCGACATCGTTCCCGAGATGGTGCCGGAGTTCCAGTCGCGGCCACAGGCGTCGGTTTCCAGCCGTGTCAGGCGACGCCGACACCGTCGTGGGGGATTGCTGTTTCCCCTGGCCTGTGGCGGGACGCTGTTGCTGGCCATCACGGTGGCCTGGTTCCTCAACGATCCCAGCCGGTTTCGGAGATCGCTGGTGGGCGAGCTGACCGCATCGTATGCCGGAGCCGAGGTGCTGATGCCCCGATCGATCGATCCGGGCCTGGTCGAGGGGCACGCCGAGTTGTTCTCGGCCATGGTCGAGAGTCTCAAGGAGCGGACCGGACGGGTCCGCAGCAACGTGATGGTGGTGGTGTTTGTCGAATCGGAGGGGACGTTGGAGGTGCAGATCGAGCCGAGCCAGGAGTACCGCCTGGTTCGAGTGGCACTGGGCCAGTCCGAGGCCCTGCGGACGTTCGTCGAATCGCAGGCGAACCGGCTCGATGGTCTTCGTCGCGAGGACCTGACCGCCGAATTGGGGAAACTGGTTTCCGCGTGGCACGCGGCACGCACCGCCGATGAGGTGTTCGATGGGTGGACCGGTTACCGCGAAACCGTCGGGCTGTCGGCTCTTGTCGGAGGGGTTGGACATCACGCCATGGCTCAAACGGGCCGACAGAACCTGCCGTGTCTCTACGAATCCGGCGGGGCACTGTTTTTCCTGGTGCCCGCATCGCTGGGCGAGTTCCGCCTGATCGGACGACGACGCGCCGATGGAAGCATGCCGTTTCCGGCCGATTTCCGTGTCCGCATCGGCCCGGGCAACTAGTCGAGACTCCCCGGTTCGCACTGGCCGATGCCCCCACTTGACTGGCTTGCGCAACGGTCCCTATACTCGCGCGCACTCTAGCTTTCGGACCCCCACTTCGGGTCCCGAGCACGACGTCTCTATCCCATCGGACAGCTTTCGCAGCTTCATCGACCATGGACGACAAGCCCTCTGCCGATGAGAAGCCCCGCGAGGTCGAGGAGTCCAGTTCGACCGGGACGCCGCAGCCCGCAGCGAATTCCGACCTGGTGCAGATGTTAGCGCCCATCTTCGGTTTTTGCCGCGAGTTTTTCCGGAATGACCACCCGCAGCACCTGCAACGGCTGGTCGGGACCTGGCTCGTGGTCGGTCTGGTCGTCGGTGCCCTCGGCTGGAACGTCTTGGACTTTCAGACGATTCAGGCACGACGGGCGGCATGGGGGAGCTGGATTGGTGTGCCCACCGAAATCCAGAAGGAGATCGTCGAGAGTCTCGAGAACGGCAACGTGCTGGGCAGTTCCGATCCCTTTGCGGCCCGTGCCTATTCGGATTTTCTCAACAACAACGAAGAGGCCGACGAAATGGTCCGGGCCTGGGCCAGGCTGATGTTGGCTGAATCGCGGCTCAACGACGGACTTCGTCAGGCCTACCGGTCGAACAAGATGATGAAACGAACAAACGGCACCAAGAGGCTCGGCAGACGCGGAGATGTCCAGGCCGCGATCGATCATTTCGACACCGTGCTCGAGGTGGCCCCCAAGGACTCGCTGCTCGAACAACGGGCCCTGTATGGTCGGGCCGTCGGGATCGAAGCCAGTTGTGATGGAACCGAAGAGCGGCTCAACAAGGTGAAAGCGGCCTACGGTCTCCTCGAGAAGACCGATGGCCCCTACAGGAAGATGGCCGAGGATCGCCTGCAGGCGATCGCCAGTGAAGGGGCCATCGCCTTCTACAAGTGGTTCGGCAAAGTCGTCAACGATTCTCCGGCTGCTGACTCGGTCGACGCTCTCCCACAGAGTGCGACCGATGACAGCCCGATCGAAAGCCAGTTGGACAAGCTTCTTCGCGATGGTGCTGGGTCCGAGAAGTCCAAGCCCTCACCGGATGCAACCGGCAATGTCAAGAAGAAGATTCCTCTAGAATTTCCGGCACTGGAGAAGAAGAAGCCGGCCGAGAAGAAGAAGGCGGGCGAGAAGAAGAAGCCGGCCGAGAAGAAGAAGGCGGGCGAGAAGAAGAAGCCGGCCGAGAAGAAGAAGGCGGGCGAGAAGAAGAAGGCGAGTGAGAAGAAGAAGGCGGGCGAGAAGAAGAAGGCGGCCGAGAAGAAGAAGCCGGCCGAGAAGAAGAAGCCGGCCGAATGAGCCAGCCGGGTAAGGGGTCGCCGATCCGGGTGACCGTCGAGGCCCGGGCCCATGGCTGGCGACTCGACCATTACCTCGTCCGGCTCTATCCCAACTTCAGCCGCGGTCAGTTTCAGTCCTCGATCGTCGCCGGGGCGGTCATCGTCAACGGACTGCCGGCCAAGTCGTCCCGGCGGCTGCGGGTCAACGACGTGGTCGAGTTGTCTCTGCCCGAGGACGCTGCGCCGCGGGTCGAACCCGAGGACCTGCCGCTGTCGGTGCTCTACGAGGACGAGCACCTGGTGGCGATCGACAAGCCAGCCGGCATGATCGTCCATCCCGGCCGTGGCCAGACCACCGGGACGCTGGTTGCCGCGCTGCAGTTCCACTTCGATTCGCTCAGCGATCTCGGCGGCACTCTGCGGCCGGGCATCGTGCACCGGCTCGACCGCGACACCACCGGCGTGATCATCGTGGCCAAGAACAACCAGGTCCATCACAAGCTCTCGAGGCAGTTCGAGCTCCGCGAGGTGACCAAGCGGTATCATGCGATCTGCTGGGGAAGTCCCGAGTTGGACAGCGACTACATAGAGACGCACGTGGGGGTCAGTCGACGGAACCGCGAGAAGATGCGGGTGGTGCCGGCCGGTGGCAAGGCCCGCCATGCGGTGACCTTCTACGAGGTGCTCGAACGGTTCGACCGCACGTCCTACGTGAGGCTGTCGCCCCGGACCGGCCGAACCCACCAGCTCCGTGTCCACATGGCTCACCTCAACCACCCCATTCTCGCCGACCGTCTCTACGGGGGCGATCGGCCCGAGGGTCGCGAGTTGCCGATCCGGCGGCAGGCGTTGCACGCCCGTTCCCTGGAGGTGACGCATCCGGTCAGCGGGGAGGTGATCCGTTTCGAGGCACCGTTGCCGGAGGATTTCCGGCTGGTGCTCGAGTGCTTGCGTCGCGGCGGCGGTCCAGTAGGATCGTGACACGCCGCCGCCTGACGACTGGCCGATGCGTATTTCTCACTCCTCGTTTTCGCCAGAACGGGACGACCGATGAGGCTTGCCAGGGTTCGCACCACCGAGGGAACCACCGGCGTGGCCGTGCTGGCCGACGACGGCTCCGCACAACTGCTGGATCTCTCGAGCTCCGAGAGCATCAATTCACTGGCCGACCTGCTCCATTCGGCCGATCCCGTCGCCGGCGTCGAACGGCTGCTGGCGGCCGGTGCCACCGGCCTGGCCGCCGGTGGCTACGAGTGCCTGGCCCCGATTGACCGCCAGGAGGTGTGGGCGGCCGGCGTCACCTACAAGCGGAGCCAGGAGGCTCGGATGGAGGAGTCCGAGAGTGCCGCGACTCACTACGACAAGGTCTACACGGCCGATCGGCCCGAGCTGTTCCTCAAGGCGACCCCCCACCGCGTGTCGGGACCCGGAGACCCCGTCCGCGTGCGGGCCGACAGCGACTGGTCGGTCCCCGAGCCCGAATTCGCCCTGGTGATCAGTCCCGACCTGCGACTGGTCGGGTATTCGATCGGCAACGACATGTCGGCCCGGGACATCGAGGGCGAGAACCCGTTGTACCTGCCGCAGGCAAAGTGCTACCGCGAGTCGGCCGGGCTGGGTCCGTGCGTGTTGCTGGCCGACGGCCCGCTGGATCGGTCCGGCGTCGAAATCGAACTGGCGATTGACCGTGGTGGTGAGACCGTCTTCGCCGGCAGCATCAGGCTCGACCAGATGGCCCGGACCTTCGAGGACCTGGTCGACTGGCTGGGTCGCGAGAACGTCTTCCCCGACGGAGTGGTGCTGATGACCGGCACCGGAATCGTGCCCCCCGACGAGTTCACCCTGGAAGATGGCGACTCCGTCTCGATTTCGATCACCGGCATCGGTACGCTGAGCAACCCGGTGGCCAAGGATCCGGCCTAGGATCCGGCCTGGGATTTCATGAACCCCGAGTTCCGGGTCGGCAGGAGGCCCACGCTGCGATGGACGCCCCGGTGATCCCCGACGAACTGCTCGGACAGATTCACAACCGGGATTGTCTCGAGGGCCTGGCCGAGATTCCCGACGGAACCGTCGACCTGGCGTTCGCCGACCCGCCGTTCAATATCGGATACGAGTACGACGAGTACGACGACCGGCGGGATGCCGACGACTACCTGGCGTGGAGTCGTCGCTGGACGTCGGAGCTGGTGCGGGTGCTGAAGCCCGCTGGCACCTTCTGGCTGGCGATCGGAGACGAGTACGCCGCCGAGTTGTCGGTGATGCAGAAGCACGACCACGGCCTGGTGCTCCGAAACTGGGTGGTCTGGTACTACACCTTCGGGGTCAACTGCACCCGGAAGTTCAGCCGGTCGCATACCCACCTGTTCTACTTCGTCAAGAACGAGAAGGTGTTCACCTTCAACGCCGACGATCCGGCGATCCGGGTTCCGTCGGCTCGCCAACTGGTCTACGGCGACAAGCGGGCCAACCCCCGGGGCCGCCTGCCCGACGACACCTGGGTGCTGAGGCCGCAGGACATTCCCGAGTCGTTCGGTGCCGATGAGGACACCTGGTACTTCCCGCGGGTCAACGGGACGTTCAAGGAACGGGCCGGCTGGCACGGGTGCCAGATGCCCGAGCAGTTGCTGGGTCGGATCGTGCGGACCTGCTCAAATCCCGGCGACGTTGTGCTCGACCCCTTCGCCGGCAGCGGCACCACGCTGGCGGTTGCCCGGAAACTCGATCGACGTCCGATCGGGTACGAGTTGTCCGAGGAGTACGCCATCCGGGCCCGAGAGCGTCTCGAATCGACTGCACCCGGTGATTCGCTCGACGGGGCCGAGGACCCGCTGACCAGTGCTCCGAAGACCTCGGCGGGCGTCAAGATCGAGGAACGCGCCGCCCGAAAGCGGGCCGACGACCGGCAACTCGAACTGCTCTGATTCCCCGCCCGACCGCTTCAGCCTGTTGTCACCGGTTCATACTGTCCGGCCAGTCGCTCGATCGCGGCGTGCGGATCCATGTTGAACATCGCGCGGCCGCCGGTTCCCCAGCGACCGTTGTGGAAGTGAAAAATCGCCGCGGCGTCGCGGATCAGCCCCACCGACTCCACCTCCTCCATGTCGCCGCCCTCGATCGCTTCGAACCGGATGTTCACCCCGGCAAACGCTGTCAGCAATCCGTCGTCGATCGCCCGCCCGAAAGTCACCTCGTCGAGCCAATCGCATTCGACCCATCGCAGGTCGCGGGGGATCCCCCGTTGGCGAGCCAGGTCGAAGAACTTGGCCTCCAACTGCTCACGCTGCATTCGGAACAGGTCCAGGGCCGAATTCTGCTGCCGCCGCTCCCAGCGACGCACCAGCAGCGGAGCCGCCAGGACGAAGCCGACCAGCAACAGCACCGCGACGGCGATCAGCAGCAGGGTCGGCGTCGACACGCGGGGATGCCTTGAGGAAACTCGAGTGAAAACGGCCCGATCGATCCTAGGGTGGGCGGTCGGGACGACACAAGGGCGTTGCACCGGCTGCAACCGTTGCCGGGTTGGTTTGTCATGACCTCGAGTGTTCCGTAAAACCGGGGCCGCGAGACCAACGAGGGTTGGTCCGTCCGATCTCCACAACCCCGCTCAACCGGGACAGCCGTTGGCCATGCCACTTCTGGGAGCCCACATGTCCGTCGCCGGCGGTTACCACAACGCCGTTGACGCTGCAGCCGAATACGGCATGGACTGTGTCCAGATCTTCACCAAGAACAACAACCAGTGGCGGGCAGGGCGGATGGATCCGGAGGCCGTCTCGCTGTTTCGCCGCAGGCTCGGTGAGACCGGGGTCCGGTTGCCCTGTGCACACGCCAGCTACCTGATCAACCTCGCCAGCCCCGCCGAAGAACTCTGGCAGAAGTCGATGGACGCCATGGTCATCGAACTCGAACGGGCCGAAGTGCTCGGGTTGGCCGGTGTCGTGCTGCACCCGGGCAGTTTCACGACGTCGAGCGAAGAAACGGGGATCGAGCGGATTGCCGAGGCACTCGATGGAGTGCTGCTGCAGACCGACGGACTTGGCGTCGAGGTCTGGCTCGAAAACACCGCCGGCCAGGGCAGCAATCTCGGCCATCGGTTCGAGCAGCTCGAAGCGATCATCACCCGAATTCCCGAATCGTCCCGGGTTGGCGTCTGCCTGGACAGTTGTCACCTGTTCGCTGCCGGCTACCCGCTGGCGACCCCCGCGGAATACGCCGAGACGATGGCGGCCTTCGACCAGGCCGTTGGTCGCCACCGGCTGCGTGCCTGGCATCTCAACGACAGCAAGAAGGAGTTCGGCAGCCGGGTGGATCGACACGAGACGATCGGCGAGGGCCACATGGGACTCGACCCGTTCGGCAACATTCTCAACGATCCGCTCTCGGCCGAACTCCCCATGTACCTCGAAACTCCCAAGGGTGATCGCGACGATCGGACACTCGACGCGGTCAATCTCGAGACGCTTCGCTCGCTGCTGAACTGAACGCATCCGGCGGAATGTCCTCGATTCTTGCGTCCGGAATGGCGAGCAGTCGGGGGGCGGATTTCCCGGTCCGAAACCGGGAAACTTCTGCCCCCGCGGTCCCCGCCGCTGATCCGCATAATCGGCAGATCCCGCTCATGCCGAACTGTCCCGGTGCCGATGGGGAACGAAGCAGGGGGATGGTGGACCGTCGATCGACGAGCGAGAGGATCTCGCATGGTTTCGGACCTTCACACCGACCTCGACCACCAGCGGGTCAGGGCGGGGTGTCTGCTGTCGCTTGTGCTGTTGGTGTCCTCCGGATGTGCGTCGTCGGGTGCCCTGAGCACTCGGGCCGCAACCGTTTCGCTGGCCGGCGGAGCCGAGGCAATCCTGTTTCTGGACGATGCAGCGGCGGGACCACCTGCCGTGGCACGCGTGCGGGCCAACACGGCTGGAGACGTGGTACCGGTTGATGTTCCGGACGTGGCTGGCGATGTTCGGGTCAACGATGGTCCCGCGGCAGAGAGCGTGTCCGGGGCCGCGCGGGTTGGCGTGACGGGTCCGTCACCGGATCACCCGCGTTCTCGGGAATTCGGGCGGATCTTCATGCGTCTCAAGGCCGCCTTGGACAAGAACGAGACCCGCTCGATTGCATCTCCACCTCCTCTTCCCAAGCGGGACCACCCCGACTCCAGGAAGCACTCCCTGTTCAGCGAACCGATCGATCCGACCGGGGGAGTGCGGACCCGGCCGGATTCATCGAACCGCCGGCACAGGAGCCTGTTCGTCGGAACCCCGCGTGACCTCGACCCGGCACCGGTCGTGGCTGCCGTGGTCCGGCCTTCCGATTCGGGTGACTGGAACGGCACCGATGAGAGCGCGACGTCGACGCTGACCCGGGTTGCCGCGATCGAGACCGGCGAAGGTGTGGAGACTCTCGTGATCCGCCGCCCGGCACCCTGGTGGATCACCGTGGTGGGGTTGGTCGTGATGGGCGGGTTGATCGGGTTGAGTCGTCGATTCGGGTGGCCGGGCAGCCCGCTCGCCGAATAACCCGACCCCCACGCTGCACGACCCGAATCCGGTGGTGGCACTGGTAGCGGTCGTTCCTTCCAGCCGCCGACCTCTGTCGGTGGCCGACTCGACAGGCGGATTTCGCATCACGGCTATTCCGTTGTTGGCTCGATAGCACAGAGAAGCCGCATCGCGTGATCTCCATGCACCGATTGTGTGGGGATTCCCACATCACGCCCGCGGCACATGCCTCATCGATTGACCTCATTGACCGCTTCCCGGGACGTCCTTCCATGCTGCCAGCGTTCTTCCGCCAGCACAGCCGACTGGTGCTCGGTTTCCTGGTCCTGACATTTCCCTACCTGTTGGTGACCGCCGAGTCGCTGACGTCGAACAACGACATCGAGACCTGGCTGCCCACCGAGGCGCCGGTCCGCCGGATCTACGACGACTTCAAGGAACGGTTCGGGGCCGAGGAACTGGTGTTGGTGGGATTGCCCGGCGAGGACACCGAGGCAGCGGTTGACGAGGAACTGGTCGAGGCGGTCTGCGAGCGGATCGAGAGCCTGCCGGAGATTCGGGTCTGCTGGAGCCCCTACCGCCTGATGTCGATCATGGACGACCTGGGCGTCGAGCGGGACGAGGCCCGGGAACGACTCGAGGGACTTTCAGCCACGCGCGGTCCCGACGGAATGATCGGCATCGCGGCGTTGCTCTCGGCCGAAGGACTGGCCGACCGCGCCGCCACGGTCGATGCCGTCCGAGAACAACTCAACTACTGCCAACTGCAGGACTCGCAACTGGCCGGCGCTCCGGTGATTGTCTCGGAACTCGATCGGTTGGGCAGCCGTGCGAACAGCAAGCAGTTCTTCCTGGTCACCCTGGCCGTGTGCCTGGTGCTGTTGTACTGGACGCTGCGGGACTGGCGGCTGACCATCGGTATCCTCGGCCTGACCGTCTGGTCGATCAACCTGACACTGACGGTGCTGTCGTGGAACGGTGTGGAGATGAACTTCATCCTGGCCGCGTTGCCGATCATGGTGATGGTCTTCACCCTGGCCATCTCGGTTCACCTGGTCCACTACTTCCGCCATGCCATGGATCGTCCCGATCCCCTGGCGACGGCGCTGAAGCTGGCGTGGAAACCCTGCTGCCTGGCCACTCTGACCACCTCGATCGGGCTCGCCTCACTGGCTGTCAGTGACATCGGCCCGGTTCGCCAGTTCGGCTTGGCCGGGGCCCTGGGGTCGATCGTGGCCCTGGTCACCGGACTGGGGGCGGTGCCGGCTCTGTTGACGTTGTTTCCACCGAAACCACTCGGATCCGACGCCAACCCGTTTGGGGCCCCCCGCGAGAATTCGCCGGCCGACCGAATCGTTGGCCACAGTGGACTGGTCACCACGTTGACTCTGCTGCTGATTGTCGCGGCGGGTCTCGGAGTGCCCCGGCTGCGGATGCGGATCGATCCGGTCGACTTTCTTCCTGCCCAGGGACGTGTCCGGCAGGACGCCGAGCGGGTCGAAGAGAACCTGACAAGCACGACAACCCTCGAGGCGGTTGTCGACTTCGGGACCGGCTCGTTGCCGTTCGTGGCGAAGCTCGACAAGGTCCGGCACATCGAAGAACAGATCCGCAAACACGACGGCGTGCGGCACACGATGTCGCTGGCGGGGTTGTTCCCGGTCGAAATGCCGGACGACACGTTCGAAACGCTGGCATTGTTGAAGCGGGCCCGGGGCCACCGCGGCGGTGGAGACTACATCGCCGATGGCGAGCGGCTGTGGCGGATCAGTGTACGGCTGACCGACGGTTCGGCCGATGGACGCCGACTTGTTTACGACCAACTGGTCGTGGCCACCGCGGGGATGCCGATTGCATGGACCGGTATCAGCCCGCTGCTGGATCACGCACAGGGGCAGATCTTCACGGGGTTCTGGGAGAGCTTCCTGACGGCGTTCGTCATCATCACCATCGTGATGATCGTCTCGCTGCGATCGGTCACCACCGGGCTGGTGGCGATGATCCCCAACCTGACACCGATCCTGTTGGTCTTCGGGGTCCTGGGCTGGTCGGGCTGGTATGTCGACATCGGGATGATGATGTCCGGGAGCATCGCGTTGGGGATCGCCGTCGACGGCACGTTTCACTTCCTGATCCGCTACCACCAGCAGCGTCGTGACGGGGTGGGACGGCACACGTCCTCCCGCGACGCTCTGGAACGCACCGGACCACCGATCCTGCAGGCGGCCATTGTCGCTGCCATCGGAATGCTCGCCCTGTCCCTGTCCCCGTTCCTGCCCACCATGAGATTCGGCTTGTTGACCGCCGCAATGCTGGTCACCGCGCTGCTGGGCGACCTGGTCCTGTTGCCGGCACTCCTGGCTCTCTGGAGCCGCGACCGACGAACCGATGGTTCGGGGCGAACAGACGAGACGGGTCGACGCAAGAGAACTCCGCACGGACAGCGACGACCTCACTTCGTGGCGATCGAGGGGTACGCTCCCAGCACGACTTCGGAGAATCCCACGGTCGGGTCATTCCATGACAGCCAGGACAGCCAGGACAGCTAGGACCGACGGCGGTCTTCGATTCCTGCCTAGGTTTCCACTCCGCATCAACCGGAGCATCGGACGAAATGCCCGTTCGGTTGTGGAACGGCGATCAGGTCCTATAGTCTGGTGGAATACGGCTCACACTCTCCCCCCCTTACGGGATGGCAATGTCGCAATTTGTGCTGTTCACCGGTGGCACCGGGTTGCTCGGCCGGTATCTGGTTCGCGACTTGACCGATCTCGGCGTTCCCCTGGCGCTGCTCGTCCGGCCGAATCGAAGAATGTCGGCCGAACAACGCGTCGAGTCGTTGATGGCCACTTGGGATGCGAGGCTCGGTCGAGAATTGCCTCGACCCCACGTGATCGAAAGCGACCTCTCGCGGCCGGACCTCGGTCTCGATGACCTCGACCGGGAATGGATCGAAGAGCATTGCGACACCGTGTTGCACAACGCCGCCAGCTTGGTGTTCCACGCGACCGCTCCCGATGGCGAACCGTGGCGATCCAATGTCGATGGCACTCGAGCGGTTCTCGAGTTGTGTCGTGGCACGGGGATTGTCAACCTGCACCACGTCTCGACCGCCTACGTCTGCGGACTGAGGACCGATCGGGTCCTGGAGTCGCAACTGGATGTCGGCCAGGAACCGGGCAACGACTACGAGCGCAGCAAGGTGGCCGCGGAGGAGTTGATCCACGAGGCCGATTTTCTGGCGCCGCCGACCGTCTACCGCCCCTCGATCATCATCGGGGATTCCAGCAACGGGTTCTCGACCACGTTCCACGGTTTCTACGCCGCGTTGAGATTGGCTCACACCCTCTGGCAGGCCGCTTCGGCCGCCGAGGAGCAGCCGGTTGCCGGCAGCCAGGTGCCCACTCGACTGACTCTCGACGGTAAGGAACGCAAGAACCTGGTCACCGTCGACTGGGTCTCACGCGCGATCGCGGAGATTCTGGTGCGACCCGAATGCCATGGACAGACCTTCCACCTGACCTCGCCGCGTCCGGTCACCACCAAGGTGATGTCGGAGGTGCTCGAACAGGTCATCGAGAACTGCCACAACTGCTTCGTTGGCCCCGGTCCGCTCAAGGACCCCTCGACCATCGAAAAGCTCTTCTACGAGCAGATGCAGGTCTACTCGTCGTACTGGCGAGACGATCCCGAGTTCGACACGACCAACACCGAAGAGGCTCTGCCCGACCTGCCGCCTCCCACCGTGGATCATGACCTGCTGGTGCGTCTCTCGAAGGCTGCCATCGAGATGGGATTCCGGTGGCGGGACCGGTTGCCGGTTTCGCCTGAACCCGCGGCTCGCTAGCCACTCCCGGTCGGCGGATATCTCGGGTCTTCTCGTGCGGGAACCGGGCGGCTCACCGGACCGTCGGTTCGCCCGTGCGATTTGTCTTCGCAGTTGCATTGGTTTATCCGCTGTGGGATGATCGGGTCCGGTCGTGGGTGCCGATAAGAAACAACAGAGAGGGCAACCCACATTTTGAACCCGCCCGGACTTTTTCGGGTCGGGAGTTTCCGCCACGGAGTCGCCATGATGTCGCGGTTTCTGCCGGTTGTGCTGCTGTGTTCTGTCCTGCTGACTCCAGCCGCCGCTGCCGATCCGCTCGGCAAGATGCTCGATCAGGAAAACCAGGCCAACGGTGTGTCTCGCAAGGCCCTGCCCCCGGTCGATGACCTGACGTACCTGAGACGGGTGACGATCGACCTGATCGGCCGGATTCCCACGGCCGAGGAAATCCGGCAGTACGAGTCGTTGGCGCCGTCGACGCGGCAACAGAAGACGGTCGAGCGGCTGTTGGCCGATGAGCGGTTTGCCGATCGCTGGACGATTTTCTTTGCCGACATGCTGCGGCTGCGGAGCAACGCCGAGGGGGGTGGGGCGTCGATCGCGTTCATCCACCGGGCGTTGCGCGATGGGATGGGTTGGGACGAGATGTCTCGGCGGATGATCGCCGCCAGCGGCAAGGCAGGCGCCACGCCCGAGCTTGGTTATATCCTCGGCGACAACGTCGATCCGATGGCCCTGGCCGGTTCGACCGCGCAGGTCTTCCTCGGCGTCCGTGTTGCCTGTGCCCAGTGCCACGATCATCCCTTCGATGTCTGGAAGCGGAAGGACTTCTATGGACTTGCTGCCTACTTCGGCAAGACCCGCCGCGTGCAGTCGCAGTTTACCAACACCGTCTACACGACCGAGGCCGACCAGACGACGGTGCTGTGGCCACCCGAGGGTGTCGACGACGGAGCCGAGCGGAAGCCGATGGTTCCCGCGTTCCCGTTCAAACTGGACAAGGCCGACCGTCCCAGCCGACCGATCGCTCGCCTGCGGGCGCTCAGGAGGAAACAGGCGCAATTGGCCGCGGCCAAGACCAGAAAAACCCAGAAGGGTGATGCGGGGCTCGAGGCCCTGCTGGCCGCCGCCGGCACTAAGGCCGACCGTCGCACTTCGGGCAAGAACACCGATGATTTGGGCGTGGCCAACGAGGCCAAGCGGGACGCCAGGAACCTGAAGATCGCCCAGGCCCGCTATCGAGCCAGCAAGCTGCGAACCGACCTGGCGGCCATGATCACCAGCCCCCGCAACCGGCTGTTCGCCCAGAGCTTCGTCAACCGGGTCTGGGGCCAGTTGCTGGGCCGTGGCTTTGTCGAGCCGGTCGACAACTTCTCGCAGGAGAACCGCGCCAGCCATCCCCGGACAATGGACTTCCTGGCCGATGAATTCATCGCCGGTGGCTTCGAACTGAAGGGGCTGGTCCGGACGATCGTCAACAGCACGCCCTACCGGCGTCACCACGCGGTCGACGTCGAGGGTCCGGTGAGAATTGAGCTCGAGACCGCGTTTTTGGCGACGCCGATGAGACGGATGATGGGCGAGGTGCTCTACGACAGCGTCGTCACCGCCGGTCACCTCTTCGACATCAAGCACGAAAAGGGCAAGAACCTGAAGGTTGTCTGGTCCCGCTCGCGGGTTGCCAAGCAGCCGGCCGACGGGTCGGGGTCCGCCGTTAAGCCGCAATTGCTCGCCGATGCCACCGGTGGCAAGAAGGCGATGAAGAAGCTGGCCATGAAGAACCGCAAGGCGCCCTCGCCCTACGACGTCGAGCAGGCCATCGAACTCGATTTTGACGCCCTGCTGGCCGAATCGAAGAATGACGGAGTCAAGATCGAGCGGATGAAGGTGATGTCCAGGGAGGAGATCGAGGCGATGCGGATGCAGCAGCAGGCTGCCGGCAGTCGACCCGACGTCGAGTACTTCGACCGGTTCATCCGCAGCATCTTCGACGACAACCCCCGTTTCTCCACCTCGATGCGGATGGCCTCGCCGGCTGCCCCCGAGCATTTCCTGAGAATCTTCGGGCAGCCCAGCCGTGCGACGCTCGACGAAAAACGAGACCACACCCCCTCGATGCGGCAGGCCCTGATGCTGCTCAACGGGCGGCTGACCCACGAGGCCTCCCGGGTCGGGGAACTCGAGCCGATCCACAAGCTGCTCGCCGGAGACACTCCCCGCCTCGACGCGGCGATCCGGCTGGCCTACCGCGAGATTCTCACTCGTAACCCGACAACGACTGAGATCGCCGACGCGAAGGAGATCATCACCGGGGGCGGTTCGCCTCTGGCCGGCATGGCCGACCTCCGCTGGGTGATTCTCAATTCCAACGAATTCCGTTTCCTGCCCTGACAACACCGAACCAGACAATACGATTCACCGGACACCCGGTAGAACTCAACAAAGAGATCTTCTCTGATCCGAAGGAGCAACTGATGGCGATGTCTTGCAACGACTACAGGCTGACGCGGCGACGCATGCTCGCGGCCAGCGGCGCTTCGATACTCGGGATGAGTGTCCAGCAACTGCTGGCGGCGCAGGGCAGCAGCCACGCGGCCACCGCAGAACACGTGATCCTGTTCTGGAACGGTGGCGGGATGACTCACCTGGACACCTGGGATCCCAAGCCCGGGCGTCCGACGCAGGGTGAGTTTGAACCGATCGAGACATCGGCCAAGGGCGTACAGATCTCCGAGATCTTTCCGCAGTTGGCCAAGCAGATGCACCACTGTGCCCTGGTGCGGTCGATCGCCGGAACCCAGGGAGCTCACGGTCAGGCCACCTACAATCTCCAGACCAGCTACCGCCAGACGGCCAACATCCGTCACCCGGGATTCGGTTCGGTGGTGGTTCACGAGCGTGATCGCATGGGCGATCTGCCCGGCTACATCTCGATCTCCGGCCGCGCTCCTCGGGCTCACTACCTGGGCCAGAAGTGCGAAGCCTACTTCGTGGCCAACCCGGGCGACAAGGACCCGTACCTGGCGTTTCCCGAGGGAATCGGCCAGGTCCGTGGCAACAAGCGGCTTGATGTGCTCGCCCGGTTCAACCGACGCTTCAACGCCGGCAGCGGTGACAAGAAGCTGGCCAGCAACCAGACGGCCGTCAAGGAAGCCGTGAAGTTGATGCGGAGCCCCGCTCTGAAGGCCTTCGAACTCGACAAGGTTCCCACGACCACGATCAACCGCTACGGGGACACGGCATTTGGTCGTGGCGCGTTGCTGGCCAAGCGGCTGGTCGAGACCGGCGTGCGGTTCGTCCAGATCAACCGTGGCGGGTTCGATACCCACAGCAACAACTTCCCCGCGATGCAGAATCACGGGGCCGTGATGGATCCGGCACTGGCCAGCCTGATCGAGGACCTGGCCAAGACCGGGATGCTGAAGAAGACCATGGTCATCATGCTCAGCGAGTTCGGCCGCACTCCGCGAATCAATCCCAACGCGGGGCGGGATCACTGGCCCAACGTCTTCAGCGGCTTCATGGCCGGTGGCGGCATCAAGGGTGGGACCGTGATCGGTTCGTCGGACAAGGATGGCATGGAGCCCGACAAGCGTCCGGTGCCGGTTTCCGATCTCCACGCCAGCTTCTGCCACGCCCTGGGGATCGATCCCAACCGAGAGGTCCAGACTCCGCTCGGTCGGCCCATGAAGCTGGTCGACAACGGCAAACCGGTGTCCGAGTTGTTCGGTTAGGCGGTTTGTCGAGATATTTCGGATCAGGCAACGGCCGAGTCGCCCGTCACGGGTGGCTCGGCCGTTGTTCTTTGGTCCTCTGCCGATAATTCCCCGGGTTTGCCCAGCTCACCCATCAACATCCTCTCACCCATCGACATTCACCTTTGGGTTTGAATAGGGTCGCTCGAGATGTAAGAATGAAGCATTCCCGTGTCGGTTGATCGGCTGAGTCGACCTCACGCACCCTCTTCGCTGCGCAAGGAATCTCGCCATGCGACGTCTGCTGGCTATCGCTGTTTCGTTCTGTTTTCTGCTGGCGCTGGTCGTCGGTGAAGCCACTCCGCAGGACGCTGCCAAGAAGGCGAGCAAGGGGAAGAAGAGCCGACAGAGAGGCTCGCTGGTTGAGGATCGGGCGGCCAAGAAGCTGGTCGAGGCCGGTGACGCGCGGCTCGAGGCCGGAGAACTCAAGAAGGCGGTCGAGGTCTGGCAGAGCGTGATCGAGAGATATCCTCGCAGCCGCTTGCGGTACGAGGCTCACATGCGGCTGGGCAAGTTCTTCCTGGAACGCGACCGGGCCTACGACAAGGCCCGGGTCC
>CAUZRQ010000045.1:0-39102 GCA_963582065.1 Planctomycetota bacterium | reverse complement strand
TCTGCCGCACGGGTCTCGGCCGGTTGACATGGTGAACTCGCGATTGGATAATCAGCGTCGCGCAGGCTAATGACCCTATGGGGTCCCACGGATTCGTCCGTGCCCCCCTGTATTTCGTCCGGCGTACCGCCGGGGGGAGGGGAAAACCAGAGACCGATGGGCAGTCCCGCTAAAGGGGCCCCCGCCCCTGGTGAAACACCCGGGGGCATTATAGTCTTAAGTCGTTATATGTCAACGGGTTACGTTAACTTCTCAGGAATATGCGTAAGTCATTGTCCACAAAGGACTTATGTAACCAGGGGCCCGGGCGGCGCGTTGTAAATCGTTTGTTGACAGTGACTTATGACGTCCTTTGTTTGTTACCTGTTTGTCGGTATGTCGCCGCTGCGCCTGGCCGCGCGAGTCACTCGTGGGGCCAGTTATTTTTTTGTGTTCAGTCGCCTCGGCTTAGGGGCATCACGTTGTTGCTGGCCGTCAGATGTTGACGGTTGGCGGGTTGTTCTTCAGTAACAGGGTAGGATCAAACGGGATCACGTCGTGATCGTGACACCGAGCATTCTGTCGACCGAATGCCAACTGGCATTGTCGGATCTTCTCCAGGTCCCGGTTGGCCATGCGGTGGCTGCGTGGAACGCGATGCGTACCAACGGCGGCTACGACTGGCACCTGCTTGGTGATCGCGAGGTTGCGGTTCCGGTCCCCGTGCTGGCCGACTTGCAGCGAAAGATTCTCGACCGCATTCTGCGAACCGGCCCGGTGTCTCCTGCTGCCTACGCCGGCGTACCCGGTCGCTCGTACGTGGCAGCGGCGTGGCGTCACCTTGGTGGATCGGGAGCAGAGACTGCCGTCCTGGATATTGCCGATGCGTTCCGGTCGACGACGTACGGACACGTCCGAACTGCTCTTTCGCGTCGACTGAAATCCGAGTTGTGGGTTCTTGGCCTGGAGCCGGCCGATTCGAAGGTGTTGGTGCAGGTGCTGTCCCACCTGGTGACGGTGGACAAGGGGGGGCGAAGCCGTCAACTGCCGTTGGGATCTCCGACGAGCGTCGCGCTGTTCAACCTGGTTCTGCTGCCGCTTGACGGAGAGCTGGCTCGGTGGTGCAAGCCCGGCGGCATCACCTACACCCGATACGTCGACGACATGGTCTTTTCGCGAGCAGACGGCTTGCCGGCCGAACTGGAATCGATGGTCCACCACGCCGTCGTCCGCCGGGGTTTCCGGCTCAACGCGGCCAAGACGGTTCGCCGTCCGGCCGGCCAGGGAGCGGTTCACGGCTTGATCAGAGTCGCCGAAGGGATCGTTCCGAGCGAGCGAGCCCGCGAACGTTTCGCCAGCAACATCGGGTGGCACTCCGATCGAGCTGACGACACGACGATTCCCGCGTCTCAGCGACAACGTAGTCGCGGGTTTCTCAAGGGGCTCGACACCTATCTCCAGCAGTTCTACGAGCGGCAGGAGATTTCTCGCCCCGGGCCGTTGGAAATCCGCGTTCCCGAAGGGGTCGCAGTGCCGCCACCTGCCGTGGACCTGTTATGGGATTGAACTCGCCCAGCGATACGACGCTGTCGTTGTTGGCCCAGTTGCTGGTGACCGACGAGGACACGGTGCGTTCCGGCTTCGAGGCCCTTGGCGGTCAGGCCTACAACTCGTGGACGGTCCCCAAGGGAAACGGGCGGGAACGCCGGATTGATGCCCCGGTAGCCGAACTCAAGCGGTTGCAGTCCCTGTTGCTGAAGCGGCTGCTGAATTTCGCGCCGATCTCACCGTTCGCTCACGGGTTCGTCCGCGGTCGCAGCATCGTGACCAATGCAGCGGTGCACCGCGAGACAGCTCGATCGATGGTGTCGCTGGATCTCAAGGACGCCTATCCCTCGGTCTCGCGTGACCGGATCGTCAAGGCACTCGAGTGGGGCGTGGGTTCGTTCCTGAAACACTCGTCGCCGGAGACAACCCGGGCCGACCGCGAAGCGGTGTACGAGGCTGTTGCCGACGTGTGCACTTACGAGGGTGTGTTGCCCCAGGGTGCACCGACATCGGGCCAGTTGCTGAACATGGCGTGTTGCTCGCTCGACCGGCATTGTTCGCGGCTGGTGCGACGTTCTCGCGGGGAGTTCCCGGGGCTGCGATATTCGCGTTACGCCGACGATCTGACATTCACGGCCACCGACGAGTTGTCTCACGAGTTTCTCGAACGTGCGATCGGCTGCGTGTTGCGGGCGGGGTTCGAGGTCAATCGACGGAAGGTCAAGCGGCACACGGTGGCGAATGCCGACCTGGTGATCTGCGGAATCAGGCTGCACGACGGGCGGCTGACGCTGCCTCGACGGGTGCTGCGAAAATACCGTGCCCTGCTGTTCCAGACGTTGGCCTGCGAACCGGAGGAAATCTCCGAAGGGGCCCGTCAGCATGTGCACGGGGCGATCGGTTTCCTGACGATGGCCACGACGGTCTGTCCGCCGCAACTCGAACAGTTGCTCGAAGCGGTGCTCAAGCAGCACGGCTCGTGGCTGAGGCCCGGCACGACGGCGGATTACTTCCCGTCGTACGGAACGGTCAGCCAGTAGCGACCTGCCGGGCGGTCGGCCTGGTGTGCTCGTCGTTTGTCGCAGGGGCATCCAGCCCGTGCAGGCCGGAACGACAGTGCGGCTGTCGCCGGGTATCCTGTGCACTGAATTTCGCGGCAGGAACGGGATGGGAGCAATAGGATGAGATGGACAGCTTCGTGGTGCAGGAAGCCGCTGCTGCCGGCAGTGTGCGGGATGTTGGTGGGGGCTGGCATCTGCCTGGGGCGGCTGCCGGCCTCGGACGTGAAGTCCGGTTTTACCGAACACCTGCTGGCCGGCAACCTCGGTTACGTCTTCGGCGTGGCTGCGGCCGACCTGGACGGGGACGGCGACCTGGATATCACGAGTCCCGATATCCAGGACAAGTCGGTGTCGACGCTTTACCTGTTCCGTAACAACGGAAAAGGTAAATTTCAGAGGCAGGTGATCTTCGCGGGCGAACCCGGCTGGTTCGAACGTCACGTGATCGGTGATATCGACGCCGACGGCACTCCCGACGTGGCAATCGTCAACAACCAGAAGGGCAACGTCGTCTGGTTCGCCAATCCCGGCAAGAACGGCAAGTTGCCGTGGCGGCGATTCCTGATCACCAACAACTGCCCGAAGGCCTACGACGTCGCACTGGCCGATCTCGACGGTGACGGCGATCTGGATGCAGCGACATCGGGATACCGGAGCCACATCGTGTCCTGGTACGAGAACCCGGGGCGAAAGGGCCAGGGGCGTGAGTGGACTCGACGGGTGATCGATTCGAACATGCACGAGTCCCGCACGCTGTGTGTCGGAGACTTTGACCGGGACGGAGATCCCGACCTGCTGTCCACCGCGGTCGGGACGATGCCCGAGGGGAAGCCCGATTCTCTGAATCACCAGTCACGGGTCGTGTGGTACCAGAACCCGGGCAAACCGGCCACGGGCAAGTGGTCCAGGCACGTGATCGAAGATCGCCTGCCTGCCGCGATTCACGGAAGACCGATCGACCTGGATGCCGATGGCGACCTCGACGTGGTGATGGCTCACGGGATGCGGGTCGAATGTGACCCGAAGATCTCACGACACCAGGTCGCCTGGTACGAGAACACGTCGGCCGGAAAGGGCATACCAAAGTGGAAGCGGCACCTGGTCGGTCGCCTGCCATTTGCCTTCGAAGCCAACGCCGGCGACATCGATGCTGACGGCGACATCGATGTGGTCGCCACGGCCTGGTCCAAGGGTGATCGGGTGGTCTGGTTCGAGAACGTCGGCGGCGGCAGGTGGAACCAGCACGTGATTCGCACCGACTTCCGCGCGGCCAACCAGGTGATCCTGGCCGACCTCGACGGCGACAAACGACTCGACATCGTCGCCGGTGCCGACGACGGGTCGCGACGAGTCCAGGGGTCACTCGAAGTGCGTTGGTGGCGCAACGGCCTGTCGAAGCGAAAGTGAAGTCCGCGTGGTGGAGGCCGCCGACCGCTGCTCGACTGGATGCGTTGCGTTGTTCGGTGGCGGGTCCTAGGTTACGAGATCCCGTCCTTGAGAGCGTTTCCGGCTGAGGAATCCGATGTCCGACGACCAGCTGAAGATCATCTACACCAAGACCGACGAGGCGCCTGCGCTGGCAACGCGATCGCTGCTGCCGATCCTGCGTGCGTTCACCGCGTCATCGGGAATCGAATTCGACCTGCAGGACATCTCGCTGGCCGGACGGATCATCGCCAGTTTCCCCGAACACCTCACCGACGACCAGAAGCAGAACGACACGTTGACCGAACTGGGCGAGTTGGCCAAGACACCGGCGGCCAACATCATCAAGCTGCCCAACATCAGTGCCTCGATTCCCCAGTTGCAGGCCACCATCAAGGAACTGCAGGATCACGGATACGACGTGCCGGAATATCCCGAGGAGCCGGAGGGCGAATCGGAAGAGGCGATCAAGGCACGGTATGCCAGGGTGCTCGGCAGTGCCGTCAATCCCGTGTTGAGAGAGGGCAACTCGGATCGTCGCGTGGCGGCTCCGGTCAAGGCCTATGCACAGGCCAACCCGCACCCGATGGGGGAATGGAACGGCGACGTGAAGACGCACGTGGCGCACATGAGCGACGGCGACTTCTTCGGCAGCGAGCAGTCTCACGTGGTGGTCACCGCCGGCTCGGTGCAGATCGTGCTCGAGAACGCCGAGGGCGGAAGTACGGTACTCAAGAGCGGTCTTTCGCTCCAGGAGGGTGAACTGATCGATGCATCGGTGATGAGTCGATCGGCACTCCGCGAGTTCCTGGCTCGCGAGATCGATGACGCTCGGGACCGTGACCTGCTGTTCTCGTTGCACATGAAGGCCACGATGATGAAGGTCTCGGACCCGATCATCTTCGGCCACGCCGTCAGCGTGTTTTACGCCGACGTGTTCGAGAAGCACGGCGAGGTGCTCGAAGAACTCGGGGTCGATCCGAACAACGGGATCGGCGACCTGTACTCCAAGATCGAGAACCTGGCGGGCGACCGCCTGGAACTGGCCGAAGAAATCCGTGCCGATGTCGAGGCGATCTACCAGTCGCGACCGAGACTGGCGATGGTCAACTCGGACCTGGGCATCACCAACCTGCACGTTCCCAGCGACATCATCATCGACGCGTCGATGCCGGTGGTCGTCCGTGACAGCGGGACGATGTGGGGACCCGACGGTGGTCAGCAACAGGTCAAGTGCGTGATTCCCGACCGTTGCTACGCCGGGATCTACCAGGCGGTCTTCGATTCGTGCCGCGAACACGGGGCGTTCGACGTGCCGACGATGGGCAACGTCAGCAACGTCGGATTGATGGCCCAGAAGGCCGAGGAGTACGGGTCGCACGACAAGACATTCGAGATCCCGGAGCCGGGGACAGTGCGTGTCGTCGATGAATCGGGCCAGGTGTTGACCGAGCACCAGGTCGAGACCGGCGACATCTGGCGGATGTGCCAGACCAGGGATGTCGCCATCCGTGACTGGGTCCGGTTGGCCGTCAGTCGCGCCCGGGCCACCGGGGCGCCGGCCATCTTCTGGCTGAATGTCGAGCGGGCTCACGACGCCGCGTTGATCGCCAGGGTCGAGGAGTACCTGCCCGCACACGACACCGACGGATTGGAGATCCAGGTTCTCGCACCGGTCGAGGCGACCCGGGTCAGCTGCCAGCGGGCCCGCGACGGACTCGACACGATCTCGGTCACCGGCAACGTGCTTCGAGATTATCTCACCGACCTGTTCCCGATCCTGGAACTGGGCACCAGTGCCAAGATGCTCTCGATCGTCCCGTTGTTGGCCGGTGGGGGGTTGTACGAGACCGGTGCCGGCGGCTCGGCGCCGAAACACGTCCAGCAGTTCAACGCCGAGGGCCATCTCCGTTGGGATTCGCTGGGCGAGTTCCTGGCCGTGGGCGTGTCGCTGGAGGACGTGGCCGAAGAGACGGGGAACGATCGTGTCAGAGTCGTCGCCGAGTCGCTCAACCAGGCGATCGGCCAGGTGCTCTCCAACCGCAGGTCTCCCTCGCGGAAGGTCAACGAACTCGACAGCCGAGGCAGTCATTACTACCTGGCCCTGTTCTGGGCTCAGGCGCTGGTGGCACAGAGTGACGTTGTCGGGTTGCAGGACGAGTTTCGGACACTGGCCGAGACACTGGCGGAGAACGAGACGAAGATTGTCGACGAGATGAACGCCGTGCAGGGGCAGCCGATGGACATCGGCGGTTACTACCAGCCGGACGACGGCAAAGCCGATACGGCGATGCGACCGAGCGAGACCTTCAACACGGCCATCGCCGCTCTCGCTTCGGATTGAACGTCTTCTTCTCGTCGAGTCGAATCGAAAATGGCAGGGGAGTGACCGTGATGAGAGGCCATGTCGTCAACTTTCGGTGGAACCTCTGGTTCCCCCTGGTGCTCTGCGGTGCCGTTTTCTGCGTCGAGACGGCCGATGCGGCCAAGGTCCGGACCGAGTCCCTGTCGTCGGAGGTGGCCGAGGAATACGGGTTGGATCCCGGGTTCTACAAGAAGGTCACGAGGGTGGAGGACATCCTGATTGCCACCTCGGAGCATGTTTCGGACCTGGCGCATCGCGAGACGGCCTACCAGTTCAAGATGGTCATGAAGCGAGTCAAGAAGCCGATTGCCGAACGAATTCGCAAGAAGAAGGTGCTCTGCATCCTGATCGGGCACTCCGAGTTCACGTCGCAACTCCCCCAGTTCGGGACCGACAAGACCGGCAAGGAACTGGATTTCTACAACTGGCGCAACCGCGGTTTCCTGACTCACAAGGGAGGGCGGCCGACGGTCGTGTTTGCCGAAGAAGACGTGATGGAATACGAGGGCGGAATGCTCAAGGAGAGCATTCTGATTCATGAGTTCGGGCATGTGATCCACGGCGTCGGTTTTGATGCGACGCTGCAGAAACGACTGACGGACACATTTGAACAGGCAAGAATCAAGCAGATCTGGAACGATGGGCGTGCGGCCCAGCGGTTTCGTCGGATCAAGAGCGAGACGCCGGTGTTGCTGCTTGATGCACTGGCCAGTTCCTTTCCCGGCCAGCCGTTGGGATTGCTCAGAAAGTGCCTCGACGGGGGCGACATCCTCGTCAACGGAAAGCCGGCCACCGCGAAGGTCATGGTGACCGGCCAGGACAAGGTGCTGATCGTCTTCGGTGGTCCGAAGCAGTGTTATGCCGCGAAGAACCGGGCCGAGTACTGGGCCGAAGCGGTGCAGTGCTGGTTTGATACCAACCGCACCATGGATCACGACCACAACCACATCCATACTCGGAAGCAGTTGAAGTCCTACGACCCCGTGGTCGCCAGGCTCTGCCAGGACGTGCTGGGTGACTCAGGCTGGCGGTTTGTTTCGCCTCGCCAACGTGCCGGAAAACGGCATCTCAAGAACTACGATCCGACCAGGGCTCCCACGGTCGTGGATCCTGACCATATCAAGAAGGCGGCAAACGACTACTACGACAAGTACTGGAAGAGTTACTGGAAACGGCTGCACGAGAAACACGCGGCCAAACGCTGAATGGCCGCCGCGGCCTCAGAGCTTGAAGCACATCAGCACGCCGTTCCAGTCCTTGCAGAACAGTCGCTGGTTGGACAGCACGACGTGAGGCCAGGCGTCGCTTTTCATCAGTCGTGATTTGCGGGCGAGTTCCTTGTACGCCTTCGGCGATTTGCCGGAAGACTCGACCAGCACCAGGTCGCCGCGGTTGGCCCAGATGATCAGGCGGTGGTCGGAGGTGAACACACACGAGGCGGTCAGGCCGAATCCCGGCGCGCGCCAGATCAGTCGGCCGGTCTTGTAGTCCAGGCAGCACAGGCCACTGCGAATCAGGTACAGCCGGCCCTGGTGCAGGACGGGCGAACAGGCGTCGGCCGCGTAGGGGGCCGTCCACACCTGGCGGATTCCCTTGCGTGAGACCTCGAGACGGACGACCGACGACTTGTTGTAGGAGGAGGTGATGACCACCGATTGACCGTCGATGACCGGAGTGGCGATGTTGTTGCCGAAGTCGGTGATCCAGGGAAAGGTTGCCAGGGTCCGGCCTTCGTGCCCGGGGTCGAGTCGGGCCACGAGCAGGTTGCGGATTGTCATCACGGCAACACAGGGGATGCCGTCGACGGTCATCAGCGACAGTCCCCCCGAGTGACCGGCCGGTTGTTTGCTCTCGGAGGTCCAGGCTCGCTTCCCGGTCTTCTTGGAGAAGGCCATCAGGTTGCCCTCGTCGTCACCGACCTCAACGATGACCCAGTCGCCGTGCACCAGCGGGGCGGTCGTGTAACCGTAGTCACGCAGTCGACGTCGTCCCACCAACGGTCGCTGGGCGACGTTGTAAGCCTCGTAGAAATTCAGCCGCCAGACATGGCGGCCCGATTGGCGAGTGTCCCAGCAGTTCAGGTCACCATCTGTGCTCAGTGTGAACAGGTAGCCTGTCGGCTTGTCATACGACGGGCACGAGGAGGGCCCCGAATACAGCCCCTTGTCCCCCTCGCTCTTTCGGCCGTAGAGCGGACAGGGATAGGAGCGGGTCCACAGTGGCTTGCCGGTTGACGCATCCAGGCAATAGACCCACTCGCGGTTGTCCTTCCATCCCATCGTGTAAAGGCGGCCGTCGGCGACGATCGGCGCACTTCCGCTGACGCCGAGCTTGGCGGTCCATGCGGGCTTTCCGGGAGGCCACGCTCCCCGGTCGAACCCCGAGTCTTCGTCGACGACCCCGCTGCGAGCGACCCCTCGCCAGTGCGGCCAGTCGGCCGCGCGAGCCGTGTCTGTCAGCCAGCCGATCACCGTCGCGAGCAGGAGTGTCGTGAGGTGAAAAGGGACGGTCGTGGAATGGCGGGGCATCGGCTCGAAGACAAAGTGGGTTGAAATTGGGTGGCCGGCGATTGTATCAGGAAACAACATCGAGAACGCGGAGCGGAACACAGTCGGTTTCAACCGGAGTCAGGACACTATGAGAATTGCCATTGGCGGGATCTTGCACGAAACGAGCACGTTCGTGGAGACGGTGACAACGATGACCGATTTTCAGCACGCACGGGGAATTGCCCGTGGCGCCGAGATGGTCGAGCGGTTTCGCGGAACCAACGTGTGTTCCGGTGGCTTCATCGATCGTCTCGAGGAAGAAGCCGAGGTCGAGATTGTGCCGCTGCTTCGCGCCAGCGCGTTTCCGGGTGGCCTGATTGATGCGGCCGACTACGCGGAGATCAAGAACGACCTGCTGAACAGATTGGTGGAGGCGGAACAGGCGGACGGACCGGTGGACGGAGTGTTGCTGGACCTGCACGGGGCGATGGTGGTCGACGGGATCGACGATGCCGACGGAGACATGACCGCTGCGGTTCGTGAGGTGATTGGACCGGAACGGCCGATCGTTGTGACCTACGACCTGCACGGCAACCACACGACGTTGCGGGTGAAGTCGGCGACGGCGGTCGTCGGGTTCGACACGTTTCCTCATGTGGACATGGCCGAACGCGGACGCGAGGCGGCGGAGATTGTGTTGGCGACGATCCGGGGTGAAATGGCCCCGGTCGGAGCCATTCGCAACCTGCCGATGTTCTGGGCGACTCGCAAGCAGGTGACGGCCTATCCGCCCATGGATGACGTCATTCGCCGGGTTCACGAAATCGAACAGCGTCCGGGCATCGTCTCGATGACGATCGCCACCGGGTTCGCATGGTCGGATGTGGCCGACGTCGGTTCATCGGTGATCGTGGTCGCAGATGGAGATGAAGAACTCGCCCAGGCCACCGCCGACGAATTCGGCGAGTGGGTTTGGGAGAACCGCCAGACCTGGTTTTCCGACCCCGTTTCGGTCCGGGAGGGACTCGACGCCGGGCATGCGATCGGGACATTCCCGATCATGTTGGCCGATCACTGCGACAACACCGGTGGCGGGTCGCCGGGGGATTCGACCGAGGTCCTGCAGACCTTCCTGGAACTCGGACTCGAGGACGCCTTGATTCTCTACCTGGTCGATCCCGAAGTGGCCGTGCAGGCGCACGAGGCGGGTGCCGGAGAGACCATCACCGTCTCACTTGGGGGGAAGTCGGATCCGATCCAGGGGCCTTCGATCGACTGCACCGCCGAAGTCGTTGCCCTGACAACCGGCGAGTTTGCGTACGACGGCCCGATGCTGGCGGGACTGACCGGGACCATGGGCCTGTCGGCGTGGCTGAAGATCGGGGCGGTGAATGTCGTCGTGGTGACGGCCCGCGAGCAACCCTACGACATGGCATTCAGCCGCACTCTCGGCATTGACTGCGCAACGATGAAGTACATCTGCGTGAAGTCAGCCGCACATTTCCGTGCGGCCTTCGAACCGATTGCCGGTTCGATCCACAACATCGACGCCGCCGGGATTCACACGCATCGGTTCGCGGACCTGGTGTTCCAGAAGAGAAAACCCGAGATGTTTCCGGTCGAGATCCCTGCCGACGAGTCGTGAATCCGGGCCGGCCGCCGCCGAGGAGAATCAGGACGGCTCCTGTGACTCGGTCACCTCGCGGTAGATGTCCTTGTCGACCGCCTCGCTCCAGCGATCGATGATCTTCCGCCACAGCGGTCCGGGTGTCCCGTCTCCGACCGGGACACCGTTGAAGCGGACGACCGGACCCAGGCAGTAGGGGGTTGTCGGCATCCAGGCCTCGTCGGAGTTGACCACGTCGTAGGTCTGGATGTCCTGTTCGACGAACGGGATCCCCATCTCCTCGAGGATCTCGGTGAGCACCGTCAGGCTGATGCCCCAGAGAATGTTGTTGCGGCGAGGCGAGATGACCTGTCCGTCGCGGAAGATCACGAAATTCGATCCGCCCGTCTCGGTGATGTTGCCGTTGATGTCCAGAAACAGTGCCGTCGCACCGGGGTCGAGTTGCTGGATCTCCTGTTCGCCGATCCACATGTGCAGGCGGTTGCGGTTCTTGATCCGCGACGAGAGGCACTGCGGGGGCCAGTGCCGAGGGGCCGGGGTGACACAGTGGACTCCTTCCAGGAACACGTCCCGCCACAGGTGGAACTGCAACGGGAATGTGTGCTGGACGTAACTGGCAGTGAGTTCCTTGGGCATGCCGGAGGCACCGGCGTAGACCGTGTTCTCTCCGGCGGTCATGTAGAACACCAGTCCCAGTTCGCGATCGGGTTCCAATTGGCTGTTCTCGGCAATCAGCTTCTCCGAAATCGCCCGGCTCTCTTCGAGACTCACCGCCGGGGTGATCCGGGCATATCGGCAACTGCGGTAAAACCTCTGCAGGTGGTCGTCGAGACGGTAGGGAGTCTGGTGGAACGTGCGAAAGAAATCGGTCACGGCGGCGCCGATCACGATGCCGAGGTCGTAGATCGGCAGGACGCACTGCGAGGCGGGGACGTATTCCCCCTTGAGGTAGGCAATCGGTTCGGACATGGGGCACCGCCTGTGGTGAGTGATGAAGGAGCGACCATCGTACGAACTGGCAAGGGGATTTGTGTACCATCGGGAGATAGTCCCCGGTGTCAAGTGGCGGCCGACCGTGTTCCAGAACCACGCATCCCCTCGGTTTGTTTCCCTGTTCGTGCTGCTCTCGATATGTGCGACCCCTGTAGCTGCCGAGGCAAAACCGGCTCTGGAGAGCTTTGAGACACTCGGAAAGTCGTACCAGGCCCGGGTCCGTCCGCTGCTGAAACAGTTCTGCACCGGTTGCCATTCGACGAAGAAGAAGGCGGGCGAACTCGATCTCGAGCGGTTCGGCAAGCGGTCCGATGTTCGCCGCGGCACCAAGGCCTGGCTGGGCGTCATCGAGATGCTCGGGAAGCGGGAGATGCCCCCCAGGAAGTCGAAGCAGCCGAGCGATGCACAGCGGAAGGTGCTGGTGGATTGGATGCGGCGTTATCTGCATGCCGAGGCTATTGCACAGGCAGGGGATCCGGGACCGGTAGTGCTGCGGCGGCTCAGCAATGCCGAGTACACGTTTTCGGTTCGTGATTTGACGGGTGTGGCCCTGGATCCGGCGAGGGAGTTTCCCGGAGACAACGCCGCCGGGGAGGGGTTCACCAATACGGGGGCCGGCCAGGCCATGTCGCCGGCACTGTTGCGGAAGTACCTGGACGCCGGCAAGCAGATCGCCAGTCACGCCGTGTTGATGCCCGATGGAATCCGGTTCTCGGTCAAGACCACCCGCCGTGACTGGACCGACGAGAAGTTGGCCGAAATCCGCACCTTTTATCGTCGGTTTACCGAGGCGAACGACCTGGGGGTTGGCGATAAGGTGGGCAACATCGACGTGCACGGCAACACGCGACTGGGCATTGCCGGCCAATTGCCGGTGGGCCGTTACCTGCTGGCTGCGCTCGAAACTCGCGATGACCTCCGAGCGGGATTGTCGTACCAGAGATCAACTGTGGAGGGATTGGACCCATGCACTGGCTGCGTGTGACAGGCCTGCTGTCGACTGTGTTCCTGGTGGTTGGCTGCGGAACGAATGAGACGCTCCCGGTCGGAGACGTTCGGGCCGAAAACAAGGCGGCGGGGGCTGTTGCGACTGTGCCGCCCGATGATGCTGCCGCGATCGCCGCACTCGAGAAACTCGGTGCCAGGCTCAAGCGGGGTGGCGACGGACGGGTGACCGAGGTCAACCTGCGGGGCGTCGAGTTGACCGACGAGGACCTCGCTCCGCTCGTCTCGCTCACGAATCTGCAGTCGGTGTTGCTCAACGACACCGCGATCACCGATGGCGGACTTCCGCCGGTCGGTGCCGTCACGACGCTCCGCAATCTCGATCTTCGCGGCTGTGGCATTTCCAACGACGGCCTCGCCCACCTCGTTGGCCTCACGTCGTTGCGTGCGCTCAGGCTGTCAGGCAAGAACAACTCGACGCAGGTGGATGACCGGGGGATGGGACACATCGGCAAACTGATCGGCCTCAAGGCCCTGCTGCTGGACTTCCTGTTCATCAGCGAGGACGGGCTCGAGCAGTTGAAAGGCCTGAAGGGTCTCGAGGAGATCTACCTGGCGGGGACGCTGGCCGGCGACGAGGCAGCGGGAGTGTTGAAGCAGTTCTCTCGACTCCGCAAGGTGAGGCTCTCCCAGACCCAGGTCTCAGATTCCGGCCTCGAACAGTTGAAGGACATCGAAACACTTGTCGAACTGGACGTCAGTGAGAACAGCCTGATCTCGGATGCCGGCATGGTCCACCTGGGGACGATGAAGAACCTGCAGAAGCTGAACCTGTGGCGATTGCAGATCAGTGACGCGGGGTTGGAACCCCTGGGGCGGCTCACAAACCTGGCCTGGCTGAACCTGGACAACACGCTGACCAGTGACGTCGGGCTGCCGGCGCTCTCGGGGCTGAAGAAGCTCGAATTTCTTCACCTGGGCTCGACGGCGGTCACCGACGAGGGGCTGGTGCACCTCGAGGCCCTGACGTCTCTGAAGGACCTGAAGGTGACGCGGACGAACGTCAGCGAGAGGGGTGTGGCGACTTTGCAGAAGAAGCTGCCCGGGGCCAACATCCAGTTGAAGTACATCGCCGGGGACGGGAATTGAACGGCGATCTCGCCGGGGGAAAAGAAAAACAGCCGAGACCCACGCGGGTGCTCGGCTGTTCTTCGTTGGTCAGTCCGCCCTGGGCGGGCTGTTTCAGGCGACTTCCCAGCCCTCGCGATAGTCCTTGCGGATGTAGCGAGTGGCCGCGGCACAGTTGGGAGCCTCGAGTGCGGCGGCGTCCCATTCCAGCGCCTTGCCGGTGCGGAAACTGACGTTGCCCAGCAGGACGGTCTCGGTCAGCGCACCCGAGTAGTCGAAGTTGCAGGTCGTGGGCGTGCCCTTCTTGCAGGCCTGGATCCACTCGGCGTGGTGACCGATCGACTTGGCGATCGTCTGCTTGGGCGGCTGGAAGCTCTTGAACTTATCCTGCGGATAGAGCTTGTAACGCCCGTAGTCGGCGTACATCTGGCCCTCGGTGCCGACAAACATCACGCCGCTGCCGGGCACCCGGTGTCCGGCCACCTGACGGGGAATCATGTTGCCGTCGTACCAGGTCAGCTTGACCGGCGCCAGCTTGTTCCGCTTGGGGAACTGGTATTCGACCTTCAGGCCCAGCGGGCAGGTCTCGGGATGAAGCTTCGGCCCGGTCGCCTGGCAGTGGGTCGGGTGACGGAGCTTCAGGGCCCAGAAGGGCAGGTCCATGTAATGGCAGGCCATGTCACCGAGGGTGCCCTGGCCGAAGTCCCACCAGCGTCGCCACTGGGCGGGGTGGTAACGTCCGGCGGCGTAGGGCCGCACGGGTGAGGGTCCGAGCCACAGGTCCCAGTGCAGGTGCTTGGGCGGCTGCTGCCCGGCCTTGGGACGATCGCCGCCGCCCCAGCCCTTGCCGACCCAGACGTGGGCTTCGGTCACGTCGCCGATCGCTCCCGATTGGATGATCTCGACCACGCGGCGGTAGTTGTCGCCGGCGTGGATCTGGGTGCCCAACTGAGTGGCCACGCCCTTTTTCTTGGCAGCCTCGGCCAGCACGCGGGCCTCGTGCACGGTGTGGGTCAGCGGCTTCTCGCAGTAGACGTGCAGGCCCTTGTTGATGGCCCGGATCGCAGCCGGGGCGTGGTGATGATCTGCGGTGCCGACGACGACCGCATCGATTCGTCCGGCCTCGGTTTCGATCATCTCGCGGTAATCGACATAGGTCCGCGCGTCCTTGAATTGAGCCTTGGCCCGGTCGAGGTAGTTGGTGTCGATGTCGCACAGCGCGACAATGTTCTCACCCTTGACACCGTTGATGTCGGCGGCGGCCCGGTTGGCCGTTCCCACGCAGGCGATCCGCAGTTTCTCGTTCGGTGACCGTTCGGCTGCCATCGCTCCACCGGTGAACACACCGGCCGAGATGGCCACGGCACCGGCACTGGTCGTCTGCAGGAATTCGCGGCGGTTGACAGATTGCGATCGCGTCATGAGTCCGGTCCGTGATGAAAGGGATGATTCGGGCGTGTGAGTTGTTCTCGGGAAGCGTCGGGAGTGACAACCGGTCGAAGGCCGCTGCACCAATGTCCTAGGATACCCCGGTTCCGGCATGCAGGGAAAGGCGGGGTGGTGGATCGCGGGCCAAAATGGCTTGACTGGCCGGTTACAGCAACTGGTGAACGTTTTCCGGGGGCCGGCCGAGAACGGCGGTGCCGCCCCGTACGACGATCGGACGCTCGATCAGGATCGGCTCCGCCGCCATGGCCTCCAGCAATTGGCTGCCGGAACACTCGGGACCGGGGGGATCGAGTGCGGCGTAGGCGGCTTCCTTGCTGCGGATGAACTGGGACGGTTCGAGGCCGAGTTGATCGGCGAGTGTCTGGAGTTCGGCAACCGTGGGGGGGTGGGCGAGGTACTCGATCACGTCAGGCGTGATGCCGGCTTCCTCGAGGATTGACAGCGTCTGGCGACTCTTGGAACACCCGGGGTTGTGGTAGATCGTGATCTGGTCGGTGGGCATCGACATTCCTCATTCAGAGTCGGTCCGGACGGGGTGCGAATCGGCGGTAGCATTTCGTGCGAGACTGTAGCAGTTGAAGAACCTGATGTCTGTCAGTAGTCCGCCTGTTCGGAATTGTGAACGGGGGATCAGTTATCCTACATTCCCCTGTGGAGAGCCCGCGCCCGTTCGGTTTCCTGGGGCAGCTCCGGCAAAGGACACTGTGATGTGGATGGCCGCACGGAATCTCCGGTTCTTCCGAATGACGTCGGTGATCGTTGCCTGCGTCTGGGTTGGGGTTGGGGTTGGGGTTGCGGGTGCGGAGGAGCAGGGAACGCCTCGGGGCATTCGTTTCTTCGAACAGAAGATCCGTCCGGTGCTGGTCAGCCAGTGCTACCAGTGTCACTCGGCCCGTGCGGCGACCGCGGGAAAATTGAAGGGGAAGCTGAGGTTGGATTCACGGTCGGGAATGCGTGCCGGTGGGGAAAGTGGTCCGGCTGTCGTACCGGGCAAGCCGGCTGACAGCCTGTTGATCGGGGCCTTGCGACACGAGTCGTTCAAGATGCCCCCCAAGGGGAAGTTGCCCGCCCGGGTGATTGCGGATTTCGTGACCTGGATCAAGATGGGAGCACCTGATCCTCGCGACGGCCAGGCGAAGGTTGATTCACCACAGGACCTGGCGGCGGCTCGAAAACTCTGGGCGTTTCGGAAAGTGAAACGCCCGCCTGTGCCACGCAACCTGCGTCACTCCCAGTGGCCCCGCAGCGACCTCGATCGCCTTGTCCTCACGACGCTGGAAGCCAGGGGATTGATTCCATCGGGAGACGCCGACCGTCGGACGTTGATTCGCCGGGCAGCCTATGACGTGATCGGCCTTCCACCGACACGCGAGGAAGTCGAGATGTTCCTCGCGGATCGTCAACCGGGCGCCTTCGCTCGGGTGCTCGATCAGTTGTTGGCCTCACCGGATTTCGGAGTCCGCTGGGCCCGGCACTGGCTCGACAACGTGAGGTACTCGCTCGACGATCCGACCTGTGCAGCCAACAAGAACGAGAACTTCTCGATCGGCTCCTATCGTGACTGGGTCATCCGGTCGTTGAATCGCGACCTGCCGTATGACGAGTTTGTCAGGCTGCAGGTGGCCGGCGACCTGCTGCTGGCCGATGGTCCTGGTGCCCTGAATGCCGACGGATTGACAGCGACGGGAATCTGGGGGTTGGCTCACCTGGTCGAGGGCAATGACAAGGAGAAGATCCTGGCCGACTGCATCGACGAGCAGCTCGATGTGCTGGGACGGACTTTCCTGGGACTGACGATCTCGTGTGCCCGGTGTCACGACCACAAGTTCGATCCGATCTCGCAGAAGGACTACTACGCCCTGGCCGGGATCTTCTACAGCAGCCACATGTTCACGTTCCAGGGAAGTGCCCGGCTGCGTCGACGGATCGAAGAACCGCTGGTGGCTGACGAATCCGCTCTGCACCAGTGGCGGGTGAAGAAGTCGGTCCTCGACGGACTGGAAGCGTCGATCAAGGCGCTGGACAAGAAACTCGGCAAGACACTCGAGCTGGTTCAAGTCAAACAGGAACTGGCAGCGGCTCGTCAGCGACAAAAGAGCGAGTCGGACGAGAAACGGAAAGCGGGACTCGACAAGCAGGTCAAGTCGCTCCTGGGGAAGTTGGCCGCACTGCTGGCCGATCGCAAGAAGAACCGCTGGACCTCCGATCCGGCAGGGCTGGGACGCCGTAAAGGGCTGGTGGCCGAACGAGACCGGCTCCGGCCGGGGGTTGCAGCTGTGGTGTCTCGAATGGTCATGCGGGAGGGACCTGTGCCGGGAACACGGCACAAGCGGATCGGCGACACCTGGCTGTTTCTCCGCGGCAATCACCTCAAGCGGGGCCGTATCGTACAACGTGGTTTTCCCGAGGTGTTTGGTGGCAGTGTGCCCGGTGGCCCGGGATTCAACGGAAGTGGTCGTCGTGAACTCGCCCAGTGGCTGACTCGCCCCGATCACCCGCTCACGGCACGAGTGATGGTCAACCGGGTGTGGCAGCACCTGGTCGGCGTGGGCATCGTGGAAACTCCCAGCAACTTCGGTCGCCTGGGACGACCCCCGACGCATCCCGACGTTCTCGACTGGCTGGCAGTCGAGTTTGTCGAATCGGGATGGTCGGTGAAGGCGCTGGTGCGGCAGATCATGACGTCGAGCGTCTATCGGCAGACGAGCCTGGCGTCGGCACAGGGGCATCGTCGCGACCCCGGCAACAGGTGGTTGAGCCGGATGAACCGCAAGAGGCTCGATGCGGAGGCTCTGAAGGACACGTTGCTCTGGCATGCGGGCCAGGTCCAGCGTGCGACGGCTCCTGAGTGGAACGGGTCGCAGCGGTCGCTGTTTGCGGCACCGACCCGCAGTGCCCCGGATCCGTTGCTGAGTCTCTTTGACGGTCCGGATCCCCATCTGATTGTTCCGCGGCGGGCGGATTCGACCTCGGCCCCGCAGTCGCTGTTCATGATGAACAACCCGGCCGTGTTGTCGACGGCCAGGGTGATCACCGGACGACTGCTGGAACGGCGTCGGAACGACGGGTTTCTGGTAGAGGCCCTGTACCGGCGGATCGTGGGCCGCCCGCCGAGCGAGGAAGAACAGCGGTTGGCCGTGCGGACCCTCGACGAAGCCCGTCAGGTGCGTCGACGACTGGCCGGTCCACAGGCGAAGGCGGTCGGCGGCGACAGAGGCCCCTGGGAGGACCTGTGCATGGCCCTGCTCTGCAGCAATGAGTTCATCTATGTTGACTGAGGATCGTGGAAAGAGCGTGACTGAGTTCCGGGTCGGCCGGCGGGGGCTGCTGCGTCGCGCGTCGGCCGGGTTCCCGTTGTTTTCGCTTTACGGATTGTTGTCCGAGGAGGCTCGGGCGGCATCGGCGAGCCGCAACCCCGTGGGCCCCCGGCAACCGCACCACGCTCCCCGGGCGAAAAGTGTGATATTCCTGTTCATGGGCGGCGGGCCGTCCCAGGTCGACCTGTTCGACCCGAAGCCGAAACTGGCCGACCACAAGAAGATTCCGATCAAGCTGCCGAGAATCACCCGGGACGCGACGCCCAACTGCCGGCCGTCTCCGTTCCGCTTCCAGCAACACGGCGAATCGGGGGCGTGGTTCAGCGAGTTGATGCCACACCTGTCGCGACATGCCGATGACCTGTGCATCGTCCGCTCGATGCACTGTGACCAGATCGAGCACAGCGGGGCGATCCGCGAAATGACCACCGGTGACGGAGTCCTGCCCCGTCCCAGCGTCGGGGCCTGGGCTCTGTATGGGCTGGGCAGCGAGAACGACAGCCTGCCCGGGTTTGTCTCGATCAGCCGTCAGAGCAACCTGGCCGGGAAGGTGATTCACGGGTCGTCCTTCCTGCCGGCCGCCTTCGAGGGGACGTCGATTCCGGACGTCAAGAAGCCGATCGAGAACCTGGCGATGCCGGTGCCGCGGGAGATCCAGGCCACCCGCCTGGCGGCGATCCGTCGTCTGGCCGCGGTGTACCGTCGACGGCGGGAGGACGACAGCCGTCTCGACGCCCGGCTGGCGGCCTACGAACTCGCCTTCCGGATGCAGACCCGGGCTCCCGAGGCGTTCGACCTGTCCCGTGAAAGCCGGGCGACCCAGGAACTCTATGGGCTCGGCCAGAAGGACACCGACGAATACGGTCGTCAGTGCCTGCTGGCGCGGCGGCTCGTCGAGCGGGGCGTCCGGTTCGTCGTGGCCAACGTCGACAACCAGTGGGATGCCCATGGAAACGTCCGCGAACACGAGAAGACATCACGTGAGACCGACCGGCCGGTGGCCGCGTTGGTCGCCGATCTGAAATCACGCGGGCTGCTGGAGCAGACACTCGTCGTGTGGGGCGGAGAATTCGGCCGGACACCGACCGGGCAGGGCGGGGGCCGTGATCATCATCCGTACGGATTCAGCATGTGGCTGGCCGGCGGCGGAGTGCGGGGCGGAATGACCTACGGAGCGACAGACGATTTCGGCTTCTTTGCCGTGGAAGACAAGGTCCACGTGCACGACCTGCACGCGACGATGCTGCACCTGATCGGTCTCGACCACGAGGCGCTGACCTACCGCTACAGCGGGCGCGACTTCCGGCTCACCGATGTCTACGGACGCGTGGTCCGCGAAATCCTGGCCTGAGGGGCCTCGGATTCAGCGGGTGGCCGGCAGTTGCCACCGCACCACCTCGGCGTGCTTGATGTTCTTGGCGTCGCGGTAGGTGTAGGCGGTGATCAGCGTGCCGTCCTTCAGCACGATCGTCGGCCCGAACCCGCCGCCGCTCTTCATTCCGCTGGGCGTCCTGGTCTCCAGCAGAAGTTCGTCGTGCTTCATGTCGAATCGAAAACCGTCACGGGTCTCACGGCCGAGCACGGCCCGGACTCCCAGTTGCGGGGCAATCGCCCGTTGCGTGAAGGTCAACAGCAGCCGGTTGTTTCCGAGACGGGCGAGGGAGGGGTACATCTGGCCGTAGCGGCCCAGGTCCCGCACGAAGGTCCACTTGTGACCGCCGTCGTTGGAGGTGTAGGTCAGCATCCGCTCCGACTGGTCATTGTTGCCCGGGTCCTTGGTGTCCTTGATGGGCCACGAATTGGCCGAACCGACTCTCAGGATCGCGTGCAGGCGTCCCGAGCGGGCCTGCCAGAGATGAGCCTCGCCGAGGATCGTGTAGGGGTACTTTGGCGGCACGCTCGAGAAGGAAGCCGGAAAACGCTCTGGCCAGGTCCTGCCGCCGTCGGGGCTTTTCCAGAACACGTTGCCGCTCCTGGGAGCGTGCTCGGAAATGCCGATCATCAACGAATCGTCGGACAGTTCGAGCACGTTTCGGGCGGTCAGGACCGTGGTGCCCTTGCGGAACGACTTGGGCTGCAGGAGCAGGCTGGTCCAGGTGCGGCCGCCGTCGGTCGAGCGATGCAGGTAGCTTGTGGTGTGGCCGTGCTTGTTGCGGATGTCCTGGGACAACAGGTGGCCGGTGATGAACAGCGTCCCGCTGCGGGTGATCGACAGGTACGGTTCCCGTCCCAGCAGGTCGGGTTTCAGCTCCGGACCTGACCAGCTCAGGCCCTGGTCTTTCGAGCGATACAGCCGAGTGATCTCGCGGATCTTCCCACCACCGACCTGCTCGCCGGAAAACACCACCAGCAGCAGTTCGCCGGTGGGCAACTGGACGATCGACGGCTTGTAGTCCTCAGGTTGGCCCAGTGCGAATCGATGACAGGCGATCGTCTTGGCGGTGATCTGCTTGCCATTGCGAACCACGATGGGGGCATCGGCAGCAAGTGCGGTGCGAGCGGTGAAATCGCCGTTGCTGGCACAGGTGGCCGCAACCACAAACGACAGGATGACGACGGGCGATGGTAGTGTCATGGCGGGTGCTCGAAAGTGGTTTCGGGTTCAGGCCGGGTGTCATGTCAGGGCCAGGACGATCGATATGCCGATCAGGATAGCACCAGCAAGCCTCTTGAGCATCAAAGTCGTGCTCGGAGCCGCGGTCGTCAGGCCCAGAGACTTCGAAAGAGTCCAGGTCAACAGCACTCCCCAGAGGCCCCTCAGCGAGTAGACGATGTTGACCCGAGTGGCGTCGCCGAACCTGGCGATCGTATACGTCATGCCGAAGGCCTGCACCGCCATCAGCAACGAACCGACAAGCAGTGGCCAGCAGAGTTGTGACCGGATGGACCGCTTGTCCGAACAGGCGACGGGTAGAAACCCCAGTGAGAACACCGCTGTGCAGGCGAAGGCAATCGGCAGAAAGTAGCCGGGACCCCACGCGGGGGCCCAACGCTGGATGAACAGGTCAAAGAAGGTCAACGAGACCGCCGCGAGCAGGGCACAGCCGATCGAGATGCGGATCTTCGACCGGTCGGCCGAGTTGTCGGTCGACTGGATGAACCAGATGCCGCACAGGGCGATCGCCGATGAAATCCAGATCCGCGTTCCGGCCACATCGTCGACAACCAGCAGGGCCATTGCCGGCACCAACAGAACCTTGATGCCCTGGACGGGCGTGACGACCGAGACGTCGCCGATCTTGATACCCAGGAACGTGAAGGCCAGCCCGGCCAGGAACAGGGCTCCAACAGCGACCGGCTGCCAGAGCAGCGACACCGGTTGCATGGTGCCGCCGATCAGCGTCAGCGCCGAGAAGGCGAAGGCCGTGATCCAGGTGACCACGATCAACGTCGTCCACGTGGAGGCCTTGTCGGTCTGGGCCCGCTTGAGCAGTAGCAGGGCGAAGACGGTCAGGATGCTCGAAGCAAATGGCAGCAGCAGGTAAATGGCGGCATCTCTTGCGAGTGACGGGACGGGGCTTGGGTCCGTTAGACCAGGACGTCGTGGACCACGTGGCCGTGAACATCGGTCAACCGTCGCGCGAGTCCGTTGTGGTAATAGGTCAGACGCGTATGGTCGATCCCCAGCAGGTGCAGCAGCGTGGCATGAAAGTCGTAGACCGTCACCGGGTTCTCGGCCGGCTGGTAGCCGACATCGTCGCTGCGGCCGTGGTGATATCCCGGCCTCAGGCCCGCACCGGCCATCCAGCCGGAAAAGACCAGCGGGTGGTGGTCACGCCCTTTGCCCTGGTCACCCTGGGTGAAGGGCGTGCGACCGAACTCCGAGGACCAGACGACCAGCGTGTCGTCGAGCAGGCCGCGCTGCTTGAGGTCCTTGAGCAGCGCGGCGCAGGGCTGGTCAAGATGACGCGCCTGGTTGCCGTGATTACGGACCAGGTCTTCGTGGGCGTCCCAGTTGATCCGCGGCGAGCCCAGGGCGCCGCCGTTGTAGATCTGCACGAAGCGGACACCACGTTCCACGAGCCGGCGGGCGAGCAGGTAGTTCGAGGCCGTGGCGGCCAGGTCCTTGTTGTCGAGGCCGTACATCCGTCGGGTGGACCGGGTCTCGCTGCCGAAATCCACCACCTCGGGAATGCTGGTCTGCATTCTTGCCGCCAGTTCGTACGAGCGGATCCGGGCCTGAAGTTCGTCGTTGCCGGGGTTGGATTCGGCAAACGAGCGATTGAAGCTCGAGAGGAATTCGAGGCTGGCACGGCGGCCGGCGGTCGACACCGACGGCGGAGTTTTCAGGTTCGCGATCGATTCGCCTTTGCCGTCGGTCGAAAACGCCGTGCCCTGGTGCTGGGCCGGCAGGAATCCCTGGCTCCAGTTGCTGCTGCCGCCGTTGGGCAGACCCCGGGGGTCAGGCAGCACGACGAAGGTGGGCAGTTCGTCGTTGAGCGTTCCCAGGCCGTAGGAGAGCCAGGATCCGACGCTCGGAAATCCGACCTGGGTGAATCCCGTGTTCATCTGGAAACAGGCCGGTGTGTGCGAGGAACTGCGGGAGACGAGCGTGTGAAAATAGGTCAGGTCGTCGGCACAGGTGGCCAGGTGGGGCAGCAGAGAACTGACCCAACTGCCGCTCTGTCCGTGACGGCGGAACCGGTAGAAGCTCTTGCGGAGCACGCCGACTTTGCCGAAAAACGTGTCAATTTCGCCCTTGCCCATCAATCGCTTGCCATCGAGTTTCTCGAGAGCCGGCTTGTGGTCGAACGTGTCGACCTGGCTGACTCCACCGGGCGAAAACACGTGGATGCACCGCTTGGCGCGGGCGGGGACGTGTGGTGCGTGCAGGATGCCACTGGTGGCCGATCCATCAGCGAGGCAGCCGTCCTGGTCGAGCAGGCTGGCCAGTGCGATGGCACCGATCCCGCCGGCCATCTGGCCGCAGAAGGTGCGTCGGGGCTGTGAGTTGTGCAGGGGGCGTGTCATTGAGTGTTACGGCGAATAGAGAAACTCGCTGCTGTTGAGCAGTGCCCAGCAGGCGTGGTCCAGTCCGTGGTCCTGAATCAGGGTCGTCAACTGCCGGTGTTCCGAGGAGGACGGTGACCTGGAGAGTGCCAGTTGAACCGACAGGCGGGCCTGTTGGTCAATGCTGCCGGGCGACAGGGAACGGATCCGCCGGGCGAACCGGCGAGCTTGCCGGAGAACGAACGAATTGTTCATCAGGGCCAAAGCCTGTGACGGTGTGACCGTGGACCGCCTCCGCGGCGTGGCCACCGAGGGCGAGGGGCAGTCGAAGCAGTCCAGCAGGGGGTCGCGGCCGGTGATCACGTTGGCCCGGTAGCAGGTGCGGCGATTGAACCGTGCATCAGGGCTGTCGAAGAGGTGGTAGAAGTGAGTGTTGAAGACCGTGACGGTGAACGGCTGGACGCTGGGGCCGTGCATTGTGGAATTCAGCTCACCGCTGACGGCCAGCATCGCATCGCGGACCACCTCGGCCTCCAGTCGCCGCGGCGTGAATCTCCAGAGCCAGCGGTTGTCGGCATCACGTGCCGCAGCCGCTGGCTGTGTGGCCGAGGATTGCCGGTAGGTCGACGAGAGCACCATCAGCCGATGCAAGTGCTTGAGACTCCAGCCCGAGCGGATCAGTTCGGAAGCGAGCCAGTCGAGCAGTTGCGGATGGGTGGGGTGTCCGCCATTGAAGCCGAGGTCACTGGCGTTGCGGGCCAGTCCCGAGCCGAAGTGGAACTGCCAGAGCCGGTTGGCCATGACCCGGGCAGCGAGCGGATTCCGCGGATCGGTTACCCAGCGGGCGAACCGCCGCCGGCGTTCGGCTTCTGGCGCGTCGGCCGGCAGTCCGAGGTCACCGGAAAGACCCGCCAGCGCCGACAGGCCGCGGGGAGTGACTTGCGGACCCTGGGACTTGGGATCGCCCCGCAGCAGCACGTGGGTGGCACCGGGCTGTCGGCGGAACCCGACGTAACCCACCGGTGGGGCCAGCGACGCGATCTGCGCGGTGACGGTCTGCAGTTGTGCCGCCAACTGTTTTTCGAGGCGTTCGGCCTTGCGCCGGCCCGGTGCGTCGGCCGTCCCCGAGAGGTCGGCGAAACGCCCCGACCGGACGGTGTCGAAGTTCCACAGTCCCACGGTATGCCTGTCGACGGTGAACGGCCCGGGTGCGATATCCGTGATCGGACGGATGATGTTGGAGATCCTCACGTCGTCGACCGCGCCGTCGCAGCCGACCGGTTCGGGAGAGTAGGCTCCCATGTCGAGCGTGCCCAGCGGGCCGGGTTCGCGCGCGCGGGTCACCGCCTGGTGTCGGACCTGCCGTCCGTCGACGAACAGCCGGACCGACTTGCCGTCGAACTGCATGGCCAGGTAATGCCAGCGGCCGTCGGTGATGACCACGTCGGATCGGATCGTCGCCGGCTTGTAGGCTGGCATGTAGAGGGTGAAATCTCCCTTGCCGGTGAACGAATACAGTTCCCAGTGTTCGGAGGATTTCAGGTTGTTGGCGACGAAGACATTGAACTTGTTCCGGCTGCGGGCCAGTCCCCAGCACTCGACGGTCAGTGGCGGTTGGTGGTAGACGTTCTTTGAGGGCAGGGTGGCGTACGTGTGGGCGGCGTTGAGTGCCCGTCCGTGCCGGCCGGTGACCAGGGTCTTGTCGGGCTGGCTGCCCGCCTTGAGCACAGCCTCGCCGGGCAGCAACTGGCGGACCCTGGCGATCTCGGCATTCAGGGATTTCTGCTTCGCGATCAGCGGGGTCCTTGCCCGCTCGATCTTCCCGGCCTCCAGGTCGGGGAGAATGGACCGGTTGCCGGGTGTGCTTCCGCGGCTGTGGTCGACTCCATCGAAGATCGCCCGGATCCGGTAATAGTCGACCTGCGGCAACGGATCGAACTTGTGGTCGTGACACCGGCAGCAGTGGACGGTCAGTCCCAGGAACGTGCCCGAGACCGTCCCGATCATCTCGGCCAGTTCCTCTTCACGGGCCCGCCGCATCTCGCTCTTGCTCGCACCCACATGCTGCACCTCGTCCCATTCCCCGGAGACGAGAAACCCGGTGGCGGCGATGCTGTCCCGGGTGGGGCCGGGCAGGACGTCGCCGGCGATCTGCTGGCGGACGAACTGGTCGTAGGCGAGATCGGCGTTGAAACTGTTGACGACATAATCGCGGTAACGCCACGAGTGCGGGCGAAACTTGTCGTGTTCGAAACCGTCACTCTCGGTGTAGCCGATCACATCCAGCCAGTGGCGGCCCCAACGTTCGCCGTAGTGAGGTGAGGCGAGCAGTCGGTCCACCAGTCGTCTCTCGGCGTCCGGAGTCCGGTCGGCCAGGAATGTTGCCAGTTGCTCCGGAGTGGGGGGCAGTCCGATCAGGTCGAAGGTGACCCGCCGCAGGTAGCCTCGCCGATCGACCGGCGGATTGAAGTCCAGGCGGTGCCGGGCCAGTCTCGCCAGCACGAACTGGTCGACGGGGTTGGAGTTGTGGGACCGGCCCGTGATGGTCGGAGGGACGGGGCGGCGGATCGGCTGCAGCGACCACCAGTCACGTCCGGCCCAACGGTCGGTCGTGACGTCGTAGCGACTCAGCATCAGTCGTGGTGACCAGGCGGCTCCCTGTTGAATCCAGAGTCGCACCTGGTCGATCTGGGCGGGGGTGGGACGTGGGGACTTGCCCTTGGGTGGCATCGAGCCGTCGACGAGCCGATCGAGAAGTGGACTGGCGGCGGGTTGGCCGGGGACGATTCGGGCCCCGTCGTCTCCCTTGGCCAATGCCGTCGGAGAGGTGGTCAGGTCGAAGTCGCCCTTGGCATCGGGTCCGCTGTGGCAATCGATGCAGGCAGAGCGAAACAGCGGGGCGATGTCGCGTCGGAACGAGATCCGCCCGGGAGGCTCCGCAGCCGGGAGGATCGTGCCGAGAACGCCCAGAACACAGGCTGCGGCAATCGGCAGGGAAAAACGCATCGACAGTGTGTCCGGTGGGCGGCAATACGGGCGATTCTCGGGCAATCACCGGACCGACGCAACCACGGCTGTCCCGGCGACTCGACGCGGGAGTGGCCGTTGGGAGATAATCCGTCCCACCGCTGTTCCCTGAAAGATGGACATTCCATGACACGCCGCATCATCCTTCGATCATCGGTTCCCCTGCTGCTGGTTGTCTCGCTTGGGGTCATGCCGGCGGTCTTTTCGTCGACAGCTCGTGCCGAATCCGCTTCGTGGCTGTTCGCCTCGTTGCTGCGGGAAAAGAAGATCCTGACCTACATGCGGATGCCGGTTTCGGGAAAGCTGGTGCGGCTGGATGAGATCTCGACACCGGCCGAACCGGCCCAGATGAACGTGTCGCCGGATCGACGCACGCTGTTCGTTTCATTCCGTTCGACCGGTCAACTGGCCAGTTTTCGGATCAACCCGGCCAACGGACGGTTAACGGCTTTGAGCGTGGTTGCGGGCGGTGAGGATCCGGCGTTCCTGCAACCGGATTCGACAGGCCGGTTTCTGATCTCGGCCTACTACATCTCGAACAAGGTGACCGTTCACCGACTCGACAGGCAGGGGCGGATCTCCAATCAGCCGTTGCAGACGATTCTGACGGCGGAAAAAGCGCACGGTGTGGCCATCGATTCGAAGGACCGATTCGTCTTTGTTCCACACACCGGTGGCAACCGCATTCATCAATTCGCGTTCGACACGGCGCGGGGACGACTGAAAGCCCTGGATCCGCCGTTCCTGGCCCGTCCCAAAGGTGAGCATCCTCGCCACATTGTGATGCATCCCAGTGATCGCTGGGCTTACACGAGTAATGAGGCCGGGGATTCCCTGGGCGTGTTTTCGGTTGACCCGAAAACGGGCCGATTGAAGTCTCTTCAGACTCTCAGCAGTCTGCCCAGAGAATTCAACAAGGAGGCCAATGCCACGGCACGGTGCGAGATGACACCCGACGGGCGATTCGTCTACGTGGCCAACCGGGGACACGAGAGCATCGCCTGTTACGTCGTCAATCAGCGGACAGGTCGCGCCACGTCGTTGGGGCAGGTGCCGACGGAAAAAACGCCGCGGTCGTTCACTATCGATCCGACCGGCCGCTACCTGTACGCCGCCGGTGAATCCAGCGGCCGGATCGCTTCGTTCCGGATCCTCGACGACGGGTTGCTCGAGCGGTTTGCGACCGACGAGGCCGGTCCGGTGGCCTGGTGGGTGATCGCGGTGGACACCCCGTTGCCGAAGTGAGTGCGGCCCTCGGGAGCCCGATCACTCGTCTCGTGGTTTCCTCTTGGCCGCCGTCAGCACCATCACGCCGAGCCAGATCATGATCAGCCCGGTCCAGTCCGACGCACCGCCGTCGAGGACTTCGAGAGCGATGGCTGCTGACCCGGCTCCGACCAGAAAGTAGGCCAGCGAATAGTTCCAGAACAACGGGTCCGTGTGTTTCACCTGGCGTACCTCATGGCGGTCAGCCGAACAGCCGGGTCAGTGGACGTCCCTTGTCGACCAGTGGAGTGGGACGGTCCTGGGCGTCGGGGATGCGGGTATCAGGCGGGATGCCCAGCGAGTGGTAAACGGTGGCGGCCAGGTCGCCCGGGGTGACGGGTTGTTCGGCGGGGTAGGCCGAGTGCTTGTCGGAGACTCCGTGGATCAGCCCGCCGCGGATGCCGGCTCCGGCCAGCAGCATGGGGAAACAGTACGACCAGTGGTCACGGCCGTCCTGGGAGCCCCGGTTTTCGAACTTCGGTGTGCGGCCCATCTCACCGCCGGTGATCACCAGTACCTCGTCGAGCAGCCCGGTCTGGCCCATGTCGTCCAGCAGTGCCGAGAGCCCGACATCGAGCCCGGGGAGCAGGTGGTCACGGTTGATGCGGGTCAACTCGCGGTGGCTGTCCCAGCTGGTCGTGTCGTCACCGCGAACGGTCATGTCCCAGCCGACGGTGACAAAGCGGGCTCCCGATTCGATCAGACGCCGCGCCATGATCAGCGACTGTCCAAAGAGGTTTCGCCCGTAGGTGTCTCGGAGCCTGTCGGGTTCCTGCCGGATATCGAAGGCCCGGGCGATGTCACTGGAGTGAATCAGTCCAAGGGCCTGTTGTTGCTGAGCCGTGTAGGTGCGAGTGGCGGGAGAGGCATCGAGTTCGCGGCGTCGTGATTCGAGTTGAGTGAGCAGTCGTTGCCGGGTGTTGAGCCGATCGAGCGTGATGCCGGGAAGTGGGTCGAGACCGGTGAGACGAAAATCGAGTTCCTTGTCGGTGCAGTCGCGGAAAAACGGGTTGTCCTGCGAATGCTGTTTTGGGATGGCGGTCGCCATCGGGTCGTAGGCCTTGCCGAGCCAGCCGGCGTACTGTCCGTTGATGTCGTAGCCGGCGTAGTGCCCCAGCCGTTGGGGCAGGTAGATGTAGGGTGGAAAGTCGAGTTGGCCCGTCGGGGAAGCCCGGTGGTCGAGGTAGGAGATGACCGAGCCGAAGGCGGGCCAGTCGACGTTGGTGGCCGCCACGTTGGCGGCACCCCGGTTGGCCGGTGGAATGGTGTGGCCGGTCTGGATGAAGTGCGTGCCGTTGTGGTCGTTCTGAGGGTGCGTGACCGTGCGAATGGTGGCGTAACGATCGGATCGGGCCGCCAGCCGGGGCAGGTGCTCGCAGATTCTCAGGCCGGGTGTCACCGCATCGATCGGCTGGAAGGGTCCGGCGTACGCCCGGGGAATGTCGGGCTTCATGTCGAAGGTGTCGAGCTGGCTGGGTCCCCCATAAAGGAAGACAAACAGCACGGCCTTGGCCTTGCCCCCGGTGGGGTTGTTCGCGACCGATTCGGCCGCCCGGGCCATGGCAGCGTGGACTCCAAACAGGCCGGCACCGCCGACCTGCAACCATTCGCGCCGGTCCAGGCCCTGGCAGGTGCGACGGGGATTTCCGAGGACAGTCAGCATGAAGCGGTGATCGTCAGGTCATGGGTCTGTCAGCTTAGTCTACCGCCGCCTGGCCGGCTAAGGCCAGTTTCACAAGCCGCGGACGGCGGAAGGAACCGGCGCGAGGTGAATGCTCGGGTGCGGAGTCGTACACTGAAGAGCGTCGTGATGAACCGTGCTGATGGAGAAAGGGCCGTGAGCCGAATGCTCGTGCGAGTCGTGTCCGTGTTGGCGGTGGCGGGGATCGTGGCAGGGTCGACGACGGTCGCCACCGGTGCCGAACCCGGTCGATTCGTCGACGAGACGTTCGCGCACTTTTCGGCCGGCCGGCTGGGCGGTGCCGGGTTCAACCTGTATGCCGCTCACGACGGCACCTTGAGGACGATCAACCGATTCGATCTCAACGGCGACGGACACCTGGATCTGGTGTTCAACTGCACGCACGACACCTACCAGATGCTGCCGGCCACCGTCGGCGTGGTCGACGGGAAATCCTCGGGGGCGAGCCACGACCTGCCGGTCGAAGGATCTCGGCGAGTGGTGCTGGGAGACCTCAACAAGGACGGACACCTGGATGCCGCATTCTGCCCCAACGCGATCGGTGTGCATCACCCTCGACGCTTCCTGTCGATTGCCTGGGGTGGAGCGGACGGATGGTCGGGACGGCGGGTGACCAGTGCGTTGCCGATGAACGAAGCCGTCAACGTCCGGATCGTCGACTTGAATCACGACGGGTGGCCTGACCTCGCGGTGCTGGGAGCCGGTCACTGGCGGATTGCTCAGCCCCGGGGACGGATCGTCCGTGTCTTTCATGGCAGTCGTCGTGGGTACTCGGCGGCCGGTTTCACCGACCTGGGAATCGAGCAGGCCGTCGAGATTGCCGGGGCGGACTTTGACGGCAACGGATCCAACGACCTGGCGGTCCTGCGGTCCGACGGACGGGTGACGGTGTTCTGGTCCCTGACGAAACGGCAGGACGTCCCTCTGCCGGGACCCTCGGGGTTGTGCGTGACCGGCGGCGACGTGGATGGCGACGGACGGTCGGACCTGGTTGTCGGGACATCGGGTGAGACACTGTGGGTGGTGCGTTCGAGTGGCAAGCGGAAATGGCACGCGCCCGAGTCGTTCAAGGCCCATGCCGCCTCGCAGGTCGTCGTGGGACGCGTTGACGGGGACCGGGCCCCCGATCTCGTGCTGACACGCTTCAGTTCAGCTCGGGCGGCCGGTGGCGAACAGGCCGGTGCCGGGCAGGGGGCTCGAGATGCCGTGATCGTGCTCTGGGGGAGTGCGGCCAAGACCACGGGACCCTTGTTCTCGCGCGATCGCCAACTGAGATTGGCTGCACCGGCTGCGGTGGCCTCGGCGATCGGTGACTTGGACGGAGACGGGCACACCGACCTGGCTGTCGCGATCCACCAGGCCAACGGCACCTTCGACGGGAAGTCGCGTGCCTGGCTGGGTGATGGCCGTCGCGGCTTCAAGGAAATCCCGGGTGGATTCCGTACGTCGGGAACCACCGACGTGGCGATTGCTTCGGCGAAGACGACGGGAACCCGTGGACGGGTCGTGTTTTGCAACAGCATCGCCGGTCGGTACGACGAGGCCGTGCCGGTTCACGTCTACTGGGGCGGCCGGGACGGCTTTGACCCCGGACGGGTCTGGAAGATCCCCTTTCAGAGTGGATACGAGTCGAGTGCAGCCGACCTGAATGCCGACGGCCACGTCGACCTCGTGTTGCTCAACTCAGGGCACGCTCATACCGACGGATCTGGCGAGACCGAACAGGGGGCCAACATCTTTTGGGGCGGCAAGAACGGCTTTGACCTGAAGAACCGCCGCTCGGTGATTCGCGAACACTACCTGGGCACCAGCAGCGTGGCCGATCTCGATCGTGACGGCTGGCTGGACCTGGTTCTCGAGGCGTTTGCCGCCGAGGGGCCGGGAAAGGTCGATCAATTGTTCGTCTATTACGGTTCCTCCAAGGGGTACGACACCGGTCGGCGGGTGCAGATCGACAAGCCGGGGTACTCGCAGGAACACGTCGTTGCCGATCTCAACGACGACGGCTGGTTAGACATCGCGCACGGTTCGAGGACAAAGCACACGATTCGGATCCTGTGGGGACAGCGTGACGGGTTTTCTGCCGAACGTTCGTCGCTGCTGAACCTGGCCGGCGTGCTGGGCATGAGCACCGCCGATTTGGATGGGGATGGCCAGATCGACCTGTTCGCCGGAACCTATGCCGACCCGGTCTCGTCCATCCGCGACATGGGCAGTCGCATCTTCTGGGGCGATCGTCGCCGAGGGTTTCGCCAGTCAAATTCTCAGTGGCTGCCCGGCTTCTCGCCGCTGGGACGGACAATCGCCGACTTCGACGGCGACGGCCATCTCGACATCTTCTCGCCCCAGCACAGCGGCGAACTGACTCGAGAAGACCTGGCGTGTCATATCTACTGGGGCTCTGCCGGTGGATTTCACACGCGACGCCGTTCGACTCTGATCTGCGATTCGGTCAACGATTCGTTGGCCGGCGACTTCAACGGCGACGGGCTGATCGACCTGGCCGTGGCCTGTCACACCCAGCACGGCAATCACCGGGTCTTCTCTCGTGTCTTCTACAACGACGGGCATCGTTTCCGGAATCCTCGAATGACACGGTTGCCGACCAACGGAACGCACCTGATGTGGGCACTGGACATCGGCAACGTGATGGATCGGAGTTACCGCGAGACGTTCGAGTCCCGGGCATTGGAATGGGTCAGAACGGCCAGGCGGGGGCGGGTGCGGATCGAGGCCGATGTGCCCCGGGGCGGTGGATTGGCGATCGCGGTGCGATCGGCTGCGACAAGACAGGAGTTGGGCGATCGGCCGTGGCGGGAGGTGCGGGGGAGGAAGTTCGCACTGTTGCCCGGAGATCGTGTTCTGCAGTACCGTGCCACGTTCACCTCCGACAACGGTGACCGTTACCCGGTGTTGGATCGCGTGGAAATCAGGCTGGCAGATTAGGACGGACAAGTCATGGACAGCGTTGGCATCGGGATGATCGGCAGCGGTTTTATGGGGATCACCTACAGCGAATCGGTGGCGAACCACACCGAGGGGTGTCACCTGGTGGCGATTGCGGGCGGGACGCGGGCGCCGGCGTTGGCGGCCGATTACCAGGTGCCGGCCGAACCGGATGTCGATGCATTGCTGGCCCGCGACGACATCGACGCGGTGGTTCTGGCGACGCCGGACCAGGATCGCCCTGAACTGACCCGGAAGGCGGCGGCTGCCGGGAAGCATGTCCTGGCCGAGAAACCCATGGCACCCACGATCGCCGAGTGCGACGAGATGATCACCGCGTGTGAAGCGGCGGGCGTGAACCTCGCAGTGGTCAAGACCGAGCGGTACCGCAAGATCACGATGAAGGCCAAGGCGCTGATCGACGACGGGGTGATCGGGCCGATCCAGATGATGCGGACCGTTTCGGCCTTTCCGTTGCCGACGACACGCGGACTGTACGACGACCGACAGTGGATGTTCGACCCGTCCGGGGGTGGTTTGTTCATGGGCATGGCCTCGCACAACGCCGATTTCCTGAGGTGGTTGACCGGCCGGGAGGCAGTCAGCGTCTACGCCCAGTCGACGACCTTCAGCGATCTCGACACCCCAAATCTCTCCGTGATGGCCCAGATCGGTTTCGAGGACGGAATCCAGGCGCACATGTGGATCACGGGGGAACTGCCGGCCCCCAGCCTGCCCTCCAGCGAGGTGCGGTTCCAGGTCTTCGGTCGTGACGCGATGTTCGATCTCGAGAATTTCGAGTTCCTAGACCTCGGGCAGGGTGAGTCGTGGGAACGGATCTACGAGCCCGAGCGTTTCGATTACCTCAAGGAGCCCAAGTCGCCAATCCGGTTGTTCCCGCACGCGGGTGTGATCCAGGACTTTGTCGACAGTATCCGGGAGCAGCGTGCACCTCACGTGGGCGGACTCGAGGGCCGCAAGGCGGTCGAAATCTGTGAGGCGTGCCTGCGGTCGGCCCAGTCGGGGCAGGTCGTGTCGCTGCCCCTGTAGAGCCGGAACTCGAAAACAAGCGACCCGATGAGCGAACTAGAAAACACCCCGGTCGCGGATTCCGGTGAGCAGTGCTCGCTGCCGAGACGAGTTCAGTTGAACAACCTCGTGTTGTTCGCCCTGTGCACGGGGATGCAGTACCTGGCGGCCCCGGTGCTCTACGTGGGCATCACGCAGGCATCGTTGTGCGAGAAACTGGGGGCGAATGCCCGTGTCGCCAACCTGCCGGCAACGATGTTCTTTGCCCTGACGGCCATGCCGGTCCTGTTGGCGTGGCTGTCGCCGGGCATTGTTTCGCTGCGCCGCAACCTCAGCATCTGTTACGGCTCGACGGCAGCAATGCTGTTTGTGACCGCCCTGGTGTTGTCGATGCCTGTTGCGGATTCGGTGAAGATCGGCGTGGTGATCCTGCAGGGGGCCGTGTCGGGAGCCGCCGGGCCGACGGCGATCGCGCTGCTGTGGGAGATGGTCGGTCGAGGGTCCGACGAGCGGCGACGGGGGCTGGCACTGGGGCTGGCGTTCGGAGCCGGCCCGGTACTGGCCGTGATCGGGTCCTTTGTTCAGACGCTGTTGCTGGGCGGCAATTTCTTCGGCCTCAAATTCGAGAGTCCCGAGGACCTCGACGGCTTTGTCGTGCTGTTTGCCTGTGGCGTTCCGGTGATGATCATCGCTTCGATCCTGCCATGGTTCTTCAAGTTGCCCGAGGTGGAGGTCGAGCCGTCGCGCGAGCCGATCGGCGAGGTGCTGGGCCTGCTGGTGGGCCTGCCGCTGATGGTCGTCTCGATTGCGCTGGTCCAGGCCGGTGCATTCACCGGTTCGTCGATGTACCAGTTCGGCGGTTACATCGCGGCTGCGTTGTCCGCCGCGGGATTCCTGCATCACTTTCGTCCGATCCTGACTCAACGCGTGCTGCTGCTGGCGACGGTGGTCACCGTGCTGGTGTATTCAGGAAACACGATCCCATCGAACATGGCCCTGTTCACCCCTGAGGTCCTGGGCGACGAGCCGGCGAAGTTCGCCGGCATGCAGAACGCCTTGAGGTTCGGCTTCAAGGTGGTGGCTGGTGCCGTACTGGGCTGGCTGCTGACCCGTTCGTGCCCACGGCAGGGACTGGTGGCCACGGCGACCATCTTCCTGCTGGCGCAGGTCTGGGCAATCTTCGCGACCGGCACCGCCTACCTGGTCGCCTTTGGACTGTACGGGGCCGGCGAGTTGATTGGCGTCTACGCCCCCAACTACATCCTGTCGGCGTCCCGGCCCGGCGACATCCGACGCAACATGGCGTTCGTCACGTTGTTGATGGTGCCGGCGGCACCGACCGGTTACCTGTTCGGCGCGATCGCCGATTCGGTCAAGGATGCCGGGTGGCAACTGGGCGACATGACGAGTGCGGCGCTGGGATTCCGAGTCAGTTTCGGCGTCTGTGCGGTGCTGATCCTGCTGGGAATCGTCGTCGCGTTGGCAAAACTGCCCCGGAGTCCAGGCCTCGTCGGTGACGATCCGTCTCCGGACAGCATCCCGAGACTCCCGGCCGACCAGTAGCGCGTTCTCTAGAACCCTGCGGCAAGCCCGTTGCGGCGCCAGTCGGCAACTCCGTGAAGTCGACCGGTCTTCGGGTCAACCAGGATCGAGTGCGCGTCGCCCTGGTAGCTGCGGCGGGACCGGGTGGAGACGGTGTGGCCCATCGCCTTGAGTTGTTTCACGACGTCGTCGGAGATGGCCTCGCTGTGGGTTTCGATGATCAGTCGATCGGGCAGCCACTGGTGATGAACTCGCGGAGCTCTCATCGCCGACGGCAGATCCTGGCCGAATTCCACAATGCCCAGCACCATCTGCAGCGCGGTGTTGATGATGGTTCGGCCACCCGGGCTGCCGGTGACCAACACGGGGTGCCCGTTGCGGGCCACGATGGTGGGGGCCTGGGAACTGAGCATTCTCTTGCGAGGCCGGATACGGTTGGCCGGGGTGCCGATGCGGCCACGGCGATCGGTGTGGCCGGGAAACCAGTTGAAGTCCCCCATCTCGTTGTTCAGCACGAAACCCGCTCCCCGGACGACGATCTTCGCACCCCAACTGCCTTCCAGTGTGGTGGTGTTGGAAACGGCCATGCCGCGAGAGTCGACAACCGAGAAGTGCGTGGTCTGGGGTGATTCGTCGGCGATCTGGATCTCGGGGGCCAGCTTCTCACTGGGGGTCGCTTTTTCGAGGTCGATTCCGCCGGCCAATTTGGCGGCGTAGGACTTCGTGACCAGGTGTGCGGGGATGTCGACGAAGTCCGAGTCCCCCAGGTGCCGGGCACGGTCGCAGAAGGCCCGCTTCATCGTTTCGGTCAGCAGGTGCAGGTTGCGGGTGGAGTAGCGTGGGTGGTTCCGGAGTTCGAGGTGTTCCAGCACGTTGAGCATCTGGACCACGCAGGTGCCACCGGAACTGGGCGGAGGAGCGCCGTAGATGTCATGACCACGGAAGGTGCCGTGAACGGCCGGGCGAACCCGGGCGCGGTAATCTTCGAGGTCCCGCCGGGTGATCAGGCCGCCACCGCGTATCATTTCTTCTTTGATCAGCCTGGCGATTCGGCCCTCGTAGAATCCGTCGTCCTTCTTGGCGGCAATTCGGTCGAGTGTTTGAGCCAGGTCGGGCAGCACCAGGCGGTCACCGGCCTTCCAGCGGCCTTCGGGCTTCCCGTAGACCCGGATCAGCTCCAGATGATGTTCTCCCCGGCGGACTCTGCGGCTGGCAAGCACCGAGTTGAGTGATCGGGCCAGTGCGACATCGACCTCGAAACCGCCGCGGGCCAGGCGAATGGCCGGTTGAAGCAGTCGCTTCCACTTCACGGACCCATATCGCTTGTGGGCAGTCACCATGCCGTGCACGGTGCCGGGAACGCCGACGATCTTGTGCGTGTACCGCCCGTCGCGGGGGCCGAACATTGTTTCGGTGGCTCTTCGTGGAGCGGTTTCGCGGTAATCGATGCAGACGACGCGGCCGCGGCGGCGATCACCGCCGGGATGGACCATCATGAATCCCCCCCCGCCGATGTTTCCCGCCTCCGGCCAGGTGACCGCCAGGGCAAATTCGACGGCCACCGCCGCATCGACGGCGTTGCCGCCGGCCTTAAGTATTTCGAGTCCGGCACGAGTGGCGGGCGGGCTGACGCTGACGACCATCCCCTGTTGGCCGACGGCCTCGGAGAGCTGTTGCTGGGCGAAGACCGAACCAGCGGTCAGCAGCATGAGGGCGACGGTGATACCGAAAGACCGAGTGAGCGGTTGGTCGGGACGCAGGGGCGTGGGGCAGGCCATGAGGCGATCCTGTGATGTGGCTCGAGTTCGCTGCATGTTAGCCGAGCATGTCATACAATTCGTTGCGAAACACTCGCTTCGGTACAGGCCAGTTCTCCAGGGGGGGCACCAGGAATGACTTCGACCCATTCATCCAGCGGCGATGTGAACCGACGGTCTTTTCTGAAGGCGTCAGTCGCAGTCGGAGCGTCTGCGGCGACATTGTCGGAAACGGTGCAGCCCGATTCGGTGCAGGCGGCCTACTGGCCAAAGCCGCCCCGGGAAATTTCAATCGGGTCGCGTCGCGAGCTGTTCATCGACGGTCACCTGATCGAGCGGTTGAAAGGGGCGGCTCGACAGGAACTGCACAACCCGGTGGCTCGCGACCTGGCCATCGTCCACGACGCTTCGTGGGAAGGCACCAGTTGCGGATACCACACGGTCTTCCAGGACGGTTATCTCTACCGGATGTACTACCGTGGCAAGCAGTTGTCGGTGGTCGACGGTCGGCTGATCACCAACACGCATCCCGAGTTCTACTGTTATGCCGAAAGTCATGACGGGATCCGCTGGACGAAACCGGACCTGGGCATTGTCGAGTTCAACGGCTCGAAGAGGAACAACATCATCTGGGCTGGAGTCGGGACCCACAATTTCTCACCGTTTCTCGACACGCGGCCCGGATGCCCGGCCGACCAGAAATACAAGGCCCTCGGGGGAACCATGCGCGAAGGAGGCCTGTTTGCGTTCGCCTCGCCCGACGGCATCCACTGGCGACTGCTCCGCAAGAAACCAGTGATCACCAACGGAGCGTTCGATTCCCAGAACCTGGCATTCTGGGATGAGACCGCCGGATGTTACCGGGCCTACTGGCGGTATTTCACCAAGGGGATCACTGAACAAAAGGTGTGGAAACCTGCCGGACTGCGTGCAATCCGCACGGCATCCTCGGACGATTTCTTCAACTGGAAGAATACGGCCGACCTGGCCTATGAAGACTCGCCCGAGGAGCACATGTACACCAACCAGGTGAGTCCCTATCACCGGGCACCTCATATCCTGGTTGGTTTCCCGATGCGGTACGTGGAGCGGGGGTGGAGTCCATCGATGCGGGCACTGCCCGAGCGGGCCCACCGCGAGATGCGGGCGGAGGCCAACGAGCGTTACGGGACGGGGCTGACCGAGGCCCTGGTGATGGCCAGTCGCGACGGTGTTCACTTCAAGCGGTGGAACGACGCGTTCATTCCACCGGGTCCCGAGCGTCCCGACACGTGGAACTACAGTCACCTGGGCATGGCCTCTCGGCCGGTCGAGACGGCCTCGGATCTGTCGGGTGCCGATCGCGAGTTGTCGGTCTACGGGAAAGAGAGCGGCTGGACCGGGACCAGTTGTGCGCTCAGGCGGTACACGTTGCGACTGGATGGATTCGTCTCGGTCGGTGCTTCAATGGCCGGTGGAGAATTGCTGACCAGGCCCCTGCGATTCACCGGCCGGCAATTGCGGTTGAACTTCGCCACATCGGCAGCCGGTTCGATTCGCGTCGAATTGCAGCGGGCCGATGGATCACCCGCGAAGGGATTCACTCTCGACGACTGCCACGAACTCTTCGGGGACACGGTGGATCGCGAGGTGGCCTGGAAGGGCGACGCCAACCTGTCGGATCTCCAGGGGCAGGCGATCCGTTTCCGGTTCCAGCTGAAGTCCGCCGACCTGTACGCGATGCGTGTCGCGACGGCCTGACCAGGTGGCCGCCTGGCAGGACCGGAGATGTGGCAATGCACCACCAGGTTGCCGTGTCGGAGACCCGTGGGTGAGTTAGGATCGGAACTGCAATCCGAGTCCGAGCTGACACCTGACGGAGAGTCTTTCGCATGGCGTGCCCAAAAGTGTTGTTGCGTTGGTGTCTTGTCCTGTTGGTGGTTGCGGTGTCGTGGCCCGGCCCGGCTGAGGCCGGAGAGGTGATCGTTCCCGTGGCCGTCCGGGCCTCGTCGAACCAGAAGGACGGCGACGAGTCGGCGTGGCATGTCGACACCCTCAGGCTGGGGGCCAAGGCGTTTGATGCCCGCACCGGAACCAATGGACCGTTTGGACTGATTGGCTACCCCGGGTGCGTTTCGACTGACCAGGCGAGGTACCCCGGACACGACTGGTACCAGGGGGAGCCGAAGGAACGGCCCAAGCCGTTGGGTATGTGGATGACCGCCGAGGACGGGCACAAGGACGCCTGGGTGGAATTCGAACTGCCCGCCGTGATCGAACTCAGCGAACTCTGGATCTGGAACTGGAACGACGGGCCCGAAATCGGTCGGCGGGTCCGCAGCCTGGTACTGCGGACGTCGACGGCCTCGACCGGGGCCGGACAGTTGGGGAAGGTCGAGTACGACGGGGTCTCCGAGAAGCTCGTCTTTCGCGACATCGGACACATCCAGGGACGACGGCCCGATGTCGTGTTCCGATTCCCCAAGGGAACTCGCAGCCGGTACGTCCGACTCGAGAAGATCAACAACTTCGGCCCCGATCGCATGCTCGGGTTGGCCGAGGTCTTTGTGCTGAAGCC
>CAUZRQ010000044.1:0-40391 GCA_963582065.1 Planctomycetota bacterium | reverse complement strand
TGCCCGCAGCCCCGATGATGCCCGGCATGCCTGCAGCCCCGATGATGCCCGGCATGCCCGCGGCACCGATGATGCCCGGCATGCCCGCGGCACCGATGATGCCCGGCATGCCCGCGACACCGATGATGCCCGGCATGCCCGCGACACCGATGATGCCCGGCATGCCCGCGGCACCGATGATGCCCGGCATGCCCGGGGCTCCGATGATGCCCGGCATGCCCGGGGCTCCGATGATGCCCGGGGCTCCGATGCCGGGCCTGCCCGGACCCGGAATGCCCATGCCGGGACCACCCGGTGGGGCAGGGGGGACGTTGCCCGTCCCCGGCCAGCCACCCGCCCCAGTTCCCGCTCAGCCTGGAACGCCCACTCCGGCCCCGCTGCCCGGACAACCGCCCCCAGCCGCGCCGCCCGCGCAACAACCTCAGTTGCCACCCGCCAGCAACACGCCACCAGAGGCCGACGATGGCGATCTGCCGCTGATGGAGGAGTTGCCCGAGATCGAGTGAACCGGCAGCAGGTCGGCCGACCTGCCGGTCCGTCTCGCCTCTCTACCGACCCTCTCACGCCCCTTATCGCTCATGCCACCCCGCAACCAACTGGTGTTCGAACGCCCGATCTACGAGCTCGAGGATCGCCTTGCTGATCTCGAGCAAAAGGACGATCCGTCGCCGGAGACCCGCGCGGAAATCCGAGACCTGAGACTCGAGATCACTCAGAAACGCCGCGAGATCTTCGCCAACCTGGATGCATGGCAGATCACCCAGGTCGCCAGGCACCCGGAACGCCCCCAGACTCTCGACTACCTTGAGCTGATTTTTGACGAGTTTGTCGAGTTGCACGGCGATCGAGCCTTTCGCGACGACCCGTCGATACTCACGGGATTTGTCACCCTTGATTCACTCAAGGTGCTCTTCGTCGGTCAGCACAAGGGCCGCGATATCAAGGAGCAAAAAAAACACAACTACGGGATGGCCCATCCTGAAGGGTATCGCAAGGCGCTGGGCAAGATGCAGATGGCCGCCAAATTCGGACTGCCGATTGTCTGCTTCATCGATACCAAGGGCGCCTACCCGGGGATCGAAGCCGAACAACGCGGCCAGGCCTACGCCATCGCCATCAATCTCCGCGAGATCTCGAAGCTCAAGACCCCCATCATCTGCGTGGTGATCGGGGAAGGGGGGTCCGGCGGAGCATTGGGGATCGGCATCGGCGACCACATCGCCATGCTGCAATACTCCTACTACTCGGTCATCAGCCCCGAAGGCTGTGCCGGGATACTCTGGAAACACGTTGAGTTTCGCGAGGAAGCAGCCAAGGCGCTGAAATTCACCTCCGACAACCTGTTGCGTCTTGGTGTCGTCGACGAGGTGATTCCCGAACCGCTGGGAGCGGCCCATCGCGATCATCGCCAGATGGCGATGACACTCAAGGCATCTCTGGTCGAGGCGATCCGTGGCCTCACTGAACTTCCCACTGACGAACTGCTCGATCGGCGATACGAGAAATTCCGCCGGTTGGGCATCTTCGATGAATCGGTCATTTCCGATTCAGGTTCCGATTCAGGTTCCGATTCAGGTTCCGATTCAGGTTCCGATTCAGGTTCCGATTCAGGTTCCGATTCAGGTTCCGATCCGGATTCCGGTCCCGGTTCCTAGCGCAAGATTCAGCGGGGGCCGTTTTCGTGTTCGCCGCCAGTCTCACAATCGAACGAGATTCCGCTCGAGTCGATCCTGGGCGTCGTCGCCGGGGAATTGGTCGGGAAAATCCAGCGCGTGCCGTTTTTGTGTGCGTCGGTTGTCTCGGTGCTGATTCTCATCGACGGGAACGTCCGATAATGTCTGTTATGTTAACTTATCCATAGAAACCCGCGGTTGGTGCCATTCGCCGTTCTTCCCGCAGTTTCCCCCAGTTTTCGGACGGTCCACAGCCATCAGCCACCCCGCCGAGAGTCCGAGCCGCCGCACCGAGATCGTCCTGGCGATCCTAGTCGTCGTGGTGCCGCTGGCCACCTGGATCGTCTTGCCACGGCTTCCGGCAAGCGGCTCGCTGCCGCAGACCCCTCACAATCCCGGTTCGATCTACCCGCCGAGCGAAATTCCGTTCCGGAGGCAGTCGCCGGGACCGTCGATCGAGATCCCGCCTCGGATCAGCCACGTCCAGATCGTCGATCTCGACGGTGACTCGAAACCCGAAATCCTCGCCTGCGACGCCCTCGCCCACCGGCTGGTCTCCTACCGCCGAGGCAACGGCGGCAAATGGAGCGAGCACCCGATCCAGGCCCGCATGGCTGCTCCGTCCCATGCCACGGTCGTCGATATCGAGGGTGATGGTGACCTCGACATCCTGGTCGCCATCCTCGGAAACGCATTCCCGGACGACAGTCACGTGGGTCGCATCCTCTTATTGGAGCGAAACGGCGACCGCTACGACCGTCACGTCCTGCTCGACGGCACCCGCCGGATCGCCGACATCCAGGCCGGCGATCTCGACGGCGATGGCGACCTGGACCTGGCCGTAGCCGAATTCGGCTACGCCCGTGGCCGTGTGCTGTGGCTCGAGAACATCGGCCAGCGGCGGTTCAGGGACCACCAACTGCTTCATGCACCCGGCACCATCAACGTTCCCCTGGCCGACCTGGACGGTGACGGAGATCTCGACATTGCGGCCAATGTCTCGCAGGACGACGAGGAGATCTGGGCATTCGAGAACCAGGGCGAAGGGCGTTTTCGGAAACGACTGCTGCACAAGTGGCTGAATTTCGACATCGGCGGTTCGGGGATGATCACTTCCGACCTCGACAACGACGGCGATGTCGATCTGCTGGTCACCGTCGGTGACAACCTCGAGTACGCCTACACCTACCCTCAGCCCTACCACGGTTGTTTCTGGTTCGAAAACACCGGCGACTGGTCATTCGCGGTGCACCGCATCAGCAGCCTGGGTGGCGCTCACGCCGCCTCGGTTGCCGATCTCGACGGCGATGGCGACAACGATGTCGTTCTGGTCAGCATGTTCAATGCCTGGTACCGCGATGGCACCGCCAGCCTGGTCTGGCTCGAAAACGACGGCCACCAGCAATTCACCCACCAGCAGATCGCCTCCAGCCCGACACACCTGGTCACCGTCGCCACCGGTGACATCAACGGCGACCGGCAACCCGACATCGTCGCCGGTGGCTGGCACGTGATTCCGCCGTTTCGACGCCTGGGTGGAGTAACAACCTGGATCAACGGAAACCGGAAATGAGCCGGCTCCACCCGAAATTGCTGCTGACCGTCGTACTCGTGATCGAGTCGGTCGTCTCGGGATGGGCCGTTTCCGGAAAACTCAGTCGCCCCGTCCCGCCCCGACCGCCGGTGGCTCTTCTGGTCGACACCGAGACGGCAAGAGATTTCCGGAAACTCCGGGCTGCCGCAGACACCCCCGGACAAAGCGACGACTGGCTGGCCCTCGGACAGGCATTCGCCGTCTACGGGTTCTTTCCCGAGGCCGATCGGTGCCTGGGCCGGGCCACGCAACTCGATCCCCAGTCGGCAAACAACTTGTTCTGGTGGGGACTGGTGCTGAACCGCCTGGGGCAAACGACCAGGTCGACCGCTCAACTGTCCCCGGTCGCCGGACTGGATACGAAGAGACGCGACGACTGCCGCTACATCTCGGCCCGGAATCACCTGCGGGGCGACAGGCCCGACTCGGTGGCCGACACGAAGAGCGCCGAGGCCGAACTCCGGCAAATCGGCCCGAATCATCTCGCGGGACAGTACCTGTTGTCTTACCTGCTGGTCCATTCGGACCGGTCCGCCGAAGCGATGCCGATCCTCGACCGGCTGATCGCCGACCACGCCGACGTCCACCGGCTGTACCAGTTGCGTGCCAGGGCCGCCGAGCACCTGGGCGAGTTCAACAAGGCCCACCGTGATCGCGAGTTGGCCGAGCGAATGCCCGAGACGATTGCGACCGACGCCGTCGCTGACCGGCTCGGTGACCGGTCCCACGAATTCGGCCTCGACAACCGCATCTTCCGAGCCGGTCGCCTGGCCTCACCGCGGAATCTCGATGCGGTCGTCAAGGAACTCACCGAGATCCTCGGGATCGCGTACCGGCCCCGAGTCGCCCGGCTGCTGGCTTCAATCGAACTGCGACGCGGCCGGGCGGCTTCAGCCGTGAAGCTGATCGAGACGCTCATCCGTCGTGATGGAGCGACCGCCGAAACGCTGATCGAACTCGGACTCGCCCGGCAGGCCGCCGGAGAAGATCCGGCCGATGTGTTCAGCACCTTCCAGCGGGCGCTGCGGTACCGGCTCGATCCGAAGATCTGCCGATTGATGGCCCGGTTGATCACGAAGAACGGCAAGCCGGGGGAAATCGAACGGCTCGAGGCACTGTGCAAACACGCCGAAGGCCTGCAGGCCTTTCGCGAGAATCGGCTCGAGCAGGCCGTCCCGCTGTTCAAGCAGGCCACGGCCGTCGATCACCAGGAACAGGCCGACTCGTTCTTCTTTCTCGGCGAGTGCCACAGGCACCAGGGCCGACGACAACCAGCCATCGACGCCTACCGTCGCTGCCTGGAACTGCGGCCTCATCACGGACGGGCAGCCGACGCCGTCGATCGTCTCGGGCAAGGGTGATCAGCGGCGGTTGCGGCTGTCGACCTGCAGCGTCACCGGTCCGTCGTTGACCAGTTCGACGTCCATCTGCTGCTGGAACCGCCCCTCCTGCACCTCGACCCCCTGCCCCGTCACCTCGGCCACGAAGCTGCGGTACAGGCCGTTGGCCTCCTCGGGCGCTGCGGCCGCCACGAAACTGGGGCGCCGCCCCTTGCGACAATCACCCAACAACGTGAACTGGCTGACCGCCAGGATCGCGCCCCCCACCTCGCCGACATCCAGGTTCATCTTCCCCTCGTCATCCTCGAACACCCGCAGGCCCACCACCTTGTTGGCCATCCAGATCACGTCGTCCTGCGTGTCACCCTGTTCGACACCCAACAGCACCAGCAGCCCGCGATCGATCCGGCCCACCACCTCGTCGTCCACCGTCACGCTCGCCCGCGACACCCTCTGGATCACAGCCCGCATTTCTGCCTCGCCTTGATTGACCACTGACCGCCCGCACCCGGACACTGGAGAAGACAGCCCATTATGACATCAACCCCGCCCCGGGAACCAACTCATGCCCAGGTCCCTGCTGCTCGTCGCCGCCTTGTCGTTGACGGCGTGTGCCGCCGAGAAGAACGGGTCCGACCTGTACTTTCCGCCCAGTGGTGAGAAGTGGGAACGCATCGACCCCCGGCGTGCCGGCTGGGACCCGGCGAAGCTGAAGACCGCACTGACCTTTGCCGGGCAGAACAATTCTTCGGCAGTCGTCCTCGTCTATCGAGGCAGACTGCTGGCCGAGCAGTACTGGCAACTGAAGCCCACGGAAAAAACCCGCGACGGAAAGCCGAACCCGTACTTCCACATGTTGCTCGGCAAGGATGCCAAGGGCCGGCCGATTGAGGACATCGCATCAGCCCAGAAGAGCGTGACGGCGATGCTGGTGGGTATCGCACAACACCAGAAACTCCTGGCACTGGACGACCCGGTGCACAGGCACCTGGGACCTGGCTGGTCACGGGCGGCGGCCGCCTTCGAGAAACGGATCACGATTCGCCACCTGATCACGATGACCAGCGGACTGGACACGCGGCTGCGGTACGCGGCTCCGGCCGGCACCAGGTGGTCCTACAACACCGCCGCCTACTCACGATCGCTGGCCTGCGTGGCGAAGGCCAGCAAGATGAAACCCGATGAACTGACCCGGAAGTGGCTCACCGGTCCACTGGGCATGCAGAATTCCCGCTGGGCAACCCGGGCATGGCTTCGCCTGCGACCGGACGTCAATCACCTGGGTTTTGCCACGACGGCCCGCGACCTGGCCCGCTTCGGGCTGTTGATGCTCGCCCGGGGGAACTGGGACGGAAAAAACGTGCTGGCCGACAAGGACTACCTCCAGGCCGCCACCTCACCGTCGCAGAAGCTCAACCCGTCCTACGGCTTCCTCTGGTGGCTCAACGGCGGCCCCTTCCTGATCCGCGGAGCCGGGACACGCAAGACCGGGCGGCTGCTGCCGGCGGCGCCGCGCGACATGTTCGCCGCCCAGGGAAAACTCAACCGGCGGCTGTATGTCCTGCCCAGCCAGCAACTGGTCGTCACCCGACTCGGTGACCAGCCCAAACGGTCGTTTGATTCCGAGTTCTTCAGGCGACTGCGGCTGGCTCGCAGAAACACATCGCAAAAGTGACCGGCCGGACCGGGATCAATACCGCCCGCGACGCCGTTCCCGCGACGGCAGGACTTCCAGGCACGTCGTCCACCACCCCGACTCGATCGTCGTCACGAACTCACCAGGCAACCCCTCCTGCCGCATCTCGTCGGACAGCCTGCCGAAATCGTATTCCACGGGCACGAATTCCACTTCCACCCCCGGCCCCGCCCCCGCCCGGTGCTCGGACAGGTCGACCAGCGTGTACCACACATTGGTCCGCCCGTCGTTGGCCGGTCGGCCCAGCACTCCGACGTTGACGAACCGTCGACCGCGTGGCGTCGTGCGTGTCCAGTGCAGACCGGTGTGAGTCCCCAAAACCACCTCGGCACCGGTCGGCTCGATCAACCGGTCCAGGAACGCGTCACTCGCCGTCGATTCCCACAGGAACTCGTTGGTCCGACGTGGGCTGCCGTGACACAGGTGCATCCGGACGCCCGACCGTTCGAGATCCAGTGACGCGGGCAACTCCCGCAGCCAGCGTCGATGGTCCGGGCTGGTCTTCTCCAGCGTGTAGTCGTAACTGATCTGGGCAAACAGGTTGTCGCGGGGGTCGGTGTACCCGCACTGGCAGTCGGCCAGTTCGTTCCCGATGCTGTCGTCGTAGTTGCCCTGGACACACGTCACATCGGCATCGCGGAGCAGGGACACGACCCGGTCGGGATGCGGCCCGAACGCGCCCATGTCGCCCAGGCAGAACACTTTCTGCACGTCCCGTCGCTTCGCGTCGGCGATGGCCGCCTCCAGTGCCAGGTAGTTGCTGTACAGGCCCCCGAAAAACGCTAGCCTCACGTCGCCACCCCCCCTGCCCCGCCCCCCATCTGCTCGTAGGACTGGCCCGACGGGTTTGTGCAGATGGCGCCGTACTGGTAACAGGTCACACACGCTCCGTGGTCGAGCGTGAAGGACCGGTCGGCTTCGGCCAACGTCCCGCCCAACCGCGCCGACGGCTCATCCAGCAGGATCGGACAGACAAATACCCCGCTGTCGGTTACCGTCCGGCTGTGGCTACAGATCAACTGGTCGCTGTCGTAACCGTCGAGCATCCGGGCCGACACGCGATCGGTTTTGCCGTACCCGCAGGTCCGGATCGCCTCGGCCCCGATCAACAACCGTGGCAGGACCTTCAGCCTGGGTCGATCGCACCCGTGCTGAGCCAGCACGTCGCGAAAGCGACTCAACACACGCTGGTCATCGGCTTCGGCCCATGTCCGCGTCATCGTGATGATCGGCAGCACGCCGTGCCGCACCAGCCTCTCGACACCGCACATCGCCCGGTCGAATGTCCCCTCGCCCCGGATCGGGTCGTTGGTCGCCGCGTCGGGTCCGTCGATCGACACCCGGAACTCCAGGCTGTACCGTCCCTGCTCCTCGGCACCGCGCAGACGCTCCAGCCACTCGTCCTTCAACACCGTCGCGTTGGTCAGCACCGTCGCCGGCCCGTACTCCAGGGCCAGCACCAGCATCTCGACCAGATCGGGATTCAGAAACGGTTCGCCGCCGGTGAAGTAGTACTCGCGAACTCCCCACCCGACCGACTCGATCAACGACTTCCTGACAACCTCCATCGAAAGAAACCCGAACGAATCGTTGTGAGGGCTGCAGCTGATGAAGCAGTGCGTGCAGGCCAGGTTGCAGCGCGTGCCGGCAACCTGGAACCAGAGTTCATCGAGGCCGGCCAGGCTCACCTGCCCCGGATCGGTCGACGCGATGCTCATGGCGACACCCGCCCGGGATCGTGCGTCGCCACCAGGTGGGTAACCACCAGGCCGATCTGCTCAAGCCCCGCTCGCAGCAGGAACCGGGGATCACGACCGTAACTCTTTGCCCCCAGGATGAAGAAGTCCGGCTCGGGCGATTGAAGAGTTTCGATGCCACCGGCCGGCTGGACCAGGCAATCGCCGGACGTCTCGCCCAGCAACTCGGCGGCCAGTCGAATCGGCCCGCCCGTCGCGTAGCACTCGTGGACCTGCAACTCGCCGTACAGTGACCGGTCGGGCCGGCACCCGGCCAGCCCCAGCACGGCGTCGGCAGCAATCACCCGCCGCTGGTGGTCCCGATCTTCGACGGCCACCGAAAGCCGGCCGGGCTGTCCGTCGATGGCCAATACCAGCACTCCGGGCATCCAGTCGACCGGCGACGAATCATCGATGGCCAGCCGGTTTGCCGCGTCAACCAGTTCGGCCCGGGCCGGCAGGGGATCGTCGGCCATCTCTTCCAACGGCCGATCTCGTTCACCGCGAGTGATCCACGTCACCCCTGTCTCGGACGACTCGGCAGCCAGCCCCGCCAGGGCCACGACCGCGGTCGCTGCCGAGTGGCCACTGCCGACGACCAGCGTTTGACGTCCGGCAAACCGTCCGGCCTCCTCACCACCGATGTCGGGGATCTGGTAGTCCACCGGCTCCATCACCCGTCGCTCACCCGGGCAGAAGATGCCCCCTGCCCCGATCGGGTTGTGGTTCCCCCAGGTGCCCGAACAATCCAATACCACGTCGGCCACTTCGACACTCTCGCCGGCCGCAGACTCGATCAGCAGTTGAAACCGATCGGCCGCCTCGCCCCGTCGGCCCACCAGGTGGTGCTTCCAGGTTGCCTGCCGACTGATCGCCACCACCTGCGATTGCTCGTGGATCTCCGCCTCGAGTCCGACAGCCCGAGCCAGGGGCTCGAGATACTCGCTCGCGAACGCGTTCCCACTCAACAGCGACTCGTCACCGGGCCGTCCCGCTCCAACCGCCAACCGTCCGACCTCCGACGAGTTCATCACAAACGGGCTGAACAGGCCGACGTGGCCCCACCGCTTCACGTTGGCAGCCACCGTGTCACGTTCGTGGACAACCGTGTCGAACCCGGCGGCGGTCATCTGCAGTGCCGCCTCCACCCCGACCGGGCCGGCGCCGATCACCGCCACCCGTGTCCGTTCGTCGCCACCGGGTTCTTTCGACACGCCCAAGCTCCCAGGCCAGTCGCGATTCTCTCAGCCGAACACGCCGGCAGTCGGCCGGTAACGCGACCTCGATCAATGAGCCGACGGGATGGAACCTGTGACCTGGTCGACCCGATCACACCTGAACGGGTCCAACGAAACCAACGGGTCCTGGCCGAGCACCAACTGCCGAACCAGAACGGCCGTCGCCGGCGACAGCTGCAACCCGGCCCGAAAGTGCCCGGCGGCGACCAGCAGGTTGTCGTGACCGGGAACCGGACCCAGGTACGGCATCCCGTCGGCAGAACCGGGTCGCAACCCCGACCAGCAACGTTCGAAACCGGCGCCGGCCAAGCCCGGCACCAATTCCTCGGCGAACCGGATCAGCCCGGCCACGCCCTCAGCCGTGTTCTCCTTCTGAAACCCCACCCACTCCTCGGTCGATCCCACCAGGATCCGTCCGTCGGGGCGAGGCACCAGGTATCGGGCGCCGAGTCCGATGATCCGCGTGAACGGCAGCGGCCGCGCCGCCAATTGCACGATCTGACCTCGCACCGGCTCGATCGCCACATCGGTGCCGCAGTCGACCAGCAGGCGACGGGTCCAGGCGCCGGCAGCCACGACAAACTGGCCGCCGACATGCTCGGCATCCATTGTCCGGGCCGCCACCACGTGTCCGTTCTCTCGAACCAGCTCGACCACCGGAGCACCGGCCACCAGTTCGACACCCGCAGTCGACGCCGCCGCCATCAACGCCTTGAGATGACGCGGGTTGCGAACCTGGCACTTCTCGGGCAGATGCAATCCGACAACCGTCGATGGATTCAACGCCGGTTCCAGCTGCAACAACTCATCCCGCCCCAACACCTCGGCCGTCACGGCCTCCTCACCCCAGGCCTCGGCCAGGTCGTCCAACTGGTCGGTCGGACCGGCCAGCCGAATTTCCAGGCCACCGCAATTCCGGAAGCCGTTGTCGATCCCGGTCAGTTCCCTCAGCTCGGCAGACCACCCGGGCCACAACCGACAACTTTCGCCCCTCAGGCGATCGTACGGATGCGTCGCCACATCGGCGTTGCCCGGCGGCAGAATTCCGGCTCCGGCCCACGACGCCTCCCGGCCGAACACCGACTGATCGAGCACCTTGACCGACACACCGTGCCGCGACAGTTCCCAGGCGATCGACATCCCGATCACGCCGCCGCCAATCACGACCACGTCCGCCATGCTGCCATCCCTGTGCATCGACCCGATGGCAGGCCCCCCTGCCGGTCCCGCCCGGCCAACTCGGCCCAAACAGCGGGGGTCCTGGTTCGTGTTGGCTTGTTACCGTTTCTTACCCGTGAGGCTCCGGACGTAGGCGGTGGCCAGTCGCTTCAGGTCCGTCGGCGCGTAGATCGCCTTGACCGATCCGGCCACTCCGGTTCCGTTCTGGAGATTGCCGACGAACTTCACGAACCGGCCGCCTCCACCGGCCTTGATCATGAACGTCACCAGCGTGTACCCGACGGCTCCGACCTGCCGGGGCGAGAAGGTCCCGTCGGCAAACAGGTCCTCGGGTTTCGAGAGTCCCTGCAGCGCGTCGACCGCAGCGCCCTTCAGTCCCGCAATGTGCTCGTTCTTGGCATCGGCCTTGGCGGCCAGCGACAGGCCCACGCCACGGACGATCCACTGGGGCAACTGGCTGCCCTTGCGCTTCAGAAAGGCTCCGGTCACGTGATCGATCAGTTGGATCCGCATCCCGGCCGAATCCGTCGACACCACGTCACCGACGTCCTGCAACACGATGTAAGCGTCTTCGAACGACGGCGAGACGACCGAGTGTCCGGTCATTGCCCGAGGAGTCTGGCGGTTGTGGATCACCTGGTTCCACTCGGTGTAACCGAACCGTTCCTTGAAGACGACCACCGCCAGTCGTCCCTTGAACAACTGGCCGCTCTTCTCACCGAACATCGCCCGCAGCTGTTTTCCATGGTCGTCGGCCCACTCGGCCACCTGCTGCAGCCGGGTTGCCGGGACATCGCCGTAGACGAAGAAATCGGCCGTCTTGACGAACCGGGGCCGGTCGTCGTTCGAAACCCGCTCCCAGAGCTGGTCAATCCGCTGTTCCCGAAAGTCGTTGAATTCGTCGGGTGACAGCTTGCCCAGCATCGCGGCCTTTTTGTCCTGGTCGGTCGGAACCAACGACCGCATCGCGACCGTCGCCGATTCGCCGTCGAACTTGGCCCCCTCCTGGATCCATGTCCGCAGGCTGTTGAAGAACTCGCGGGTGATCCGGCGGTTGCCCGGCGGCATCTTCTGTTTGTCCTTGTCCAGTGCCGCCACCCGCCGCCAGATGATGCTGCTGTCCAGGTTGCCCGGCAACACGACCCGGCCGCTGTCACTGCCTCGCATCAGCGACTCGAAGGTCACCAGCGAAAACCCGCCGCGGGGATTGCGGCCACCATGACAGGTGGCACACAGCGTGGTCAGCGTCGGGGCCACGTCCTTGACGAACGAGACCTTCTCCTTGCCGGTCGCCTTGACGATCTTGACCGTCCCCGGCTTGGGCTTGTTCTTGGGTGCCCCCGCACCGGCCGCCTTCAGGTTCTTCAGCGGCGTGTTCATTCCGTCTCCGTCGAACTTCGCGCCCTGGCTGACCCAGGCGGCGATCGTGGTGATCTGCTCGCGGGTCAGGGCGGCACCGTTCTTGGGCATCCTCTGAGCGGCGTTGGGGGCGGCGATCCGCAACAACAGCGGGCTGGCCTTGAGGTTGCCTGCCTTGACGGCCGGCCCACTGCGTCCACCGCGGGCCAGGCCGGCAAACGTATCAAGCCGCAGTCGGCCCGAAGCGCGATTGCCGTGGCAGGTGCCGCAACGCGACGCCAGGATCGGAGCCACGTCCTTGACGAAGCTGACCGCCTTGGCCGAAGCCGGCTTGGGCTTGTCACCTCGCTTCAACGCCAGTTGCCGCTTCTGGAGTGCAAGAAACTTCAACAGGCCCGCAACCGAGCGGTCGTTCGGCTTCAACTCGGCCGCTTCGATCACCTTCTTGATCGCCGCCTCGGCCTCGCCCAGCAACTTCTCCGCTTCCTTGAATTTCTTGCGACGGATCAGGCCCGTAGCCCGGGTAATCGTACGCCGCGCGACGATCAATTGCCGCCGCTGCGCGGCGGTCGTCGCGGCATTGGCCTGTTCGGTCACGCCCAACGCCAACAGCGTGGCCGCCACCAGGAACACCTGGAAACCGGTCGCTCGTCCTGCCTTCATGGCACAGCAGCCCCGTATGCCCCGTTGACCAGCAACGGCACCCGTCTCGACGGATGCCGTCATTGCAATTCAGCCACCCGACCGTCCCTGTCGGTGACTTCAGTATAGGCGATCACCGAGACCGGTAAAGACCGGCCCGGTGTCGCAGGCCGAATCAGGAGCTCCTGGCCGGGGAACTCGTTGAGACCGCCAACGGAACTGTGCTAGCATCGGGGCAGGCCGGATGTCATCTTGTACCGACGCGACTCCTCCACCGATGACGGTTTCCCTCCCCCCTGCCCTCCACGAGAAGCTCGAGACGTTGCTGTCCACGCTGGCCGGCTACGGCCGCGTCGCGGTGGCGTTTTCGGCCGGCGTCGACAGCACCGTGGTGGCCCGCGCCGCCCACGAGGCCTGCGGTGACAACGCGGTGGCGGTGACGGCCGTCAGCCCCAGCCTGGCCAGTGGCGAGCGGGAGCAGGCCGAAAACCTGGCCCGGCAGATCGGGATTCGCCACGTCGTCATCGAAACCGACGAGTTCGACAACCCCGACTACCTGAAGAACGAACCCAACCGCTGCTACTTCTGCAAGACCGAGCTCTACACCCGTCTCGAGAACATCCTTCCTCAACTCGACGTCGACGTCATCGTCAACGGCGCCAACGTCGACGACCAGGGCGACCACCGGCCCGGGATGGTCGCCGCCGGAGAGCATGCCGTCAGAAGCCCGCTGCTGGATGTCGGGCTGACCAAGCAGGACGTCCGCGACCTGGCCCGCCACTGGGACCTGCCGGTCTGGGACAAACCGGCGATGCCGTGCCTGTCGAGTCGCATCGCCTACGGCGTCGGAGTGACGACCGATCGAGTCCGTCGAGTGGACGAAGCCGAGCGATACCTCCGCGAGGAGTTCGGCCTGGTTGAGTTCCGGGTCCGGCACGAAGCCAACGAGTTGGCTCGCATCGAGGTTCCCGTCGACGAGTTGCCCCGACTGCTCGACACGTCCAATCGCCAGGCCATCACCGCGAAGCTCCGCGAACTGGGTTTCGCCTTCGTGACCATCGACCTCGAAGGCTTCCGCTCGGGCAGCCTCAACTCGGTCGTCGCCATCGACGACCTGCAGGTGCTGGGCGACTGAGTCGGCCGGTCACGAGATTCCCGGAACCGGGAAATCGGTGCAGAACGTCGCGATCTCACCCCGCACCTTTTCGCCGACCGACTCGTCGTCAGCCGCCCCGAGCACCTCGAGAATCCAGGCGGCGACCCGCTTCATCTCGTCGGTTCCCATTCCCCGGGTGGTCAACGCCGCGGTACCGATCCGCACTCCGCTGGGATCCAGCGGCTTGCGCTGGTCGAAGGGAATCATGTTCTTGTTGACCGTGATGCCGGCCCGGTCGAGTGACTCCTCGGCGATCTTCCCGGTCAGCCCGACCGCGGTCACGTCGGCCAGCATCAGGTGGTTGTCGGTGCCCCCGCTGGCCAGCTGCAATCCACCGGCCAGCAGCGTCTCGGCCAGCACCTGGGCGTTGTCGACGACCGACTGGGCATAGTCGCGGAAGGACGGTTCCAGCGCCTCGCCAAAACACACGGCCTTGCCGGCCACGATGTGACACAACGGGCCACCCTGCATGCCGGGAAAAATCGACCGATCCAGCTTCCTCGCGTTCTCCTCTCGGGTCAACACGAACCCCGCACGCGGCCCGCGGAGGGTCTTGTGCGAGGTCGAGGTCACGTAGTCGGCCACCTCGACCGGGTTGTTGTGCAGACCGGCGGCGACCAGTCCGGCGTAATGAGCCATGTCGACCATCAACAGGGCGCCCACTTCGCGGGCGATCTCGGCAAACTTCGGGTGGTCGATCTCGCGGGGATACGCACTGGCACCGGCCACGATCATCTTGGGTTTCAACTCGCGGGCCATCGAGGCGACCTGGTCGTAGTCGATGCGGTGGTCGTCCTCATGAACACCGTAGTGCGCCACGTTGTAGAGCTGACCCGAGAAATTCAGGTGCATGCCGTGAGTCAGGTGTCCGCCGTGGGCCAGGTCCATCGCCAGGTAGGTGTCGCCGGGTTCGAGTTCGGCCAGGTAGACCGACATGTTGGCCTGGCTGCCCGAGTGAGGCTGGACATTGGCGTGTTCGGCACCGAACAACTCGCACGCCCGTTCCCGAGCCAGGCTCTCGACATCGTCGACGTGCTCGCAACCGCCGTAGTACCTCCGCCCGGGATATCCCTCGGCGTACTTGTTGGTCAGCACACTGCCGGCGGCCTCGAGCACCGCGGCACTGGTGTAGTTCTCCGAAGCGATCAACTCGAGCCCGTCGGTCTGCCGGACGCGCTCGGCCTGAATCGCATCCCAGACCGCCGGATCCAGATTCTGGAGATCACTCATCGCTCGCCGGACTCCCTTCCTCGGCGGCCCTCACGTGAACCGGTCCGATCAACTTGAATTGCCGTGCCGGATCTGCGAGCCTCGTCTCGCCCGCCCCGACTCCGGCACCCCGCGACTCCATCCCCCCACTCGAGACGGACTGTTTATAGACCTCGCGGTGACGTTTTGCCACCATCGTCCCACTCAACTCCTGGCTCCCCTTCCTCCGCTCCAGCAGTGACCGACAAAACACCAGAACCCGCCCGCACGTCCTCCCCCACCCCGCTGGCCGGCTCGCCCTGCCTTCAGGCCGAGCGTGTGGCATTCACCGGGACCCTGGCGTCGATGACGCATCGCGAAGCGATGGAGATGGTCGCTGACCATGGCGGCACCTCGACTCAACACGTCCACCGCCAGACCACGATGCTGGTCGTCGGTGAAGAGGGCTGGCCGCTGGACGCCAACGGTCAGCCGTCGGTCAAGTGGCAGGACGCCAACGAACTGGCCCGACAGGGGCTGCCGCTGAGGACGATCACCGAGTCCGAGTGGCTGCACCTGCTGGGCCTGGACGAGGCGCGGACCGAGATCCACAAGGCCTACACGCCGGCGATGCTCAGCAACCTGCTGGGGGTCTCGGTTCATCTGATCCGCCGCTGGGACCGTGCCGGGCTGATCACGCCCCTCCGCCGGGTGTACCGCCTGCCATACTTTTCGTTCCAGGACGTCGCCAGCGCCAGGCGGCTCAGCGAACTGCTGGCCCAGGGAGTCCCGCGAAAGGAGATCGAGAAGAGCCTCGGACAACTCGCCCCGCTTTTTCGCAAGGGCGACAGGCCGATCGACCAGCTCGAAATGCTCGCCCACGACTCGCGGATCGTCTTTCGTGATGAACGCGGGTTGATCGAGCCGGCCAGCGGACAAAGACTGCTGGGATTCGATGACGACCGGCAGCCGGCAACCGAACACGCAAACGACGCCCGCGATCGGCTGCCGATGACCGCCTGGACGCCACGGCGACCGCACGAGTACTGGGGGTTCCGTGACTGGTTCGACCAGGGTCGAGAACTGCTCGAGCAGGATGCGGCCGAGGAATCGATCGAGGCGTTCCGGATGTGCCTGATGGAGCGTCCCGACGAAGCGGAGGCTCACTTTCACCTTGCCGAGGCACTCTTTCGCTGCGGCCGGCCACGGGCGGCACTGGAACGCTACCACGCCGCCGTCGAACACGATCAGGATTACATCGAGGCGTGGACCCAACTGGGCTGCCTGCATGCGGAACTGGGTGAACCCGAATCGGCACTCGAAGCGTTCGAGGTGGCCCTGGAAGTGCACCCGGACTTTCCCGACGCGCACTGGCACAAGGGCGAGATCCTGCACGGACTGGGTCGAACCGACGAGGCGATCCCTCATTGGGAACGCTATCTCACGTTCGACATTCGCGGCCCCTGGGCCGAAACGGCAAGGCAGAGAATCGTCGGGGCAGAATCCACTCGCGACATGGTCGCCGCCGACGAGGCCTAGTTGGGCTTCGGCGGCGTTTCATGCCCCGCCTTGCCGTGCGCACCGTCGTCGACCTTGACCCGCGTTTCGTCGCCCCCCTCGTCCTTTGACGACGCCGACGTCGTGGTGCCGACCCCCAACCAGAAACTGAGCATCAGGGGGACAAACAGGCTGAACAGGATGGCCAGCATCACGCCGATCGCCTTCCCCACGCCCTTATCGTCCTCTTCAAACGCCTTCACCTCGGCCGCGCTGAAGATCGGGTCGGCGGCGGTGGCGTCGTCGGTCATCGTTGCTGCGCTCCATCCAAATCGGTCGTCCAGCCGGCTCGTCGGCCTCCGACTTCGGCCCGATTCTGACCCATCACGCCGCCGTTGTCGAGGTCACTGAGCCGCCGTCGACAGCAGTTGCCCCAATCGGTCGTCGCCGGGATATGGATGACCACAATGCTGCCGGAACGCCTCGCCGTAGGCCACGCCAATCTCGGCACCCCGCTCGCCACCCCACCTGCGACAACTTTCCAGGTACTCGTCCATGCCATGCTGTTTCAGCAGCCAGCCCCGCTGAGATTCGTGACACGCCAGCATCTGGAGCTTTCGTTCAAACACCTCACTGACATCGACGATGAACCCGGCCGGCTGCGGATCGCCGTACCAGTCCATCCCCTCGATCGCATCGACGTAGTACAGGTGAGGGATCGCGTCGAGCGGATCGGCGGGGTCGTCGGCACCGGTCGAGTAGTTGGGGATCGGGGCATTGAAACAGGCGTCGCGGACCAGCAGGCTGGTCACCTCGTGATCGGGCATGTAATCGACCGGCGGAGCCGTCAGCACGATGTCCGGTCGCACGCGACGCAGGCACTCGGCCACCCGTTTCCGCGAGGGGTTGTCGAAGCAGATCGAGAGATCCCGGAACTCCAGGCAACGGTATTCGGCGCCCAGCAGCGAGGCCGCTCGAGACGCCTCGGCCCGTCTCACCTCGGCGATCTCGTCGGCCGACATCTCGGCGCTGCCACAGTCGCCGGGTGTCATCGTCGCCACGTGGACCTCGGCGCCTCGCTCGACCAGCCTCAGCAGCGTGCCGGCACACTGGAACTCGATGTCATCGGGATGAGCGTGGATCGCCAAGACGGTCGTCATCGTCGGGCACTCGTTGTGGTCCGGCGTCAGTCGGTCGAAACGACTTCCGGCGACTCGTCGACGGCGGTGGCGTTGTACTGGTTCAACTTGTTGTACATCGTCTTCAGCGCGATGCCGAGTTCCGCGGCCGCCAGTCGCTTGTCGCCATTGTACTTTTCAAGCACGCCGAGCACGATCTGACGTTCGACCTCGCGCAAGGTCATTGCCCCGCTCGGCATGGTCAACGTCGAGACGATCCCCGGGCGACTGGTGGCGAGTTGTTGAGGCAGATGCTCGACGGCAATCGGGCGGTCGCCGGCCATGATCACCGCATGCTCGATGGCGTTGGCCAGTTCGCGGACATTGCCCGGCCAGTCATGTTCTGCCAGCCCGGCCAGCACCTCGGCCGACAACCCCTCATCGTCGCCCACCCGTCGTTTCCTGGCCCGTGCCAACAGCGTTGCGGCCAACAGCGGCAGGTCCGGCTTGCGTTCCCGTAACGGCGGCAGAGGAATCTCAAACGTGTTGACCCGGAAATAGAGGTCCTCACGGAACCTGCCCGCCGCGACCATCTCGACCAGGTCGCCGTTGGTCGCGCAGACGATTCGCACATCGACGTGGATCGGCTCGTTCTCGCCCACCCGCCGGATTTCGCCCGACTCGAGAAACCTCAGCAGCTTGACCTGCATCGGCCTGTAGAGTTCTCCGAGTTCGTCGAGGAACAACGTGCCACCGTGGGCGACCTCGAACAGCCCCGTCCGCGATCGGTCGGCGCCGGTGAAGGCTCCCTTGCGGTGTCCGAAGAACTCACTCTCAACCAGGTGCTCGGGCAACGCGCCGCAGTTGACCGGCACGAACGGCATCTCGCTCCGCGGGCTCAATTCGTGCAATCGGCGGGCGACCAGTTCCTTGCCGGTTCCGGTCTCGCCCAGCACCAGCACACTCGAATCGGTCGGTGCCACGCGTTCGATCAGCGTGGCCACGTGTTGCATCGACGGGGTCCGGCCCACCAGTTCGGTCGAGCCCTCGATCGCCTTCAGCCGGGTCTCCAGCGCCAGCGCCTTGCGACTCTGCTGCCGCCACTCGGCAGCACGGGCCAGGGCCCGCTGGATATCGACCAGCTTGCAGGGCTTGTTGAGAAAATCGTTGGCGCGGTGGCGGACGGCTTCGATCGCCTGGTGCATGTCTCCGTGACCGGTGTGGATGATCACGAACGTCTCGGGTGCCACCTGCTTGACGTGGTCGGTGACCTCCCAGCCCGAGATTCCGGGCATCTTCAGGTCGACGATCGCCGCGTCAAAATGATGCTCGGCCAGCGCCTCGAGAGCCGTCTCACCATCCTCGCAGACGGTCACCTCGTGACCCATCCGCGGCAACTCGATCCGCATCACCGCGCGGATCGGCGCCTCGTCATCGACAAACAGCACCCGCAACGGGTTCGTCACTGCCTGTTCACCAGCGTCCCTGCTGTCCACGCCGTCGCCCGCTCCCTGGTTTCGTGGAGACCGATGCTCGAGGTCCACCGTGACCTCGCCAAGGCATTCCTCTTACCAGATTTCTCCATCGGTCTCAATTGTTCTTGTCTGCGGTTTCTCGCCCGCCTCTCTCGCCGGAGCTCCCACCCAGTCCGACTCGACGCCCTCCGAGCGACGAGGCAACTGCAGCCGGAACTGGCTGCCCAGGTCCGGACCGTCACTTGTCGCCTCGATCGTCCCACCGTGATCGCTGATAATCCGGTGGCTGATCGAGAGACCCAGGCCGGTCCCCTGCCCCGTCGACTTCGTCGTGAAGAACGGTTCGAACAGGTTCTCGATGGTCTCGGCCGTCATCCCGCACCCGTCGTCGGAGAAGTTCAACACGATGTGATCGGTCTGGTTGACCAGGTCGATGTCCAGTCGTCCGGTCTCGCCGGTCGATTCCAGTGCGTTTGCGACCAGGTTGAGCACCACCTGCTTGATCTGCGGTCCGTTGATCTCCAGCGGGCACGGTCCCCGGGCATTGAAGGCGATCGTGCGGTTGCGGAAACGGCTCATGTGCCCCACCAAGGCCAGCACCTCGTTGACCAGATTGACCAGGTCGTGAGGAGCCCTGGCGGTGTCCTGCCCTCTCGAGAAATCCAGCAACCGGGCGGTGATCTCCTGGCACCGGAACGCCTCACGACCGATCATCTCGGCGTACTGCCGGATCACGGACTGCTCGTCCGGAGCCACCTGCCCCAGCAGTGCCTCGAGTCGCTCCTGCAGGCTCTCCCCGGCCATCGCGATCGCTGCCAGCGGGTTGTTGATCTCGTGAGCCACACCTGCCGCCAGGAAACCGACCCCGGCGAGCCGTTCCGAGCGGACCAGTTGCCGTGAACGGTCGCGGACCTGTCCGTCGAGGTCGTCTCGAATATCGCGGAACCGGTCGGTCATCTGGTTGAAGGACTCGGCCAGTTCGGCCATCTCGTCCCGTGTCGACAACTCGACCCGGTAATCCAAATCGCCCTGGGCCACCCGCCGCGCCCCTTCGTGCAACGCCCGAATCGGCTGGAAGACCCAGCGGTATCCGGCGTGGACAAACGTGACGAACATCAGCACCGCGGCGATGGTCGAACCGACCAGCCAGCGAGTCCGCGACGCCAGTGCCCGGTCGGCCTCGCGCAACCGACCTGTCAAACCCGTCCGCGGATCCGGCAGCGACCTGGCCGTCCGCAGGCTCGCAGCCACGCGAACCTGGAGGTCGTGTCGTAACGTCGCGTCCAGCCGCCCGGTTCCCGCCAATGCCTGGCCGAGCCCCTCGAGCTGACGCTGCAGTTGGGCGAGCAGCTGCTGCGACACCGACCGGTTGGCCAGTGTCGTCCGCGACGGAGCCAACCGCCCCCACCGCGCCCGGTATTCGGACAACGCCTCGGCCGCCCCGCGATGACGATCCACGAGTGTCTGGCGTGAGACCGGCGAGCTGTCATCGAGCAGCGGGGTCGCCAGCACCGCGAGCTCGGCCTCGAGCCGTTCACGGTCGGGGGCCTCGAAGACACTGAAGTTCAGTTCGCGAACCGCCTGTCGGTAGGACCACAGGCCGCCCAGCCCGCTGATCGACAGCGTGGCCATCATCACCAGCACCAGCACGAGCCCCACGATCAGCTTGCGCCGAATCGATCGAGCCGGGACCATCGTGACCTCCTTGTTCACGGGCGGCGGGCGGAATTGCCGGGCGAGTCTATCATCCCGTTTCAGGCGGCGGCAAGAGGACAGCCACACCCGGTGAACGGTCTTGCCGTCTCCGAGGGTCCCACACTATCATTCCGCCCCGCTGTGACACGCTGGAGCCCGGCTTGTGACGCCGTTCTGCCGCAATATCCTGCTGCTTGCCTCGCTGGTGATCGTCGCGTCGACCGGATGCGTTCACCGGCGACTGACGATCCGCAGCCAGCCGGTCGGGGCGCAGGTGTTTGTTGACGGCAAGGAGGCCGGGTTCACCCCGACATCGGTCGACTTCACCTACTACGCCACCCGCGAGGTCCGGCTGGTCAAACCGGGTTTCGAGACGCAGACGTTCAAGGTCCCCCTGGCACCGCCGTGGTACCAGCTGCCCCCGCTCGACTTCTTCTCCGACAACCTCTCGCCCGGCAGCGTCTCGGATCGTCGCGAGGTGAGGTTCACGCTGCAGCCACAGGTGTTGGTGCCCCAGAACGAACTCATCGACCGGGCCAACGCGCTGCGGAACGAGGCGCGGATCGGGAACTAGCTCACCGCCTCGGTCGGGGCGTCTGCTGTTTTGCTGAACGGGGCACTTCCTTCACCCCGGCAGAGCCCGTCAACGCCCCCCGCACGCCCAGCAACTCGGGGTGACGAGCCACCTTGTCACTGAAGATCCTCAGGTCACGGATGACCGGCTCGAGGTTCTTCAGCAACAGCGACATCGAACTGGCCGACTCGTTGAGGTTGCGGTACAGCGCCGGGTCGCGGGCCAGTTGGGTCAGCGAACCGTCGGGAGTGTTGACCGTCCGGGCGAACCTCGACAGGTCGGTGGTGAGCCGTTCGAGGTTGCCGAGGGTCTTGTCGAGCCGGCCGACGATCGAGCCGCCCCGCCGTGCCAGCGGCTCGGTCACCCCCTGCAGGTTCTCGAGATTCGTGTTGACCGTCAGCACGGTCTTGCGGACCGCTTTCAACGTCATCTCCGTCTCGCCGACCAGCCGCGGCAACGCGTCGAGTGAGCGGCGGAGATTCTGTTGCTGCCGCGGGTCGCCGAGCACCTGGTTGGCGTTGGAGAACAGGTCGTTGGCCGTGGACATGGTCCGGGAGAACTGCTGGAGCGCCTCGGCCGACTGGCTGACCGCCCGCTCCAACTCGCCCCGCCGCCCCCCGATCAACCCGTTGATGTTGTTGGCCACCTCCGACCACTGGCTGCTGGTCGCCTCGAACGAGGCCATCGTCGTCCGGAGTTGTTCGTCGAGCTTCGAGATCATCTGCATGGGATCGATCGGGAGGTCGCCGTCGAGCCGGTCACCGGAACGGATCGGCCGTCCCCGCCCGCCGGCGGTGAATTCCACCGTCGTGTCTCCGAACAACGACCGGACCAGCCGCGGCCGCGCATCGGTACGAATATCGAATTTCGGGTCGAGGTCCACGACGACCCGTGCCCCGCGCCGCCTGCGATCGATCGACACGTTTCGGACCGAACCGATCGTCACGCCGTTCATTTCGACCGGTCCGCCCGGCTGCACGCCTGTCGCCGAACTGAAGTGCACCGCCACGGTGACCGGTTTCCGCCAGAACGCTCCGAATTCGCCGAACTGGAGGATCATCACCGCGGCACAAACGCCCGCGATGACCACCACCATCCCAACCCGAAACTGCAGCTGTCGCTCGGTCATCCCGCCTCCCTTTCCAACGACGCTCCACCACCCTGCATGAAGGCCGCCACCCGCGGGTCATTCGACGCGAGGGCCTCGGCAACGGTTCCCGAGAAGATGGCCTGTGGTTCGTCGGCGGCCAGCCTCGAGATCGGCTCGAGCATCACCACCCGATCGGCCACGGCCCGCACCGTCGAGAGGTCGTGGGTCACGACGACGCTGGTCACCGGACGACGCCGGCGGACCTGGCAGATCAGGCGGTTGATCACGCCGGTCATCACCGGATCGAGCCCGGTGGTCGGTTCGTCGTAGAGCATCACCGCCGGCTCCAGCGCCAGCGCGCGGGCCAGCGCCACGCGCTTCCGCATTCCGCCGGAGAGCTCGGCCGGCTTCTTCGAACAGATCTCGGCCTCCAGGCCCACTTCTTCAAGCCGCTCGACCACCACCTCCCGGATGTCCGCTTCGCCCCGGTCGCCCGCCTCCCGCAACCCGAAGGCGACGTTCTCGAAAACGTCAAAACTGTCGAAGAGGGCCGAGTTCTGGAAGAGGTATCCGAACCGCAGACGATGACGATCGCGTTCGGCCCGGGACAACTCGGCCACCCGGCGGCCCTCCCAGTAAACGTTGCCGGAGGTCGAATCCAGCAGCGAGATCATCAGCTTCAGCGTGACGCTTTTCCCGCAGCCACTCTCGCCGATCATTACCAGCGTCTCGCCGCGTCGCACACTCAGCGACAGGTTTCGCAACACCTCGTGGTCCCCGAATCGACGCCCGACCGTACGCAACGACACCGGTTCGGTGGCCGTCGGCGGGGCGGTGCCTGAATCGGGGATCACGTCGAGGGTCGACACCGGGTGATTCTCATGAAAAACGGTCGGTCCGGCCGGCGGTCACAGCAGCGACGGCAACTGTGGGTAGGCGAGTCGATAGGTGGTGTTGAGCAACAGGCCGAGAAAGAAATCCAGGGCCAGGATCGCGACAAACGAGACGACAAACGACACGGTCGCCGCCCGGCCGACGCCCTTGGCACCGGCCCGACAGTGAAAGCCGTGGTAGCAGGCGACCAGCGCGATCGCCCCACCGAAAAAGACACTCTTGATCAACCCGGCGAACACGTCGAAGGCGGTCACGAATGCACGGCTGTGAGCCCAGTAGAAGTGGCTGTTGACATCCAGGGCCTGGGTCGAGAACACCCAGCCGCCGACGATCCCCACCGTGTCGGCCACGATCGTCAACACGGGGATCAACAGGAAGCAGGCCAGGAAACGCGGCACGACGAGTTGGCCAACCGGGTTGGCCCCCAGGGCGCGGATCGCATCGATCTGCTCGGTCACGCGCATCGTGCCCAGTTCGGCGGCCATCGCGCTGCCCACCCGACCGGCCAGCATCGTCGCCGCCAGTACCGGACCCAGTTCCTTGACCAGCGAGACGTTGATCACCGAACCGATCCGGGTCTCCATGCCCAGGTGATGGAACGAGTCGTAGCCCTGGACCGCCAGGACCATGCCGATGAACACGCCGGTGACGACCACCACCGGGATACTGCCCACCCCGACGACGTACATCGTCTCCAGCAGCACGCGGCGACGCGGCCGACCCGATACCAGTTGGCCCAGGACACCGAAGGCAAACATCGAAAAATCACCGACCGATTCGACCCGGTCCAACACCAGGGCCCCCAGCCGGTGAATCGGCGAGAACGTTGTTCGAGAAACTGAAACCGTCGACATCGGGCGAGCTCGCAACGACCGCGGGAAGCGGAAACGTAGTCGATTGGCCAAACGGGAGCGAGGCCAGATCTGGGCCGGCCGCGGTGGCCGCTTGCTTCCCGAACCGGTCGCCGTGGTGGTACAATTCAACGCGTCGCCGCGAACCACTTTCGGGCCACGCCCGTCGGCGATCGACTCACGGAAACAACGCAACACCTTCGGGATGATCGTGGAGGAAACTGGCATGCGTAGCTTGATCGCATTCTTGACGCTGACGATTCTAATCGGCGGACCGCTGTCTGCAGTGGCCCAGGCCGAGAAGAAGGCCGAGAAGAAGGCCGAGAAGAAGGCCGAGAAGAAGGCCGAGAAGAAGGCCGAGAAGAAGGCCGAGAAGAAGGCCGAGAAGAAGGAAGAAAAGGCCCCGCCGAAAGTCGTGCTCAGTGCCGCCGAAAAGGCTGCCGTCGCCGCAATCAAGAAGCTGGGCGGCTCGGTGCTCGAGGTCGCTCAGAACGACGGCCGACTCGACGTCGCCTACCATCTCGCCGACGGCAAGATTGGTGACAAACAGCTCGAACCCCTCAAGAAGATCAAGCACATCCACTCGCTGAACCTGCGAGGGACCGAGGTGACCGACGCGGGCCTGGCGGCGATCGCCGGCCTGAGCAGCCTCGAACGACTGCACCTCGAGAAGACCAAGGTCACCGACGCAGGGCTGGCCCACCTCAAGGGACTCGCCAACCTCAAGTATCTCAACGTCTACGGCACCGCCGTCACCGACGCCGGACTCAAGCACCTCGCGGGGCTCAAGAAGCTCAAGAAGCTCTACGTCTGGGAAACCAAGATCAGCGAGAGCGGGATCAAGACGATCAAGACCGCCGTGGCCGGTCTGCGAGTGATCCCGGATCCCGAGATCGAGAAGCGACGTGCGGCGATCGACGCCAAGAGAGCTCTCGCGGCGTTGAAGACCGAAGTCGAGACCACGGCCAAGAAGGTGCCCGACGCCAAGAAGGCTGCCGACACCGCCGCCAAGGCCGCTGCCGATACCAAGACCAAGGCCGACGCCGCCAAGAAGGTCGCCGACACCACGGCCAAGGCCGCCGCCGAAGCCAAGACCAAGGCCGCCGCCGCCGCCAAGGCACTGACCGACGCCCAGGCCAAGGCCAAGGATGCCAAGACCGACGACGACAAGAAGAAGACGGCCGAGGCGGTGAAGAAGGCCACCACGGCCAAGGCGGCTGCCGACAAGACCAACGGCGAGGCCAAGAAGAAGGGCGACGACGCCAAGAAGGCCTCCGACGCCGCCGCCAAGGCTGCAGCTGACGCCAAGAAGAAGGGCGACGATTCGAAGAAGGCCGTCGACGCCGCCACCAAGGCTGCTGCTGATGCCAAGGCCAAGTTCGAGAAGGCCAGTAAGCCGCCGGAAAAGAAGAAGGCTGCCAAGAAGGACGACAAGAAGAAGAAGGACGACAAGAAGAAGAAGAAGAAGAAGAAGGACAAGAAGAAGAAGAAGGACGACAAGAAGAAGAAAAAGAAGAAGTAGCCCCACGGCCGCTTCTCGACTCGTCCACCACGACGTGTTTTCCGGCCCGGCGGTCACATCGACCGCCGGGCCGTTTTTCTGACTCCAAACGCCCTCCCCCCGTGCCATCCAGACCAGGGACCCTCACGATGTCGACAACCACCCTGCTGTCCCGGACGCTCGTCCCGGTCCTGATCGTCGCCACCACGCTCGTTCCCCGATCGGCCTGTGCCGCGGAGCTGGTTCGACTGAACCCCGGCGACCACATCGCGATCATCGGCAACAACCTGGCCGACCGCATGCAGCACCACGGGTGGCTGGAAACCTATCTCCAGGCCGAATTCCCCCAGCACCGCCTGTCGATCAGGAACCTCGGCTTCACCGGTGACGAGGTGAAGACCCGCCCGCGGTCGGCCAACTTCGGCAGCACCGACCAGTGGCTGACCAAGATCAAGGCCGACGTCGTGTTCTGCTTCTTCGGCTACAACGAGGCGCTTCGCGGTGAACCGGGCCTTGCCGGATTCCGCAAGGATCTCGGTGAGATGCTCTCGGGCATGAAGGGCCAGAAATACAACGGCAAGTCGGCACCGCGGATCATCGTCTTCTCGCCGATCACCCACGAGAACCTCAACAGCCCCAACCTCCCCGACGGCAGCCGCAACAACCAGAACCTGGCCATGTACACGAAGGTGATGAAGGAGGTCTGCGCCGCCGGCAAGACTCCCTTCGTCGATCTCTTCGGCCCCTCGCAGAAGCTCTACCGGGAAAACGCCACCTCGCTGACACTCAACGGCATCCACCTGCTCGACCACGGCAATCGCCTGCTGGCCGACGTGATCATGCAGCAGGTCTTCGGGAACACGAAGAGCGCGCTGCGTGAAAGTGCCGAGATCGGACAACTGCGGACGGCGGTTCTCGAGAAGAATTACTACTGGTTCAGCCGCTACCGGGTCGTCGACGGCTACAACGTCTTCGGGGGACGCTCGCGACTGGCCTGGTTCGGCCAGTCCAACGCCGACGTGATGCAGCGCGAGATGCAGATCTTCGACGTGATGACCGGCAACCGGGACGAGAAGATCTGGGCGGTCACCGCCGGTCGGGAGCACAAGGTCGTCGACAACAACATTCCCGGGCTGCTGATGGTCAAGACGAACAAGCCCGGACCGCTGTCCGGCGGCCGGCATCCCTACCTCGGCGGCCGCAGGGCGATCGAGCGGATGCGGGTGGCCAAGGGGATGGAGGTCAACCTGTTCGCCTCCGAGGAGAAGTTCCCCGAGCTGATCAACCCGGTGCAGATGGCCGTCGACACCGATGGCCGCCTGTTCGCCTCGGTCTGGCCCTCCTACCCCCACTGGAACCCCACCAGGCCCCGCACCGACCGGATCCTCTGCCTGCCCGATGACAACCGCGACGGCGTGGCCGACCGCTGTATCGTCTTCGCCGACAAGCTCAACAGCGTGACCGGGTTCGAGTTCTGGGGTGGCGGCATGCTGGTGGCAGCAGCGCCGGAGATCTGGTTCCTCAAGGACACCGACGGCGACGACAAGGCCGACGTGAAGATCCGCATGCTCCAGGGCATCTCCAGCGCCGACACCCACCACTCGGCCAACGCCCTGGTCGTCGGACCCGACGGCTGGCTGTACTGGTCGCGCGGCATCTTCAACATCGCCAACATGGAAACTCCCACGCGGACCTACCGGTCGGGCCAGTCGGGCGTGCACCGCTTCAACCCGCGGACGTTCGAGGTCGAGTTCCACTTCCCGATCGGACCCAACCCGCACGGCGACGCCTTCGACCGCTGGGGATTCCAGTTCGCCAACGACGGAACCGGGGGCACCGGCAGCTACGTCAACATCGGCAAGGGCAGAGGGAACAAGAAGTGGTTCCCCAAGCGCGTCCGCCCGGTCGCCGCCACCGGATTCCTCTCCAGTTCCCACTTCCCCGAGAACACCAACGGCAACTTCCTGATCTGCAACACGATCGGGTTCCAGGGCGTGCTGCAGCACGAGGTCAGCTTCAACGGAGCCGACATCACCGCGAAAGAGATCGAGCCGATCCTGGTCTCGTCGGACCCCAACTTCCGGCCGACCGACATCGAGATCGGCAGCGACGGTGCCCTGTACGTCTCCGACTGGTGCAACGTCCTGATCGGCCACATGCAGCACAACATGCGTGACCCCAACCGGGATGCGGCCCACGGACGAATCTACCGCGTCAGCTACCCGGGACGACCCCTGATGCCACTGGCCAGGATGAAGGGCAAGCCGATCGCCCAGGTCTGCGAGAACTTCTTTTCGACGGCCAACAGCGTCCGCTACCGCGCCCGGCTGGAACTCAGCGGCCGCGAGACCAATGACGTGGTGGCCCGGGTCGGCGCCTTCGCCAAGACACTCGACATCAACAAGGTCTCCCCGAAACGGGACGAGGCCCAGGCCCTGCTCGAATGCCTGTGGGTCTTCGAAGAGCACCGCGTCGCCAACGAGGCCCTGTTGAAGCGGGTCCTGGAAGCCGATGAACGGAGGATCCGCGCGGCGGCAATCCGCACGCTCGGACACTGGGGCGAGAAGGTCCCCGGGTGGCAGAAACTGCTGGTCGCCGGTTCACGCGACAAGTCGGCGCTGGTCCGCGCCGAAGCGGTCAAAGCCGCGGTGTCGTTCGAACGCCTGGCCGCCGCCGAGGTGGTCTTCGAAGCGGCCACCCGTCCCACCGACGCCGAACTCAACGCGGTCCTCAACTTCGCCCGCAGCCAACTGGCCGTCGACAAGATCGTCCAGGAAGCCATCTCCTCCGGCAAACAACTCTCCAAGGCCGCCCAGGCCTACGTACTCCGCAACGCCAGCGTCGCCGACCTGTTGAAACTCAAGCCGACCGAGGCCGTGCACGAGGCGATCCTCTCGCGGCCCAACGCCCCGGCCGCCAGTCTCAGAAAATCGCTGGTCGCCCTGGCTTCCATCCGCAAGACGGCTCCGATCGGGCTGCTGCTGGACCTGCTCGAGGAACGCGACGGAACCAAGTCGGCCGGACTGGCAACGATCGGATCACTGCTGGCCGCTCAACCGAAAAAGGACCTGGCAACGGTGATCGACAGGATCGAGAAACTCGCCGTCTCGGCCAAGAACGACTCGGTCCGACGCCAGGCCCTCGTCGCCTGGATCACCTCCGACGGCGACGGCGACAACGCCCTGCTGGCCGCATCGACCAGCAAGGACCGGCTGCGGGACTTCCTTTCAGCCGTCCCGGCGATCACCGACACAAAACTCCGCAACCAGCTCTACGAGAAGGTCCAGCCGCTGACGGTCGACCTGCCGAGTGCGCTCAAGGCCGAACAATCCGGCTCGGGACTTGAACAACAGGGCATCAAGGTCGACTACTTCTTTCCCAGTGCCGCCAACGTCGCGATCGAAACGCTCGCCGCCATGACACCCAAGGCCAGCGGCGTGGTCCCGGCCATCATCAAGAATGTGCCGCAGAAAAAGCAGAACGACAAGTTCGCGCTGCGGTTCACCGGCTCGATCCACATCCCCAAGTCGGGTCGCTACACCTTCTTTGCCGCTTCGGATGACGGCTCGCGGATCTACATCGGCAAGAAGCTGGTCGTCAACAACGACGGCCTGCACGGCATGGTCGAGAAATCCGGAGCCATCAACCTGCCGGCCGGAGCCCACCCGCTGGTGGTCACCTACTTCGACAACGGCGGAGGCGACGGGCTGCGGATCAACTGGCGGGGTCCGGGTTTCGGAAAGCGGCCGATCCCCACAAAATCGCTGTCGGTCGGTGGCGGGGAGACGCTGCACGACGTGGCTATCGCCGCCCTGGCATCGATCCCCGGACATGACGCCCGGAAGGTCACCGACCTCGCGGCGCTGGTCAAGGCCGGTCGCAACCGGCCCGCAGCCATCCGCGCCCTGCGGGGCGTGCCGGTCAAGAACTGGCCGGCTACCGATGTCGGCCCGGTCGTCGACAACATGGTCGGCTACCTCAGCAGCATGCCCGCCAGTCTCCGCACCGGCCCGGCCGCGACCGACGCCATGGCGCTGGCTCGGGCCCTCTCAGCACGACTCAAACCCGACCAGGCCAAGGCGCTCGACCTCCGGCTCAAGAACCTCAACGTCCGCGTGATCGCCATCGGCACCGTGCCGCACCGGATGATCTTCGACAAGGAGCGGATTGCCGTGCAGGCGGGCAAGCCGGTCGAGTTCCGGTTCACCAACACCGACAACATGCCGCACAACTTCGCCATCGGACGGCCCGGCTCGCTCGAGGAACTCGGGCTGCTGGCCGAAAAGACCGCCCGCGACCCCGATGCGATGGCACGCCACTACATTCCCGAGAGCGACAAGGTGATGCTGGGCAGCCGGCTGCTGCAGACCGGTCAGACCCAGGCCCTGAGCTTCGAGGCACCCACCGAACCGGGCGTCTACCCCTATGTCTGCACCTACCCGGGACACTGGCGACGCATGTACGGCACGCTCTATGTCGTGGCCAACCTCGCCGAATACCAGGCCAATCCCGGCTCCTACCTCGCCCGGGCCAAGCTGCCGATCCAGGACGAACTGCTGAAGTTCAGCACGCGGGGCCGCGAGTGGAAGCTGTCGGAACTGGTCTCGGCCGTACAGCCGCTGCCCGAAGGCCGTGCCTTCATGGTCGGCAAACAGTTGTTCAAGGTCGCCAACTGCGTGGGCTGCCACAAGCTGAACAACGAGGGCCGCGTCTTCGGCCCCGACCTGGTCAAGCTCGGCTCGATCGACAAGAAGAAACACACGCCCCAGTACATCCTCGAATCGATCCTCAACCCGTCCAAGGACATCGACAAGAAGTTCCAGTCCCAGGTCTTCGCCCTCGATTCGGGCAAGGTGATCACCGGGATGATCATCAAGGAAACGCCCGACACGATCGAGATCGTGATCGATCCGCTCTCCAAGGGACGCCCCACGGTGATCAAGAAATCCTCGATCGATGACCGGGTCGTCTCCAAGACGTCGATCATGCCGCTGGGACTGCTCAACAAACTCTCTCGCGAGGAGATCCTCGACCTGATCGCCTACGTCTACGCCAGGGGCGACAAGTCGAACCCGCTGTTCATGCACGAGCACGCCGAGAAGAAGTGAGACGCGTGATCACGGTCGCAGCCGGACCACGCAATAGACCAGGAACCCCGGGATCTCAAACCGTACCCGGTCCCCGGTCCGCTGGAACTTCACCGCCACCGGTTCGTCCCGCTCGGGCACCAGCACTTCCACCCGCCCCACCGGCATTCCCGCCGGCAACAGCACGTCCGCCTTCACGCCGGCCACTGCGATCGGCTTCTCGTCCTTCAACCCACCGCCGGCACTCGGCTTGCCGTCGGCACCCCTGGGTGGCTCGATCCGGTTGTAGTTGACCAGGTGCAGATCCAACTCGCCCCCGCCAGCCGGCCTGCTGGCCGAAACACGCACCGTGTAGGGGGCCTCGAACCGACTCGGCTTCACGTTCGAAGTCGACGAATCGGCACCCACCCGCAACACCCGCCCGTACGGCTTCAGCATTTCCGGCTTTGACGCGGCCAGGTCGTCGGGCAGCACGTCGAACAGCACGTGATCATCCAGCAGTTTCCGTCCCAGCCGCCGGAAGGTCTCGACCGCCTCGACCCGGCCCCGCTGAACGGCCTGCCGGGGAAACAGCAGCACGGCCTCGGCGTGCGAGCGGTTGCCGCGAAACAACGCGTCGTGTTTTCCCAGGAACCGGTAGTAACGCACGATCTCGCTGCGGGCCGCCGAATCGGTGAACCGCGTGTAGAACCCCATCGGGGCACCACCGTTGGCCGCCAACTCGGCAATCGCCACGCGGATCCGGGTGCTCTCGTACTTCCCCAGTGTAAACGGCTTGTCGTCAAACGCTCCGCGTATGTAACGCGCCTGCAGAGTGGCTTCACCCAGAAACCTCTTCTCCAGGTCGGTGAAGAACGCCGCCGCGCCGGTGCTGTACCACAGGTAGGTCTCGTCCCGCCCCCACAACTCGCCCGGCAGCAGGCAGCGTTCATCGCCCGAGATCTGGCCGAAGTCGCCCAGGTGGTTCCACTGGGCGGTGATCAGGTCGGGTTTCAGAGAACGACCGTACCGGTGGAACACCTCGTCGAAGACCTGCTTGTTGGAGACCTGCGACCACCTCAGCATCTCCCGCCGCAACGGGGTGCTCTTGGCCGGATCGTGCCAGCTGACGATCTCGTCAAACCGGTGCCCGGCCACATCGTCGATGCCCAGTCCCTTGAGTTGTTCCTTCGAGAAGCGACCGGCCAGGTACTTGCGGAAACCCGACTGGCAGTGCCGGCACAGGCAGTTGTGGCGATAGAAGTAGTTGGCGATGAACCCGTCCAGCCCCTGCCGGATGCCCTGGCGGACCCAGGCCTTGAGCACCTTCTGCCAACCCGGGTTCCTCAGGCAGGCCCAGTACTCGCGCATTCCACCGATGCCATAGCCCTTCTGCGAGATCGGCTTCCCGTCGGGGCCTCGCTCGAGCAGCTCGAGCGGGTCCTTGACCGGACGCGGCCCCAGTTGCTTCTCGTCCCACAGTTCCTCGTAGAACCTGAAGAATCCCGTCGGCCCCTTGCCGGTCTTCTTGTCGCGCGGGTCTCCGACCAGGAACTCGACGTTGAAGTGGCCCACGACCCTGGCATCGATCTCGTGGATCAGCCGGTTCCGCTCGGTGAACCACCTGCCGCAGGCGTCGTGACCTTGGACGGGGAAGTGAGCCGGGTAGCCGCCGTAGGCCTTGGTGTGGACCAGGCTCCAGAAGTGGGCTCCGTAGAATCCCAACTGCACCACGTCGGGCCGGGCTTCGCGAAGAAACGGCAGGTAGTCGGGATGGTCGTATCGGTGCCAGTGAGCGACCAGGCGAGTGAACTCGAAACGTCGCGCCGGCTCGGCCGCGGCGGCATCACCGGCCATCGCGATGACCAACAGAAACGCCAACCCAACCGCAATGCGTCTTGGAACTCGTCGCCAGGTCACGGTGATGCCCATCGTTCTCAGGTTGCTGTAGACTACTCCCCTCAGACTATCCGGCCGACTCACCGGATCCCAGCACGGTAGACCCCGCGATGAGCACATCCCCCCTGGACACAGAGGTCCGCGACCGGGGCTTCTGCATTCTGCCGGACATCGTTCCGTTGAATCGGTGCGAACAGATTGCCGACAGCGTCCGGGGAACCGTCGAACGACTCCGCGAGACCTACCCCTGTCCCGAGCAGGTCGGTTTCGTTCCGGGCCTGGTCAACCACGACCAGTCGTTCGCCGAGTACCTGGCCGCACCGCCGCTGCTTGACCTGTGCCACGAACTGCTGGGCCACAACATCCGCATCACGTTCACCTCCGCCATCATCAACCACCCGGGCAATCTCCGCGGCGACTGGCACGCCGACTGGCCGTTCAACCAGACCAACGCCGGACACGTGCCGGCCCCCTACCCCGACCGGATCATGCACCTGACCACCCTGTGGATGATCACCGAGTTCACCACCGAGAACGGTGCCACGCTGGTCGTCCCCCGCTCACACCTGGAACCCACCAACCCGACCGCTGCCGACTGGAACGGTCCGACCGACCAGCCATTCGACAACGAACACCGCGCCTGCGGGCCGGCCGGATCGGTGCTGGTGATGGACAGCCGAATGTGGCACGCCACTTCACCCAATTCGACCGACACCGATCGGGTGGCCCTGGCCGTCCGCTACGGACCGTGGTGGCTCAATTCCGAGGTCCTGAGGCCCGGTTCCGAAACCCGGCGGCAGATGGTCGACGAACCCGGCCTGGCCGACAACCAAGTTCCCCCCGTCCCCCGAGATGTCTACGATCGACTCCCTCGAGACGTGCAGCCCTTATATAGACACTGGATCGAACCATGATGCTCCGCCGCCGCTTCCAGGTCATCACCGTGCTGTCGCTCGTACTGCTCGGCTCACCCCCCCCCACCGCAGCCACCGCAGCCACCGCAGCCACCGCAGCCACCGCAGCCACCGCAGCCACCGCAGCCACCCCCCGGCCCAACGTGATCCTGATCATGACCGACGACCAGGGCTACGGAGACCTGGCCTGTCACGGCAACAAGATTCTCAAGACGCCGGCCCTGGACCGGCTGCATGGCCAGAGTGTCCGGCTGACCAACTACCACGTCGACCCGACCTGCTCACCCACCCGCTCGGCGCTGTTGACCGGCCGGTACTCGACCCGTACCGGTGTCTGGCACACCATCATGGGCCGGTCGATGATGCACACCGACGAGGTGACCCTGGCCGAGGTGTTTGCCGCGAGCAGCTACCGGACCGGCTGCTTCGGCAAGTGGCACCTGGGTGACAACTACCCGTTGCGACCGCAGGACCAGGGCTTCCACGAGGTGCTGGTGCATGGCGGCGGCGGGGTCGGCCAGACACCCGACTTCTTCGGCAACGACTACTTCGACGACACCTACTGGCACAACGGCCGTACGGTGAAACAGAAGGGCTACTGCACCGACGTCTTCTTCGACGCGGCGCTGAAGTTCATCGCCGACACGTCCCGTCCAACCGTGGGCAAACGTCAGCCGTTCTTCTGCTACATCCCGACCAACGCCGCTCACGGCCCGTTCCTGGTCGCCGAGAAGTACAGCAAGCCCTATCGGGACGCCGGCGTGCCCGCCCGGCGGGCGGCTTTCTACGGGATGATCACCAACATCGACGAGAACGTGGCGAAGCTCAGGAAGAAACTGGCCGAGTGGGGATTGGACAAGGACACGCTGCTGATCTTCACCACCGACAACGGCACTGCGGCCGGCGCCGGCCGCGACGGCGGATTCAACGCCGGCCTGAGGGGGACCAAGGGATCCGAGTTCGACGGCGGACACCGGGTGCCGTGCTTCTGGCACTGGCCGGCCGGCGGCCTGGCCGGTGGACGCGACGTGTCACAGGTCACCGCCCACGTCGACATGCTGCCGACACTCTCGGCCATCTGCGGACTCAAGCCACCCACCGACCGCACGATCGACGGCACCAGCCTGGTGCCACTGCTCTCGGGCAACGCCGACAAGTGGCCTGCGCGGACACTGTTCGTTCATTCGCAGCGAATCGAGTTCCCACGCAAGCTCCGCAAGTGCGCCGTGATGACCGACCGCTGGCGCCTGGTCAACGGCAAGCAACTGTTCGATCTCGACGCCGACTACGGCCAGAAAACCAACATCGCCGCCAAGCACCCCGACGTGGTCAAGCAACTCTCGGGCTCCTACGACAGGTGGTGGACCAGCATCAGCACCCGGTTCGACGGCTACGTCCACATCGGCCTGGGCCACAAGTCCGACAACCCGACCCTGCTGACCTGCCACGACTGGCACACCAACAACTCCGCGGTCCCCTGGAACCAGAACCACATTCGCAGAGGACTGAAGGCCAACGGGTTCTGGGCGGTCAAGGTGACCCGGGCCGGCGACTACCGCATCACCCTGCGAACCCGGCCGCCGGGGATGGATCACCCGATCGGAGCCACCAAAGCCGAGCTGTCAATCGGCGGCATCAAGAAGCAGCAGGATGTCGACGCCGACGCCAGGATGGTCACCTTCAGCGTGAAACTGAAGGCCGGCGATTCTCGATTGAAGACCACCTTGACCGACAAGGACGGCAAGACGCGGGGCGCCTACTTCGTCGAGGTCGAGGCGCTGTAGCCCGACGGTCATTCCACCGGCAGCTCGAAACACGCCATCTCGCCCGCGTTGCGAACCAGCAACCGGTTGCCGGCCAGCACCGGGTGGTTCCAGGTCTTGGACGTCAACGCCGTGAACTTCCCGAGTTCACGGAACTTCTCGGGAGTCGCCTCGACCAACGCCACGTGGCCCTTCTCGGCCTGGACCACAATCAGGTCGCCCACCAGCAGCAACTGGCCGTACCCGTAGCGGCCCCGCTTCCATTTCCGCTTTCCGGTCTCCAGTTCCAGGCAGACCAGGATCCCCTCGTCCAGCCCGTAGACGAATCCGTCGCGAACCACCGGGTCGTTGAACTTGCACTTCAACAGCCGGTTCTGCCAGGCGATCGAGGGCTGCTGCGACTCGCCGCCGATCTTCAGCAACGCGCTCCCCTGGCCGTAGCCGCTGGAGATGAACACCCGGTCCGGGTCGACCAGGATCGGCAGTGCCGCGTTGACCTGCGGGCCATTCGTCCACGGCTGATGCCACAGTTCAGCACCGTCTTCGAGCTGGTAAGCCGTCAGCCCGTCGCCACCGAAGCACAGCAGCGTGGGCTGACCGTTGATCTCGACCACCCGAGGCGCCGCGTAACTCGCCGGGCGACTGCCACTCGCCCAGCTCAACTCCCCCGTCTCGGCATCGAAGGCCGCCACCCCGCCCTTTGCTCCCCCCGGGATCACGATCACCCGGCCGTCAACCACCAGCGGGGAACCCGACATGGCCCAGTCGAGATTCACGCCCGAGGTGGCCTCGAGCACGTCCTGCGACTTCGCCCAGACCGGTTTCCCGGTGGCGGCGTCCAGGCAGTTCAACCGACCGGCGGCCCCCAGGGCGTAGATCCGCGACTTGTCGAACGTCGGTGTGGCTCGGGGCCCGAGTCCTCCCATCGCTTCACTGAAGCGATCGTCGTCCCGGTGAGCCCACACGGGGTCACCCGTCGTGATGTTCCAGCAACTGACCACCTCGACCCGGCCACGTTGCTCCTGGGTGAATGCGAGATCGCCGACCACCGCGAACGAACTCCACCCCTGTCCGACCGGGTGACGCCACAACTCCCGCGGCGATTGGCTCTTCCAGTCTCGCGACAAGCTCACGGAGGTCACTTCACCGTCACGTCGCGGACCGCGGAACTGCGGCCAGTCACCGTCGGCAGCCTCCAGCGACCGTGTCTCGGGCGGGGTGACCGGATCGGGGACCGATGCGAAGTAGTCCAGGGCCTGCTGCTCGCGCGTCGGCTGCCAGCGAAGGCGGACCACCGGCAACATGTCGCCCTCGTAATCCTCCAGCCTCAGCGTGCCCAGCCCGACGACGACCGCCAACACGCCCAGCCCCTTGGCTCGCCAACCCAGGCCACTGGCAAACAACCACCACAGCAACAACGCGAACACCGTCGCCAGCACCAGCACCCACAGCGAGAAGACCTGGTAGGTACGATCCAGCCCCATGACGAACCATGCCACCAGCATGGCTCCGCCACCCAGCACCAGGATCACCGCGGCCGGCCACCAGCGGAAGCGGACACGACAGCCGGGCTCGGACTCGATCACCGAATCAACGGGACCGTCTTGGGCCGGGTTGGACTGGTTCACTTGGCTGCCTTCTTCTTCCTGGCCTTCCGCTTCGTCTTGCGGCGAACCCCCTTCAACCGATCGCCCGTCTCGCGGTCGAACTCGTCGGCCCGCCGCTTTTTCGGCACATGGTCATCGGTCTCGATCTCCCACGCCACCAACGCCTCACGCATCTGCTTCAGCACCGGAGCGTACTTGGCCACCTCGGCCAGGTTCAGCAACTCGAACGGATCGTTCTCGACGTCGTAGAGTTCCTCGCGGGGACGCGGCTTGATGAAGCAGCTCTTCTGGTTGTCGTTCAGCCGATCGGCATCGCGCAATCGCCGCATGGCCTGGTAGGTGATGCTGCGGACGGCGTCGGCGGGCGGTGTTCCCGGAATGTCGGTGTAGTAGTTTCGGATGTAGTTGAAGCGGACCGAGTGGACACTGCGGCCGTGGTCATCGAAGTCGTGCCAGTTGTGCTCGGCGTAGGCGTACCGGCGAATCGTCTTGGACGGCCTGGACAACAGCGGCGAGAAGCTGCGGCCCTGGAACGTCTTGGGTGCTCTCACTCCACAGATGTCCAGGATCGTCGGGGCCAGGTCAACCGAGCTGACGACCGAGCGGCAGGTTGATCCGGGTACGACGACGCCGGGAAAACGAACCAGCAACGGCGTCTTGATGCCACTGTCGTACAGAGTGGTCTTGCAGCGAGGAAACGGGCGACCGTTGTCCGAAAGAAACAGCACCATCGTGTTGTCGGTCTCGCCCTGCTCGTCCAGTTCGTCCAGCACGCGACCGATCACGCCGTCCATCCGGGCGATCTCGTCGTAGTACAACGCCAGGTCCTTCCGCGTCTCGGGCAGATCGGGCAGGAACGGCGGCACGACGGCATCCTCGGCGGTGTGCGGCTTCGGGATCGCGCCGGGGCGGTACGGCCGGTGCGGATCGACGAAGGCAAACCACATGAAGAACGGCTTGTCGCGAGGCCGGTCCTTGAGAGTCTGGAGCCAGGTGTTGATCTTCGGCCGCACCGTGTCGAACTTCTTGATCGCCGCCTGGCCCAGGTGCCACTTGCCGGCCGCGGCGGTGTAATAACCACCGGCCTTCAGACGCTCGGCCATCGTCACCTGGCTGCCCGGCAGCGGCAGGTGCAACTGGTGGCCGCCGGTGGCATGAGGGTAGCGACCGGTCAGGATGCTGCAGCGGCTGGGGCTGCACGAACTGGTCGTCAGGAATGCGTTGGTAAACGTCATGCCCGCCCCGGCCAGCGAGTCGATGTTCGGCGTACGGATTTTCGGGTGTCCGTAGGCTCCACAGTCGTCAACCGCCATGTCGTCGGCGATGAAAATGATGACGTTGGGGGGATCGGCGGCAAGCTGGCCGTTCAGTCCACCGCCGATGATCACCGCGAGCAACAATCCGAACCGTGTCACTGTCTGTTCCTTGGCGGGTGGTCCGCGGCCAGGTTGCGGGTCGTGCCGATTGTAGGCATGTGGGCAGGTGGGGACGAGCGCAGCCGGGTCGTCATCCCGCATGTCGCCAGCAATGACAACCAACATCACCCGCATCTCCCCGGTGTCCGGATTCACTTGGACGGCCAGCCATCGAGGTGTTAACCTGAGGTTGTAGGCGGGCCGGCCGGAACGACGATCCAGTTCGAGGACACGGCGGAGAAGCGGTTTGAAGACTCGTCTGCTCGAAATGATCGGTGCCCCACTGACTCGCCCCTGGTGGCGGGACAGGCGGAGCGAATTGCGTGACAGCTGGTCGTATTCGTTCGCACTCTCGACGCTGTTTCACGTCGCGGTGATCATCGGCGTCGGCAGCCTGTGGTTCTTCGCCAACCACGACTCGGGCATCTCGCCGCTGGATACCCGCTGGACCGACACGGTCGAGACGCCGGTGCTCGAGGACTCGGTCGAGATGGCCTGGGCGAAGCCCGAACCCGACAAGATGTCCGGAGGCAGCCAGACCCAGTCGACGGCCGCCCTCTCGTCCCCGCCGACCCCTCGCGAGTTCACTCCGGCCAAGTCTCTCAACGGCGCCCTGCCGCCCAGCATGTTCCACGACACGGTCTCCAGCGATGACCTGGGGGCCGAGTTGTCCGACCTCGACGGCTGGCAATCGCGGCTCTCGAAGATCGGCACCGGACAGGGATTCGGCAACGGACCGGGCAACGGCCGTGGCGGGGCCTTTTTCGGCATGAAGTCGGATGGCCAGAGCGTGGTCTACGTGGTGGATTGCTCGGCGAGCATGAATGCCAGGCACACCTCGGTGTCCACCAGGTTCCACCGTCTGAAGCTCGAACTGCTCAACTCGGTCGCCTCGATGAAGCCCAACCAGTCGTTCTACATCATCTTCTTCAACGACCAGCCGATCCCGATGCCGGCCCGCTCGCTGCAGCCGGCCCGGCCGGCACTGCAGCGGCAGTACCTCGAGTGGATGGCCCGGATGCGGGCCAACGGAACGACCAACCCGTTGAGCTCGATGCACATGGCTCTCCGGCTGAGGCCCGACGTGATCTACTTCCTCACCGACGGCAACTTCAACTTCAAGACCGCCCTGGCACTCTCGCGGATCCGCCAGCCACGCAGCGTGATCCACACGATCACCTTCGGCGAACGCGAGGCCGAGCCGCTGATGAAGTCGCTCGCCGTGGCCAACCGCGGTGTCTATCGCTTCATCCCCTGAGTTGAGCCGCGTCCCGCGACGATTCCGCGTGACATTTCCCAACCGGTCACGCCGCGATAGGATGCACCTTCACGTTCCCCCAGCGCGGACTCACGGCGGATGACGGCGGGCCAGACGGATTCCAGCGGACGAGGCACCGGAGGCCTGCGGTCCCGATCCTTCCTGGCGCTGCTGGTCACGCAGGGCTTCGGATCGCTCAACGACAACGTCTTCCGGTGGTTCTGCGTCCTGCAGGGGATGAAGATCGACGAGTTGAAGACGTCGACGATGTCGCTGGGGCTGATCTGCTTCACGACCCCCTACCTGCTGCTCGCCTCGCACTCGGCCTACGTCAGCGATCGCTTCAGCAAGCGGAAGACGATCGTCGCCTGCAAGATCGCCGAGATCGTGATCATGGCGATCGCCGTCGGCGCGATGGCCCTGGGTGGCGTCGACGAGATGCTGGGCATCTGCCTGGTCTTCGTCGCGGTCTTCCTGATGGGCGCCCAGAGTGCCATGTTCGGACCGGCCAAGTTCGGGGCGATCCCCGAGATCGTCTGTTCCGAGAAGATCTCGTCAGCCAACGGCATGATGCAGATGGTCACGACGGCCGCCTCGGCACTGGGTATGTTCGCGGGTTTTGTCGTCTCGGAAATGGCCGATCTCGCACCCGGCGACCCCACCATGGTCGGCCTGCTGTGGCCGGCCGGAGTGCTGATCTCGATCGCCACCCTGGGCATGCTGGCCAGCCTGGGGATCGAACCTCTGACGCCGGCCGATCCGACACGGCAGCCGCCCAACCCGCTCAAGGAAACCGGATCGAATCTCGCCCTGCTCTACCAGAGACGCCCGCTGTTCCGCGCGGCACTGGGCGAGGCGTTCTTCTGGTTCCTGGCCAGCCTGGCCACCTCGGCGATCACGTTGCTGGGATCCGAGGTGCTGGGGCTGTCGCAGATCACCACCGGCATGCTGGCCATCGCCCTGGTCGTCGGCG
>CAUZRQ010000043.1:0-40598 GCA_963582065.1 Planctomycetota bacterium | reverse complement strand
GCCGAATTCTGCAACACGAACATCAAGGCGGTGCTGACCGGTGGAGTCACCAGCCCGTACCTGCCCGGCGTGCCCGACGGCGAGGTGCAGGGGCTGTTGCTGCGGTCAACCTGGCTCGGCCACGCCGCACCGGTCCTGCAGGGGCGACTGGCCCTCAACACCGGAATGCCCCTGCAGGCGACGCTGTTCGAACTGGTCCAGGAAATCGCCACCCGTCTTCAACGCCAGATCGGATCAAGACAGATGGTCGGGCTGACGACCGATCTGCTGGTCCTCGACGACGCTGCAATGCACGGAACGACCGATGCAATCCAGTTGGCCGGCGCCGAACGGGGCGAACGAGCGATCGTGGTGACCGCCGCCGATCGCTTTTCCCTGCACTGGGACCGGAACACCGCTCCCGACGAACTGGCCAGCAGGTGCCTGGCCGACATCGACCTGCCCCACGCCTCGCGCGGCGCGGTCTACAGTCTCCACGGAGTCGGCACCGCAGACTCCTTCTCGATGAACCGGGTGCCTCAGGCGGTCGCCCGTTCCGGCGGACGGCCCCCTGGGGTCGCCGGCCGGTTCTACCCCGACGATCCCGACGAGTTGAGACAGCAGGTCGAGGCCTGTTTTGCCGATGCCGAATCGGCCGCAACGTCCTCGACCGACCGGGCGTGGCCGGCAGCCATGGTGCCCCACGCCGGATTGAGATTTTCAGGCGCCATCGCCGCGGCCACGTTGGCAACACTGGACATTCCCGAGACGGTGATCATCATCGGGCCCAAGCACACTCGTCACGGAGTTCCCTGGGCCGTCGCACCTCACGATGCGTGGCAATTGCCCGGCGGCGACATGGCAGCCGATCCCGAGTTGGCCAGGCAACTGGCAGAAACGATTCCGGGCCTGGAGCTGGATGCCGAGGCTCACAGCCAGGAACACGCCATCGAGGTCGAGTTGCCGCTGATCCGGCACCTGGCCCCGCAGGCAAAGATCATCGGCATCGCCATCGGGAACGGCGACCTGGATGCGTGCCGCGAATTTGCCGAGAACCTCGCCGGGGTTCTCGATCAACTCGAAACACCGCCGTTGCTGTTGATCTCCAGTGACATGAACCACTTCGCGACCGACACCGAAAACCGACGTCTCGATGAAATGGCGCTCCGGGCAATGGAAACACTCGACCCGGCCCTGCTGCTGAAGACCGTCCGCGAGAACAACATCAGCATGTGTGGCGTGCTGCCCGCGGTGATCGTGATGGAGACACTGAGTCTTCGCGGCACGCTGACCCGGTACCGGAGAACCGGTTACTCCACTTCGGCCGAGACGACCGGCGATTCCAGCCGCGTGGTCGGCTACGCCGGCATGCTGCTGGGATGAGTTCGAAAACCGGCCGCTCGGATGCAACCGGATGACCGGCGGCGTAAGATGCCCGACCAACTGCAGCTGACACCACAACCGGGACTTCCTCGATGAATGACTCGCAACCCCCGTTCGCCGCAAATGACATCGGCATCTCGCGGCGTCGCCTGCTCCGGGGCATCGCCGGCGGTGCACTGGCACTGCCGCTGGCCGGCTTGGCGTTGGCGGCCCCCGCCAAGCCGCGTCCGAAGGTGGCGGCAATCTACACGATCTGCACCTACCGCTCGCACGCCCACGTGATCCTCGAGAACTTCCTCGGCCCCTACCTGTTCAACGGCGTGCCCACCGATCCGGGTGTCGATGTCGTCTCGATCTACGCCGACCAGCGCCCCGGTCAACGTGACATGACCGGGGACATCTCCAAGGCCTACAAGCTGCCGGTCTTCAAGACGATCAACGACGCCCTGTGCGTGGGCGGCAAGTCCCTGGCCGTCGACGCCGTGCTCTCCATCGGTGAACACGGCAACTACCCCCGCACCGAGCTGGGACAGGTCAAGTACCCGCGAAAACGGTTCTTCGACCAGATCGTCGCCACGATGAAACGGTCGGGGCGTTTCGTGCCGGTGTTCAACGACAAGCATCTCTCGTATCGCTGGGACTGGGCTCGGGAAATGTACCAGACCGCCCGGGAACTCAAGATCCCGTTCATGGCCGGTAGTTCGGTGCCACTGGCCACGCGGAGACCCAACCTGGAGCTGCCCCCCGGGCAGTTGATCGACGAGGCGATCTCGATCCACGGCGGTCCGCTCGAATCCTACGACTTCCACGGACTCGAACTGCTGCAGTCGATGATCGAGTCACGGAAGGGGGGCGAGACGGGAGTGGCCAGCGTCGAGTTCCTGGCGGGCGACGACGTGTGGCAGGCCGCCAGGCAGGGGCGATGGTCGATCGACCTCGCGCACGAGGCGATGAAGGCCGAACTGGGCAAGCCGCTGGAGGACCTCAGGTTCGTGCCCGGAGAAAGCAAACGGCCGGCACACGCCCTGCTGATCAAGTACCGCGACGGGACCAAGGGCACGGTCCTGCGTGTCGGCCAGGACAGCACTCGCTGGAACTTCGCCTGCAGGATGAACGGCAAGCCGACGATCCACTCGACCGCGTTCTACGTCGGCCCCTGGCAGAACCGGAACCTGTTCAAGGCCCTCTCGCACTCGATCCAGACCCACTTCAGGAACCGCCGAGCTCCGTACCCGGTCGAGCGGACCGTGCTGGTGACCGGGACGCTGGAAGCGGCGATGCGGGCCACCAAGCAACCGGGACGGCCGCTGGAGACACCCGAACTGGGGATGAGCTACCAGCCAATCGACTTCCGGGCCATGCGCGAGATGGGAGCCACCTGGACACTGATCACCCCCGACGTACCCCAGCCGGCCGGCATCCACAAACTGAATGGTTCGTGACCCGTATCGCAACTGGCCGGGATTCGGCTACGGCCATTGGCCGTCGAGCGCCTTGAGGAACTCGACCAGGAAACCGATTTCCTGCTTGTCGAGTTTCAGCGGCCGCATCAACGGGTCGAGCTGCGGGTTCTTCACCCCCCCGCGATTGTAGAACTCAACAACCTCCTTGAGTGTCTTCACGCTGCCGTCATGCATGTACGGTGCCGTCCGGCCCACTCCACGTAGTGTCGGCGTCTTGAACCGGCCCCGGTCGGACGCGAGGCTGCTGACCGCCATTCGACCCGGATCGGGAGTCTCACATCGGCTGCCGACACCGGTGTTGTGAAATCGTTCATCGCTGAAGTTCGCTCCCGAATGACATCGCCAGCAACGACCTCGACTCTCGTACAGCCACAACCCCTGTCGCTGCGCGTCGCCCAGGACGTCGACATTCCCGGCACGAAAACGGTCGATCCGGCTGTTGCCCAGCAGCAGCGTCCGCTCGAAGTCGGCGAGCGAGCGAGCCACGTTGCCGGCGGTGACACCGTCGGTGAAAGTGCGATCGAATGCCGATGCGTAACCCGGATCCGCCTTCAGCCGGGCCACGACCTGTGTGAGTTTCGATCCCAATTCCCGGGGGCTTTCGATCGGAAACCGCACCTGGTCCTCGAGGCTGCCGGCCCGGCCGTCCCAGAAAAACAACCGGCCCATCGCGACGTTGAACAACGACGGGGCATTGCGCTGACCGAGGGCCTTGTCGATTCCGATCGACAGTGGCCGCGGGTCGGCAAACCCGTGTGCGGGATCGTGGCACGAAGCACACGCCAGCGTGCGATCCCGCGAAAGAATCCGATCAAAGAACAGGCGGCGGCCCAATGCCACTCGTTGAATGGTCCGCCGATCCACCGGATCAGCAGCCGGCGGAAGTTTCAGCCCGACCGGCGGCTTGCGTCGTGCCAGGTCGGCCGGCAGCGTGTCGGCGGGAATCGCACGTGGCTTGGGGTCGGCGCCCACGGCGGCGGACACCCAGGTGGTCACGACGACAAGAGCCACGGTCACAAGCGAACGAGGCCTGGTGGCGAGGACCATCATCTAGACTCACTTTCCGGGCCAGCGTGAGGTCACCTTCCTCGACTGCGTCCAGAACGCCACCGACTCCTCTCCGGTGATGTTGCCCACGCCAAACCGCGAGTCGTTCCAGCCACCGAAACCGAAGGGTTCACGAGGCACGGGCACTCCGATGTTCACGCCGATCATTCCCGACGACGCCCTCGAGGCGAACTCACGGGCGGCTCCGCCGTCGCGGGTGTAGATCGCTGCAGCGTTCCCGAACGGCGATCGCCTCTCGATCTCCAACGCCTCGTCCAAGTCTCCAGCCCGCAACACCGCCAACACCGGCCCGAAGACCTCCTGCTGGGCGATCGCCATCTCGGGTGTCACGCCGTCGATCACCGTGGCGCCGACGTAGTAGCCACCTTCACAGCCCTCAACGGTCGCGCCCCGCCCGTCGACCAGCACCCGGGCCCCGGCCGCCTCGGCCTCGTCGATGAACCCCACGATCCGATCACGTGCCGAGGACGAGATGACCGCGCCGAGGTCGCGGCCGGGGACGACCTCGGCCGCCTTCTCGCAGACCCGTTCGATGATGTGATCCACTGCGCCGACGGCGATCAGCGCCGATGCGGCCATGCAACGCTGGCCGGCACAACCCGTCACGGACTCGGTCACGTTCTCGGCCGTCAACTCGACATCGGCATCGGGCAACACGACCAGGTGGTTCTTGGCCCCGCCCATTCCCAGCGCCCGCTTGCCCGAAGCCGTGGCGCGGGCGTACACCGACCGGGCCACCGGTGTCGATCCCACGAAGGAGACCGCCGAGATTCCCGGGTGGTCACAGATCGCTTCGACGATCCGACGGTCACCGTTGATCATCTGGAACACCCCGTCGGGCAACCCCGCCTCGGCCAGCAACTCGGCACTCAAACGCGCCGTCAACGGGACCTGCTCGGACGGCTTCAGGATGTAGGCATTGCCCAGGGTGATCGCGATCGGGATCGTCCAGTGAGGAACCATGCAGGGGAAATTGAAGGGGGTGATCGAGGCAACCACGCCCAGCGGACAATGGTCCACCCGGCACTCGACGCCCGGACTGACCTCCAGAACCTCGCCGGCGACCAGCTGCGGCAGCGAGCAGGCGAATTCGGTCACCTCGATCGCCTTGGCCACCTCGGCCCGCCCCTCGGCCACCGTCTTGCCGTTCTCCAGGTGCACCAGCTCAGCAAGTTCCTCGGCGTGGCTCTCGAGCAACGACCGGTACCGGTAGGTCACCTGGGCACGGTCACGGATCGTCAACTCCGACCAGCTCGAGAACGCCGCCGTGGCGGCTTCGACAGCCCGGTCGAGCTCGGCAGTTGTCGAGAGCGGGATACTGGAGAGAACCGAGCCGTCAAGCGGACTGGTGACATCCAGGGTCTCGAGACCGTCGCCGGAAGACCATTGACCGTTGATCAGGTTGCCGACTGGAGAATGGGACATATCCCTGTCTTTCCTGGTGCCGTCCTGTTGCCATTTCGCCCGGGCCAGCCAGCCTAACCCAAACTCCTGTTCCCGGCGACGCATCGACGGTTCGAATCGAGTATCCTCAATCGCCCGAATTGCATCCGGCCAATTCGCCGGCCGAATCTCCAGTGCGCTTCAGAGGCTCCGTGATGGCCCACTTGGTGGCCGAAGGCCCCGAGCCCGGACAAAGGTGGTGCCAAGAGTTCCCCGCCGGCCAGGCGGTGAGGATCGGCCGGTCGCCGGAGACAGGCTGGGCGGTCGAATGGGACCGACAGATCTCGCGGGATCACGCGGAACTGCTCTTTGATGACGACCTGTTGACCGTCCGACAACTCGACGTCGCCCGCAACCCGATCCACTTCGATGGCCAGCCCACCCAGGCGTGCGCGCTGGGGTTCGGCGAGTCGTTCCGGATCGGGCGGACGGTGTTCCGGCTGGTCGAACAGCCGCCCGATCCAAAAGACCCCGGTCCCGGTTCTTCGGGTGGCTCGGGCCATCCTCACCAGGTCGGCGACTACGTGATCAGCCGACTGCTGGGCACCGGCGGGATGGGATCGGTCTACCTGGCCCGCCATGTCGACACCGGCCTGGACGTGGCCCTGAAGGTCCTGGGCAACGAGATGTCGGGGAACCCCGACCTGGTCCGCCGCTTTCAGCTCGAAGGAAAATGCGCCCTGGAACTGAAACACGCCAACCTGGTCAAGGTCTACGAAACCGGCAACGCCGGGGGGACCCACTACATTGCCCAGGAGTACATCGACGGGACCGACATCGGAGACCTGATCCAGCAACGTGGGCCGCTGGCCCCCAAGCGAGCGATCTCGATCATCCGCCAGGTGGCCGAAGCCCTGGCTTACCTGCACCAGGGCAACATCATCCACCGGGACATCAAGCCGTCGAACCTGCTGGTGTCTCGGGATGGAACGCCGAGGCTGGCCGACATGGGCGTGGCCAGGACGATCGAATCCGACAGCGCACAGGTGACCCAGGTCGGAACCGTCGTCGGCACCGTCGACTACATCGCCCCCGAGCAGGCCGACGACAGCCACTCGGCCGATGCCCGCAGCGACATCTACTCACTGGGCTGTACCTGGTACGAGATGCTGACCGGGTCGCCGCCGTTTCCCGACGGCAGCCTGACCGACAAGATCACCGCCCACGCCACGCAGCCACCGCCGGACCCCAGGGAACTCAACCCCGACGTCCCCGAAGCGATGGTGGCGGTGCTCGACCGCATGATGGCCAAGTCACCCGATCAACGGCACCAGTCGATCGAAGAACTGCTCGACGACATCGCCACCGACACGCTGATCACACCCGATGTCAGCAGTTCGGTGCTGGCGGGACTGGCAGAGAGTTCCGGCGAATTCGATCTCGAGGATGAAGCGCAGACCCAACCGCCCGCCCCGGCGGGCCCACTGGTCATCACCTGTGCCAATTGTGGTCGCTCGTACAGGATCCGGGCCGGGTTGGCAGGGAAGAGATTGAAGTGCCGGGAGTGTGGCAAGGCGATCAAGGCTCAGGCACAATAACCCAGCCACACGGCGCGATGTTTTTTTTTTGCAGGCAGTTGAGGAGGCTCTCCATGATGTTCGTTCCCCGAATCGCCGGCGGGTTGGTCATCGCCGTTGCACTGGCACTTTCGACCACCTCCCGCCTGTCAGCTTCGAACTGGCCCGCGTGGCGAGGCCCCGACGGCACCGGCCGCAGCGGCGAGCGGAACCTGCCGATCAGCTGGAGTCCGACCGAAAACGTCACCTGGAAAACCGCATTGCCCGGCGAAGGCAACTCGACCCCGATCACCTGGAACGACCGCGTGTTCCTGACCTGCCCGGTCGACGGCGGCAAGATCCGGCGGCTGATCTGCCTGGACCGCACCAACGGCAAGATCCTCTGGAAACATGACGTTCCGTTTCCCGGCAAAGAGACAACTCATCGGGACAACCCGTTCTGCTCGGGTTCGCCCACGACCGACGGCAAACGGGTCTACGCCAGCTTCGGGTCGGCCGGTGCCCTGGCCTGCGATTTCGAGGGGAAGGTCATCTGGCACCGCAAGCTCGGCAAGCTGACCCACGTCTTTGGCCAGGCCACCACCCCCGTCCTCTACAAGAACCTCGTGATCGTCCACCGGGGCCCCGGCGTCAAGACGCACCTGGTGGCACTGGATCGACAGACCGGCGACACCGTGTGGGACACACCCGAATTCGCCAAGAACAGCAACCTTTACGGGTCCTGGTCGACGCCGGTGATCGTCCGCGTGGGGGGGCAGGATGAACTCATCGTCACGATGCCTCGCGAGATCAAGGGCTACGATCCCACCACCGGCAAGGAGCTCTGGAAATGCGGTGGGCTGGGAACCGAGATCTACACGATGCCCACGATCGGCGACGGGTTGGTCGTTGGCATCAGCGGTCACCAGGGACCGGCGATGGCCGTCAAGCTGGGGGGCCGCGGGGACCTCACCGAATCGAACCGCCTCTGGCTGACCGCCAAGAACCAGCAACGGGTCGGCTCGGGCGTCATCGTCGGTGATCACCTCTACGTCTCCAACGCCACGGGAATCGCCCAGTGCATCGAGGCCCGCACGGGCACGGTCGTCTGGGCCCAGCGGCTCGGCGGAACGCTGTGGGGCACCATGCTGGCCGCCGGTGGCCGGCTGTACGTCGGCAACAAGGAGGGCGATGTCTTCGTCCTGGCAGCCTCACCCACATTCAAGCTGCTGGCCAGAAACCGCATGGGCGAACACATGAAGGCCGCCGTGGCCCCGTCGGACGGGCAGTTGTTCGTTCGGACCTACAAGACCATCTACTGCATCGGCAAGCGAACTCGCTGACCCACTCCGATGACCACTCAAGCAACCAACACGACATCTCCCGGAGACATCACCATGAGACTGACCGTTTCGCTGACAACCCTGTTGCTGATCGCGTCGCTGGCCCACGCCGGTGACATCCCGTCTCCCGAGGGCAAGGAACTGGTCGGGTCGAACTCGAAGCTCGAACTGCTCTTCACCCGCAGCGCCAAGATCGAGGGCGGATTGACCGAGGGGCCGGCGGTGGCTCCCGACGGCAGCATCTACTTCTCGGACATCCCCTTCGGCAAGGACAACGGGATGATCCAGAAATTCGATCCCAAGACGGGCAAGACGACCGTCTTCAGCAACAACAGCGGCAAGTCCAACGGCCTGATCTTCAACGCCAAGGGCCACCTGCTGGCCTGCGAGGGCGCCGGGTTCGGCGGCCGACAGGTGTCCCGGACCGACGTCAAGTCGAAGAAGAAAACGACGCTGACCAACAACTTCGGCGGCAAGCGACTCAACGCCCCCAACGACCTGTGTGTCGACGCGCAGGGGCGGATCTACTTCACCGATCCCCGCTATGTCGGCGACGAAAAACGCGAACTCAAACACCGGGCCGTCTACTGCATCGAACCGAATGGCGAGGTCTTCGAGGTCACACACAACATCTCCAAGCCCAACGGCATCGCCGTCAGCCCCGACGGCAGGATGCTGTTCGTCGCCGACCACGACAACGGCACCGACAACATCGATCCCGATGCCAAGGTGCCTCCCACACCCGGCGACATGAAGATCTATGGCTGGTGGTTGAAGAAGGACGGCCGGGTCGAAAACGAACGATTCACGATCGTCGATTTCACCCACTACAAGATGAAGGGCTGCGACGGGATGACCGTTGACGAGAACGGCTACCTGTACCTGACGGTCCGCGAAGCCGCCCGACCCGGCGTGATGGTCATCGACCCCTTCAAGGGCAAGGACGTCGGCTACATCCCCACCGGACCGATCGGCCAGGACCAGGCCACGGCCGTCGGACTGCCCAGCAACGTCGAATTCGGGATCGGCAAGGATCGCAACCTGCTTTACATCACCGTCGACACGAGCCTGTACCGCATCCGGCTGAAGACCAGGGGCTGGCACGTCCAGTACCAGGGCCTCAAGAAGAAACTGTAGGCAACCCGTTGACGATCTAGTCGGCCGAGCCGATTGCGGCGAGAAACAACTCGCCGTAATCGGCCGCCCGCTTCTGGCCCACCCCGTGGACCTCGAGAAACTCCGCCTGAGTTTTCGGCCTGAGGCGGGCCATGTCACGAAGGCTCCGGTCACCGAAAACCACGTAGGCCGGCACCGACTTCTCGTCGGCCAGTTGCCGTCTCAACTCGCGCAACCGCTCGAACAACTCGCGGTCCACGCCTTCCCACGAGTCGTCGTCCGCCCGTGTCTTTCGCGTCTTGCCGACGGCCTTGGCCGGTTTCAACAGCCGGGGAGTCACCTCGCCGGCCAGGATCGCACGCCCGCTCCCGGTCACCATCAACACGTTGTATTCGCCGGTCTTGGCCAGGAACCGCTGGGCCACCAGTTGCTCGACCCAGCCGCGCACCGCCTGCACGGAATGCTCGGCCAGCAATCCGTAGGTGCTCAACCCGTCGTGCCCGTTGTCCAGGATCCGCTGTTCACCTGATCCCCGAAGCACTTTCACCGTGTAATCGGCACCGAAACGCTCGTCCTGCCGAACGACACTCGAGATGATCTTCTGGCCGATCACCAGCGGATCGGCGACCTGGTCCAGGTCGCCGAGGCAGACGTCGCAGGCGCCGCAATTGTCACCGTCGAGTGACTGGCCGAAATACTCGACCAGAGACGCGTGACGACAGACAACGCTGCCGGCAAAGTCCCGCATCGCCTGTAGGCTCCGCCAGGCCCCCTCGGTCGGTTCAGTGTCAGAACCCCCCAGAATCGCCCGCCACCGTCCGTAGTCGCCGCCGGTGTACAACAGGCAACACTCGGCTTCGAGCCCGTCACGCCCGGCTCGCCCGGTTTCCTGCTGGTACCCCTCGAGCGACTTGGGCATCGCGGCGTGGACCACGTAGCGGACGTTCGACTTGTCGATGCCCATGCCGAAGGCCACGGTGGCGACGATCGTTTCAACACGTTCTGCGATGAACGCTTCCTGGTTGGCTTTTCGGTCCTCGACGTTCATGCCGGCATGATACGGGCGGCTGCGGTAACCACGTCGATTCAGTTGTTCGGCGGTCTTCTCGACGTCCCGGCGAGAAATGCAGTAGACGATGCCCGATTCGCCGGGGTGGCGATCGATGATTGTGGACAGTTGGTCAATGGCTCCATCCCGGACCATGACCTTGTACGCCAGGTTGGGACGATCGAACGAACCGACCAGCACCTCCGGCCCATCCAGTCCCAGTTCCTCGACGATGTCGTCGCGGACCTGCTGCGTGGCCGTGGCCGTGTAGGCGTGAATCGCCGTTCCCGGCAGCGTCTCCTTCAACAGTTTCAGTTGCCGGTACTCGGGTCGGAAGTCATGGCCCCACTGGCTGATGCAATGGGCCTCGTCAATGGCCACCAGAGACACGTCGGACTCAACCAGGGTCTCGAGCATCCCCGCCTGGACCAGTCGCTCGGGAGCGACGTACAGCAGCTTCAATTCTCCGGCCCGCAGTCCATCGTAGACCCGGCGACGCTCGGCGGGTTCCATGCTGCTGTTCAGGCAGGCGGCCGGGACCCCGGCGGCATTCAGACCGTCGACCTGGTCCTTCATCAGCGAGATCAACGGCGAAACGACCAGTCCCACTCCGGGTCGGACCACCGCGGGAGCCTGGAAACACAGGGACTTGCCACCCCCGGTCGGCAGCACGACGACCGAATCGCGGTCGTCCAGCACGCACTGTATCGCCTCCTGCTGCAGCGGCAGAAACGTGTCGTACCCCCAGTGGGTCTTCAGTGCATCGCGAATCTGGTCGATGGTCATCGGCTTCGTGCCTGTCGAAATCACGGCAGAGGATCCCGCCCCCTGCCTTTCGCGTAGCTGCCGGCGACGACCATTGTCGATCGCGATCGAGCGTCCCGGCGTTTCTCGGTGCGGATCACCTGGCTCCCAAAGCCTCCAGGGCCCGGGTCACAACAACCGCATCGGCATCCCCGGAACCGCGGATGTAATAGGGAGCGGTGGCCATCATGTGCGGCCGGTAGGCGGGGCTGACCAGTTCGAGGTTCTCGAAGATCGCCATGCCGTACTTGTAGTGGTGAGCGTCGGTGGCCTTGCGGGCAATCAGCTGCCGGGCCGATCCGGCGAACGCGTCGAGCCAGTCCGGGCGTTTTTCACCGGCAGCCCGCAACGCCAGTCGATGCGCAGCCGATGACGCGGCCACCGTATCGGATCCCACCCGGGCCAGAATCTCCGCCACCTCGCGACCGCCCGAAACCTTGCCGAGGTTCTTTTCCGGTTGGCCCGGCGGCTTGAAGATGTCGGCCTTCTTCAGTCCCCCGCGGGCCGTCGCCATGAACTCACGGAACTGCACCATCCATCCGACCGCCTGCAATGCCAACAACAACCGTGTCATGGGAAACGCGGCCGACTGGTAGGCGTAGTGCAACGCGTTGGCCGAGGTGACCGTATGGATTCCGTAGATCCCCGGCTGCCGCATCATCAACTCACCGGCCATCAGGTGCACCGCATCCCAGACCGTCTGTGCACGATAGGCCCCCTTGCCCAGTTGGTCACCCACCAACCGACAGCAGGCCTGCGGTTCGAGTTTCCGCATGTTGACCAGCAACTCGCGAACCTGCTCGGGTCGGCTGCCCGGCTGGATCCATTCGTACCGCCATTTCACCGGCACGCGGCCGTCGGCCCCCTTCTTCATCACCTCCCTGGCGAACTCGAGGTTCGATGAAAAGGTCTGATCGGCGAACGCGTACTTGTTGACTCGTTGATCGGTACCGAAGTCGAGCAACCCCAGCACCAGCGATCTCATCGCCGGCTCGGCATGACGCCAGCCGATCGTCTGCAGCGTCCGCCAGGTGTTGGCGACAAAAATGGCCTTGTGTCCGATGTTGCGGTAATCACGACACCCGTACTGCCACATCCTCTCGATGAGATGGCTGGCACCACGGCTGCGAACCAGGGCCACGATCGCCCGGTCGGCCCGCTCCTCGTCCCACTCGTCCATCGCCCGATTGAATTCTCTGCCGGCTTTCTCAGGCGAAGGCAGCTTGCCGCGGACGGGTCCCAGCTTGAAGTCACCCTCCTCGATGTCCTTGGCCTGCGACGCCTTGAAATTGTCCAGGGACCAGAACAGCGGCAGCAGTCGCTGATCGGCGGGAAGATCGAGGCTGAACTGGTGCGCCGCGTTGATCACGAAGACACAGTGGAACTTGAACCCCGGCGGCTGTGGGCTGACGTTGCGGATGCCGGCCAAAAACAACGACGCCAGCAACTGGCGGTAGGGCACTCCCTTTTTGATCTGCTCGGCCAGCATGCCCACGCACTTGTTGCGAGGCGTCCGTTCGACCAACTGCACCAGCGGCTCAATGCCGGCATGCAGCCTGACCAGGCCCGGCGTGACTTTGACCTGGTCATCGGCCAAGGCCGGCAGGCCGGTCGCTCCCAGCAGGCCACCGGCTCCGGCGGCCAGGAATTCCCGTCGAGTTGTCATCGCAGACTCTCCCTGGTCATCGGTCAACGCTCGCAGGATGGCATCGTCGGCACTCGGGTGCAAGTTGCCGACCGCACGGATACGATTGCCCTCGCAATAAACCTGGCCGCCTGAGACCCATCGACAGGCGATTCACGAGACCACCACATGAAGATCACCGACATCCAGGCACTGGGAGCCAACCTCGGCGGTGGCAACCACATCTACGTCAAGATCCTGACCGACGAACACCTGATCGGCTACGGCGAAGCCTACCGGGCCGGGCCCGACAGGTCGGTCGTGGCCGCCGTCGAGTACCTCAAGGACTGGCTTGTCGGCGAAGACCCCACGCGAATCGAGCACCTCTGGCGGATCATGCACAACGGGTCCCGCTTCCCCGGTGGCTCGATCGTCAACGCCGCGATCAGCGGCATCGAGACCGCCCTGTGGGACATCAAGGGCAAGGCCCACGGGGTGCCGGTCTACCAGCTGCTGGGCGGCCGCTGCCGAGACAAGATCCGCGTCTACCTGGGCACCGGGGGCGAAACACCGGCCGAGGCCGCTGCCGCCGCCGTCGACGCCGTCCGACAGGGATTCACCGCCATCAAGATGAGCCCCTTCCCCGCCGGCCCCGAGAAGATGCCCTGGGCCCGGGTGCTCAAGGGGGCCGCCGCCAAGCTGGAGGCCGTCCGGCGGGCCGTCGGCGACGACATTGACATCGGTCTCGACCCGCACGCCCGTCTCTTCGAACCCTACAAGGCACTCGAACTGGCCGACGTGGTCGCGCCCTTCCGTCCGATGTTCTTCGAGGAACCACTGCGGCCCGAAAACATCGCCGCGATGGGACAGCTCAGGGAGAAGCTGCCGATCCCGCTGGCTACCGGCGAGATGCTCTACACCAAGTACGAGTTTCGCGACCTGATCGCTGCCCGCGGTGCCGACATCCTGCAGCCGGACATCGTGCTCTGCGGTGGCTTGCTCGAAACCAAGAAAATCGCCGCGTTGGCCGAGGCCGACTACCTGACCATTGCACCACACAATCCCCTGGGTGGCGTGTCGACGGCCGTCTCGACCCATTTCGCCGCTTCGACCGGCAACTTCCTGATCCTCGAGTACCGGATCGACACCGTCGGCCCCAACAGCAAGCTGCTGAAGAAACCGATCCAGTTCGACAACGGTTTCCTGGTGATCCCCGAGACACCCGGACTGGGAGTCGAGGTCAACGAGAACGCGATCAAGAACCATCCGCTGCAGTACTGGCGGCGACCGCTGGTGATCGAACCCGACGGCAACGTGGCGTACCAGTAGAGACTTACCACAACAGGGCCCGGACTCGATTTCCGGGTTTACTCCTGCTTGTCGCCGTCACCGGCCTCCTCGAGCACCTTTTTCGCCTCCGGCACTTTCATCCTCGAAAGAGCCTGGCGAGCGGGCGTCTTGAGATTGGCCGGACCGTCGCGCAGCACACGTCCCAGGGCCCGAGCCGCATCGGCGGTCCCCTGCCGCTGCAGGGACTGGATCCCCAGTCGACCCAGTGACTTCGTCGCCAGGACCGCATCGGCTATCGCGTCGCTAGCCACCTTGGTCTTGTAGGAAGCCAACCCGAAAATGCCGTACTGCTGCGACAGCAGGTCCTTCGACTTGGTGCCTTCGATCAACGCCGGCACGGCCGCCTTGTTGGACTGCTGCGCCAACGCGTAGGCAGCCAGCACTCGAACCGTGATGGCCTTATCCTTGAGAGCCGATTCGAGCGAGGCCTGCGCGGCTTTGGACTTGGCACCCGCCCTCACCAGCAGCCTGACGCCACTCTGACGAACATCGACCGTCTCGGACTTCAACAACTCTCGTGCAACCGAGACCACCATCTTGCCCGCTGACGCGATCTGCTCGAAGGCAAACCGGGTGTTACGAACCAGGTCGGTCCTCTTGAGTTGTTCGGCCGCCAGCGGAGTCACCTCGGGGTTGTTCAACTCGGCGATGACACGGGCCAGCGAGAACTGCGACTGCAGCGACTTGGTCTTGATCAACTGCTGCATCATCAACGGCGCCGCCGAAGGTCCCAGCGACTGCAATTGCCTGGTCGCCTCCTGGGCAGTCAGCCGGTTGGCCAACTGCGGAACCAGGTCCTCGACGTCCTGCGAGATGGCCTGCTCGAGAGCCTTACGGACAACCGCATCCTTGCTGTCCTTCAGCGCCTTGCGAGCCAGGTTGCGAACCTCGAAGTCGTCGTCCTGGATGGCCTTCAGATACAACGACCGGGTCTCGAGCCCCTTGAGACTCGCCAGCGCAGCAACCGCCTCGCGGCGAACCGAGACCGTCTTGTCACCCAAAAACGCCTTGAACGCGTCTCCGCTGGCCTTGTCTCCCGACTGGTACAACGCCGCGGCAATTCGCACGCGACTCGGATGCTTGGGTTGGCCGGCCAACTCCTTCAACGCCGCCGTCCCCTCCTTGCCACCGACCAGGCCCAGCGCAGAAATCGCCGCCTGCGACACCGCGGTCTCCTTGTGAGACGTCAGGGTCTTCAACGTGCCCACCGCCTGGGTCGCCTTCAAATCGCCGGCACTGCCGATCGCAGCCACCAGCACTTCCGTGTTCTTCGCACCAAGCGCCTCGACGATCACACCGGCCGAATCGGCGTCACCGGACCGTCCCAGCGCCTTCAGGCTGGCCACCTGGACAGACGGGTTCTTGTCGGTCGTTGCCTTCCGCAACAGTTCCAGCAACGGATCGGTCTTGTCACCCAGCAATGCCAGCCCCGTGGCCGCACGCTGACGGACCACCGGATCTGTATCTTCCAGCAGGTTCGTGATCGCGCTCTTGGCGCCCTTCACGCCCGATGAACCCAGGTAGTAGGCCGCCATCCCGCGCTCCTCGGGCTTCACGCTCGAGAGATTCTCGGTCAGGCTGCTCGTCGTCTTGGCCAACAACGTGTCGACCGCCGTGTCCATCTTGGGACCGCGGACGTTCTTGTAGCGGATCACTCCGCGGTCATCGACCACGTAGATCGTCGGCCAGCTACGCACGCCCCAGGCCTTGGCGATCGGTCCGCCGGTGTTCCCACCGTCCCAGAACGATCTCCACGTGATGTTGTTCTTCTTCATCGCCGTCCGCAGCCGCACCTTCGGATCACTGTTGATCCCGATCAGGACGAACGGCTGGTTGGCCAAGCGCTTCACGAGCGACCGCTCGTGGGGGTACATCGCCCGGCAAGGGGGTCACCAGTCACCCCAGAAGTCCAACACGACCACCTTGCCGCGGTAGTCACTGAGCTTGAACTTGCGACCGTCGACATCCACCCCGGAAATCTCCGGGGCGACCCTGCCGATTGCCAGGTCCGCGGGCGAATGGCGATCTCCCTGGGCCTGGGCCGAACCGCTCGACAGCAGCAGCGCCGCCGTCAGCAACGCACCCAGTCCGACTCGTAACAGACTGTTCATCGTCGTTCCTCTCGTGGCTTTTTGGCCGGATACCCAATGCGAGTCCGGACAGAGATCGTCCATTGGGTATAGGCTGTCGAAAATCGAGCTCCAGAACAAGAACGCGATCACATTTTCCGGGATCCGTTCGATCCGGACAGAAGTGGTCAGCGAGCGGACAACACGACGATGCGATATGATGTGTCTGCCGTCGCATGAAACAGCACCTCGGAGACGCTCGTATGACCGCATCGTCCCAGCTTGACCGACGCCAGTTTCTCGGCGGCACCGCCGCGACGGCAGCCGCAGCCGCCATCGGATCGACCGCAGCAGCCAAAAACGAGAAGAAGAAACTCGTCATCGTCGACTGCCATGCTCATATCTACGGCACCCCCGCTGAGGAAAAGCGATATCCGACCATCGCCGAGCCGCTGCGTCCGCCCGGAGGGACCGGGACGATTGCTCACCTCAAGCAGAACATGAAGGTCAACGGTGTCGACCACGTCACTGCCGTCCAGACCAGCAGCTACTACCGCTTCGACAACCGCTTCACCGCCGACGCGGCACGGCGACACAGCAACTTCATGGTCGGCATCTGCACGCTCGACCCCGACGAGCCTCAGAATCCCTGGGTGATGGAGTACCTGGTCGAGAAGTCAAACGTCCGGGGGATGCGGAGCATCCCGGGCAAGGACGGGCGGATGGATTCACCGGGAGTCCGCCGTCTTTGGGCGACGGCCCAGCGACTGGGCATCGTGATCAACTCGCTCACCTCCCGCGGCCTCAAGCCACAGGTGGCCGAGATGGCCGCCCGGCACCCGAAACTCCGCGTCGTGATCGACCATTGCCTGAACCTGGCTGCAGACGACAATCTCGATGCGACGCTGGCCGACATGCAGGATCTGGCCAAGCTGCCCAATGTTCACGCCAAGCTGACCTTCATCCCCACCGGAACCAGGATGGGGTACCCCGGCAAGGACCTGCACGCGGCCTGTCACGAGGTGATCAAGGCGTTCGGAGCCAACCGTTGCGTCTGGGGCAGCGACTTCCCCTGCGAACTCTGGCTGCGGCCCCAGGACATCAGCTACGCCCAGCACCTGAAGATCTTCACCCACGAACTGGGTCTCGACGAAACCACCAAGCGAGCCGTACTGGGCGGCACGGCGTTGAAACTGTGGTTTTCGCGAAAGAAACGGGCCTAGGCGGTGAGCAGTTCGGGAGTGGCCTGCGGCGTCAGGTGCGTGACGTCGTTGTAGCTTTCGAGCGTCGATCCGGCCGCGGAGAGGCCGAGTTGGCTGACGGAGGTGTTGTAGAGATCACCGAGCCATTCGTTGCCGACAAACGGACGTCCCAGCAAGGCCGAGACGAGGATCGGCTTGAACATGCCGTGGGTGATGACCGCCACCCGGTTGCCGCGGTCGGCGAACTCGCTGACCAGTTCCGCGGCGACCCGGCGAGCCCGCACCTCGGCCTCGTCGGGTCGCTCCCAGCGGCGGCACTTCCACCACCCCAGGTCGTCGATTGACTCGGGCAACACCCAGTCCCCGAATTCGTCCACGATCTGGCCACGGGTCAGCCCCGGCCGTCCCTCGTAGACCTCCGGCGACGGCCCTGCCTGGCAACCCCCCTGCTCGTGAAAGTCGACGACCACCTCGGGCCGCACACCGGTCGCCTCGGCTACCGCCGCGACCGTCTCGAGGGTCCGACGGAAGGCACTGGTCAACAGCCGCTCGGGTTGCCATTCGGCCAGCCGCGTTCCCAGTCGCCGAGCCTGTTCCCGGCCGAGTTCGGTCAATCCGGGATCATCGGATCGCTGCTCCTCGGGCAGCGAGTTGTTGGCCGACTGGGCATGGCGGATCAGCAGCAGCGGCATCGTCAGACCCCTCCCACGTCGCCGTCATTCTCCGGCAGCAGTTGTTGAACCGTGGTCCCCTCGATCTCTGGACCGATCGGCACGAACTTCAACCGACCGGCCAGCCAATCGTCGTACTGGTCGCTGTAGTGAGGACTGCCGGGGTGTCCCGACTGGCCCTGGCCGTCAACGGTCCACAACCCCGGCGGATCGTCGGCCAGGTCGACAACGTGGCGGTACCCGGCTCCGCTGGCCGCTTCCCAGTCGGGACCCAGCCCGGTGTTTCCGACGGTCAACATGTCGCCCCGAACACCTGCCCCACCATGATCGAGCAGTTCGGCCAGGCTGCCACGCCCCGAGAGCACGTGTTTGAGCGGCATCAGGTGCAACCGGCCCCACGTCCAGCCGTCGATGCCCTCTCCCAGTCGTCCAGCGAGCATCTCCAGAGTCTCGCCCATCGCGGCAACGACCTCGGCTCGACGCTGCGAGTCCTCGGCGAACCAGCCGTGCGGATCGTCTTCCAGCAACCGCCCGGCCACCGGTTCGACTCCCTTGGCCATCAACTCGACCTCCTGGGCCTCGAACCTCGCCTCGGCCACCCGCCGACACCAGGCCCTGTAGAACACGTTGAACAGCGTCGGCCCGACCTCCTCGGGCAGACAATCGCCATTCCAGTTGGCAAGGATCTCGGCTGCCCGGGTGATCGCCGGGTCCGGGCTGTCACCCAGCACGGCGACCAACGGCGGCAGGCACTCGACGGCCCGGCCCGAGACGGCGTCGAGCTGCATGCGGGCGAATTCGTCGCGATCAACCGGTCCCGGGTGGGATTCGAACATCTCGCGGATCCGCCGTCCTCGCTGCCCGCTCGACCAGCACCCGAACAACCGGTACGGGTAGCCGTCGTCGGTGATCCGGTGGTTGGCGCTGGCCAGCCAGCCCCGTTCCGGATCGACCGCGTGAGGCATCGCCTCGATGGGGATCAGTCCCACCCAGGCATCCTCGGGATCCCAGCCCCTGCGATAACCCCGACACAACGCGTTTCGGTAGGGGATCCGGCCACTGGTCTGCATCGCGATGTGTCCGTCCGTGTCCCCGACGGCCAGGACGAATGTCGGAACGTGCCACGGATGCAGTGACCGGCGGAATTCCTCCACCGATCCCGCCCGGTCCATTCCCAGCAAGGCCTCGATCCAACCGCCGCCGTAGGCCCCCAGCCACTTCAACGATACCGGGCCCGTCTGGTCGGCCGGAGCCGGCAGCAGATCGTCGACCAACGGCCCGTTCCGAGAAAACCGCACGGTCCGTTCGACCCGGTCGCCATCCCGCACCTCTATGGTCTCGATCAGTTCCCCGGCCGGTTCCCACTGTCCGTCGAACTCGAAACACCCCGGCTGCGACTCGTCGGTCCGCTCCTGGTACAGGTCCCGCTGTGAGCAGATGTTGTTGGTAATGCCCCAGGCCACCTGCGGTGTGCGGCCGAACATCACGGCGGGGATGCCGACGTAGGCCATGCCGGCGACATCGAACGAGCCGCCGCACAGGTGCACCTGGTACCAGCAGCTGACGGCCTCGAACGCGATATGCGGATCACTGCCGACCATCGGTCGGCCCGAGACGGTCCGTCCACCGCTCGCCACCCAGTTGTTGCTGCCGATCGCCTGGTCGGGATCGCCGACAACCGCACCGACGGGGTCGGCCGGATCCGAATCGCCGCCGGGTGGCGGATTCCACAACCCCGCCGGCAGGATTGCCTCCCCCTCCTGTTCACCCCGCAGGTAGTCCTCCAGCAACGGCCCGTCACCCAGTCGACGCCGGGCCAGTTCGGGCAGCACGATGATCGGGAACCGGCCAGTCAGGTACCAGCGGAACTCGGTCTCGATCGCCAGCAGGTCGACACCACTGAACGGCTCGGGCCGGTAGTCGAGCAGGTCGAACTCAACCGGCCACGCGTCATCGGACAGCGAGTCGATGTGCGCATTGATGCCCGCGGCGAAGGCGGTGGCCAGACGCCGCGGTTCGTCGGGCAGTTCGCTCCAGTGAGCCGCGGCAATGCGGTTGAGCCCTACGGTGCGGGCGACGAGATCGACTTCCAGCCCGTCGGAACCCAGGATCTCCGACAGTCGCCCCAGTCCCTTGCGACGGAGGTAATCGAGTTGAAACAACCGGTCCTGGGCCATCGCCAGTCCGAAGCCCAGGAACAGGTCCTCGTCGTCGTCGGCCAACACGTGCGGGATTCCGCGTTCGTCGCGGACGATCCGCGCGGCGGAACCCACACCGACAACTGCTGTCGACTCGGTGTCCGGAAGCCGCGCGGCAACCAACCGGCCCCACCACTGGTCGAAGGCCGCACGGTCCCAGCCCTGGTCGGCCGACACCTGGTCAATCGTCTCGCCCGCCCCCAGTCTCTTCAGCAGCGCGTGATCGCTCATCGGCCTCGTCTCGTTTCCTGGTGTTTCGCTGTCCCACCCCGGGCCCCGCTGCCGTCGCGATCTGCTCGAGTACGCCGGCGACGTCGCCGGCGTACCACTCGAGCCCCTCCCTGGACGGGTGATGATCGTGCGGCAGCAGGAACAGGGTCTTCGGCCGAGCGGGCACATTGCCACGCTCGATCAGGTCGACGGCCGGCACGCCGGCCAATTGCTCGAGACTGTTCAGCAGCGACTGCTGCTGACCGCTCATCCGATACGCTCCCGCAGCCATCTCCGCATACTGCGGCAGGTGCACCAGGACAAGGTTCGCCCCCAGCGACCTCAACCGCTCCACGCCCCGCACCAGTCCCGGATCTCGGCGGAAATCCCGCCAGGCAAACCGTGGCGTGGCCGCGACGCCTTCGATCCCGAAAAACGGATCCCCGAAGACCAGGCGGTTGTAGAGGAAGGATGAGGAGAAGGAAGCATAGTCGATCTGGCGAGGATTATCTCTCTTCCGCAACTCGAAACGTGCCACGAGGTCGGCGATCACCGCGTCACCGACTCCTCCCGTCTCGACCACCCGTCGGCACCACTCGGAATCGATCCGCGAGTCATGGAACTCGCCCACGGCCGGCCAGCCCGGATCGTCACGATCCAATCGCGTCACCAGTCGGAACTCGCCGTCGAGTTGGCGAGTCTCCTGCCAGAACCGGGCCCGGTTCAGGTCATCTCCGATGAAGGCGATGATCACCACGTCGAATGAACTCACTCGCGACTCGTCGGCCGCCACATCGATCATCTGCAGCAACCCGTGACCGCTGCGGGCGCGGTTGATCACGGCAACGGTCCCACCGATTCGATCGACCAGTTCGGATTGCAGCAGGGCCGGCCACGTCGTGCCCCGCCGCTGGATCTCGGAAAACGAGTCGCCCACGACCAGGATGCGGGTCGCCGCGTCCTGGGCACCGGATTCCGGGGGGCCGATTGCTCCGGCCGCGTTGCTGGTCCGCTCGAGCGACAGCACGGCGCGGCCATTGACCACCCGGACCCCGACCACCCGTCGACCCGGTTCATGACGGAAACCGGCCACCGGATCGTCGTGAATCGTGGCCTCGCTCCAGGCCCGGAACGTCGTCTGCGCGCCCAGCGGCATCCGACCGACGTCGGCAGCCAGCTTCACCCGGTAAGCCATCTCGGCCAGGAGCATGCCGCCGACGAGGCCGACCAGCACCACGACAATCCGCAATCGCCGGGACCGGCGGAGACCTTCCGCGGACGTGTTCGGACCGGGTCCTGGACCCGCAGGCGAACTCTGATCACTGGTCAACGTCTGTCCCCTCGGCAATTTTCAGTGCCTCACGCAACGGCGCCCATTCTCGAACCGCATCGGCGATGGCACGGTGCCCCGCCGGTGTGCAGTGGCCATCCTCGACGAAAAACGCCGGGCCGGCGGAGTCTCTGAGCGCCGGACGGAGGTCGAGCAACCCGACACCCGCCGCCCCTGCCCAGTCGGCCACCAGTTCGGCCGTCCGCCCGGGTCGATCCAACCAATCGTCGTCGACGTCGAATCCCAACATCCGGTTGAACTCGAGAGCCCGTGCGGAAACCTGCGACGCTTCGGGGATCACGGCCAACAGCAGCCTCGCCCCCTCCGCCTCGACCAGTTGCTTCAGCCGGTCGAGATGAACTCGGGTCCGTTGCCACGCCTTTCGAGAGAACTCGGCCGTGGGATCCAGGCTGTTCCGAAACCGCTCGGGATCGAGACAGGCCTGCAGGTAGCGATAACCGGGCAATCGTCCGGCTTCGGCCTTGGCCCGCACCTCTTCGGGCAGTTCCCGGTACCGCGTCTCGGCCAGTCCGGGATCGATCGCGGCAGCAACAGCTTCACCACGGATCCAGGCCACCACCTCGGTCTCGGTCCGCTCGCGGTTCGCGTCATTCACCCGTGACCGACGCTTCCGCATGGCCAATTCGAGATACGTGTTCGGGCACCAGAAGTGGGCCAGTTGCCTGAGCGTCCCTTCCGGCTTCCAATCGGCCAGTTCCTCGTCGGTCTCCTCCTCCAACACCTCGGACAGGTCGTTGCCCAGGTAGTAGACCAAGAGCACCACGTCGGGATCGAATCGCCGTCCGATCTGCCGAAAGAGAGTCACTTCGCGAATCGTACTCGTCCCCGCACGGCCCACGTTGACCACCTCGATGTCGCGTGCTGTCCAGCCCGCAGCCAGTCGTTCGGTGAAGACATCCTCGTCGGCCACTCCCACGCCGGCGACGAAAGAATCTCCCAGCACCACCAACCGCCGCTGATCGGCCGATTTCGATTCGGCCACCTCTCGACCCCGCAGCCCCAACGAATTTGTGCGAAAGACGTAGTCGAACTCGCCGCTGCGATGCGGCACGGCCGCGTCAGGTTCCAGCCGCAACAGGTGACGGCGGTGCGTGTCGGCCAGCACACCCAGCAGCCAGTCGGCCGGCTTCAACGCCACCACCACCACGATTGCCGCCAGCAGCAGCCGCTTCATCAACACGCGGCCGGGCGGGCGGGCGGAACCGACAGGCGAATGGGTAGCCGTTTCGGGCTCGGACGACACCGGCAAGTAACTCCCTCGAGAACGTGATTTGCATCGTATGTCGAGGTAGCGAAATCACGCAACCAGTCTTCGGACCCGCTCGCCGCTCGAACACCTCTCGTCGACACGGGGGTGGTTGTGGTAGATGGAACTCGGAGCCACAGGAGCATTCCTCAAGTTGACCCGTCGCCTGACACTCGTGATCCACTCGTTGGTCCAGGGCGGGGCCGAACGCGACATGGCGCACCTGGCCCGGTGCTGGGCCGAGCGTGGTGACGACGTCAGCCTGGTGACACTCGACTCGGTGGCGACTGACAGTTTCCCACTGGCCGGCGGGGTGGCACGAACCGGACTGGGGCTGGTGGGACACTCGCGGGGTTGGTTCGAGGCGATCGTGAACAACCGTCGACGGATCGCGGCGCTCCGCGACGTGTTGCAGCAAAGGTCACCTCAGACCATCGTCAGCTTCATCGATCGGATGAACGTGATGACCCTGAAAGCCGCCGCCGGACTTGGCGACCCGGTCATCGTCTCGGAACGGATCGATCCGCGACACCACGAGCCCGGCCGCATCTGGCGTTGGCTCCGCAGGCGGACCTACCCCGGCTGTACGGCCCAGGTCGTGCTGACCCACTCGGTTCGTGACTGGTGTCGACGGCTGGCACCGACTCGACCGGTGCACGTGATTCCCAATCCGGCACGCCAACCGGAAGCCGGTTCGGCACCGGGGGCCCCCTCGTGGGCCGTCGACAATCGTCGTGTCCTGCTCGGCATGGGCCGGCTGCATCCCCAGAAGGGGTTCGACCGCCTGCTGCCCGGCTTCGCCCGCCTGAGAGAGATCCATCCCGACTGGCATCTTGTGCTGTTGGGGGAAGGAGACGAGCGAACCCGTCTCGAAGCCCGGATCCGTGAACTCCGACTCGAGAATCACGTCACGCTGCCGGGATGGGTTGCCGATGTCGAGAACGCATTTTCCCGGTCCGAGTTGTTCGTACTGCCGTCCCGCTACGAGGGCTTCGGCAACGTCGTCGCCGAATCGCTGGCGTGTGGAGTGCCGGTGGTGACGCTGGATTGCCCGAGCGGCCCCGGGGAAATCGTCCGCAACGAGGTCGATGGGCTGGTCGTTCCCGCCGACGATCTCGAGGGTCTCGAACGAGCACTCGACCGATTGATGAACGACGCTGAATTGCGTGCTCGTTTTGCCGCCCGCGCCCCCGAAGTGCTCGAACGTTTCAGCGAACAGAAGTTCCTGGCCCAGTGGGACGCGGTGCTCGACGGCCAAAGCGAACACGACGTCGACAGCATCCTGGCAACCTGACACGTCCGGAGATCAATCCGCTGGTCATGGCAACGAGACCATCTCGTTGCGCAATTCCAGTACCAACGGATCGCCATCCAACTCGATGTCGTCGGATGTGATCGCCGCACCCCGTGGAACGTCTCGCACCAGCCGGGCTCCTTCGAGCAACCCCAGCGGAACCAGGGATCCCCGAACGGCCGCATCGGCAGTCGTCAGTCGTCCCCAGACGCAATAGCCGCCCTCTCCATCGATGACCTGCCCGGCGACCAGGTCGGTCTTGGTGCAAGCCACCACCTCGGCAAGGTGTTCTCTGGGGCAACCGGTGGGCCGTCCATCCAGAGCCGCGGCAGCGATCGATGGCCCCAGTTCCAACCCGATCCAGTGATTCGGCCGCCACGCCGCCGCATAGCGGCCCGACCGGTCGGTCGGGATCCCGTACTGCCGAAAACACTCGTGGACGTATTCGTGCTCGGCCTCGACCACCACGAACACGCCCCAGCGAAGATCGTCGGCCACTGGTCGTCCGTCGGTCTCGAGACAACTGACCACCTCGACGGTGCCGGCGTGTTCGACCAGTCCGCCGTCAGCGGCCGGCTTGAGCATCTCGGCCAAGCCGTAAACGCCCACCGCCGGAAACTGCAGTCCGTCTTCGGGCGGCACCAGGCCGGTAGCATTGGCCACGGCCGCCATCTCGATCGAGCTCTTGGTGCCATCGAGGAACGAGTTGAACATGCGTGGATTGACGACATCCCGCTGCAACAACTCGCCTTCGGCCCCGTAGTGATCGAAAACCGTTTCCGGAGTCGACTCGTGAAAGACCGGCAGGTGCCGGGTCCCCTTGCCGGCGGTCGTCACCGCAAATCCGCAACTGCGGGCCCAGTCGACCATTTCGCAGATCAACGCCGGCTGGTCACCGTAGGCCAGCGAGTAGACCACTCCGGCCTCGGACGCTCGTCGTGCCAGCGCCGGGCCGACCAGCACGTCGGCCTCGACGGTCACCATCACCACGTGCAGCCCCGCGTCGATGGCCGCCACCGCATGCCGAGCGGCTGCCGTCACGTCGCCGGTGCTCTCCACCAACACGTCGATCCCATCCGAAAGCACCACTCCCACATCCGTCGTCACACCGACCCGGCCACGCGACACGGCATCGGCCAGTTCTCCGGCGGTTGAAACCGGCACGATCTGTTCGGCCGGCCAACCCACCCGAACCAACGCATCCGAGGCCAGCGACGGGTCCAGATCGACCACCGCCGCCAAGTGCAGACCAGGTGTCGTGCGAGCCTGGGCCAGGAACATCGTGCCGAACTTGCCGGCACCGACCACAACCACCTGGACCGGATTCCCCTGATTTTTCCGATCCGAAAGACGTCCCGAGATTTCATGGTGCGACATGCTCGACTCCAGTTCACCGCTTTTTCTTCGCTTCTTTCCAACGATCACCCGATGTTGCGCATAGGATGCCGGCAGAGGCAACGGAGAGACAGCCATGGACATTTATCTGCCAACGCAGGCGGAAATCCTCAAAGTGTGCAGGGAGATTCGGTCGACGTGGTCGTCGCGCGAGTTGTTCAAGCGAGCCGGCGTCCCCGAACCCACCGGATGGATGCCACCCGGAACCGAACGCCCCCTGACAGCTCGAACCCGTTCGCTGCGACGAATGACCGGCGAGGACTAGGTCTCGCACGGATCGCTCTTGCTGAAGCAACTCACTTCGAGAAGTCGTAATCGTCGATGTTCTTGTCGTGGAACCGGAGCGGGTCCGAGAGGATCAGCATCGTGGGGTCCTGTCGGCTGAGCCGCACCTTGCCGTAGCCTGGCAGCTCGGTCCCCTCGCCGATCTTCTGGCCCTGCACCAGGGCATGTGCGACCCGCACGGTCAGTTCGCCGAGGGCTCGCGGATCCCAGAGGTAGAAGGCCTCGAGCACACCGTCCTTGACGTAGGCCCTCATTTCCTCGGGCATCGAATTGCCCGTCAGGGCTACGCTGCCGACGCGACCGGTCCGCTTCAAGGCCTCGGCCGCACCGGGGACCGAGTTCGAGTCGAAGGCGATCAGGCCCTTCAGGTCGGGGTGCTTGTTGAGCAGCGTTTCGACCTTCTGGCGGGCCACCTCGACGTTCTCCCGCGTCACCACCGTGTCGACCAGTTTCATCTTCGGATAGTCCGACTTGGCCTTCGCCTCGGCGAACTTCCGCCAGGTGTTCAGGTTGGCGGCATCGAGGCTGGCGATCGCGATCGCCCACTTGCCTTCCCGGTTCATCTGTCCAGCGATCTCGTCGATCAGGCTCTCGCCCAGTTCCTGATCGTCAACCTGGTTGACCATTGCCGTCCGACCACACTCGGGGGAATCGGTGTCCCAGCAGATCACCTTGATCCCTCGCTGTTGGGCCTTCTGGACAAACCGCTTTACGGTCTTGGGCTGGTTGGGTGCGATACAGATCGCATCGACACCCTGGCGGATCCAGGTCTCGATGAACTTGTTCTGTTCCGATCCACTCGGCTCGGTCGGACCGTCGTAGATCAACTTCGCGCCCAACTCGTCGGCGGCCTTCTGAGCTCCCCGACGACAGGCGGCGAAGTACTTGATGTTGACCAGCTTGGGCAGCACCGCGATCACGATCTGCTTGTCGGCCTTGCCGGTTGCACCGGTGGCCGCCGGGCTGCCGGCTGCGGCCGCCGGAGCAGAGTCGCCTCGGTCGGCGCATCCAGCCACACCGATCAGCCCAGCCACCGCGGCCACCAGCAGCGTGGTATGAGAACGAATGGTCCGAATCGGAATCGCGTGTCGTCCCGGCATCGCTGGCCTCATCCTCGCAGTCATGGCGTCGTGGATCCGACCGACCCGTCGATCGGTGACTCTCCGGAGAAAGCAGTCTTGTGGAAACCCATCGCGACCGCAATCGAATCGGTTGCCCGGGATGACAGCTAGCCGTCGTCACGCCGACCGATGCGGGTGTTCAACCAGACTCCGACGACCAGCAACAGGCCCAGCAGCAGGTACCGGAAGTGACTGATTTCGAAGGGCAGATGCTCGTCGCTCCACCCTTTTGCCTCGCGCAACCCGTCATCGAGCACCGCAACCAACAACGCGCCCAGCACCGATCCGATCAATGACCCGCGACCGCCCTCGACCCGGGTTCCACCCAGCACCACCGCCACGATCACCTTCAATTCCAGCCCGGTGGCGGTGCTGGCGTTGACGGCCCCGTTTCGTGCGGTGAAGCAGGTCGCTGCCACCCACGCCAGCACGCCCATCACCGCGTAGGTTTCCATCAACCGCCGGTCGACGGGCACGCCCGCGTAGCGGGCTGCCACCCGGTTTCCTCCCACCAACAACAACTCGCGACGCCATCGCGATCGGCTCCAGAACCAGCCACCGGCACCCGCCACCAATCCGACCGTCACCATGGCGCCGCTGAACCCCCCCAGCCATTCGTACCCCGGCACGTCGAAGAACGGCGCCCGTTCGGCATCGCGCATCACCAACTGGCACAGGCCACGGAAGAAGATCATCGTTCCCAGCGTGGCCACGATCGGCGGGACGTCCAGCCGGGCCACCAGCGCCCCGTTGAACAGCCCCAGCCCCACTCCGACCACCAACCCCAGCGGCACGGCCGTGAACCAGAACGAGGTCCCGCCGTCAAACAGCGACATCACCGCCGCAACCAGCGCCAGCATCGATCCCACCGACAGGTCAATGCCGGCGGTCACCAGCACCAGTGTCATGCCGACCGAGAGCACCAACACCGGGGCGAGTCCGGGGATCAGGTCGAGGAACTTCAGTTCGAGGTAGTCGAGAACACCCGACGGGGTCGACACGTCGGCGCCACTGACCGATGCGAAAACGGCCAACTCCAGCACCAACAGGACCAGCAGGGCGACGACCCTCACTTCAATTCCTCCATTCGGTGCTCCGTCCGATGAAGGACGCAGTCGAAGCCGATCACCCCCAGAATCAATGCCCCTTCGACCGCCTGGCGAGCGTGCGGGTCATCGAACGCATAGATCAGAGTCTGGCGGGCCAGGTACAGGAACAACACGCCCAGCAGGGTGCCCAGGAAGCTGCCCTCGCCACCGAAGATGTTGGTCCCGCCCAGTACCACCGCCGCAATCACCGACAATTCAAACCCCAGCGCCATCCGGGCCGGATCGATTGTCTGCTGGTTGGACACGTAGAGCACGCCACCCAGTCCCAGGTAAAACCCGCCGAAGAGGAATGCCGAAATGGCCAGTCGTGGCAGATCCAGACCCTGGAGCCGGCAGGCGGCCGGCGAACTGCCGTGAGCCAACCACAACCGCGGCAGGCGACCGAACGACTCACACCAGAGGGCCCCGCCCACGGCAACCAACAGGAACCAGCCGGCCCAATCGCGGCCCGGCACGCGGAAGATCTCCTCCGGCACCGTCAGATTGCCGTCGAAACCCGGCACGCCCACGTTGACCAGCACCAGGGCCAGCCCGCGGTAGGCGGCCAATCCGGCCAGCGTGACAATCAGCGCCGGGATCTCCAGCCACCGGGCCAGCAGGCCATTGCCGGCCACCAGGCCACCGGCGGCCAGCAGGCAGCCACCGAAGCAGACCACCGGCGGAGCCCCGTGCGAATATCCCATCGCAAACACGGCACCACCGACAGCCATCACGCTGCCGATCGAGAGATCGATCGCGCCGGTCCAGATGATCGCCGTCAGGCCGATCGCCGCCAGCATCTCCGGAGCAATGTTCCGCGGAGTATCGACCAGCACCGTTCCCAGCCGCGATACCGCGCCCGGAACCGTGTCGCCGGGCACCAGGCAGGCGAAGATCACCAGCAACAGCCCCACGTTGCCGGCCAGCAGCCAGACGATCCGCCGACGCACCGGAGCGGTCATCCGACTCAGCATCCGTCGGCCTCCGGGGTCGCGGTGGCGAGTCCGGCGGCCGCCTGCAACACGTCCCGCTCGGTCTGCGTCGCACCACGACATTCCGCCACCAGCCTCCCGCGGCTCATCACAAGCACCCGGTCGCTCATCCCCACCACCTCGTGCAGGTCACTGGAAATCAACAGCACGCCGTGCCCGGCCGCTGCCAGCCGATCGACAACCGAGTGGATCTCCGCCTTGGCTCCCACGTCGATTCCCCGGGTCGGTTCGTCGAGCATCAACACGCGGGGGTCGCGTTCCAACCACCGGGCCAGCAGTGTCTTCTGCTGGTTGCCGCCGCTGAGCGTTCCGACCAGCTGTCCGGGACCGCTGCAGCGAATGTCATAAGCGGAGATCATCTCGGCCACGCGACGTCGCTGCTCACCCACCAGGATCAGCCCCCAACGCGTCAACCGGTCGCGGATGCCGATGGCAAGGGTCGAGGACACGTCGTGATCGGCGACCAGCCCGTGACGTTTCCGTTCCTCGGGCAGGTAAACCAACCCGGCCTCGAGTGCATCCCACGGTGACTTCGGCTGCCACGGGCGGCCGAGCAGTTCCATCGTGCCGGCTTCGGGACTGTACAGGCCGTAGATAGCCCGGGCCAGTTCCGACCGGCCGGCTCCGATCAGTCCGGCCAGGCCCACCACTTCCCCGGCCCGTACCTCCAGTGACACTCCCTCAAACATCCCCTGCCGGGACAGGTTCTCGACCCGCAGCAGCACGTTGTCAGGCGTGGACGACAAATCGTCCCCGGCGGGGAAATCGTCCCGGGTTCGGGGAAAGACCTGCTGCAACGGCCGCCCGACCATCTCGCGGACCAGGTCCGGACCGTCCAGGGCGTCGGCGCCGGCCAGGTGGACCAGTTCGCCGTCCCTCAGCACGGCGATCCGGTCGGAGAGTTCGAGAACCTCGTCGAGGCGATGAGAGACGTAGATGATGGCCACGCCGGAATCCCGGATCGTCTTGAGGTGATCGATCAGGCGTCGCGCGTCGGGAGCGGCGAGACTGGCGGTGGGTTCATCGAGAATCAGCAGCCTCGCATCGCGGGCCAGCGCCGTGGCGATGGCCACCAGTTGCTTTTCGACGGCGGTGAGCCGAGAAAACTGGGCATCGGCGGCGACTTCGCAGCCGGCCCGCTGCAAGCGTCGACCCGCCTCGGACCGCATCGCCGCCCAGTCGATTCGGCCTCCCCAACACCTCGGCCATCGCTCGCCCAACAACATGTTCTCGGCCACCGTCAGGTGGCCACAGTACTCGAGCTCCTGGTGAATCGTCGCGATGCCCAGATCGATGGCCGGGCGGGGAGAATCGAATGCAACCCGGCGGCCCTGCCACAAGATCTCGCCGTCGTCGGGACTCAGCACGCCGCTGATCAATCGGATCAGGGTCGATTTGCCCGCCCCATTTTCGCCGACCAGCCCGAGAATCTCACCCGGGACCACAGCGAGCGTCGTCGGCTGCAAGGCCACCACTCCAGCGAACGACCGGCAGACGCCCGTCAACTCGAGCAGTGGAGACCCGGGGGATGACGACGAGTGGATCGACATCGGACCAGCTTACGACGACAAAGGAGTGCCGCAAAGAGCCCGGATGTTCGAGACCGATGATTGCAGTGGGGCTGGTACTGGCATGCCGACGGCCGGGCGGGCACAATCTAGCCGTCAGACCACGCCTCCTATTGTCCACGACCGGAGAACAGCGATGATCGCCACGCATTTCGGGACTTCTCCGGCCAGGCTGCTGGTTGTCGTTTCCACGTTGGCCCTGTGTCCCGCGTTGGTCCTGGCCGAGGACATCCCCCGCGAGCAGCATGCCTGGGGACGTTTCGCAGCCGGCAGCTGGACACGCATCCGCGTGATCGTCGAATCGATCGGTGAGAACGAGCAGAAGACAAGACGGGAACAACTGATCACGACACGATTGCTGAAGGTCGATGAGCACGGGGTGACGCTTCAGACCGAGACCGTCGACGTGGGCAAGAACGACAAGCCACAAAAGGCCAAGCCGGTGACCCTCAACTGGGACGGCACCCGCCGGAACGGACGTCGCAACGAGCGATTGAGCCTGGGCGAGGTGAAGATCCTCGGTCGAAGCCACACCTGCCAGACCCACACGATCACGCGAATTGTCGATGACGTGACCGTCACCACCAAGTCGTGGTACAGCCCCGACACCGCCCCGCACTTCCTCAGGCAACTGGTCCGCGTCCGTGGCCCCAAACCTCGCCACACCGCCCGCGACGTCACCAAGTTGAAGGCCACCCGCACGGTGGGCAAGAAGACCTACGCGGGCTGGGAAGCCCGCACGGTGGTCGCCGACCCCAACGGCCGCGCCCGGATGCTCGAATTCCACAGTCAGCTGGTTCCCGGCGGCCTGGTCGAGGCCAAAGGAGAGCGACACGACCCCGACAGCGCCAGGATCGGCACCACCACCCAGACCCTCGACGCCTTCCACGCCATCCCCGCCTCCTAACCGCCCTCACACCCCCACACCTCCCTCGCCCTGCCCCGTGCCCGACCACGACGCGATCATCATCGGCGGCGGCCACAACGCGCTGGTCTGCGCCGGCTACCTGGCCCGATCCGGACTCGACGTCCTGGTGCTCGAACGTCGCGAGTTCGTCGGCGGCGCAACGGCCACCGAGGAGCTGTTCCCCGGCTTTCGGGTCTCGTCCTGCTCCTACATCTGCCACCTGCTGCAGCCGAAGGTGATCGACGACCTCGAGATGCGGAAGTACGGGTTCGAGGTGTTGACGCTGGACCCCGAGCCGTTCCAGCCGTATCCCGACGGACGCCGACTGGCACGGTGGCATTCCCTGGAGCGAACCCAGGCCGAGTTGGCGAGCTTTTCGTTGCGGGATGCCGCGTCATTGCCCGAGTGGCACGCGTTCTGGCGCCGCGCCGCGAGCATCATCTACCCCTGGTTTCTCCGCCCGCCCCCCACACGCGACCAGTTGCGGGCCTCGGTCGCCGGCACCGACGACGCCGCTTTCCTGGATCGGCTGATGACAGTCAGCATGGGAGAGTTGGTGCGGGAGTTCTTCGAGGACGAAGCGGTGCGGGGGTCGTTCCTGCAGGTCCAGGACGTGGGTGATCCCGAGGCATCCGGGGGAGCGTTTTGCTACACCCACATCCGTTGCGATGCGTTCAGCCGTCCCGAGGATGTCGGAATCGTCCGCGGGGGAATGGGGATGATCGCCAACTCGCTGGCCGATTCGGCCCGCGCCCACGGAGTCCGGATTCGCACGGGGACCGTCGTCGAGCGAATCGTGCTTGACAGCGGCGGAGCCCGCGGCGTCGTGCTCGACGATGGCACCGAGATCTCCTCGAAGCTCGTCGTCTCCGGAGCCGATCCCAAGCGGACGCTGCTCGGCCTGGTCGGTCCGGACCGGTTGCCGGCGGATTCGGTCACCGCGGCCCGCGGGATGACGACCCGGACCGGTTACCTGAAATTCCACGCGGCCCTCGACCGCCTGCCGGACTTCAGCCAGTACTTCCCGGACGGCTACGATCCACGCTACATTGCGAGCATGAAGATCTGCCCGTCGATGGACTACTACGCGAAGGCCTGGAACGACGCGGCCTCGGGACGGCCGGCCGCTGAACCGGTGATGGAGATCCAGATCCCCTCGGTGATCGACGACACGTTGACCGAGCCGGGACGACACGTGATGTCGGTCTGGGGCCTGTACGCTCCGGTGCACCCGCAAGACGGCGACTGGGACCAGTTGCGGGAAAGCGTCGGCGAGGCCCTGATCGACGTGCTGTGCCGTTACGCCCCGGACCTGAGGGACTGTCTGGTCGACTGGTCGCTGTTCACCCCGATCGATCTCGAGCGGCGCGTCTGGTTGACCGACGGCAACATCCGCCACCTGGACATCGTCCCCGAACAGTACCTCGACCTACGGCCGATGAGCGGCTGGGGCGGCTACGCCACCCCGATCTCCGGACTCTATCTCTGCGGAGCCGGTACGCATCCGGGTGGCGAAGTCACCGGGGCCTGCGGTCACAATGCCGCCCACGCTATCCTCGACGCGCTCTGATCTCGCCGACACAACGGTCCTGGAGGCTCTCGATGGACGACATCCGAGAATTCGCCGCAATCGACGTCCACGCCCATTACGGGCCGTACTTTCGGGATGGATGCAGTGACCTGCAGAACCGACTGGCCAGCGGCGACGCCGATACGGTGGTGGCTCGAGCCCGGCGAGCGCGGACCGAATGGACCGTGGTCTCGCCCCTGGTGGGCCTGATTCCCCGCGGCCGCGCCGACGCGGCCGAGGGAAACCGCGAAGCGGCCCGAATCGTTTCGGACACCGACGGGCTGCTGCAGTGGGTCATCATCGATCCGAATCGGGCCGAGACGTACCAGCAGGCGGCCGAGATGCTGGGCGGATCACACTGCGTGGGCATCAAGCTGCACCCCGAGGAGCACTGCTATCCGATCACCGAACACGGCGACGCGTTGTTCGCCTTCGCCGCCGAACACCGGGCGGTGGTGCTGGTCCACAGTGGAGACGAAAACAGCCTGCCGTCCGATTTCCTGCCGTTCGCCGAACGCTATCCCGAGATCCGGTTGCTGCTGGCCCACCTGGGCAACGGCGGCGGTGCTGCCGGAGACCCGTCCACACAGGTCCGGGCGATCCAAGCGTCGACACAGGGTAACGTCTACGTGGACACCTCGAGCGCCCGCTCGATCCTGCCGCAGCTGATCGAATGGGCCGTCGATGAGATCGGGGCGGACCGGATCCTCTACGGCACCGACACCCCGCTCTATTCCGCCGAGATGCAGAGGGCGAGGATCGACCATGCCGAGTTGACCGATGACCAGAAGAAGCTGATCCTCCGCGACAACGCGGTGGCGCTTCTCGATCTGCCCGGAGACAACCACTCGTGACCTGCCCGAATCGCTCGCTCCCAAGTCACCCGTGCCGCGGATTGCTGTTCGCAGCCCTTGCCGTCGCGCTCATCAGCGCCGCCCCCGGCGATCGCCCGGGGCTGACACCGGGGAAGAAGGCCGGCACCGCGAAGAAGCAGAAGACGAAGGCCGGCGGCCTGAAATCCCTGGCGGCCAAACCGCTGCCACTCGAACAGGCGCGACAACGAGCCCAACTGCTGCACGACATCTACGAGTCGACCCTGCTGACAATGCACCGGCACTACTTCGAGCCGGACAAGCAACGGGTCATCCCGTCGCGGGCCCTGGAAGACGTGTTCTACACCGGGCGACGTCGCTGGGGAGTCGCAGCCCGCTGGCTGGCCGTTTCGGCACAGGCCATGAACATCGACCACAAGGCGAAGACCGCATTCGAGAAAGCGGCCGTGCGGGCCCTGGCCACCGGAAAGAAGCGGCACGAGGAGGTCCGCAACGGGACCTATCGGATGGCCGCACCGATCGTGCTGTTCGCCAACTGCATCGGCTGCCACACCACCCGCCGCCGCAACCCGGTGGCGGGGCTGGTGCTGAGCCTGCCGGTCAAGTCCGAGTGAAGCGAACGCCCCCGGCCTTGGCCGCCTTGACCATCGCCCCGTAACACTCGTCGCAGGCCGTCTCGAACTTCATGTTCGTGAAACATTCGACCGACGCACTGGCGGTGAACCCCGCCGCCTTCAGCCCGCGGAAGATCCGGTCGTAGGCCAGCACGCCCCGACCCGGCAGCAGGTGCGTCCACTTGGGATAGGTGCCCTTGTGGTCCTTGAGGTGCGAGTGAACGATCTGCTTGGCGAAACGCAGGGCCAACTTCGACGGGTCGACCCCCATCAGGGTCAGGTAGCAGGGATCGAAATTGATCCCGAAGTGATCATTATCGACGTCGTCGAAGAGCCGTTGCTGGACGTCGGGACTGTCGTTGATCCAGGTCGGCCAGATGCCGTCGACGGCCAGGTGGACGTGCTTGGATGCGGCGTGATCGGCCGCCTTGCGGATTGCCGCCACCGTCCGCTTCCACTCGACCTTCCGGTCCACCCCGTCGTGATAGCCACCCATGTGGAACGTCACCACCGTCGCTCCCAGGTCGGCAGCCAGGTCAACGGTGCCGACCAAGTCCAGGGTCTTCCGCTTCGGATCAGCCAGGGTATCGGTCAGTTGCGCGTGGGTGATGATGGCCTCGACCCGCAGTTTCAGCCGTTCGGCCGTCCGCCGGGTCAGCTTGCGACGGGTGGCATCAAACGAACGCGGGTCGGCCGAGTTGCCGTTGGTGCCCGAGACGTCGATTCCCGAATACCCCGCCTTCGCGATTCGCTCGAGACACGGAACAATCGGCATTTTCAGCCGATCGGTGTAACTGTAGGTATAAAATGAGAGTCTCATGCGATGGCATCCATCACCGACAACGGGCGCCCTTCAGGGTACGATCAGCACCCCGCCCTCGTAAAGCCGTGACCCGCTCCACACACGGGAGACCCGATCGACGATGGCCACACTGATCGCTGCCGCTACCGATGTCTCCGAATTCTCAGCTCGTTTCCAGGCCGACGGCGTGCTGGTGGTCGATCCCCTGGTCGACCCGGCCACCATCGACCTCCTGAGATTGCGGACGACCGAGATCGCCGCCCGATCGGTCCCCTATCCGATCGAACACCTGGAACTCGAGCCCGCCGCGTCGGCCGTCGAATTGTCGACTTTGCGCAAGATCAACCGCTGCCACTTCCACGACGACATCTTCGCCGCCCACACCGCGCATCCCGGCATTCTCGACGTGATCGAAGCCCTGATCGGCCCCGACATCAAGGTCTTCGGCAGCCAACTGTTCATGAAGCCGCCCGGCGGCGTCGAGAAGCCCTGGCACCAGGACTCGGCCTACTTCCCGCTCGACCCCCAGATCGTCGTCACCTGTTGGACGGCTCTCGACGAGGTCACCGTCAACAACGGATGCATGCACGTGATCATCGGCAGTCACCGCGAGGGCATCCTGGAACACGACCAGAAGTGGATGATCGGCAACCGCAAGGACATGCAGGTGCCGGAGGCAAGAATCGATGACGTTCGTTCCCGGGGAATCACTCTCTCCCCGGGCGGCTGCTCGTTCCACCACGGCATCCTGCTGCATCGATCGGGATCGAACAGCACCACCCAGTCCCGACGCGGGCTGGCCGTGCACTACATCCCCGGCGACTGCCGGTGGATCGGGCCACCCGAGGAGGAACACGAGTTCCGGGTGGTCCGCGGCCGCGACACGTCGGCCTAGCCCAGGCAGCCCCGATCGACCGACGGACTAGCCGTCGCTGGATCCGACGATGTGGCAGTTGGGCAAGGCGGCCTGCAGTTGCCTGAGGGCTCCGGGCCGCATCTTCGTCCCGGTCAGGTCCAGCTCGCGCAGGTTCGACAGCGCCCGCAGGTGCCTCAGACCCGAATCGGTGATCCGGGTGCGAGCGAGGTTGAGCCGCTGCAGGTTGCCCAGTCCCTTGACCGACAGCAAGCCGGAATCGGTCACTCCGGTCCCCGACAGGTCCAGCCGCTGCAACGCGGTCAGGCTCTTGAGGTGTTCGATTCCGACATCACTGATCGTAGCGCTGCCGCCGACATCAAGTCGAACCAGGCCCGTCAGCGGCTTGAGCGATTCGAGGCCCTTGTCGCCGATTCCTGCCGAGAGCACCAGTTGCCGGAGGCTGGTCATTGACCTGAGATGGATCAACCCGGCGTCGTCGACCCGTGTGCCATCCAGGTGCAGTTCCACCAGTTTCAGTCCCGCCAGGGACTCGAGACCGGCCGAGCCGACCTCGGTGTTGGCCAGATCCAACCGCTGCAGCTTGGTCAGCGGCTTCAGGTGAACCAGGCCCGAGTCGGTGACCGGAGACCTGGACAGGTCCAATTCGATCAGTGCCGTCAGGGACTTGATGTGTTCCAGCCCGGCCGAACTGATCTTGGTCCCCGACAGGTCGAGTTCCTGCAGGGCCTTGAGAGTCGCGAGAGCCTCGAGATTCGAGTCTCCGATCGGCGTCTCGGCCAGGTGCAAGGTCCGCAGCGCGGTCAGCCCCTTGAGGTGTTCCAGGCCGATGTCGGTGATCCCCTCCTGTTGGCTGAGGAACAACTGCTGGAGGGTGGTCTGCCCCTTCAGCTTCGCCAGCCCCTCATCGGTCAGGTACCGGCCATGGAAGTCGAGCACGATCGGCTTGCCGTTGCCGTCGACACGGGCTCTCAGGGCACTCGCCTTGAGCGCCTCGGTCAAATCGACGGCCTCCTGGGCCACGCGAGCCACTTCGACCTTCTTCTTGTCCTTCTCGTCCTTGGCCACCGGCAGGGGGTCGTTGTCTTCGGCCGCTTCCACCAGCGCCGCCAACAGCACGTCACCCTTCGAAGCTCCCGAATCCACCACCGTGGTCGCGCCCGAGCTGACCGGTTCCTCGTCGGTCACCGCCTCGACCACAGGAGCCTCGGCGGTCGGCGCATCGCTGCACCCGACCCACGCACAAACCAGCACGACACCGATCCCGGTCCAGATCAATCGCCTCATTCCTGACTCTCCCTATCTCACGATTTCCTGCTCATCTCGAACCGCGCTGACCATACCGCAGTTCAGACTGTCTAGCAAACCAGCCAATCAGACCGCGACGAATCCTTTTCTCAGCAAACGACTTATGACCGATCTCACCACTGACGGACTTGGGCCGAAACCCTCCTTCGGCTAGGGTGACCACGGCAGCCCCGCGCAGAAAAGGTCCGGACATGACGACTCCCGGCACGGACGTTCGAAGCGACCCGCCGACCCCCGAATCCGCCGCTTCGACTGCAGTCGACAACGGCGAGACCGGCCGTGATCGAGACGAAGTGAGCTTTGTCGAGACCGCCCTGACACTCGGCGGAAAGAGCCGGGAGGAAGCCCGCAGCACCGGGGCGATCGACCGGGCCGACGAACAGGTTGAGTCGCTGTTTGACCGCAAGTACCAGACCGTCGGCAGCCCCGTCCACCAGGCCGTCTGGGAACGTTCGTTTCCGGTCGAGTTGTTCGAGTCGCGGAACGTTGCCGATGACGCCGAGGTCGAGCGGGTGATGGCCGACTCGCTGGCGGTCATCGCCGACCGACGTCGGACGGACACGTTGCTGGGCGACGACCGCCGGATCACCCGGGAAACACTCGACGCGCTGTCCGCTGCGGGATACTGGGGATTGCTTGTCGACCGGACCTACGGTGGGTCCGGTTCCAGCTTCTCGCAGTTCGCCCGCTTTCTGACCCGCATGGCGACTCAGGACGCCACCGTCGCCGGCCTGGCCAGCGTGCACGGGTGCATCGGCGCTGTCGACCCGTTAGTCGGTTTCGGCAACGACGAACAGAAGCAGAGATACCTGCCGCGACTGGCCCGGGGCGAGAGGATCTCGGCATTCGCTTTGACCGAGCCGGGAGCCGGGTCGGACCTGACCGCGATGACGACCACTGCCGTTGCCGATGGAGACGACTACGTGGTCAACGGCGAGAAACTGTTCATCACCAACGCCGTCCCGGGCCGCACCATCGGCCTGGTCTGCCGGATCGACGATCGACCCGCGGTGCTGATCGTCGACCTGCCCGACGAGGAGGACGAGCACTTCCAGGTCGTGCCGTATGGTCTTTACGCCTTGAAACACTCGTTCAACAACGGCCTGAAGTTCACCGACTTCCGGGTCCCCCGCCGCAACCTGCTGGACCCGCCCCGGGGCGACGGCCTGACGATCGCCTACCACGGGCTCAACCGCGGCCGCGTGGCATTGTGTGCCACCGCTGCGGGTTCGATGAGAGTGATGCTGGCCGGGATGCTGCCGTGGGCCGCCTACCGGACGACCTACGGACAGGCGATCGAGCGACGTGAACTGGTGCAGAGGCGGATTGGTCGACTGGCCGCACTGATTGTCGGCTGCGACGCACTGGTCGACTGGTGCAGCTGGCAACTCGACGAGGGCTACCGCGGCGAGATGGAGTGCATCATCGCGAAGATCTTCGGCAGCGAGTCGCAGAAGGAGGCGGCGATCGAGCTCTGCATGAAGACACACGGCGGTCGCGCCTTCCTGCACGGGCACCTCTTCGGTGACAACGTCCACGAGTATCTCGCCCCGTGCATCTACGAGGGCGAGGGCGAGATGCTGGGGATGGCCTTCCTGAAGTCGCTGGTCAAGGACCACGGCCGCAGGTTCTTCGAGCCAATCGGACGGCGGGCATCTGAACTCGGACTGAAACGTCCCAACCCGTTCAACCCGGTCCACGCCTGGGGCCTGCGTCGCGAAATCACTCCGTACGGATTCTGGAGACTCGGGCAACTGCTGGCCGGCTGGCGGCGGCCTCGGCTCGAACTGAAGTGTCGTCGCTTGGCCCGACTGGCGAAGTTCGCCGTCGACGGCCTGCAGAGATCACGACTCGAAATCGATTCGCTGATGGTCCGTCACCAGCTCAAACTGCCCGACCGCCAGGTGTCGATGGCCGAGTTGTCGCAGAGGATCCAGGACCAGGTCGTGACGCTGGTCACCGCACTCTGGGCCGACGCCCACGGCGACCCACTGGTCCGCGACGCGGCCGTCGTCCTGGGCAACGATTTCCGTCGCCGGCTGACCGGTCGCCGGCTGACCGGTCGCGAGGTGCGAACGGCGACGAAACTGGGAACCGCGATCGCCGACGGCGGGTTCGTGCTGCTGGAGGGGATCGTCCCCGAAGATATCCTGATGCGGTACGACGACACCCGCGACAACGTCGGTGAATCCGACTCGCAGCCGGTGTCTTGACAGTCGTCGGTGACGACGATGGAGTGGTCCGACATGACTACGGCGTGGCATTTCGAAGAACTCGACGGACCGATCGGCCTGTTGACCATTGACCTGCCCGGCAAGCCGGTCAACACGCTGGGCCGGGAGGTGCTGTCGGAGTTGGCCGAGCACATCCAGCAGTTGGGTGGCCGCGACGACATCGGTGGCCTGCTGGTTCGCAGCGGCAAACCCGGCCAGTTCGTCGCCGGCGCCGACCTCCATGAACTCGGGCTGCTGGTCGACGCCAGCGACGAATTGATCGAGGAGGGTCTCTCGAGCGGGCACGATGTGTTTTCGGCCATCGGCGAATTGCCCTTCCCGGTCGTCGCACTGGTCGACGGAAAGTGCCTGGGTGGCGGCACCGAGCTGATCCTGTCGATGGACGAGCGAATCGCCGTCGACGCCCGCGGCGTCGACATCGTGTTGCCCGAGGTCAAGATCGGACTCTTCCCCGCCTGGGGCGGATCACAGCGACTGCCGCGGCTGGTCGGACTGCACCACGCCATCGATATCATCTGCGGCGGGGCTCCGGTGACCGCAAAACGGGCGGCCGAATTGGGGCTGGTCTTCGACGCGGTCGATGCCGAAGACCTGGTCGACGAGGGACGTCACCTTGTCGAATGGCTCGCCGAGGACGACCGCTTCCTGG
>CAUZRQ010000042.1:0-41590 GCA_963582065.1 Planctomycetota bacterium | reverse complement strand
CTCTCGATCTCGAGATCCGTATCGACGAAGGCCAGGCCCAGTCGATCGGCCACCAGGCGACCGACTACGCTCTTGCCGCTGCCGCGGTAACCGATCAACACGACGCGCATCGTGGCCGGGTCCGATTTGGGGCAGGGGGGGGTGAGGGTCGGGAGGGTGTCGGTCAACCGGGTCAGCGGACTGCTGAGATGCCGCGGCGGAAGGTCTCCCGCATCACCTCCAGCGGTGCCATCTGTCCGGTAAACTGTTCGAACTGCAGGGCCGCTTGACGGATGAACATCTCGATCCCGCTGATCGTCGGGCAGCCCCGTTGGCGGGCCTGCTTGATCAGCAGTGTGTTTTCGGGATTGTACACAGTGTCGAAGACGAGGGTGTTGTCACCGAGCCACTGGGGCTGGAACGGAGACTCGTCGACGGCGGGATGCATGCCCACGGGTGTGCAGTTGACCAGGATGTCGGCGAACTGGGCCCCACGGTTCTCCCATCCGGTTTCCTGGCACCCCAGTTCGGCCGCCAGGTCGCTGGCACGTTGCCGGGTCCGGCTGCTGACGGTGACCGCGGCATCGGCGGCGACCAGCCCCCCGGCGACGGCGCGGGCGGCCCCGCCGGCGCCCAGCACCAGGCACTTGCGTCCCTTGAGTGATTGTGGCGTCCCGTCTTCTCCGAGTACGGCCTGCAGCGAATCGATCGCGGCTGACATGTCGGTGTTGCCCGCCGCCCAGCCACCACCGGGGGTGCGGAGCAGCGTGTTGGCCGCCCCCAGGTGTTCGACCGTCTCGTCGCGGGAATCGGCCAGTTCGACCACCGTTTCCTTGTGCGGAATCGTGACGCTGTAGCCGTCGATCCCCAACCACTCGAACGCCTCCAGCGTCTTCGCCAAGCTGTCGGCGGGGACACGGAACGGCAGGTACAGAGCATTGATGCCGCCGTCAACGAAAGCGGCGTTGTGGATCAGGGGGCTGAGGCTGTGGCCCACGGGGTCACCCAGGACCCCGAAGATCCGAGTGTCACTGTTGACCCGGTCGAAGTGATACGTCTGGTTCATCTCTTCGAACGACAACTGTCCCGGTGCCAGCGGCCGCTCGCTGGAAAATGTCGCGTAGGTGAACGGCGATCCGTACTTGACGCACAACAACCGGCTGGCCAGGCCCAGTTCGCCCATGCAGAAGCCGATCGTGGGAATCTCGGCCGAGGCGACCAGTTTCAACAGGCGGACCGAGTCCAGGGGGCTGTTGGCCATCGTCACCAACTTGACGATGTCGGGATCCAGTTCGCACATCCGCTGGTAGATCTCCTCCAGGTCATCGGGGGTCTCGTCGAAGTTGTGGTGCGAGATGATCCGGCGGGTGTCACCGTGCCGGGGGATCGCCTTGGCGATGTCGTCCTCGATGTCGACGTAATCGGCTCCGCCGACGATGGCCGAGCGGAGGATGGTCTGCCGCTGGTCCTCCGACCCCCCCCAGCGACCCTTGTCGCTGCCGCGACGGCAGGTGACGACCACCGGCGTGGGCCGATCGGCCAACAGCCGGTTGACATCGGGAGTGTGCGAGAGCCAATCGACCCGCAACTCGACCAGTTGGGCCCCGCGATCGGCCAAGGCTCGGTGTTCGGCCAGCACCATCTTGTGGCGGGTGCGGCCGATGCTGACACAGATCATCGCTATTCCGAACTGTCCGAGTTGTCCGCTCTATCCCATGCGGCCGAACTGTCGATCGAGTTCGGCTCGACTGAGTACCAGTGCCGTCGGACGTCCGTGCGGGCAGTGGTGCGAGTCGTCAATCAGGTGACTTTGTTCCAACAGGCTGCTCATCTCTTCGGCTGCGAGCCGGTGCCCCGCTTTGATCGCGGCCTTGCAGGCCATCATCTGCAGCAGGGACTCCAGTATATCGCGCCGGGAGAGTGACTGGCCGGGTTGTTCGAGCACATCGGCGAGGTCCTGCAGCAACTCATCGAAATTCGGCCGCCGCAAAATGGCCGGGTAGGCCTGCACCAGGACGGTGTTGTTGCCGAACGCTTCGATGGCGAAGCCCAGTGATCCCAGCAGTTCTGACTGTTCGATCAGCACGGCGGCTTCGCGAGTCGACAATTCCACCGATTCGGGAACCAGCAGCTTCTGTTGCTCGACCTCCCCGTCGAGAACCCGTTGCTTGAAGTGTTCGTAAAGCACCCGTTCGTGCAGGGCGTGCTGGTCGACCACCGCCACTCCCTCGGGTGTTTCGATCACCAGGTAGCAGTCGTGAACCTGGATTCCTCGGACTCCGCCGCTGGTGGTTGTCGGTCCGGCCGTCGGCGGCGCGGCTGGAGAGACCGGGGCTGGGGGTGTGGGACTCGAGTACGTGGGGGAATCGGACGATGTGGCGGCGAGTTGGGACCAGGGGGCCGGTGCGGTTCCATCGCGAGCGGGTGCGATCGCGAGGCGTTGCTGGTGCGGTCCGCCGGCCTCGACCGCCTTGTGCTGATCCGACGGGTCGACCCGCAGGGTGGTCTCAAGCGGCAGTCCCAGGAAGGTGCTGCGGATGGTCGAGAGCAGTTGGCGGTAGTGCTGCTGGCTGTCCTGGAACCGCACTTCGGCCTTGGTTGGATGGACGTTGACGTCGGCCAGTTCGGGCGGCATCTCCAGGAACAGGAAGGCGATCGGCTGGCGACCGACCATCACCAGTCCGCGGTAGGCTTCGGTCAGGGCGTGGCTGAGCGAGCGGTCGGCGATCGGTCGGCCGTTGAGGAACAGGTACTGACCCTTGCGGCTCGACTTGGTCTGGCTGGGGTGGCCCACGTAGCCCCACAGCCGGCACCCCCCCGACTCGTTCTCGACCCAGATCAACGTTTCGGCCAGTTCGCGGCCGTAGAACAACTCGAGACGTTCGACAAGCCGATCGGCGGGGGGCAGGTCGAAGACACCACGGTCGTTGTGGGTCAGTGTCATGTGCAGCCGCGGGTGGGCCAGGGCCACCCGCGTGAACTGCTCGGCGATGTGGCCGAATTCGGTGGCCGGCCGCTTGAGGAACTTGCGGCGGACGGGAGTGTTGGCGAACAGGCCGGCGATGTCGAAGGAGGTGCCGACCGGGGCGGCCGCCGGCTGTGGCGTGCCGACGTCACCGTAGTCGACGATCAGTTCGGTTCCGGCAATCGCCTCGGCGGTGCGGCTGCGAACGACGAACCGGCTGACCTCGGCGATCGAGGCCAGCGCCTCGCCGCGGAACCCCATCGTGTGGACACCGAAGAGATCCTCGGCGGTGCGGATCTTGCTGGTGGCGTGGGCGGTCACGGCCAGCGGGATGTCGTCGGGGTGGATTCCCTCACCGTCATCGACGACCCGGATCCGCTCGCTGCCCCCCGCCTGGATCTCGACATCGATCCGGGTCGCCAACGCGTCGACGCTGTTCTCCAGCAGTTCCTTGACCACGCTCGCCGGCCGCTCGATCACCTCGCCGGCAGCGATCTTGTTGACGATCCGGGCGTCGAGTTGCTGGATGCGGGACATCGCGGTGGGCGGCTCCTTCCTGTATCGACCGGGCGTCCCCAAGCCCGTCGATGTGTTCCTTTGATACCGGCGGTCGAGGCGATTCGCAATGGTCTGTTCATTCCCGCCGGCGTGTCTGGTTCTGGATGTCGAACTTCTCGGTCCACTCCGGTCACCGTCGGGTGTTCTGGAGGTGCAGGGCACGTTCGAGGACTTGCGGCCGGGGGTGACCGGTCTGCGAACGTGGGGGATCTCCGGTTTGCCACGTCGGTGAGCGTCGATTACCCTTTGTCGGCACGACGACGGTTTCCGCTGTTCCTGGCCGCCGGACCCTGCTGACGATGATTGGCCGCATTCCTGAAACCCAGTTCGATCTTCGATTCCGGATCGGACCGATCCCGGTGAGGGTGCACCCGATCTTCTGGGTCACTGCGGCGTTTGTCGTCTGGGGCGGCTACAATCACGATCCGCCACAGCTCCTGTTGGCGGTCCTGGCTGTGTTCGTCAGCGTACTGGTCCACGAACTCGGGCATGCCACCATGACGCGGATCTTCGGGTGGCCCTCGGAGATCGTGTTGGGGTTCTTCGGCGGGTACGCCACGACGTCGCGGACATCGACCGGCCGCAACCTGGCGGTGCTCTTTGCCGGACCGGGCGCCGGATTGGCGCTGGCGTCGTTGAGTTTCGCCATCATTGTGGTGCTGGCGCGGTCGGGACAGGCAGCTTTGCCACGTGTCAACGAGACGCTGGGCTTCCTGCTGTTGGTCAACATCTTCTGGTCGGTGCTGAACCTGGTGCCGGTCCTGCCGCTGGACGGCGGTCAGATTGCCCGGGAGATCCTGATCTGGCTGAATCCGCATCGGGGTCAACAACGTGCGCTGCTGATTTCGGCCGTTGCCGGAGCCGGCTCGGCCTATGCGGGCTACGTTTATGGACAGACCTTCCTGGCGATTCTCTTCGGACTGTTCGCCTACCAGAACTTCGCCGGCTGGCAGACGACCCGTAGCGGTGGGTGGCAGTGATCGGACGGGCAGGAGTTCCTAGAACCCCAGCCCGACTCCTCCCAGTTCCCCGGTGGCGACGGTGCCGTCGGTGATCTCGAACATGCCCGGGAACTGCTTGGCCCACGCCCGGTTCGGCCCGGGGCAGTACTGCCGGCCGTTCCCCTCGATCGCCTGCACTCCGGGGATTCGGGCCGCGAGGCTGGCCGAGTGCAGGAAACTGGCTCCGGGGCAGGTCAGGTCCTGCACGCAGAGGAACATGTCGAACTTCTGGGCTGCGGCGGCCAGCAGCAGCGAATCGGTCTGACCCTTGCAGGCCTTCAACGCCACGCCGCTGTAACCCTGTTCGCGGCACAACAGCAGCGAGTCGTAATCGACCAGTGCCTCGTCGATCACCACCGGCTTGATCGCCGCCGCCTCGTGCATCTTCACGTCGGGGTGCGCTTCGAGATCGCGGCTGGTCGGTTGCTCGATGTACTGGATCCGCTCCCAGGCCGACTCGGATCCCTCGCGAACCTTGGCCAGGAACGCCAGCACGTACTCGACGTTCTCGCACTTCTCGTTGAAATCGGTCGAGTACCACCACTCGGGACAGCCGCGGGCCGCCTGGGCTTCGGCCACCACCTGCTCGATCGACAACACCCGTTGGACGTCCCAGTCCAGGTCGTCGCCGTTGAGCTTGATCTTGAGATGAGTCAGGCCGTCGGCGGCGATCCACTCGGGCAGCGTTTCGGGCAGGCCGTCGTCGATCCGTGAATCGATGTCGGCATCGGTCAGCGGATCGAGGGCGCCGACAAGGTGATACAGCGGCAGGCTGGGCTTGGGGTCACGCAGCGTGTAGGCGTCGAGATACTCGCCGGTGAACTGGTCGTCGAGGTATTTGCCGAGGTCGTTGGACATGTGGTCGGGGGACAGCGCGTTGAATGCGCTGATGTTGTTGACTCGGCCGAACGCGTCGTGCACCGCGGCGTCGACCGGGCTGGCAGCGACCAGTTGAGCCAGTTCGGGGATGCTCTCCTCGATCCCTCGCTGCGAGGCGACGGAGCGGCCGAGGTGATGGTACTCGGCCGAGAGCCCGAACATGATGTCCATCGGGTGGCCGAACTCGGGGAATGACTCGACCAGGGCCACCGCCCGTTCGGCGAAGTCGGCCATCGCCGACTCGGTGTCATCAGGCGAGACGGTCGCCGAGGGCCAGGCCCAGATGTTCCCGATCGGCATGCTGCCGAACCCCGTGCCGTAGTCTCCCTGTTGGTTCTCGACGGTCACCTGGACGTTGATCAGCGTCGTGTTCTCGGTGACCCGTCCGCCGAACTTCAGGGGAGCCCGGAACGCGATGGCCTCGAAGTCGCAGGTCGCCTCGAGAATCCGGATATCAGTCGGCTTGGTCATCGGTCTCCATGGGGGGCAGGCATTCGGCCCGTTTGTGTGGGGGATCGGTAATCGGTGATCCTAACCCCGCCCGGTGGAGCGTTCAACATCCCGGCGGGGCTTCGCCGCCCGGTAGACCTCTGCCGACGCCCGTTTCAGGATTTCACGACACCCGTCGACCGTTTCGCCGCTCGCCAGGATTGAACAGATTGGCCGCCCTTCTGCGATCACGGTCTCTGGGTGGGGGATGTCGGCCACGCCCCACGTCGAATCACCCGGTGGGAGGTTGGCGACCTCGATTTCTTCCCGTGCGAACAGCACCGCCTTGGCGTGCACCGCCGATCCGGTGTCGGTCTCACCGGTGGCGGATGCCGATGGAGCATCTCCGCATGCCTCGAGGTGCAGCCCGATCATCGATCGCCCCGTGGCCATCTCGATCACTTCTGCCGATCCGGTGTAGCGGGGGTTGATCTCGATGGGCCATGCCCGGTGGTCGTCCAGGACCAGGTCGATGCCGAACAGGCCGACGAGCCCGGCCCCGGCCGCCACCACGTCGGCCAGTCGGACGACCTGGTCGTCGAGAACCGATGGCAACTCGAGCGGTCCGATCGATCCGCACCACGCCCACCGCGAGGCCGACAGCCATTCCCGGCCGACCAGTTGCTCGGTCACTCCCAGCACGCGTGCCGACGATCCGGTGCCCAAGCACAGTGCAGCCGCGGACCGTCCGCGGATCCGTTCCTGGAACACCGAGCCCGAACCTGGCGGCGGGGCCGTGTCGTTCCACTCGGACACACCCGACCCGCCCGCGGAATCGGGTTGCCGCACCAGCCAGCGGTCGTCTCTCGGTGGTGGGTCGTCACCGGGTCGAATTCCGGGACAGCAGAGGTTGTGGTCGCGGCACAGTTGTGCGACCCATTCCGGATCACGGATCAATCGCAGTGCCTCAGGAGGATTCCCGAAAAGCGGTCCCCCGTCGGCCAACGCTCCGACGATCTCGAGGTGGTTCTCCAACGCCCCGGTGTAGACCCGGGGGCACGCCGGGGCGGGTTCGGAACTCAAGAGGGCCTCGACCGCGTCCACCAGTCCGTGCGGGTAGTCCTCGACAGCGACCGCGGCGGCCACCGCCAGCAGGTCCCGGTCGGCGAACAGATCCGCACACAGGGGCCGTCGCCCGGCCCGGACCGCCGACCACGCCGCTGCCCGAGTGCTGGCTCCGACGATGACCAGTGGCGGTGCCGACGGTGGCGGAGCGAGCGGGGGGACCAGGAATGGTGTTGAAGCCATCGGAAACCAAAATTCCGGGGGGACACGTGCTGGCAATCCCGATGGGGACATGGTATCTAGAGCGGCTGAAGATTACGTGGAGTTGGGCCGTTCGCCCGGATTTCGGCCTGCAGAGAATTTACAGCTCTCGAGGAGACAACCGAGATGTCGCTTTATGTTGGTGAAGCCCTGGTGAATGATGACGATTTCCCGAATGAAATTGCTCACATCGACCTGCTGATCGGTGACAAGGATGGCCCGGTAGGCGTCGCATTTGCCAACGCGCTGGCCCGCCAGTCGCAGGGTCACAGCAACTTGCTGGCCGTGCTCGCGCCGAACCTCGCTGTCAAGCCCGCGACGGTGATGATCAGCAAGGTGACGATCAAGGGGGCCGGCCAGGCCGTGCAGATGTTCGGCCCGGCCCAGAAGGGTGTTGCCAAGGCGGTTGCCGATTGCCTGGCCGAGGGCACCCTTCCCAAGGAACAGGCCGAGGAACTGGTCATCGTCTGCGGTGTCTTCATCCACTGGCTGGCTGAAAACAATGCGGCAATCGAGCGGTTGAACTACGAAGCGACGAAGCTTTCGATCGAGCGAGCCATGGCCAATCAGCCTTCGGCTGACGAAGTGATCGCAGGGAAAGACACCGCCGACCACCCGTACCAGGCCTCGAATCTCGATGCCGGCGATGACGGTGGCGGCGACGGCGGCGACGGCGGCGACGGCGGCGAGTAGATTCGTTGCAACGTTGTCCGGAGACGGTTTCATTCCGCCCGGTTCTCTCGATGAGAGGGAATCGGGCGGCTTTGTCTGTATCTAGGGACCGCGGTGATGAAGTCGATCCTGGTGCAGTTGGACACCGATCCGCAGCCGAGTGTCTTTGACCGGGTGGTTGCCGTTGACGCGGGTATTGACCAGTTGTTTTCATACGGCGGGGCGACTCCCGAGACGGTCGAATCGCTGGTCCACGGTGCGATCTTCACCCGCGGCGTCCCCGATCTCTCGAGGACCGCGATCTTCGTCGGCGGCAGCGATGTGGCAGCCGGCGAGCGGGTGTTCGCGGCCGTGCAGCAGGCCTTTTTCGGTCCGATGCGGGTCTCGGTGATGATGGACTCCAACGGATCCAATACCACCGCGGCGGCGGCGGTGTTGCGTGCCCGGCGTCATGTGACGCTGGCTGGATCGGTCGCGGTGGTGCTGGGTGCGACCGGCCCGGTCGGGCACCGGGCGGCCGAACTGCTGGCGTTGGAAGGGGCCCATGTCCGCGTCGGCAGCCGCAGTGTCGAACGGGCGGCGGAGACGTGTGAGGTGATTGCCGGACGAGTGGACGGCGAACTGTCGCCGGTCGCGACGGCTGATTCGGACGGAGTGGCCGCGGCCCTGGTGGGGGCTTCGACGGTGATCGCAGCCGGAGCCACCGGTGTGCAGTTGATCTCGGCCGAAATGCTCAAGGCCGCCACCGATCTGCAGGTGGTCATCGACCTCAACGCGGTCCCGCCCCTGGGGATCGAGGGAGTCGAGATGACCGACAAGGCGGTCGAGACCGACGGGGTGGTTCGTTACGGGGCGATCGGGGTGGGTGGCACCAAGATGAAGATCCACACCGCCGCCCTGAAACGGCTCTTCGATGCCAATGACGGGGTGCTTGGAACCGAGGCGATTTACCGGATCGGCGAGTCGCTGGAGGGCTGAGCGGTCGGCTTGAAGTCGGCGGCCGGGGTGGCGAATTCACCTTGCTGAGAATGGGTGTTTTCACTACATACGCGGCCCTCTCGAGTCATCGCTCCCGTCTCCTTCTGACTTTCTACCGTGAGATCCGCCATGGCGGCCCTCCTGCGTGATCGGTTTCTGCGCCCGCTGAGTGTGGCCGGGCTGCTGATCACTGCGCTGGTCGTTTCATCGGGCTGTCAGGGTGGTCCGATGGTTCGCGGACAGTCACCGGAAGTGACCGCTCCGCCGCGATTGCGGTCGACCGACCAACCGGCGGCCGGGCGGACGATCGATTCTCCGCCGTCCCCGAGCCAACCGCGTTCGGTTGACGGATTCCTTGTGACGAGCATGCAGATCGAAGGGAACGAGGCGATCTCGGTGTCGGCCATTCGACATCTGCTGCGTATTCAACCCGGCCGCACCGTCACCGATTCCCAGGTCCGCGAGGATGTCCGCCGGCTGTTCGCAACGCGGTGGTTCTTCAGCGTCGAACCCCTGTTCCGGCCCGACCTGAAGAACCCCGGTGGCCGACTGTTGGTCTTCCGTGTTGTCGAACGCCCGATGATCCACTCGATTCGCTACGAGGGGAACAAGCGGATCGATGATGACGATTTGGCCGAGGTGACCGGGTTGCGGACCGGCAGTCCCTTTGACATCAGTGCCAACCGCGAGGCGGTGCGGCGGCTCGAGAAGATCTACCAGGAAAAGGGGTTTCCGTTCGCCAAGATCACGCTTACCTCGGGTGAGCGACGTGCTGACCGGGACGTGGTCTTTCGGATCGAGGAGGGGCAGAAGATCGTCGTGGCCGCGGTGACCTTCCTGGGCAACAACTATCGCTACGCCACCCCCGGGATTCTCAAGACCAAGCTCACCACCAAGCGGGCCCTCTTCGGCTTCGATTTCTTCGGTGGCAAGTTCGATCCGAAGACGATTCACCAGGACAAGCTGGGCCTGGCCAGTTACTACCGCGGCATGGGCTTTTTTGACATCAAGGTCACGCACCGGGTGCTGACCGGCGATGTCGTCTACAACCCGTTTCGCCGTGGAGACGCCAACCTGACGATCGAGTACACGATCGAGGAGGGACGGCAGTACTCGATCCGCACCGTCACGTTGCGGGGCAACAAGGTGTTTTCGACCGAGCAGCTCGAAGCCGACCTGCAACTGGTTTCCGGGGAGACGTTCAACCAGAGGCACCTGGCGGCCGACGTGCGGAAGATGAAGGAGATGTACGGTCGGCTGGGACGGCTGTTCGCCCGAGTCGAGCCCCTGACCCGGTTTGATGACAAGGCGGCCGGTGTGGTCGATGTGATCTACGAGATCGACGAGGACCGGCCGTACCTGATCGGGCCGATCGATGTTCACTTCCACGGCGATTACCCCCACACGAAGGAAACCGTCGTTCTGAACCGGCTGTTGTTTCAGCCGGGGGAACTGGCCGATCCGAAGCTGATCCGTCGCAGCGAGCGGCGACTGGCGGGGATGATCTTCGAGCGAGGACCGGTCAACGGTCCGCGGATCCGTGTCAGGCCACTCGAGCCGGAAGAACTGGTGCCGAAGAAGATCCAGGCCGATCCGCTTTCGGGGTTGATTCCCCGGACGCCGTTCGACGACGACCGGCCTGAACTGGCTGGGCAGGCCGTCCGGGTTGATCGACGCCGGTTCACCCGGCGATCGAAATCCGGTTTCCCGGAGGCCGAGACGACACGCAGCCTGGTCCAGACCTCCCACCGACTGCTCACCGACGTGTTGACCGGCCGGGAGCCGGTCGAATCCCCCGTCGTGCGTGGCCAGAGCCGTGAATTCAACCCGGCCGCGCAGCCCTACAACCCCATCCTGGAGAACTCGCCCCTGGGCGATCCCTTCGGGTCCCTCGGCCGGGCCCTGGTCGATCCCAACTTCGGGTTGCTCGACATTGACGTCGATGTCACCGAGGCCCGGACGGGTCGGCTGATGTTCGGAGCCGGGGTGAACAGCGATTCGGGCGTGATCGGTTCGATCGTGCTCGACGAAAACAACTTCGATCTGCTGCGGTTGCCGATGAGTTTCCAGGACATCGCCGACGGCAAGGCGTTCCGAGGCGGTGGCCAGCGGTTCAGGATCGAGGCGATGCCCGGCTACTACTTCAGCCGCTACCTGCTCAACTGGTCGGATCCCTACTTCCTGGATACCGACTTCAGCCTCAGTGTCGCCGGCTTCTACTACCAGCGGTTCTACTACGACTGGGACGAGCACCGCACCGGCGGGCGAATCACGCTCGGAAGGCAATTGACCCGCGAGTGGTCACTGGCGGGAAGCCTGCGGCTCGAGGAAGTCGACATCGACAACCCGGATGTGCCGACGCCGGACCTGCTCCAGGCGGCACTGGGCGAGTCCTGGTTCACCACGGGCAAGGTCGCGGTGACTCACGACACCCGGGACAACGCGTTCATTCCGACCGAGGGCCACTTCTACCAGGCCAGCTACGAACAGGCTTTCGGAGATTTCAGTTACCCGCAGCTCCGCGGCGATGTCAAGCAGTATTACACGTTGCACGAACGACCCGACGGAAACGCACGGCAGGTGCTCTCGCTGTCGGCCCAGCTGGGCTGGACCGGTGACGACACGCCGATTTACGAGCGGTTCTTTGCGGGTGGGTACCAGAGTTTCCGCGGCTTCGATTTCCGCGGCGTGACGCCCCGCCAGGACGGGTTCCCGGGAACGGGCATCGGCGGATCGTGGATGGCGTTGGGCAGCGTGCAGTACCAGTTCCCGATCACCGCCGACGAGATGATCTCCGGAGTGGTGTTTACCGACTTCGGATCGATTGAAGACCGAGTGACCCTGGACGATTTCCGCCTGACGCTGGGTGCCGGACTGCGGGTGACGATCGCGGCGATGGGTCCGGTGCCGATCGCAGTCGACTGGGGCATCCCGGTGATCAAGCAGGACTTCGACGACGAGCGGCTCTTCAGCTTCTACATCGGCATCAACCGTTAGGGCGAAGCCGACGGCTCCACGTGGAGCCGACGTGGGACCGGTGCTATCCTGATCCCATGATCCTGGAAGGACTGGTCACGACCATTTCCGGCGACGGCCTGGTCAACCTCGCGCCGATGGGGCCGATCGTTGACGGGGAAATGTCGACGCTGGTGCTGCGGCCGTACCAGTCGTCGGCCACCCTGGCCAACCTGATGGAACGACCCGAGGGGGTCTTCCACGTCACCGATGATGTGCTGCTGCTGGCCAGGGCCGCGATCGGCGCCGTTGAGCCGATGCCCGAGATGTTTGCGGCCGAGGAGGTGGCCGGGTGGGTCGTTGCCGGAGCCTGTCGGTGGTACGAGTTCCGGATTGAAGAGGCCGACACCAGCAGCGAGCGAACCACGCTGACGGCGCGAATTGTCCATTCCGGACGGATCCGTGACTACTTCGGGCTTCACCGGGCGCGTCACGCCGTGTTGGAGGCCGCCATCCTGGCTACCCGGGTGCACCTGTTGCCGCCGGAAGACCTGAAACGGCAGTTTGACGAACTGGCCGTCGTGGTCGACAAGACGGCAGGCCCCGCCGAACGACAGGCTTTCGGATTGCTCGAGGACCACCTGGAAGATGCCCTGGGGCGGCCGGAGGCCTTTTCGGTCAGTACCGGTTCTCGTCTGCACTTCGGGTTGCTGACTCACGGCGGCGAGAGTCCCCGCCAGTTCGGCGGTGCGGGGATGATGATCGACTCGCCCGGTGTCCGTCTGCAGGCGGTTCGCGATGACGTGGACAGCGTGGTGGTTGTCGCCGCCGACGATTCCCAGGCCGTGAGTGACATCGATGTCGACCGCGTGGCCGGGTGGCTTGCCACTGCCCGTGCAGCCGACGACAGCCTGCCGGGGACTCGAATCGAAATCTCGCGGACGATTCCCCGGCACTCGGGCCTGGGCTCGGGCACTCAACTGGCCCTGGCCGTAGCACGTGCCGTGGCGGGGTTGGCCGCTTCCGGACCCGAATCGGTGGAACTGGCCCGACAAGTCGGCCGTGGCCTGCGGTCGGGAGTCGGGATTCACGGGTTCGACCACGGTGGATTCCTGGTCGACGCCGGGGGGCGTGACGAGAAGGAAGTCGCCGAACTGGTGGCTCGGGCCGATGTCCCCGAGGCGTGGCGGGTCGTACTGGCGGGACCAGAGTCGGGAGAGGGGCTCTCGGGCGCAGCCGAACGCGAGGCGTTTGACCGTTGTCGCCAGATGCCAAGGGAAGCGACCAGGACACTGGCCAGCCTGCTGCTGCAACAGGTGCTTCCGGGGTTCAACGGGGCTGATATCCAAGAGGCCGGTGAGGGGCTTTTCCTGTTCGGCCGCCTGGTGGGCGAGTCGTTTGCGTCGGTGCAGGGGGGGTGTTATGCCGATCCGCAGATGGCGTCGCTGGTCGAGTGGGCTCGCGGCGAGGGAATCCGCGGAGTCGGACAGACCTCTTGGGGGCCGACCATCTGGATGCTGTGTCCCGACCAGGACACGGCTGATGCGCTCGCTGCCGATGTCACCGGCCGACCGGGGGTCGGTTGGTGTCGTGTCACGCGGCCGCTGAACCGAGGGGCCGACGTCGTGGCCGTGATCGGTCAGCCCCGCAGGACTCTCTCGAACAGCGGGTAGGCCACCTTGCCGTTCCAGCGATGGCCGCCTTCGAACCGGTCGAACAGCAGGTTGTTCCCGGCACCCAGCGCGTCGTAGGCCTTCCGCAACCGGTCGCGGAACAACTCGTCCCATTTCTTCACGATCAGGCCGTCGGTCGACCCGGTTTCCCAGACGGCCGGCCGCGGCGCGATCAACGAACCGATCTCTGAATAGTCACCGAATTCGAGCAGTCCCGGGATGATCTGTGAGCCGCAGCTGTAACGGGCTCGGATCCGTTCCTGCAGCAGGTTGAGTGCTCCGCTGACGGCAGCCACCCGGATGCGACGGTCGATGGCCGAGACCATCATTGTCATTCGGCCTCCATAGGAGAGCCCCGCGCAACCCAACCGCGAGCCGTCGACCTCGGGCCGCTGCTCGAGCAGGTCGAGTGACCAGCGGAGGTCGCGGAGATTGGCGGTCAGAGAGAGTTGGCCCAGGGCCTGCATGCGGACGAAGGTGGTGGCACACGGATCGGTGCCGCCGTACTTCTGCCTGTCCACCCGTCGACCGAAGGGGATCATGCAGGGAGCAACGACCACGTAGCCGCGACGGACCAACTGCAGTCCGTAATCGTAGTTGGCGGTCTTGATCGCCGCGGCGACGCCTGCGAGATCGGTGCGACCGGCGACCGGATGATGGCCGAAATGTCCGTGGCCGTGGACGGCGAGAATCCCGGGACGCTTCTGGCCGCGCTTCCAGTTGCCGGGGACGAGCAGATAGACCGGGACGCTGTCGAGACCGGGGGCCTGCAGCAGCAACTCGTATCGGGTGTGATCGTCCAGTTTGACCCGGGTCTCCTGTTTGACGCTGAACCGTTTTGGGGGGGCGCTGGGACCGAGTAGGCGATGGAGCGTGCGGCGGAATTCGGCCTGCCAGGCCGCGCACTGTTCGCGGGTGGAACCGGTAAACAGCATCGAGAGTCGTGCGTGACCGGCCGCACTGCGAATGGCGTCGGTGACCAGGTCGGCCGCAGCCGGCGGTTGCGCCAATGCGGCTGGAGCGACTGCCAGTGAGGCGGGCAGGGCGGCCAGCAATTCACGACGTGTGATGGGCATGGTGGTCCTTTCCCCGTGGCGACTAACCCGCCAGCCAGCCACCATCGATGGGAATCACGCTGCCGTGCATGTAGTTGGAGGCGTCGGACGCCAGGAACACGGCCAGCCCGGCCAGTTCCTCGGGTTGGCCCCAACGCCCCATGGGGATCCGCGAGAGGATCTGCGGGCCGCGGACGGGGTCGTCCTTGATCGCGGCCGGGAGGTCGGTGTCGAAATAGCCGGGGCAGATGCAGTTGATGTTGATGCCGCGTCCGGCCCACGATCCGGCCAGCGAACGGGTCATGCCGGCGACGGCATGCTTGGCCGACGCGTAGGCGGGGACGTCGACCCCGCCCTGGAATGTCATCACCGAGCCGATGTTGATGATCTTGCCGCGGCCTCGTTCGAGCATTCCCGCGGCCGCCTGTTGGGACAAGTCAAAGCAGGCGGTCAGGTGGACCTCCAACTGACGTCGCCAGATCTCCATCGAGAACGTCTCGGCCGGCTGGCGTCCACCTCCCCCGGCGTTGTTGACCAGGATGTCGACAGTCCCGAGTTCGCTCGAGACGCGATCGACCAGTCCGACCCGGGCATCGGGATCTGAAAGGTCGAGCTGGATGTCGAGGAACCGACGACCGGCCGCCTCGACCTGTTGACGGGTTTCTGTGGCCTCGCCGTTTCGCGACACGCAGGCGATGTCGGCCCCGGCCTCGGCCAGCCCCACGGCGATTCCCCGGCCCAGTCCACGGCGTGCTCCGGTGACCAACGCGGTGCGACCGCTGAGTTGAAAGAGGTCGAGGATCATGGTGATGTGGGCGCGGGGGGGGATTGGAGAGCAGAAAGTTATACGTCGCCCGATTGTGGGATGCCACCGGACGGACAGGATCTTTGGCCGGTTGGGCAGAGAGTGCTTGAAGGCTGGAAGGGCGACGCTACAGTATGAGAGGAGCGGAAGGCCTCGTGGGTCGGGGTCGACCGGGCTGGGACGTTCGGGAAGTGCGGCCGCGAGGTCGTGTGCCCGGACGGTGTGATGGAGTCGGAATTTGGTTTCGGCCTCGGGAGGAGTGGTCGGAAGGGAACTGGTGGATTCAGTGGGTCGCGAACAAGAGCCGGGTCGTGGATCCGGACGTTTATTCGAACGACTGGTCGGTCAGGGGATCGAGTCGGTGGTTTCACGTCGTGACTTCCTCCGCGTGGGCGGACTGGGCGTTGTCAGCCTGTCGGTGGCCGAGCAGGCCGCATTGGCTCGTCGTGCCGGAGCCGAAGGCCGCAGCGTGATCCTGTTGCTGATGAGCGGCGGGGCAAGTCAACTGGAGACATTTGATCCCAAGCCCGAGGCTCGCTCGGGAATTCGTGGCCCCCTGAAGGCGATCTCGACCAGCGTCCCCGGCTTGGCCTTTTCCGAGGGACTGCCGCGGTTGGCTGAGCGGGCCGAACGGGTGTCGATCGTCCGTTCATTGAATCACTCGGCTGCACCGATCCACGAGACAGGGCTGCAACTGCTGCAGACCGGTCGGCTGGCCCGGGGTGGCCAGAACTTTCCCTCCTTCGGTGCGGTGACCGCACGCGTGCTTGGCCCCGATCGACCCGTGCCGGGCCATGTCGTGCTGCCTCGACAGATCGACGCCACCGGCGTGAACGTGGCACGCGGCCAGGGGGCGGCGTTTCTCGGATCGGCATTCGAGCCGACCGAGATCAACGGTCGGATTCCCGAGGTGTTTGCTCAGCCCCAGGGGGCGGGCAAACCGGCCGATTTGCCGGGACTCGAGTCCGACGTGTTCGCCAGCGAGTCGGAGACGATCCGGCGGGCTTATGGAGACACCCGCTTCGGACGGCTCTGCTGTCGCGCCCGGCAGATGGTCGAGCGGGGCGTGGCGGTGATCACCGTCAACCTGTTTGACCGGCTGGATGGACAAGTCACCTGGGATGTCCACGCCGCCGGCGCAGCCGCTCCGGGGACGCTGTTCGATTACCGGGACACGCTGTGTCCGCAATTTGACCAGGCAGCTGCCGCCTTGCTGGATGACCTGGATGGCCGGGGGTTGTGGGAGGACACACTCGTGGTGGCCACCGGCGAATTCGGACGGACACCGCGGTTGAACGCCGGGGGTGGCCGCGATCACTGGACCGGGGCTTGGTCGGCGATGTTGGCCGGTGGCACCGTTCCCGGCGGGCAAGTGATCGGGTGCACCGATGCGTTCGCCGGGAGCGTGATCGAAGATCCGGTTGATCCCAGCGAATTGACCGCCACGGTCTATCACCACCTGGGAATCGACCCCCACATGGAGTTGGCCGTCGCGGACGGGTCGACGATTCCACTGCTGGAGGCCGACCCGGTCGCGCGACTGATCTCGGCTTGAGACCGCCGGTCACTCGTCGTGATGGTCGTGCGAGTGATCATCGTGATCGTGCGAGTGATCATCGTGGTCGTGTGAGTGATCATCGTGGTCGTGTGAGTGATCATCGTGATCGTGCGAGTGATCATCGTGGTCGTGCGAGTGATCATCGTGGTCGTGTGAGTGATCATCGTGGTCGTGTGAGTGATCATCGTGGTCGTGTGAGTGATCATCGTGATCGTGCGAGTGATCGGCCTCGGGCGGAGCGGTGGTTGTCTGGCCGGGTGTGAAAGCGGCTTGGGCGGCACGGTAGACGTCCCGCAACGAAACTCCCGCCCGGTTGGCCACTTCCGCACAGTCCTCGAACTCGGGCGTGAACACCTCGCCGCCACCTTGTCGCCACCCTCGCTTTCCGGCAACCGGGCCCCAAGGCGTTTCGACGGTGACCATTTCCCGGAGTCGGACGGATCGTTCGATCGTGTGACGCCGGATTCCGAAGGTCCCGGTTTCGTCGAACAGGATCGACTCCATCGTCTCGCGATCCTCGGGTCGGCAGAGGACCGAGAGCATCACGCCGGGACGGTCCTTCTTCATCTGGACGGCGACCGAAAAGACATCCACCGCGCCGGCCTCGACCAGTCGCGAACGGGTGTACCCGATCGTCTCGCCGCTGACATCGTCGAGGTTGGTCTCGAGCAGGCAGACCCGGTCGGTATGAGGTGAAACGATCGCGGTGCCGACAAACAGTCTCAACAGGTTGGCTCTCTGCGGAAAGTCCATCGTTCCGGCCCCGTACCCGACCCGTTCGATCGTCATCTCGGGCAGCGGCCCGAAGCGGTCGGCCAGTGTCTTGACGATTGCCGCTCCGGTCGGAGTGGTCAACTCGGCTTCGACCGGCACGTCGACGAGCGGAATGCCCCTGAGCAGTTCGGCGGTTCCGGGGGCGGGGACGGTGCAGATGCCGTGGTCGATATGAATCTGGCCGTGTCCGGTGGGGATCGGGCTGCAGATGATCGAGTCGGCACCGAGCAGGTCGAAACCGATGGCGGCACCGACGATGTCGACGATCGAATCGATCGCTCCGACCTCGTGGAAGTGGACCTTCTCGACGGTCGATCCGTGGACGTGGGCCTCGGCGGTGGCCACTGCCAGAAAGATCTCTCGCGCCAACGCCTTTTGCGATTCGGTCACCCGGTCGGCGCGATCGAGCAGTGCCTCGATGTCAGCCATGTGCCGATGAGCGTGTTGCTCGGGGTGCACGACCTTGACGTGAGTCGCCCGGAAGCCGCCTTTGACGACGGTTTGGCATTCGAGCTTCACGTCGTCGAGTCCGATCGAGTCGATCCCCGATCGGATCAGCTCGACATCGACACCTGCATCGATCAGGGCACCGAGCGTCATGTCGCCGCTGATGCCGGTTGAGCAGTCGAGGTAGGCGATCCGCACGGCGGGTTCCCATCGGGGGTGGGGTTCAGGATCGGGCGGCGAGCCGTCTAGCCGCCGTCCTGGGCTCGACACGCCGCGAGAATGGCCGCGGTTCGTTCGGGCCCCTCCGTTTCGGGGATCTCGACGTCCGAAGCGGGGGAGTCATCGGTGGCCACCTCAGGCGGCTCGTCTTCCGGTTCGCCGTCGGCTTCGTCCTCATCAGGCTCCGCGGCCGTTTCCTCCTGGTCAGCTGCTACAGGTGCAGCGGTCGGAGCAGCGGCAGTTCCTCCGGAATCCTGCAGCCGCGCGAGTTCCAGTGGCGAGAGGTTGCTGGTGTCGACGGCGGGGGCTGCCGTGGCCGGTGCTGTCTCTTCGGCCGATGCTGTCTCTTCGACTACGGGTGCCGGAGCGGCTCCACCGGCATCCTGCAGCCGTGCGAGTTCCAGCGGCGAGAGGTTGCCGGTGTCAACGGCGGGGGCCTCGGCGGCCGGTGTCGTCTCTTCGGCCGGTGCTGTCACTTCGGCTGCGGGTGCCGGAGCGGCTCCACCGGCATCCTGCAGCCGTGCGAGTTCCAGTGGCGAGAGGTTGCCGGTGTCAACGGCGGGGGCCTCGGCGGCCGGTGTCGTCTCTTCGGCCGGTGCTGTCACTTTGGCTGCGGGTGCCGGAGCGGCTCCACCGGCATCCTGCAGCCGTGCGAGTTCCAGTGGCGAGAGGTTGTCGGTGTCAACGGCGGGGGCCTCGGCGGCCGGTTCTGTCACTTCGGCCGGTGCGGGAGCGTCTTCGACGTCGGCTTCGGCGGTGGCAGCCGCTTCGGTCGGCACCTCGACTTCGACCACCGTCAGGAACTGGGGGTGAATGTCGTACCAGCCGATGTCCTCGGTTCCGGCGAATTCGACCAGCGCCTGGCCGCTCATGTTGATCGTCTTCACCTGCCCGGTCAGCCCCGCAAACCGCTTGAGTTCCGGAATCGAATCGTCGACCTGGACGAGCCGGTCCGTCCATTCGCGTTGCAGCCCGGTGACCTGTTCAAGAAACGACATCCGCCTGTCCTGTTGTGCAGCGAGTCCTGCCGTGTGCCCAACCGTCGAGCGGCTATTCTGTGGCAAGACAGGTCGGGATTCAAGGGGATCCCGTGGTCCGGATTTGTCCGGGTACTGAGACCCGCGTCGATCACCTCTGGTAGATCGGCAGGTACTGGTATTCGACGGCCAACGCCAGAAGCGACATGCAGGTGGCGTAGTTGGCCCCGTGGGTCCGTTCGCTGCCGTGGCGTGCCGTCCAACTGCCGTCGGGATCCTGGGCGTCGAGCAGGATCGGGACCAGGTGGTCACGGGTCCGGGTCCAGTAACGTCCACCGACCTTGAACATGCCGACGCTACAGTAGTAAACGCCATAGTAGAAGTAGTGGTCGGTGGTCTTCAGCGGTCGTGCCACCAGGTACTCTGCCGCTCCCATCGTTTCGTCGCTGCGGTGCTTGCCGCAGACCTCCAGGGCCAGGATCCCGGTGCCGGCTCGAGTCGGGGTGGGGGCTCCACCGGGCTGGTAGGCGAAACCTCGCTTGTTCCGCACGCTGCAGCGGCGGACGTAATCGACCGCTCGATCGATGTTCTGGACCGGCACGTCGGAGCCGACATTCCGAGCCGCCCTCAGGGCCAACAGTTGCCACCCACTGACGCTCAGGTCGCTGTCGGTGCTCGTCGGCTGGTATCTCCAGCCCCCGGCGTGGTGTTCGGCCTTGGCGACGTTCTGGGCCTTGAGGATCAGCGAGATGGCCCGGGTCAGGGCCTTGCGGGTGTCGGTGGCCAGCGGATCGTCGAGCATCCCGACCACCTCGGCCAGCATCAGCGTGCTGATTCCGTGGCTGTACATCGGTCCGTGGCTGCGGCGGTGCACGATCATGTCGTCGGGACGTTGGTGATCGACAACCCAGCGGATGGCCCGTTCGAGTTGTCGGCCGTAGGGACCTTCACCGGGAACGTGTCCGGCGGCCAGAAATGACATCACCGCCAACGATGTCGTCGCCGTTGATTCTCCCAGTCGCCCGACCGACCAGGCCCCCGAAGGCTGCTGCCCCCTGGCGAGAAACTCGAGTCCCTGCACGATCGCCGCGTCGACCCGCCGCTGCCGTTCGGTTTCAACGCCCGTCTTCGGAGAACCGGTGGGGCGTTGCTGCTGCTGAGATCGTGCGGACCCCTGTAGCGGGATCGATACGACCAGCAGGGTGATGAGAAGAGGTGCAGGTCGGGAGGCAATCACGGAGAACCCCCGTTGTTGCGTTCGCGTCCAGATCGCGAGATCTCTTCGAAGTAGAACCGGATCAGTTGTGCGTAGTCGCCGTTGGGATCGCGGCGGGCGGCCTGGAGGATCTCGGTCTTGAGCGTCCCGGGCAGACGGCCCCAGGCCCTGCCCGAGAGACGGGCGAGTTCGGCCTCGAGCCGCTTGAGTTCCATGGCCATCGACGATCCGGTGCCCGCCTTGCCGCTGGTGTCCTTCGAGTCGGGGTCGTTGGGTCCGGGCGGGGCGGCGATCTTGTTGGGATCGGCCTGTCCGGGCTGGAGATTCTTCGAAGCCTGCGACAGCGACCGGGCGGCCCGCCTGAGTTGGCTGGCGGCCTTGGCCAGCGGCCCGTCCTGTTTTCCGGGATTCTGCCCCGGTTTGCCACCCTTCCCCTTGGCCTGTCCGCCGGCGGATTTCCCTTTTCCGCCCTTCTTGTTCCCGTTCTTCGAACCCGGTTTCTGTCCGGGCCGCCGCGGCCGGTTGCGGGGATCGTCGAAGCGGGATTCGGCGAGTCCCTTTCGGGACTGTTCGAGTTGTTCGACGGCCGAGGTGACCTGTTCTCCGACGCGTTCGGGGACCGGAGTGTCGGGTCGCTCGGAGGTGTCCGCGGCATCCAGTGCCAGCCGGGCGGTGTGTTCGAGTCGCTCGGCGGCCTGGGCTGCTGCTGCTGCTGCCGTCTTGAACTGCGACGCGGCGAGTCCCTGGTGGGTCTTGTCCATGGCCTGCCGGCCGGTGATGGCTACGGAGTGGGCGTCGCGTGCCTGCTGGCCGCGTTCGGGGAGTTCCACCGGCGGTGCGGCCAGTCGGGTGGCGACTCGATCGAGCCCGTCGACGATCAGGTCGGTGGCGGCGGTGATCGCCTGTTGTCCGACTGTGCGGACCGCTCGGCGACCGAAGGCCGATCCGGCGGCGGCCGCCAGCATGCGGGTTTCGGTCTGTTGCCGGTTGGCGAGATCACGGGAACGCCGGATCAGAACCGGGTCAGGTTGGGCTTCGGTGGCGTCTTCGAGTGACTTGGCGGCGGTGGCGGCCAAACGTGCAGCGGTCTTCGCCGCGGTTCCGGAGTCCTCGATGCGACCCCCGAGCAGTTGGCGAGCGGTCTGGGCGGCCTGCCGTGCGAACCGAGCGGCGTCTCGGGCCGCATCGGCATCGGTCCCCAGTTGGGCGGCGATCTCGAGTGCCTGGCTGGCGGCCTGCCTGGCCAGATCCTGCTGGCGTCCCAGCGGCGTCGAGGCGGGATCGACGGATGCCGCGTCGGACGTTTCTGGACGGGCTGGGGGTATTTCTGTTTCCTCGCTCAGTTCCCGGCCGAGGTCTCGCTGGGGAGCGGCAAGTTCGCGAGCCCTGAGCCCGAGGGCTCTGAGCCGGGACAACTGGGCCTGCCGCGCGGCTTCGAGCACCTCGGGGCGTCGGTCGAGCAGTCCGTCGAGTTCTCCTCGAAGATCGTCGTGTTGCTTGGTGAGGTCCTGTTTACGCCGGTCGAATTCGTGCTGACGCTGTTGCTGCTCGATCTTGGTCTCGCCGGCGTTTCCGTCGCCGGTCAGCGCCGAGAGGGCATCGACATCGTCAGCAAGCCGACCGGTGCGTCGGGCGAGACGGTCGAGTTCCAGCAGGTCTCGTTCGAGCGCGGCCAACAAGTCGAAATCGACGAGCAGGTTGTCGAAGGCGGAGAGGACCTGGGCGAGATCGTCATCGGCCTGGCCGAGTCGGATCGCCTTGTCGGCTAATGCGGCTTCGAGTGCCGGTTCGAGTCGTGCGGCGGCGGCCGGCAGCAGCGTGCGGGCGATTCGGTCGGCGGCCGGGGCCAGCGGGCGCCACAGGGGATGAGCGGTCAGTTGGCGGGCGATTCCGTCGACGCGGCGGGCGAGATCACGCAGGTCGGCACCGGTTCCCCGGATCGTGGTGTTTGCCGAGAAGGCCGACTGGTTCTTCAGCGCCGCCAGTGCCGCCTGCCGTGTCGCCGACAGCGTGGTTCTGGCTGCCAGGCTCTCGGTCCGGGCCTTCTCGATGCGGTCTCGAGTGTCTTTTTGCCGGTCGATCACGTCGGCCAAGTCGGGTGGCTGGGCGTCGGGGTCGATCAACAGCACCCGTGGTACCGACCAGGTCTCGTTGGGTGCCGGTCGCTCCCGGTTGTCGGTGACGCGGACGCGGTAGGTCAACCGGCTCCCCGTCGGCAGCTCGAAACGTGAGAGATCGATGGTGAAATGCTCGACGGCTTGGTGGCCGGTGAGCCGACCGGGGTCGACCTGCTGGTGGTCCTGGGTGGTCGGATCGACCTGGAGTTCGAGTTCGAACGTGCCCAGTCCGAAATCGTCGGTTGCCTCGGCACGCACGACGATCGCGTCGGTGGGCCGCACGGCGGTCGGGCGGTCGTGTCCCGAAAGGGAGAGGGTGGGGGGTTGGTCGTCCCGGATGATCAGGCGGCGGTAGGTCTGATCCTCCCGTTGGAGACCGTCCCGGTCGATCAACTCGACTTGCAGTGGCCCACCGGTTTCGGCGACGACGTCGACGGTTGCCAGCCGCCCGTCTTCGGCCAGTGCCGCTTCCCAGGCGGTCGAAGTCGCCGGCCCCCGCAGCTTGAGCCGGGCGTTTCGGATCGGCTTGTTGAACTGCATCCGCCACGTCAACCTGCTGCCGGCCAGCACGGTGACGTCGCCGACGACGGCGTCGGTCGTGCGGGGTGGGAGGCCGCTGTAGGCGGGCGGAACGATATCGAGTCGCAGGCCGGTGACCGCCGGTGGTTCGACGACGCGGATGGTGTGGTGTCGCGAGAGGCTTCCGTCGGCGTCGACGTGGAACTCGAAACCCTCGAGCACCTCGGGCCAGGTCGTGGTGTAGGCCGCCGAATCGGTGTTGCGTTCCATCAGCCGGCGATCGGTGTTGCCGGAGCGTGTGGTCCAGCGGCACCAGACGTTGCGAGGGATCAATCCGGGGTGTGACTCCGGCGACGAGCCCCGGGGCGATGCGATCTTGACTGTGATCTGCACGTCGCTGCCGCGGGCCACCACCCGATCACCGTCCTCGACACTCACCCGGTAGAGCAGGGTGCGTTCGAGATTGTTCCAGGGGAGAAAGAACCGGGTCATCAGCAGCGCGTGGCCCGAGTCGGGTACGGCGAGTGGTCCGAACATCAGGCCGGCCGACAGCCCGGCCCAGACCAGCATGATCACCGCGGCACGCAAACCCAGCACGCTGCGGAAATCCACCAATCCCGCCGCGACGACGGTCTCCTCCAGCAGCAGGTCGCGAAGGGACCCGCCGGCGATCGAGTCGTCTTCCTCGATCAACTCGACGCTGCTCGTCAGACGCTCCTCCAGTTCGGGGTGGTCCCGTTCGACCAACGCCGCCAGTTCGGCTCGCGAGATCTCGGCCGTCGCTCGGGAGATGACCAGGCGATATCCGGCCCAGGAGATCCCGGTCACCACCAGTCCCAGGGCGACAAAGCGGATCGACGTCGGCAGTGGAAAGATCAGGTCGAGCAGCAGGCCCGAGGACAGCAATGCGGTCGTTGTAAGAACGAACAGACCGATTCCATGCAGCATCGTCAGCCACCGCCAGCGGCGGCCGAGCTGGCCGAGGGCGTTCTGCAGACGGGGGGGCAGGGCTGGGCGAGAGGTGTTGGGCATGACCTGTGGCAGAATCGTCAGTTTATCAGCTTGATCGGAGTGCACGGTGGGGAATTCCGGCTAGGGCAATCCATGGACCTTGCGGACCACCCATTCGGCGGTCATCAGCACGAAGAAAGCCACGAGCACCGTCCAGTGGTTCCAGATCAGCACGTCCTCGGTCAGTTCCCGGTGACTGCGGGTGCCGTCAAGCAGTTGGGCGAGCGAGCCAAGTTGTTCCAGTCTCACGAGTTGGCCTCCGGAGGCGGTGGCGAGTTCGGCCAGTCGGACGTGATCGGCGGCGAGGTTGTTGAGTTCTCCGGAGGTGGGGGGATGGACAAACACGTCGGCGGTGACGCCGGAGGTGTCGATGCTGGGATCGGAGACGGCCAGGCGGACCTGGTAGTCGCCCGGTGGCAGGCCGGTGGCTTGCCCCCGCCACAGCAGCGGACGGCCGTCGACGGCCGTCAGCCTCGCGACGGCCAGCGGCGAACCGACAGTCGTTTCGCCTTCGGAACTGGCCGGGTGGAATTCGGCTTGTGCCGTGAGATCACCGATCCGTTCCAGCACGTCGGGACGCCAGCGGACGGTGACGGCCACCGCCTCGCCCGCGGTCACCTCGGCCGTCTCGACTCCCAGCCGGACCGAAGTGTTGCCGCTGACAGCCTTGTTGCGTGCTGCCCAGCGGGCCAGTTGACCCCAGAACCGGTGGTGATAGGTGTCACCGGTGCGGTGTCTCCATCGCCAGGTGCTGTCGATGCCCAGCCAAAGGACCTGGCCTAACCCGTGGTAGTGGTGCACGAACAGCGCCTGGTGCTCCTCGTCGGGGATGCGGGTGGGACGGCCTCGAAAACTGGGTTGTGCCAGCACCGTGCTGCCCGGACGTGGCGTCCCGACCAGTCCCCAGGTGTGTCCGGGCAGCCCGTCCCAGATACGGCGGTTCTCGGTCGCGTCGAGATGGAACTGCAGCATCGGCTCGCGTTGTCCTTCGGGGCTCAGCGCGATTCCAAATCCCCGGCGGGTCGGCGCCGCGCGGGCGCCGTCGTCGGTGAATTCGAGTTGAACCAGCCCGTCGACGGGGATCAGATTTTCGAACGACTCGAACCGGTATGCCGCCGGCAGGTTGCGTTTGCCGGCGACCATCACCAGCGTTCCACCCGCTACGGAGACGAACTTCTCCAGCAGTCTCCAGGCGGATTCGTCGAGCGATTCGGGGCTTGCGTCACCGACGACGACCAGGTCGGCGTCGGCCAGGGCCGATCGTCCCAGGGCATCGTCTCCGTCGGGGATCTCGAACCGGTTGGAGAAGAAGGGCTCGTCGCGGACTCCCAGGAACGGTTGGGCGAAGACGATTTGGTCGATCTTGACCCGTTCATCGCGAGTCAGTGCGTTGTCGATGAAGCGGAATTCCCATCGTGCCTCACCGTCGATCAGCAGGACGCGGGCGACGTCGTCGACGACATTGACCAGCACGTCCTTCTGGTTGTTGTCATCCCGGATTTCGTCGGGATGCGGTTCGGCGCGGACCACCAGTCGCTGTCGCCCCAGTCGATTTGCCGTCCATTCAAATGTCACCTCGGTTGAATCGTCGGTGGGGGTGATCGTCTGCACGACCGCCTCCTGGGGTGTGTCGGCGGGGAACAGCGAGACGGCGACCGGGCGGTTGAGGAACCCGCCGGTCCGAACGACCGCGGTCAGTCTCAGCGTGTCCTTTCCGAAGACGGTCCTCGGTGCATCGACGGTGGCAATCGAGAGGTCTCGCGGAATTCTGGTCGATCCGATCGGGACGGTGTAGACGGGGATCGCCTGTTCCCCCAGGCGTGCGGCAGCCACCAGCGGATCGTTTGACTCGGTCTGTCGGCCGTCGCTGAGCACGACGATTGCGGTCACCGGCGAGTCCTGGTCACCCAGGCCGGATGCCAAGGGGGCCGACAGGTCGGTGCGGTCGATGTCGACCGATTCGGGGGGCTTGCCGGCCAGTGCCTCGCCGGAGACCGTCTCGGCACGGCCCCCGAAGACCCGGTATTCGATCTCGCCAACGGCTTCCAGCGACTGGACCAGGGGAGATGTCCCGCCCAGCAGGCGGTCGATGACCTGCTGTCGCGACAGGCGGGCGACCGAAGCCAGGACCTCGTCGAGATTCGTTCGGCGGATCCCGGACAACTCCAGCCGTCGCGCCGGGTCGTCGGTTTCCCCGGGATCGACCCACCGCGGTTCCCGTTCGGCCTCGAGGTCGGCGACCCAGCGATCCAGTCTCGGGTTGATCCGCTCGTTGCCGATCAGCCCCAGCCCCCTGGCCCACCGGAGTTTCTCCGCGGCTGTGGATTGCACATCGGTCATTGTCATGCTCTCGGATCGATCGATCGCGATCACGATCCGTCCGCGGCGGGCCAGGTCGCGGGAGATGCTCATGGCCGGTTCGGCCAGGGCCACGCCCAGCAGGATCACCACCGCCAGACGGAGTCCCAGCAGCCAGCGACTGGCTCGTGGCGGCACCAGTTTGCGTTCGAACTGGAGCAGCCTGGCAAGCAGGAAAGCGGCGGTGAGGATGGCCAGGCCGCCCAGCACCAGTCTCGCCGGTGAATCGAACACGTGGAACATCAGGCGGTGGTTCACGAGCTGGCGGCCTCCTGGCGAAAACCGCCGCGGACCATCCGCCTGGTCAATACGACCTCGCCGAGCAACAGGCCGAGGAAAAGCAGCAGCACGAGGTACCAGACCTCCGACCGCGGGGCCGAATCTCCGATCGCCTCCCGCAACTCATCCTGGTCGGCCACGAAGTCGATGCGGCCGCTACCGGCCAGCCGGCCACGCGTGGCCTGGTCGAGCCGGTCGAGAGTCGATTCGCGTGGGTCGCCGGTGACGACAAAGTGCTCGGCCGGACCCACTCCATCGGCAGTGACCTGCCGGGGCACCAGGGCGTAGTGACCGGGTAGCAGTGTGTCGGTGAGCCGCGCGAGTCGACCGGGTGCTCTGCCGACGGCTTCGATGTCGAACCGCAATCCGCCGGGTCCGATCATGACGAACTGGTCATGGCCGAAGTCTTCGGCGACGGGCAACAGCAGCGGGACACCGGGAGCAACGGTTCGGGCCGATTGGCCGCCGGCGAGATGGAACAGCAGTTCGTGGAGGAACGAGACATAGTCGGGGCGGGCCGGCAAGGTGTTCCAGTCGGCATCGAGCGTCGAGGCCCAGGTGGCGATGTGACCACGTCCCTTGCGGCCGATGACCAGCAGCGGATCCCCGTTGGCCAGCCGGGCGGTGACCCGGGTCGGTTCGGGGCCGTCGACGGGGGTCATCGACCACCACCCCGTGAAGCGGGCTTCGGTGAATCCACCCTGGCGGTCGGATCCGAACCGAGCCATCCACGAGGTCTCCAGGCTCTCCCCGTCGGCCTGAACCGCCGACACGCCCGTGGCGGGTTCGCTCCGGTCGCCGATCACCGCCGGCAGCAGGCCCGTGGTGGTGGCCCACGCGGACCACGCTGCGGGATCGATGCGATCACCGAGAGTGAGCAGCAGCCCCCCGCCGGATGAGACGAATTCGGCCAGGGGTTGTTGCCACGCCGGATCGGGCCGGGCGACATTGGCCAGCACGACCACGCCGGAGGTGGGAAAATTGTCGACGGTCAACCGGTCCCAGCCGACGACGTGGCCGGCGATCCACGGTTGCCGGTTCGAGGACGCCGAGAGTGCGGCGCGGGCGAAAAATGTCTCGCTGCGGGTCACGTCAGGATGCGGGGCGCCGTCGATCAGCAGCACCGGCAGGGCGTCGACGGCCGTGACCACCGCGTCGGCCCGGTCGTCCCCGGGAAGAGGATCCTCGTCGAGCACGACCGCCAGGTGATGGGAACCGGCAGCGGGCAGCCGATAGGAGAACTCGACGGCGGCCTCGCCGCCGGGCGGCACGCTGATCGACAGCGTACGGTCGGGCAGCCGCTGCCCGTTGATCTCCAGGCCCACCCGCCGCGTGGCCATTTCGGGGTTGCCGTGGCCGTGAACGGTGGTGCGAATCGAAACCGGCAGGCCCAGTGGGACCAGCTCGCGTGAAATGTCGAGCGGGTCGACGTGGAAGTGGGGCGAGGCGGTGTTGCGGGGTTCGCCGGGTGTGGCCACTCGGATCACCGGACGGGTGGCGTCGGGAAATCCGGCCAGTTGGTCGTCGAGACGTTCCCAGAGAACCGTGTCTCGGGCCCGCCAGCCCTCGGCCTGTCCGTCGGTCAGCACCAGCACCTCGCGACGGAGATTGCCGGTGTCGCGGAGCAGGGCGACTGCGTGGCGGATTGCCAACGGCAGATCGGCCGGGCCGGCCGGGGCCGGCAGCCGACCGAGCGCGGCTCGGACGACATCGTGGTTGACCGTCGGCGGGTCGACGATCCCCCTGACCCCTGTTCGGGACTCGATCAACGCCACGTTGTCGCCGGGGCCGAGGTCTTCGAGGAAGCGGTGAGCGAACTGGATGGCCGCGGCGTGTGGCGTCTGGTGGCCGTCTCGCCAGCCCATGCTGCCCGAGCCGTCGATGATGATCACCACGTCCCGCCGTGATGTCTCGACCTCGCCGAGAAACTCCGAGATCCATCCGTTGCTCCCGGCCGGACGGGACAGGGCCACCACCAACAGCCCCACCAGCAGCATTCGCAGCAGGATCAGCTGCAGTTCTTCGATTCTCACCCGCCGCCGGGCATCTCGCTCGAGTTCCAGGAACTGCATCGCGGCCCACGGAACCCGCTCGAATCGCTTTCGCGTCAGCAGGTGAGCCAACAGCGGCAACGTCAGGCCGGCCAGGCCCCACAGCATCGGCGCGTTGAGCAGTTCCCAGCCCATGATGCTTGATGATACGGCGCGGGTGGGGCCGGGCGTAGTGAACGAGGGGACGTTGAATGCATCCCGGGTGAGGCGTATCGTGGTTGACGGTTCGCCGCGGTTGCGATTGGTCTTGGTGAAACAAGGAGAGGCCGTGATGCGAGGGACGATTTCCGGGTGGGGGAAACCGGTCCATTTCGAGGCTGGCGACGCATGAAGCTCTCTCTCTCGGTCCGCGTGGCCGAAGCCGCCTGCAAGACACGGTTGAACGTCCCTTTCCCCGAACTGGTGGCGTTGGCACGGGTCCATGGCTATCACGCGGTCTGCCTGCGGGCCAGCGCCGGTGGTGTCCAGACCGATCGCGGGCGGTTGGAGGCGATGCGGGATGAGGCCCACGAGGCGGGGCTGTTCGTGTCGATGGTCACCGCGGATTTTGACGTTCCGTTGAACAACGACCGGGGGCCCGATTCGCTGCAGGAGATCGGGCCGAGCCTCGACGTGGCCGAGGCCTTCGGGTGTGACCTGATCCGCGTCTGTCTCAAGACCGAAAGTGACATCGCCCGGGCCCGCGAGGCGGCCGACCGGGCGGCCGATCGGGGTATCCGGCTGGCTCACCAGTGTCACACCACATCGTTGTTCGAACAGGTGGGGCCGATGGTCAAGGTGCTCGAGGCGATCGATCGGCCGAATTTCGGGCTGATCTACGAGCCGGCCAACCTGATGCTGTGTGGCGAGGACTACGGCCCGGCGACGCTCGAGACGATCGCTCCGTGGCTGGTCAACGTCTATGTCCAGAATCACGTCCTGGATGATCTCGGGCCGGTTTCCCTGGAGACCTGGTGCCTGGGTGAACGCCGTTTCCGACACATTCCCCTGTGGGAGACCGGCGGCGTCGATTTCGAGACGGTTTTCGAGGGGCTCGAGCGGATCGGTTACGACGGGTGTGTGACGGTGCACCAAGCGTACGCCGAGTTGATGGGGCCGGAGGATGCGGCCGTCCAGAGTGCCCGTTACCTGCGAAGTGTGGGCGGGTTTGAATCGGTGCCGGTCTCGTGAGCGTCGCGGTCGTGCTCTCGTTGGATCACTGGAACGCCGGATTGAGCGGTTTCTGTGGAGGCGAGCCGCTGCTGACGCCGACGGTGGATCGCCTGGCGGCCGAATCGGCGGTCTTCGATCGGCACTTCGCTGTCGAGCCGGCAGGTGATCGGTCGGTCAACGGCCGGGCGTGGGCCGGAGAGGGGTGGGGGCTGGGGCGGGGTGACACCCGTGCGGCCGACCGATTCGACAGCGCCGGCGTCGACGTCGAGATCCTGGCCGATGCCGCGTTCGAGTGGTTTGGGCTCGCCGGATGGGAGTCGAAACAGGCCGTGGACGACGACCTTCAGCGACGTGTCACCTCGGCGATCGAACGCCTGGCGGCCGGGACCTCCGAGCATCGCCTGCTGTGGGTGGCCGTGTCGGCGCCGGCCGAGGGTGATGAGGGGCCGTGGCCCGATCATCTCGAGGAGATCGATTCGGCGATGGCTGCCTGGGATCGCCTGGTCGCCGCGGCCGTCGACGCCCTTGACGAGAGTGGGCTGGCTGACGGGATGCTCCTGGTCGTCACCGGCGGACGCGGTGCGTGGTTGGGAGATCGTGGATTCGAGGATGACCGCACGGCCGAGGCCTTGCACGAGGAGCGATTGAGGACACCGCTGTTGTTGCGGGGGCCGGGCATCGAACCCGGACAACGACGGTTGGAACTGGTCCAGGTGATCGACATGCTGCCGACCCTGCTGGAGTGGTTCGGGGCCCCGTCGGTGCTGGACCGTCTCGCGGGGAACAGCCTGCTGAAGCTGCTGCAACAGGACGGGCGAGGGGGGCGGGAGGAGATCGTGGTGCGAGATGACGCGGGCGGTTGGGGGATCCGGTCACGCGAACTGTTCCTGGTTCGATCCGGTGAGGGTCTCGACGCGACACAGCAGGGGGTTCCCGGGCGGCTCTACAGCAAGCCCGACGACGCGTGGGATCTGGTCGATGTCAGCGAACAGGGAATCGATGACGTCGAGCGGTTGGCCCGTCGGCTCGACGAACTGATCGATGAGATCGACGGACCGCTTGCCTGAAGCCGCCCGGTTCACATCCAGCCCCACCGATGCAAACTCGAGTTGGGATCGGCAGATTGTCGCAAAACAAAGGTCGACCCTGTAGGATGGGCACGCCGAGCGGGTGGAGAGCATCCGCGAACGGGCCACGACAGACGGATTGAAGTCGTGTCTCGATCGCTCCGGACGTCTCCGGCTGGCTTGCGTGGCGACCTGACAGAGATCGCATAAGCAAAGCGAGACGCCGATGAACGACGAGGCGACCGGGTTGCCCGAACCGGGTGACGAGACAACATCATCTGATGTGACCCCGGCGGCTGCCGCTGCGGCCGACGAATCCGCGGGTGGTGGTGATGTGAGCAGCGAGTCGATCGAACGGCTCAATACCGCCTATCGGAAGATCCGCGAGCAGATGAGTCGCGTGATCGTGGGGCAGGATTCGGTGATCGAGCAGTTGCTGATCGCTCTGTTCAGCCGCGGCCATTGCATGCTCGAAGGCGTGCCTGGATTGGCCAAGACGCTGATGATCAGCACGCTGTCGCGGAGCCTGTCGATGAGCTTCGCGCGGATCCAGTTCACGCCCGACCTGATGCCCTCGGATATCACCGGGACCGAGGTGTTGCAGGAGAACCGCGAGACCGGCGAGCGAGCGTTTCGGTTCATCGAGGGTCCGTTGTTCCACGAAGTGATCCTCGCCGACGAAATCAACCGGACTCCGCCCAAGACCCAGGCCGCGTTGCTCGAAGCGATGCAGGAGCGACAGGTCACTGTGGGTCGCGAGCGTCACGTGCTCTCGGATCCGTTCTTCGTGCTCGCCACCCTGAACCCGATCGAGCAGGAGGGAACCTACCCGCTGCCCGAGGCGCAGCAGGACCGGTTCATGTTCAAGGTGGTCGTCGACTATCCGAGCTTTCTGGAGGAACGGCAAATCGCCAAGCAGACCACGTCGGTCGGCGAGGCGGAAGTCGAGCCGGTTCTCACCGGCCAGGAGATTCTCGAACTGCAGCAGATCGTCCGCCAGGTGCCGGTTACCGATCACGTCGTCGACTACGCCCTGGCGCTGGTTCGGCAGACGCGGGTCGATCAGCCGGGGTGCCCCGAGTTCATCAACAACTGGTTGAGCTGGGGTGCGGGTCCCCGGGCCGTGCAGTTTTTGTTGTTGGGTGGCAAGTCCCGGGCCCTGCTGGCGGGACGGACCCATGTCTCGACCGAGGACATCCAGGCGTTGGCTGCCCCGGTTCTCAGGCATCGCATCGTGACGAACTTCGCGGCCGAGAGTGAGGGGGTGACACCCGATTCGGTGATCGACAAGTTGATTGCCGAGACGCCCAGCAAGGAAGGCGAGCTGACCAGTGACCCGAGACTCCAGAAGATTTTTGCGGCCTGAGGAGATCTCGCGGATTGCCCGGCTCGAAGTCCGTGCCCGGCACATCGTCGAGGGCTTTCTTTCCGGTCTGCACCGCAGCCCCTATCTTGGCCAGTCGGTCGAGTTCGTTCAGCACCGGGAGTACGTTCCCGGTGACGATGTGCGGCGAATTGACTGGAAGGTCTGGTCCAAGACCGACCGCTACTTCATCAAGCAGTACGAAGAAGACACCAACCTGCGGACGACGTTGCTGGTCGACTGCAGCGAATCGATGCGGTTCGGCACCGGGGCGTTGAACAAGTACGAGTACGCCTGCACGGTGGCCGCCGCGATGGCTTACCTGCTGCTGCGGCAGCAGGACTCGGTGGGGCTGACCGTATTCGACGATGCGATCCGTGGCCGGGTCGAGTTCGGCAGTCGTCGCAGCCACCTGCTGGCTCTTCTCACGGCTCTCGATGCCCCCGATCCGGCCCGGAAGACCGACATCTACGAGATTCTCGAAGAGGTTGCCGCGACCCAGAACCGCCGCGGGATCGTGGTGATCGTCTCGGACCTGTTCGTCCCCCGCGAGGGTCTGTTCCGTGGCCTGCGGATGCTGAGGCAACGGGGCCACGACGTGTTGATCTTCCACGTGATGGACGATCAAGAACTCGATTTCAGCTACACCGGAACCACGCGGTTCGAGGGTCTCGAGGAGGCCGGTGACCTGGTCTGTGACCCTGCCAGCCTGCGAGACGGATACTTGGGAGCGGTCGAGGCCTTTCGCTCCGAACTGCGGAAACGATGCGCGGCCGAGATGATGGATTTTCAGACCATCCGGACCAGCGAACATCTCGACGCCGTGTTGGCCCATTACCTCAACCACCGCATCGGCATGCGGCAATCGATCCGGAGCTGACACGGCATGGGTTCGTGGTTTCTCAACGCGACCTTCCTGGGCTGGGGCGCCGCCGCCATGGTCTCGGCGCCGGTGTTGATCCACATGATCAACCGTTACCGGTTCCGACGGGTCGAGTTCGCCGCGATGGAGTTCCTGCTCGCCAGCCAGCAACGCAACCGGCGACGGGTCCTGATCGAACAGCTGTTGCTGCTGCTGCTGCGGATCCTGATGGTGATGGGCCTGATTGCGTTGATCGCCCGCATGGTGCTGGACCCCTCGACGCTGGCCCTGCTGCAGGGAGCCGACGTGCACCACGTCGTGCTGCTTGACGACACCGCGTCGATGCAGGACGAGTGGAACGAGACCACCGGGTTCGACGAGGGCAAGGCGGTCCTCGACGGGCTGGTGGCGGCCAGCCTGGCTGAAGGCGGCGCCCAGAGGCTGACGGTGCTGAGACTGTCTCGGGTCACCCAGCCGGATTACCTCGAACAACGCATCGACCGGGCCTTCCAGGGCGAACTGACGGCTCGACTCGAGGCTCTGCCCTGCTCGTTCCGTGCCGTGGATCTCTCCGAAGGCCTCGATGCCGCTGCCCAACTGCTCGCCAAACAACCCACCGGTGTCAAACACCTGCACGTCGTTTCGGATTTCCGCCAGCACGATTGGCAGGACAGCACCCGGCTGGTCGAGCAGATCGAGCAGCTTGACGACGATGGCGTGACGGTCAACCTGGTCCGCACGGTTCCCGATCGCCATGCCAACCTCGCGGTGATCGAACTCGACGGCGAGCTGCAGGTGGCCAGCGCGGGGGTGCCGGTGAAACTGACCACGACGGTGGCCAACTACGGCGAGGCTCTGGTCGGGCGGGTCAACCTGGCCGTCAGCGTCGACGGGGAGAGGCTGCCGTTGGAGGTGACCGTCGAGCGGCTCGAGGCGGGAAAGACAGTCGAACAGTCCTTCGAGGTCACCTTTGACGATCCCGGCAAGCACCGGGTCGAGGTGACCCTGCCCGGCGACGCCCTGAGGGCCGACAACATCCGGCACCTGGCCGTCGAGGTGGCTCCGGCCAACCGCGTGCTGGTGATCGAAGGAAATCCGGCCGCCCAGGAAGGCATCTTCCCGACACTGGCCCTGGCCGCCAATCCCCAGGCTTCCGGTTACCGAACAGTCGTGGCCACCCCCGACTACCTCTATCGCCAGAACATCGATGGCTTCCAGAGCATCCTGATGCTCAACGTCGCCGAGTTGACTCCCGACGCGGTCGAGGCTCTGGAGGCGTTCGTCCGTGACGGGGGTGGCTTGGTCTGGTACGCCGGTGACTCGATCAACCCCGCCTCGTACAACACCCTGTTGTACGCCGAGGGGAAGGGCCTGTTTCCGGTTCCATTAGCCGATGCGCCCCGCGAGTTGGCTCGAGACGATGTGGCCGCACCTGGACCGGACCTGAAGCTGACCGAGCACCCGATGCTGGCCGGCCTGCAGGGGCAGGACAACCCCGAGATCGAAGCGACAAGGGTGTTCCGGTACTTCCCCGTCTCGGATGACTGGCAGAAGGATGACCGCCAACGCAACGACACCGTACGGACGATTGCCCGGCTGCGGACACGCGACCCGTTGCTGCTCGAACACCGGTTCGGACGCGGACGGGTGATCACCTGTTTGACCACCTGCGGAACCGGCTGGACCAACTTCCCGCAATACCGCAGCTTCGTGCCGTTCCACTTCGAACTCCAGAAGTACATCTCGCGTGCCGATCGCGTGATGCCCCGCCGCGAGTCGGGGGCTCCAATCCACCTGGAACTCGACCCCGCCCGTTTCGGTCCGGCGATCCGGATCGAACCTCCGAAGAACTCCGGGCAGGTGACCGCCGAACTGCAGGTGCAGCCGGAGGCCGTGCGGACGGCTCCGGCCGGCGGTAAGCCCGAGCCGGGGGACGGGAACACTGATGACTCGGCGGACGACGCAAAAGTCGAAACCGACGCCAAGGCGGCGGCACCCGGCCAGAGTGATGCGACACCGACGCTGCGTCGCGTGATCGATTATGACCGGACCGATTATCCCGGGGTCTACCGCGTGCGGTTGATTGATGCCAGCCAAGTGGCGGTCGAGCGGTGGTACGCCTACAACACCGGTCGCGATGAGGGCCGGATGGCGCTGATTGAAACCGGGGCCATCCGCAAGGCGCTGGGGCCGGAATTGACCGATGAGGTGAGGATCCAGGAGGCGGGGGCGACCGAGTGGTTGGCCGGGGAGGAGTCGGACCGGGACATCCGGGAGTGGATTCTGGGTCTGCTGGTGCTGGTGATGCTGGCCGAGCAGATGATGGCCTACCGGTTGAGTTACCATTCCTCGGCGGCTGCGGCCGGGGGTGGGGCATGATCGCTTCCCTGCTGGCCGTCGAGCAGACGATCCGCGTGATCGAGTGGGGGCTTCCCGAGTCGGGCCTGGGCTGGGTTGCGTTGGTGCTGAGCACCGTGCTGCTGCTGATCTTCGTCGTCGCCTGTTATCTCCGCGACACCCGTGACATGTCCCGCCTGTGGACCGGCTGGCTGTTGCTGCTCCGCCTGGCGGTCATCGTGGGATTGCTGCTGGTGTTCTTGAACCCCCGCGAGCGGGAGAGCGAGAAGACGTTTCGCCCGTCTCGGGTGATCCTGTTGGTCGACACGTCGTTGTCCATGAGTTTTCCGGAGAACAAGCCGGGGGGCGCGGCGGTGGCCGGCGGCGAGGGTGAACGGACCCGGGCGCTGGCGCTGCGTGAACTGCTTTCCGAAACACCGCTGGTCAAGACACTGATCCGGGATCACCAGGTCCGGATCTACACCTTCGATGCCGGTCTGGACGACGAGCCGGTTTTCGAATTCGCCAGCCGTGACCCACGTGGACGCCCGGCCGATGACCGGTCGTCAACCGCTGACGGGTCCGGCGATCCCGAGCTTCCCACGGCCGATGCCTGGGACCGGGCGATTCGTCCGTGGTCGGTGGCCGGAGCAGGCCAGGCGAAAGGAGCCGGCGGGGGACTGGAAACCCGCGTGGGTGAAGCGGTGCTGACGGTGCTGCAACGGGAGGGCGGGGACGGCCTGGCGGGGGTGGTGATCATGACCGACGGAGCCTCCAACGCGGGCACCGATCCCGGTCCGGCCCGGCAGCTGGCGGTCCGTCGCAAGGTCCGATTGTTCGCCGTCGGAGTCGGCAGCCTGGAACTGCCGGACAATATCCAACTGGTCAATGTGCAGGCTCCGACCGACGTTCACCTCGGTGATGCCTACGGCTTCAGCGTCTTCGTCAAGGGCCAGGGGGCCGGGGTCCTGGGCAAGGACGTGCAGATCGAGTTGCTCCGCAAGCCCGAATCCGGCGAGGGCGATCCCGACGAGAAGGTCGACGCGCAGACCGTGCGACTGCCGCTGGACGCGGGACCGGTGGAGGTCAAATTCGAGCTGAATCCCGATACGGCAGGACGGTTCGAGTTCCTGGTGCGGGCGGTTTCGCCGGCGGGCATCACGGAACTCTCTGCCGATGACAATCACCGCCGACGGCTGGTCAACGTCACCGAGCGGAAGTTGAAGGTGCTGTTGCTGGCCGGCGGCCCGATGAGAGATTACCGCTTTGTCCGCAACATGCTGTATCGGCACCCGGGAGTCGAGATCGACGTGCTGCTGCAGACGGCCGATCCGGGTGATGCGATCAGCCAGGACGCCGACCGCGTGCTGCAGGAATTCCCCGCGGCACGCGAGGAGTTGTTCGTCTACGACGTGATCGTGGGGTTTGACCCCGACTGGCAGGCGATTCCCGACACGCGTCGCGAGATGCTGGTCGAATGGATCGAGAAGCAGGCGGGGGGATTGCTGGCGGTGGCCGGAGACGTGTTCACGCCCGAATTGGCAGATGTGTCGGCCCCGTTGGATGACATCCGCACGCTCTATCCGGTCATCCTCGAACCACTTCCCCTCGAAACCAATCTCACCCGCGCTGCCGACCAGGCCTGGCCGGTCGAATTCTCCGACGACGGACTCGACGCCGCCTTCCTGCACCTCTCCGACGATACCGCCGACCCGATGGAGGCCTGGGCCGAATTTGACGGGGTCTTTCGCTGTTTCCCCACGACGGGTCCCAAGGACGGGGCGCTGGTGTTTGCCCGCTTCTCGGATCCCAGCAGTGATCGTCCCGTGCTGATGGCCTCGCAGTTCTACGGCAGCGGTCGGGTGCTCTACCTGGGGTCTCCCGAGTTGTGGCGACTGAGAGCACTTGATGAGGATCTCTTCGACCGGTTCTGGATCAAGGCCATCCGCGAACTGGGCCAGGCACGGCTCAAGCGAGGCACCAATCGGGGGACGCTGTTGTTGGATCGCACCGAGTACCTGCTCGGACAGACCATCACGCTGCGGGCTCACCTGCTCGATCCGCAGTTCCAGGATCTCGCCGTGGAAACCGTGCCGATCGAGCTGTTCGGGCCGGATGGGCGCCAACTGGGACTCAACCAGCTGCGGCGGCAACCCAATCGGCCCGGGCAGTACGTCGGCAGCTTCCGCGCCAGTCAGCCGGGCACGTTCCGGCTGGCGGTACCGATTCCTCCCGAGGAAGACGAACGGTTGAGTGGCCGGATTGATGTCGTGTTGCCCGATCTCGAGTCGATTGATCCTCGGCAGAATCGGCCGCTGTTGGCCGGCATGGTGCGGGGAACCGGCGGCGAGTATCTCGAGTTGGCCAAGGCCGAGACGCTGCCGGCGAGCCTGCCGAACCTGGGCACCGAGTTGTTGGTCGACAAGGGCCGCCCGTCCCCGTTGTGGGACCGGGCCTGGGTGTTGTACCTGCTGGTCGGACTGCTGTGTGTCGAGTGGATTACGCGGAAGCTGTTGAAACTGGCCTGAGACGTCGGGACGTGGTGCGGTTAGAATGACGAGTCGAGATCAGCCGAGGGTGAGACCGAATCGATGAGCAGCACGACCGTGCCGTTTGCCGGAGGATCGTCGGGAACCCGAGTTCCCTCGGCCGTCGCCGATGTGCTGAGGGGCCTGAAGCGACGGATCCGCCTGTATGTCGCGGTCGAGGGGACCGCGCTGGTGCTGGTGTTGCTGGCGTCGCTGTTCTGGATCAGCCTCGGGCTGGACTGGGCCTGGTTCCGCGTCAGCCGACTCGAGCTGCCGGTCTGGTTCCGCGTGGCCTTTGACGTGCTGGTGGTCAGCGGTACTGTCGTCGCTGCGGTCGGCTGGATCGGGCTGCGTTGGGCACGCCGCTTCCGGGCTCGGGGATTGGCCCTGGTGCTGGAACGCCGTTTCCCTGAACTCGACGATCGGATGATCACCGCGATTGAAATGGCTGACGTGGGAGATGATGAGTTGACTCCGCTGAGCCGGGCGATGCTCGACCGGACGCTCCGAGACGTGGTCGAGGCGAGCCGGCAACTCGAAGTCGGTGACGTGTTCCAGAAGCGGCCGTTGCGACGCGCCGTGTTGATGGCCGTCGGTCTGCTGGTTTCGATCGGCGGCCTCGCCGCCGCCGAATCGGGAGTGATCTCCCGCTGGGCCGACGGGTTCCTGGGGCTCGAGGAGAGCTACTGGCCCCGCGACTACCAACTGGTGGTGACGGTCGTTCGCGGACCGTCCCAGGCCGATGTGTCGATCGACGCCAAGACGCCTTATCAGCATCCTCGAGGGGATGACCTGGTGCTGGCGATCGAGGTCCGGCCCGATCCGTCACGACCGGATGTCGCTCCGCTGACTGACGTGGAGATGACCTATCGTCAGGCCGGGGGATCGGGACGAGCCGCCTGTTCGCAACGCGGTCCTCACCAGTTTCGATTCACACGCGGCGGGCTGCTCGAGGACCTGACCTTCTGGGTCAGCGGGGGCGACTACATCAACCGTCACCCGTACCGTGTCCGGGTCGTCGATCCTCCAACCGTTGAGCAGATCGTGCTCAACTGCCGGTATCCCGAATACACCGGGATCGCTCCGGCTCAGCAGGCGGTCCAGGGCATCCAGGTCGATGTGCCGCTCGAAACCGGCGTGGGACTGCAGGCTCGAACCAACAAGCCGTTTGTGGGTGTGCATGTTGAATTTGACAGGTACCGCCTGGTACTCGAAAGCGACAACAACGTACCGAAGGCGTGGTTCGAACAGCAGACCGAGGATGGCCAGGCGGTTCGGCGACGGGCGATTGATCCGAAGCTGCTGCTGAGAATCTCAAAGGACGGTTCACTCGAGTGGCCCACCAGGTTGCTGAAACTGCCACTGATGGTCGGCACCGGGGCGTCCAGGGACCTGGACAAGATCTTCGCCGATGCCGCGGGCACGGCGGTGTTGTCCGAGCCGATTCCGCTGCCCCCCGACGTTCAGATGAGAATTTCGGTGCTCGATACTGACGACATCCTCAGCCGAGATCCTGCGCGGTTGACGATCAACGGCATCGTTGATCAGCCGCCGGAGATCGAGACCACGCTGAAGGGGATCGGGACCGAAGTGACCCGGATCGCCCGGATCCCGATCGCCGGGGTGGTCCGAGACGATTATGGCGTCGCCGAGGTGCACTTCGAGTACCAGGTGGTCGACGGAAATACACGGCCCGATCAACTTGGCGGCGAGTGGCTCAAACGGTTGCTGTTGCGTCCGCCGTCGAACCGGCCGCGTGAGTTTCTTCTGACAACGGCTCGCGCGGACATTCCACGCGACGACGCGCTGAAGACCCCGCAGCACGAACAGGCTGTCTGGTTCGATCTTCGGCAATTGAGTCCCGAACCGACCATCGGGCAGAAACTGGTGATTACGCTCGTGGGCACCGATGCCGACGACAAGAACGGTCCTCACTCGATTCGGTCCAGTCCGATCCACGTGTTCTCGATCGTCAGCAACGAGGACCTGCAGTTTGGCCTGATCCAGAAGGAACTCAGGCTCCGGCAGCGGTTTGAACAGGTCATCGATGACATCGAGCGGATTCGAAAGAACCTCCTGGGCTACCGACGGCAGGTCGACGAGGCGAACAATGCGACCGAGGGGAACGGTGGCGAGGATGGCGGGGAACAGGTCAACCCGGCCGAACGATCGATCAACGAGGTGATTCGCGGCCACAACGAGACGGTGGCGATTACCGAGGGGTTCGCCGACATCCGCGACGAGTTGATCAACAACGGCGTCCACACTCAGCAGACACTGACCCGAATAGATGAGGGCGTGCTGAATCCTCTACAACGAATCACTACCGAAGACTACACTGATGTAGAGACAACACTGAGGGCCTTGGCCCGTGTCTCGCGCGATGGGGCGATTCCACCGCTGCCAGCCATCGACACCGCGACCGATTCCCTGCAGTCGCTGCTCGAACGCATGCGGCGGGTGCTCAGGGAAATGCAGAAGCTCGAGACCTACCAGGAAGCACTCAAGCTGCTCAAGCAGATCATCGATGACGAAGAGAAGCTGCTCGAGAAGACTCGCGATGAGCGCAAACGCGATCTGATCAAGAAACTCAACGGGCCCGCTGACAAGGGCGACCCGAAATCCGAAAAGAGACCGCCGACGGAGAAGAAACCCTGATCCCGCCGTGACTTGTCCTCGGCCCCCATCGGCTCAATAGTCCCGTGAAGACGACCACGGTCGTCGCCGGAGATTCTCTCATGAACGTTCGTATTGCCTCGCTGCTGTTCGCACTGCTGCTTGGTGGAGCCATTCTCGTCTCCGCACAGGACGCTCCCAAGAAGGCCGTTCCCAAGAAGGACGTCGGCCTGAAGGCGACTACGAAAAAGGCACCGGCACGCAAGCGCGGTCGCAAGACCGAACTCGACGATCAACAGCAGGGGATCTCGTCCCGCTACAAGAAATTCGAGAAGAAGCTGCTGCAGTTGGCCCAGTTCCTCAGGGAAAACGATCCCGAACGGGCCGAGTTGCTCAGGCGGGCCTATGGGCAGAGCCGTGACGACAACATCTCGAACAGTCTCGAACGGATCGCCTCGTTGCTGGACGGACAGAAGCGGTTGGGAGACGCGGTTGGCGCACAGACCGAAGTGGTCGTCAATCTCCAGTCTCTGCTCATCCTGCTTCAAAGCGATGATCTCAAGGACTCGATCGAGAAGGAAAAGGAGCGGATCAAGGACCTGTTGAAGAATCTGCGGACCGTTATCGGCAAGCACAAGCGGGCACGGACCGCCAACGAGCGAGGTGATGCAGCCGATCGGGTTGCCGGTCGGCAGTCCGATGCCGCGAAAAAGGCCCGGGACCTGATCAAGAAGATCGATGGTCAGGATGAGGACAGCAGGAACAAGGACGGCAAGGGGAAAGACGGCAAGGGGAAAGACGGCAAGGGGAAAGACGGCAAGGGGAAAGACGGCAAGGGGAAGGACGGCAAGGGGAAAGACGGCA
>CAUZRQ010000041.1:0-41757 GCA_963582065.1 Planctomycetota bacterium | reverse complement strand
GCTCGGCCGTTGTTCCTCGACGACAGCCTGGCCGGAGAGCGCCGCGTCGCAGGCGGATCTCAGGTCTGACCCCGTCACCGGAATTCCGCTCTCCGGACGGCTCTCGTCGAACTGGCCGCGATAGACCAATCGCTGGTCTCCGTCGAAAACGAAGAAGTCCGGCGTGCACGCGGCCCGGTAGGCCTGGGCCACCGACTGGGATTCGTCGTAGAGATAGGCAAAGGTGTACCCGGCCGAGTCGAGCTCCTCGGCCATCTTCTCGGGGCTGTCGTCCGGGTGAGTCGCGACATCATTGGAGTTGATCGCGACGATCGCCATGCCCCGCTCCTGGTACTCGCGACCGAACTCGGCCAACGCCTCGCGGATGTGCACGACGAACGGGCAATGGTTGCAGATGAACGCCACCACCAACGCCGGGGCGCCGCCGTAATCCGACAGGCTGACCGAAGTCCCCGTGGTGTCTGGCAGAGTGAACTCGGGGGCTGCGGTGCCCAGCTCGAGCATTGTCGATGCGGTCTTGACCATGGGACGTGTCTCCTGGATGAGCGTGCGAGTCGTGTCGGCTAGTAGATCGGCTGGTGCCGGGGTTGGCAAGCGCCCCGCTCGGAGACCTCATCCCCGGTACTTCGCCAACAGCGGCTCGATCACCGACTCGGGCACGAACTCGGCCAGTTGATTCACCGATCCATCTCGACCCATCCCGGCGATCTGCTTGATCAGACTGCTCGACACCGAGGTGTACTGCTCGCTGGCCATCAGGAACACCGTCTCGATATCGGGAGCCAAGCTGCGGTTGGCCAGCGTCAACGTGAACTCGGCCTCGATGTCCGTCAGGGTTCGCATGCCACGGAGCATCACAGACGCACCGCACTGGCGGACGAAATCAACCGCCAATCCCTCGAAACACTCCACCTGGACGTTCTCCAGTGGCGACACGATCTGCCGCATGAGTTCCAGCCGTTCGACGGAGGAAAACAACGGCGACTTGTCCGGGTTGATCCCGATTCCGACCGTCACATGCTGGAACAGTCCGGCACCGCGAGAAATGATGTCACGGTGTCCGAGAGTCGGCGGATCAAAACTGCCGACATAGACGGCGTGTCGTGCGTCGAGTGTTTCGCCCATCGTCTCGCCCTGTTATTCACCACTCGGGTCTCTTCGCCACCGGGCGGCTGCCTCTACAGCATAGCGACCAGTGTGGTCGCGCCACGAGGCTGATATGGATTCCTGTCGGCACCTGCCATTCTGGCAGCAAACGCCGTTCCGTTTGTCGCCGACGGCATTTCGACACTGTTGTCTGCGGTGTACCGGCAATCTGACTCATTGGGAGGGTCACAACACAAGCTGTTCAATTACAATCTCTTGTGGCGATCGTTCGCCATCAGTCGACTCGCTGGGCTGCTTCGGAACACGCTTTGCAGTTTCCGGAATGGTCGGCGACCACCCGGTAAGACAACGTGTTTGGGATGAGCCAGCCAACTCACTTCGATTTCGAACTTCACCAGGCCTCCACAGGACACCCACGATGGCGGTCTTCCGCTTAGGACAGACTTGGGATCCGCTCCGCGACCTGGAGCACGAAGTCGATCGTCTTCTCCAGGGCGTCAACCTGACGTTCCACGGCGTCCGGACCGGCCGGCAGTATCCGGCGGTGAATCTCCACGAATCGGCCAACGAGTACATCCTGACATCCGAGTTGCCGGCCACGGCGCCGGAGGACCTGGAACTGACCATTTCCAGCGGAGTCCTGACGATGTCCGGACAGCGACGTGACGAAGGAGAGATCCCCGAGGATCGTTTTCGGCGTCAGGAGCGACCCCGGGGGCCCTGGCAGCGTTCGCTGCCGGTTCCCGACCGGATCCAGGAAGACCAACTCTCGGCCGACTTCCACAACGGCGTGCTGGTCGTCCGCCTGCCCAAGGCCCCTCAGGAAGAGCCTCGGCAGATCCCCATCAGCAGTGACTGATTGTCGGCTCCGATCACCCCGGCGTAATCGACGATGTCTCCAGACCAACCCGAACCGTCGCAGGACCTGGTGAAGGCTCACCGAATCGACGACTCGAAGTCGACCGCGTCCGAGCGGTACGTCTTCACGCCGCCGATTGACATCTTCGAGACGGCCGATGGCCTGGTCCTGCGGGCCGATCTGCCCGGCGTGTCACTCGAATCTCTCGAGCTGCAGATCCAGGAAAATCGCCTGACGCTGTTCGGTCGCGTCGAGACATTGCTGCCCGACGATGCGGTTCCACTGCATCGCGAATTCGAAATCGGCGACTTCCTGCGTTCGTTCATTCTCAGCGACGAGGTTGATTACGAGCGGATCACCGCTCGACTCTCGCACGGAGTGCTCGAGGTCGAATTGCCGCGAGCCGCCCAGGCCGAGCCCCGACGGATCCAGGTCAACGCCGAATAGCCATCGGGCTGTCAGTCGGCCGTACGAGGTGGCGAAATCGCACCGGGCGGAGGTGTCCCGCCTCCTTCGCTGATGTACTCTCCCCGCCGTCTGGCGTAATCCTCGGGCGTCAACTCCTCACCGGCTGCCCCCTCGACCACTTCGCCAACCCCCTCGACAAAGAACTTTTTCAGGAAGGGAACACACCAACCACACCCGGTGCCGGCTCCGCCACACTCGCTGATCTGGCTGGCCCGCCGCGGTCGGGTGATCCGGATAAAGTTGACGATCTTCCGCTTGGGGACGTGGAAGCAGTAACAGATCGTGTCATCAAGGTCCACGGGGCTCGGCTCCCTTGACGGACGGCATGATCTGTAAATAGCCGTCGTGCACCCGGTAGGTCAATCCGATCATCTCCAGCACCGCCGCCAGGATTCCACCGACGGTGGTCCTGTCGAGTTCCAGTCGAACCGTTCTCGCCAACCGTGGGTCACCGGCCAGGCCATCGGCCAACCGCACCTCAACTCCTGCCAGTTGTGCCACCTCGCCGAGAATCAACGAGACGGCGACAGGCTCGTTGTGAGAATATCGCACGATCGGCAGCTTCAGCGCTCGAGTAATCTCACGAGCCGGCCGGGGTGCGGCGACAGGCTGCGGTTCAGCAGGCTTCGGTTCAGCAGGCTTCGGTTCAGCAGGCTTCGGTTCAACCGGCTTCGGTTCAGCAGGCTTCGGTTCAACCGGCTCGGAGTTTTCCGTCGGTTGCAGTGGGGTCGAGGGAACCGAAGTCACGACGGATTTCGGGGGTTCGCTCACCTTGGGCGAGTCCGCATCGTGAACGGCGGCCGGCAACTCGTCAGAAGGCCCGTCGGCCTTCTGTGCGACCAATTCGTTCCCACCGGGCCGTTGTCCGATGGCCTCTCCGGGCGCGGACGTCTCATCCGAAAAAGCCAGGATCAACAGCAGTCCACCGAACCCCAGTGACACGGCCCAGGCGACGACCACTGGTGAGACGGATTCGAGATAGGACATGTGGCAGCAACCTAGTTAGCCACCGGAAACGGCTTCAGACCCATCTTCTCAGCAACCGGTTGTGTCATCAGGGTGATCCGTTTTTTGCCCTCGTCCACGACGATCACCATCCCCTTGTACTTCTTCATGATCTCACGCAGAACCGCCTTGGCGGAGTCAGCTTTGGTCATCGTCTGTGGCATGTTCTTGGTGTAACCGGAGAGCTTCAAAGCATCACCGTCGATTTCAAACGGCACTTGGATTTCCTCGCCGACAAACTTCAACGCCTCCTGCAGTGGAGTCCGCCGGAAATCGACCTCGATCTTTATTCCCAGCCGTCCGGCCACGGTCTCGGGCAGCGTCTTGCCTGGGGCCACCCTCTGGGGCACTGCCGCAGTGAAATCGGTACGAGTCGATTCGTCCCAGGTCAACAGTGCCGCCAGGGCGATATTCGGAGCGGCCCGTTCAGGCAAACGGGTCCGCAGTTGCACGTGACGATCACCGACTGCGGTGACGGTCCCGAACACGTAGGCCGACATCAATGCCGGAAACCGGCTGATCAGCCGGTAGGCGCCCACCTGCTTGGGCCGCATCTTCTCGACCGCATGCATCAGCTCGACCGGCAAGCTGCCCAGTCGTTTCTGAACACTGCGTTCCAGACGACCGGGGGTGACGATGCTGTTGTGCGAGTGGTGATTGCGGAGCAGAATTTCCGACTCGAACTCGTCGCCCTTCCGATCAATGTCAATGCTCCAGGCCACCGTCTCGATCTCCTCGTCATCGAACCAGTCGAGCACCAGGTTGAACACCGGCGAGACAGTTTCGGAGACAAGCACTTCCTGAAAGTTCCTCGCATCGCGAGGTTCGAAGACGACCGTCAGCAACTTGTCACGGCTTGTCAACGGCAGGATCTGCTCGATCCCCGTCGACGTCACCGCCGGCTGACGAACCGCCGAAACCATTTCCTCAACCCGATCCAGCGGACCAATCGCCACCGTCTTGGCGTCACTGCCGCGGAGGTAACAATGGGTCTCGCCCAGGTACACCGGGTACGAATAATCGTCACTCCGCGGGCCGGGAAACTTCTCGAGCAGCGTCGACGGTTTCTGAGCTTCCTTGAGCCGCAAGACGACCGCCACTTCGGGCGGATCACCACGCTGGCCAAGCATCAGGCAGATCATCGCCTCCTCGATTTCCTCGGGAGGAAATCGGCAGAGCGTCTTGATCTGCTTGCCGGCCCATTCCCCGAGTGGTCCGAGGCAGAACCTCAGTTCCTCGCCGGGAGACTGCTCGGCCCACAATGCGTCCGGCCGCACGTTGATCACGATGCTGACTCCGGCCGGCACCATGTCGAGACGAATGGGACGGGCCGATTGTCCTGGATCGGCTGGATCGACCGAAGCCACCGTATTCGAATCCGGCTCCGAGGCGCCCGAACCGGTCGCGTTCCGATCCGCGTTGGCAACCGCGGCATCGGCTTTCGTTTCGGTGACGGCATCCCGGGCAGCCGATCCGGAACGGAGCCAGGTCACGCCGACCCCGATGACGGCCAGCACGACGATCGCACTGCCGACGATCACCGCCAGCGATGGTCCACCGCGGCGGCGCTTGCCCTTCTGTTCGGACACCTTTTTGGAACGGCTTCGCCTTTTCACTTTTCGCGACGGGGTCGTTGTAGCCGGGTCGTCAAAGACGGGGAATCCCCCGACTCCCACCGGGGACGACTCGGAGACCGGCGGCACCGCTCGAGTTTCCTCGGCCACCTCGGTGCGTTGGTCGGCTTCCCGCGATTCGTCGCCGGGAGCAGTTTCCGCATCATCGGACACCCAGCGTGCCGAGGTGCCCTGCCGCGGCGTCTCCCCGTCCGGCGCATCGGCCAACTGCAGTTCCACTTCCTCGGGCTCAGCCAGCACGAACGTGTGCCGACAACTCGGACACCGACCCGTCTTGCCCAACAACGAGCGATCCGGCAGTTTCAGGACGCTGCCACACTCGGGACAGGGAATCTGCATCGACGCCATGAATCACCCGGATCGGTCGGCACAAACGGTCGGGACACTCACGAGAAGCCCGCTTCCATCCTACGGCCCGCCGGGCTCACCTGCCAAGTCCGGATCCGGCATCCTCCGACCCCATGGCTCACTCGCTGAGTTGATCGAAATCAAGCCCGATCTCGCGTACCGATTTCGGGTCGACTTCCGAAAAGGGGTGCAGCCGATCGAACAGGTCGTCCTGGGGAACGGCCCGGATCAGCGACCGGGCCATCTCGAGATCATCCTGCGTGGTAATCTTGATGTTCATCGGAGACCCCTGCACCAGCTTGACCGGATGGCCCAGGTTTTCGACCAATTGCGCCTCATCGGTGGCGACCAGATCTCCCCGGGCGGCGTAGGCTTCGATCAGCAGGTCACGGCGGACGACCTGGGGTGTCTGCGCCGCCCAGAGACGATCGCGAGAGACGGTGGCCTCGATCGTTCCGTCGGCCGCTTCGCGTTTCAACGTGCTGCTGACCCGGACAGCAGGAATCGCCGCACCGTGCTCGATCGCCGCCGAGAACACCTCGTCGATCCACTTCTCGGCAATCAGCGGTCGCGCGGCATCGTGCACCGCCACGTAATCGATCTCCTCGCGAATCTCCACCAACGCGTTGCTCACCGAGTCCATCCGCGTCTCGCCACCGACAACCACGTCGACATCCAGGAACGGCAGATTTGCCTTGAAGCGGTCACGAAAGTCGTCGAGATCCTCTTCGGCTACGACCACAACCGCCTGGTTCACGTCGTCTCGGGTCGCGAAAGCCTCCAACGAACGGATCCAGATGGCCCGGCCTTTCAGGTCCACGAAGGGTTTCTTCTCCCGCGTGCCGAATCGACTGCTCTGGCCGGCCGCCGGCAGAATCACCGCGAAACTGGTCATGTCTCACCTCCCCATACACAACGACAGGGCCGACTACCCGTAACCCGCTCTGGTCAGTTAGTTTGCCAGAACCGAGCCGGAACGGCGAGTGCCCATCAGGCGCGAGCGGCGGTCACGCAGCGGATTGACCAGTCCACGCTCGATCACCTCCTGTCGCTGAACCCATCGGTGCCCCAGCGTCGGGTTGAGCGTGATCAACTGCGTCATCCGTTTGAGCATCCGGCCGACCAACTCGATCGTCTCGGATTCGTCACTGCCTGTCCCGTGAGTTCTCGTCGGCAGCCGGGACCACCGCTGCTTGAGGACCTCGAGAAGTGAATTGAGGTGATCCCAGTGCGTCGTCGCCTCGTTCGCCGTGGGGGTCATCTTCAGCAGGCTCTCGATCGCCCCGTGGACATCGCCGATCCGGTGGTTGGAGATCACTCCGAAATAGACCGCGTGCAGCTGGTGTAGCAGTTCCTCTCGCCGATCCACAACTGGACATTTCGACCACAGCACGGCCACTTCACGGTGAACGAATTCACTCAACAGGGGATCGAACGGAACGGCAAACGCCGAGATCGATCCGATCTGCCGTTCGGACGGCTGCGGCAACCGTTCGACGATGGCCAGTGTTTTCAGATACTGCAGACGTCGCCGATCGACCGGGTGCCGCAGCCGCCGAATGCCCACCTGGCCCGATTCGGACTCGAAGACAAATCGCGGCCGGTCGACGACCTGCTTGTCGACAGCCCTCCGATAAGCCCGGAACCCATCGCCAGCCTGCCCCAGCAACTGCTGGCCCCGGCGAACATCGGCCAGGCGTTCCCGCACCTCGGCCACCATTGCGTCTTCGACCTCGATCCGTTTCAGCAACGGTTGGGGAACATCCCGGCGATCTCCCCGAGTTCCATCCAGGCGTGTGCCACCAGCCAGCGCTGCTACCGGCAGCCGTGCCGCCAGCCAGCCGTTGCCGACGTGATTGAGGTGATCGGTGTCTCCTGACTTGGTCAGACCGCAGGTCGGCAATTGCAGCAGGTTGGCCCAGTCCCAGCCGATCTCGGCCAACGCTCCGCGAACGTGGGGACCCTGCAGGCGAGCCACCAAGCCCGGCCGGTTGAGCAACCGCGGAGAATCAGTCGCCAGCACCAGGAACCGTCCCGGTCCGACCTGGACCCGTACCGTCGCCGCGAAGACCTCGCCAATCGCGGCGTGTGGGACCGCCACCCCGGCGATCCCGACATCGCGGACCGAGAAAGCCTGGCAGAACACTCCATCACTGGCCAACTGTCTTGCAGCATTGCGATAGAATTCGAGCGTCCTGGTCGACTCGGCCCGCCAGGCCACGGGCCGCGCCACTGTTGCAATCACGACATCGTATTGGCCCGACCGGGCTGCTACGGCAAGTGCCGGTGCCAGGTGCCGCCACCTCAGACGCATGTCGTCAAAGTCACTGCCCCCTGCCACCAGTCCACTCCGACCGCGATCGGGTTCGACACAGTCGATCCGGGTCACCGGAAACCCCAGCCCGGCCCGCAACCCCTCGCCCCCGCCGACCCCCAACATCAGCACGCGTTCGGGACGTTCGTGCACGACCAGCGGAATCAGTGATTCGAGCACTTCGGCAGCGTAACGGGGACTGACCGTCGCGTCCTGGCTCCAGGCCGCCGCAGGGATACCATCGACACGCAACAGTCGCAGTGCCCCGCGTTGTGACCAGGTGGTCAACGTCGCATCGCACGTCTCTCGACGCGAGATCATGCGAGCCTCGTCGAGCGACTCGTGCAATCGCCGAGGCCATTTCTGTTGGGTCGCTGCGACCACGCGTGCCGAGTAGAGCAGGCGGGCCGATTGACCGGGATCATACCGACCGACCTGGGTTGTCAACAAAACCAACCCGGCCAGCGACCACACCAGCCGTTTCCGCAATCGGGTCGCTCGTCGAGATTGTCGATCGGGCACCATCGCGAGACACCACGCTGCAACGACCAGAACCACGACCGGACCCAGCCCGGGAACCAACAGCCAGCGAGTGAGGAACAAACCTGCCAGGACCGGAAACGGGGCTGCCGCCGCCGGACTGGTCCAACCTGGACCGGCCGACGACGTGCCGCGCTTCATCAGCGAGTCGCTTGCCGCCAGTGATCCGGCCAGCAACACGCCCACAGGCGTCACCGCCACCAGCACCAATGCGGACCAACCGGCCATCAACAGCGCGGGACTGCCACCGGTGGTCTTCAGGTACAGCAGCCAGTCGACCAGCATCGGGAACGTCGCTGGAACAAGCAGCAGGCCCGCAGCCAGGCCGAACGGACGGAGACTCCGACGACCCCGTCCCATTGCTCCGCCCAGGCACAACGCCGCCGCAACCACCAGAAGATACCATTCGGCGGCGGGAACCAGTTGAACCAACATGCGATCCAGCGACGCCATCACCGCACCGACGACTGCCAATCTGACCAGGCCGAATCGGTCGAGACGACCGGACCACGCCGGAGGATTGCCAGCGTCATGATCCGACCGGGATCCCTTCACCAGTTCGGCCAGGAACAACAGCCCGGCCAACACAGCCGCCAGCAAGACCGTCGCGTCGACGCCGATCCAGCCAAACAGCAGATGAGCCGCCATCACCGCGCCGATCGTGGTTCCGAGAAGAAAACCCCGCAACTGTCGTCTGCTGCGGCAAGCGGCCAGGCAGCCCAGCCGAACCGACCAGGCAAACGGGAGCGACAGGGCCGACGTGGTGACCAGCATGGCCACCGGAAGACCATCGACGGTGACGAGTTGATCGATCGGGATGAGTGACAGCCCGAGAACGATCCCCGACAGCAGCCCCCCCAGCACAGCCGACCACACCGCCAACCCCAGCAGCAGCCAACCGCGTCGGCCGCGCCAAGCCAGGCCCAGGCCCGCGCCGATCGCCAAGCCCCAGCCGACGGCAACGTCGGTGGCCAATGATCCCCCCAGCGACGCCGCCACCTGGTGCCACATCGACACCACGAACAGAGCGACCACGAAACCGTCCAGAATCTTCGATTCCGCGAGTTTCGATCCGCCGAACAGGCAGGTCGACCACACCCGACCGACCGGGCGGGAAACGGGAGAAAGCGGTCGCATGGACATCCGTGCCACTGGTGTCGATCGCGCGATTCGTCGTAACCGGAAGAACTCTTGTATCGCATGGTCGGAATCAGCCGCAAGACCAGTTGCCCGGCCCGGTGACGCACCACAGAGTTGTTCCAGACTGGTGATCCCTGATCCCCGAGAGCGATCTGCTGATGTCCTGTCCACTCCGTTTTTCCGGGTCCCACGGCGGCCGAACACCGACACTGACGACCGTCGTCGCGACACTTCTCATCGCATCGATCACCACGTCATACACCCGCGCCGAGCCCGCACAGCCGCTCGACCGGGCTCTCGCATCGGTTCGACGCACCGACCTCTCACAACACATCAACACGCTGGCCAGCGACACGCTGAGGGGCCGAGCTGCTGGAACAGACGGTGGACACGCCGCCGGAGCCTACCTTGTCCAGCAACTCCGACGCGTCGGGCTCAAGCCGGCCGGCGTCGATGGAGATTTCTACCAGGAATTCTCGGAGAAGGGATTCCGCAACGTGCTGTCGGTGCTTCCGGGAACAGACCCGCAGTTGAAGGACCGCTACATCGTCATCGGCGCCCACTACGACCACGTCGGCCTGGGGACCAAGCGAACCAGCCTGGGCGGTATCGGACAGATTCACAACGGGGCCGACGACAACGCCAGCGGCTCCGCCGCGGTCCTCGAAGTGGCCGAAGCCCTGGCCGGGACCAGGCAGTTGGATCACCGCCGATCGATTCTGTTCGTCTTCTGGGATGCCGAAGAACTCGGCCTGCTGGGCTCCAAGTACTGGACCGCACACCCGACGATTCCTGTCTCGGCGATCGACATGATGTTGAACGTCGACATGGTCGGCCGGTTGCGGGACGATCGGTTGGTGGTCTTCGGATCGCGAACCGCCGCGGGACTCAGACGCGTGGCCGTCGAACACAATACGCGGCTGAAACAGCCGATGACCCTGGACTTCAACTGGGATCTACTGGCCAACAGTGATCACCATCCGTTCTTCTCCAAGGACATCCCCGTCCTGTTTCTTCACACCGGGCTGCACGGTCAATACCACCGTCCCAGCGACGACGCCGACCGAATCGCCTGGACCGGTCTCGAGAGAGTCACTCGGCTGCTGTTGAGATTGACCCACGACGCGGCCTGCCGACCCGAGACGCCCGGTTTCCGTCGAGGGGCGGCCGAGGAATCTGAGGCATACCGTCGCCAGCTGGAATCCTCGGCGCTGACCGCCCAGCAAAGACTGGGGGCCACATGGGATCCTGAACTTGCCGGCGAGGGCATCATTCAACTGACCGCCGTCGCCGACGACACCGCCGCCGATGAGGCCAAACTCAAGAAGGGCGACCGACTGCTCAAATTGGGAAATGTCGACATCGAAAACGCCGAAACTTTCGCCTGGCAGATCCTGTCGTCACCGGCGCAGATCGAGGTCCTGACACGACGGCGAAACAAGAGGAAACTGCGGATCCGTACGCTGCTCCTGCCGGGTGAACCACAGCGACTAGGATTCGAGTGGTACGTTGATGACGCCGAACCCCGCGCGGTTGTCGTCAGCGGTGTTTCCCCCGCATCCCCGGCCGGCCGAGCCGGTCTTAAGAATGCCGATCGGATCGTCGAGGTCAACGGCCGACCGATGGCCGGGGGAGCCGACTTCGCCAAGGTGCTGCGTCGACGGGACGGCACGATCCAGCTGCGGGTTGAGCGACGGGGTCGTTACCAGCCGATCCGGTTGCCGTTGCACCCCGCAGTCGGCGTTTCCAGCCCTAGGGAAAACTCTCGCCGTGACGATACACCCGATCGCCGTGGTCGCTGATCGCCGCGTGGTCGGCGGGGGACATCGCCTGCCAGGGTGAAATGACAGTGAGCACCGCATCCAGTTCGCGGCGTCCGTCGGGAGCGGCCAGCGCCACCGTCACCGCCGGCTGGCACAGGACCCAGCGGTAGCAGTCGGCCGCCGACGGCAGAGAGAACTCTGCCGGATCGTCCGGAGTCGCCCGGATCAGGCCACCCCAGCGAAGGCAGGTGAACGCCACGACCGGACGATTCTCGACTTCGGTCACCGGAAACACGTCCCGTTCGGCTCCCCGGTGAGCGGCGTTGTAGCGAATCATCAGGCTGTCGAGACGGCCACCGGAGACCCAGTCGGCGGCGAGGCCACGCTGGTGGCTGGTCAGTCCGATCGAGCGTACCACTCCATCTCGGCGTGCGGCGTCGATCACCTCGGCCGCTCCGCCCACCGAGATGATCTGCGCCCACTCCGCATCACTCTCGACATAGTAGTAGGTCAGAACATCCAGGTAGTCCGTACCGAGCTGTTCCAGGCACTCGGCCAGTTCGTCCCGAGCCCCTGACGCGGTTCTCGCAAAAAACTGTACCGCCACCCGGACATCCTCGCGGCGTCGACCGGATTGCCGGATCCACTCCTGCAGCCCGTCGGCATGTCGACACCAGTTCAGGTAGTTGATTCCGCGATCCACCGCGTGCTCGACGTCCTCGGGATCCAGCGACGTGTTGCCCCTTGTGGCCAACCCCAATCGGCAGACACGCCCCACTCCCGGCCAATCCTTGAACTGCCCGGATTCGAGTTCGTACGGGTCCCCATCAACAGTCATCCGCGGGCCTCTCGCCAGATGTCACCCAGCGGATCTCGCGTGCGGGTGTCTTCGAGAAACTGGTCGGTGCTCTGTGGATCGACGGCCTGGCAGGACCGGGTCAGCCGTTCGGCCAACTCGGTCAATTCGTCACTCCACGCGTGCGGATCAGCATCGCGTGGCGGGGTGATCGAAAATTCCTGCAACAGCAGGACGAACCGCAGCAGGTGGCGGAACAGGACACCCTCCTGCCGACCAAGATCGGCCATTCCAACGACCTTGTCGAAGTCGCCGCCGAATTCGTCGATAGCGCCCGCCGCCCAGATTGCCGCGATCCGCAATTGCCCCGCCCCGGGGTACTCGGCGTCGAACAACAATTTCAGCTTCTCGGCCAACCGCAGCGGCCAGATCCTCTGGCCGAATTCATCCTCCTCGGGCTCGCTTCCCAGTTCCGCCGCGGTGGCCAATCCCCGCTTCAGCAACTCCGGGTGAAGTCGCTCGACGGCCAGCGGACCCTGTGGAACCCGTTCAGGACCCGGTACGCGGACCGCACGGAGGGCCGACCCGGGAAACTCAAGTGCACTTTCCAACGCCTGGATCCACTCGACACGGCTCGCCGCTGCCAGGTGATCCCTCAAGAACGCTCCATAAATCGGATGGATGCTCCGGAAACCCACCAGCATCTCCAACCGCTCGGTAGGTCGAGCCAACTCGGCACGGTAGTCGGTCGACTCACCCGGACCCGAAGCATCGGGGCTCCCGGCCGCCCCGCTCTGCTGGTGCGAGACAGCAACCGCCTCTGCCATCAACGCTCCCAGCATCCCCGAGGTGGCGGGGGGATCGGGAGTGTCGTCGACCGCGTCGCTGCCGCGCTTGGGCGGCTTGGGTTCCAACTCGACAAATCCCCCCGCCCACAACGTCATCAACATTTCGTCCAGGCGGCCGTGTGCCGATTCGCATGCCTTGGGACCCAGCAATCGACCGTCGATGAACTCGTGCAGCCGATCGACTCGTGGTGAATTCGACAGCAGGTAGGCCAGCAACCGCCAGGGAATATCACCCCGGCTGACCAGGTCGCCCGCTGGCGATTCGACCAGACGGTTGAACTGTTTCTCGTTCCAGTACTGCCGGTTCGGACTCCGCTTGGGCATCTTCTTCAACAACTTCTTTCGCGCCTGGATCAACTTCGGGTCACCGGTCTTCTCGGGAATCGTCGCCAGCTTGTCTTTGAACCGGGCGATCTTCACGTCGTCCTCGTGAGCCAGCACATAGACATCACCGTGGTCGTCGAACTGCGGGCGGCCCGCTCGACCGAACATCTGGTGCGCCCGGCTGGGATCGATCACGGTCTTTTTTCCCGGCGGTCCCTTCAGCAGTTCGGTCAGCACGACCGAGCGAGCCGGGAGATTCACCCCGGCCGCCAGAGTCTCGGTGCAGACCACCACCGACAACAGCCTCTGGCAGAACAGGTCCTCGACCGCCCGCTTGTACTTGGGCAGGATGCCGGCATGGTGCACTCCCACGCCTCGCAACAGCAGGCGTTTCAGCTTCCGACCACCACCGGGACCCCAGTCGAAGGCGTTGACCGCTTCGGCCAGGGCCTTCTGCTGTTCGTCGTCGACCAGCCGCTTTCCCTTCAGCAGCTCACCGGAACTCCAGCAGCCCTCCCGGTGGAAACTGAAGACCAGCGCCGGCGTCCGCTCCGCCGCCACCATCTGCTCGATCTGGTCCCCCAGCAGTTCCTCGCCGACCCAATGATGCGTCAACGGCACACGTCGTTCATCGGACTGCACCAGCGTCAATCGTCTTCGGTGACTGGACCGGAGCCAGCCCAAAAAACCCGATGCATTGCCGACGGTGGCCGAGAGCAACAGCAGTCGGACCGATTGTGGCAGCAACCCCAACGACAATTCCCAGACAACACCCCGCTCGGGATCATTGAAACTGTGGAACTCGTCCATCACCACCGCGTCGATCTCACCCAGCTCATCGCCGGATTCGTCGTGCCCCTGTCGCAACAGGCGATTCAACAGCACCTCGGCGACAACCACCAACACCGGAGCGTCTGGGTTGACTCGCCGATTGCCGGTGATCAGTCCGACCGACTCGCGGGGGTATCCCCACCGCTGGGCCGAATCCTGCAGTTCCCGGAGTTTCTGTTCACACAGCGCGATCAATGGCGTCGTGTAGTAGACGCGTCGACCGGTCGCAAGCCCCTCATAAACGGCCGCCTCGGCAATCAGAGTCTTGCCGGTTCCGGTCGGAGTGCAGACCAGCACGCCCTCTTCGGAGCCGAACCACGCCAGCAACGCCTCTTCCTGAATCGGATACGGCTCGAACAGGAGCTGGTCGAGGTACCCTAAAACCAGCTCATCGCGGGTCGGAACGGAGGAGTTCATGGCGGTCGAGCTTCGTTGCCGAGTGAATCAGCGGCCGTCATGATAGGCCGTCGCCACCGGCGACGCGACGCAGTGGAGATGGCGATGAACGGACAAGATCCCGAGACGACCTCCCCGTCGGACTGGACCGAACGGATGCGGCAGGGGATGCCCTCGTCGACCCGTTGGGCCTACCTGGACCATGCCGCCGTGGCTCCATTGCCCACCGTCGCGGCTGACGCGATGCGGGCCTGGATCGACGACATGGTCGTCAACGGCGCGACCGACTGGAATCATTGGCGGCACCGGGTCGAGTTGCTGCGACAATCCGCCGCGGGACTCCTGGGAGCTGCCGAGGATGAGGTCGCGGTGATCCGGAACACGACCGAAGGCGTGGGGCTGGTGGCCGAGGGCATCGACTGGCAGCCGGGCGACAACCTGGTCGTGCCCGCCTGCGAGTTCCCCTCGAACCTCTACGCCTGGCAGAACCTCGCCGACCGGGGTGTCGAGGTGCGGGTGCTGCCGGTCGACCTTGACCATGTCGGCTACGACCAGATCGAGTCCGCCTGTGATGAACACACCCGCCTGGTCGCCATCAGCTGGATCGGGTTCCGGACCGGCTTTCGGATCGACCCGGCACGGGTGGCCGAGATCGCTCACCGGCACGATGCCTGGTTGTTCGTCGACGCCATCCAGGGTCTGGGAGCCTTTCCGATCAACGTCGATTCGATGGGGATCGACGCCCTGGCTGGCGACGGTCACAAGTGGCTGCTGGGTCCCGAGGGCGCCGGCCTGTTCTACATCCGCCCGTCACTCCTGGATTGTCTGCGGCCCCTGGGCCTGGGCTGGAACAGCGTGCGGCACGCCGGTGACTTCAGCAACACCGACCTCGACCTCAAGACTCACGCCGGGCGATACGAAGGCGGTACCTACAACATGCCGGGAATCGCCGGACTCGAAGCCAGCCTCGGCTGGCTCGGCGAACTGGGAATCGAACGAATCGGCTCGAAGATCCTCGAAATCACCGACGACCTGTGCGAGAAGCTGACCGCCATCGGAGCCACCATCTCCAGCACTCGAACTCCGGAACACTCCTCGGGGATCGTCTCGTTCGAAATGCTCGGGCAGTCTCCTCGTGACCTGATGCGGGCCTGCCGCGACCGGGACGTCGTCATCAACTGCCGGGACGGTCGACTGCGAGCCAGTCCGCACGCCTACTCGTCCCCCGACGACATCGGCAGGCTGATCGACATGCTCACCTGACCGGCCTCGAAGCCGGGCTACTGGTTTCCGCCCAGCGGCCGTCCCACGGCACGGAGCAACCCGACCTGGCTCCGGTTGTATTCGATGATGGCCTCCAACCGGTCCTGCCTGGCCTGCGAAATCGCCTCGACCGCCTGCAGGGCTTCCAACGGAAGACCGACCAGGCCGCGGATCCTCAAGCGGTGCAGCCGCAGTGATTCACCTGCCTGTTTGAGTCGTTCACCGGACATCGCCAGCCGCTGCCGGCTGCCCGCCACCTGGTGCCAACCCTGGGTTACCTCGGTCACCACGTCGTCCCGTGCCCTGGACAACGAAACCGCCGCCTGTCGCTCACGACTGATCGCTGCGTCGCGTGCCGCGCGGGTTCCGCGTCCGAGGTTCTCGATTTCCCAGACGGCCAGCAAATCGAAATCCGTACGGCCGCCCAGCCGGCCGATCGAGTCGCTCGAATCTCCACCGTAACCGCCGGCCGAGAATCCCAACTGGAAGTGGGGCAGCCAGGGTCTCCAGTCGGCCGCGGATCGGTCTGATCCAGCCGCATCAACCGATGCCCGGCCGGCCGCCAACTCGGGCCTCACTGCCAAGGCTCCGTCGACCAGGTCCGACAACGTCGTGGACTCTTCCAGCAGATCCACCGGCACGGCCTGGTCTTCCAGTGCGAACAGCGTGGTCGACGGATCGAGCCGCAGTTCGCGGGCGAGACGAGCCGAGGCAACCAACACGTCCGATTCGGCGACCACCGCCCGCTGATGTCGTCGCTGAACATCGGTCGCCATCCGGGTGACATCAGCCTGTGACCCCTTGCCGGCGGTCACGAACGCTTCGGTCTGCCGCAGCAGTGCCCGCGCATCCTGCAGATCAGTCCGGAAATTGGCCAAACGACCCTGCGAATGGACCAATTCGAAATAGGCCAACGCCGCAGCCTGCAGGGTGTCGTTGAAGGTCGCCGTCTGCCGGGCTCGCTCGACATCCAGCCGTTGTCTCGCAACCAGGGGCTTGAAGATCACGTCGGCCAGCGACAGATTGACACCCATCCGCAACGGCCCGCCGGAACCACCGGTCAGTGGTGCCATGCCGCTATTCGCCCCGCCGCCCAAGAACAGCGAACTGCGTCGGGTATTTATGAGGTCGCCGGACGATGTCTGGATTTGTCCGGAGTGACGGTTGTAGCCCATCCCGGCGATCAGCGACGGCATCCACGTGGCCTCGGCCGCATCCACCACCGCCTGCGCTTCTCGAACACGCTCTGCAGCCAGTTCGATGTTCCAGTTCTGGGCTCCGGCCAGTCTCAACACCGTCGGCAAATCGACCGGGAAGGGCGACCCGCCTGACTTCGGTTTCTGGACATCACCCGGCACCACTTTCGGTGACTGGTTTCTCGAAGCCTGTTGGACCAGCCCGGTCGTCAACTTTTTGGGTTCGGCGGGTTCCCCGGCCGCCTGCTCCGGCAGCGTCCTCTCCGGCAATCGCTCAACCGACTCCGCCTTGATCACCGCCGTTTCGCTCGACACCGTTTCAATCACCGCCAGCCGGGTCGGTTCCAGCTTGCCGGACGCCGAATTTCGCGTCAACGGCATCTTGAACTCCGACTGGTTCAACACCGGCCTGGTCAACGCCAACTCGTTCAACTCCGGCTTGTTCAACACCAGTTGTTTCAACGCCGGCTTCGCCTTGGCCACCTCGATTTTTTCCACCGACTCCGCGGCCGCAATCACACTCATTCGCGACCGGTCGACCTCTCGCTTGAGCCCCAGTGACAGGCGATCTGTCATGGAATCGTGATGCGGTTCGTCCATGACGACGGCCTGGGGCGTCCTGCACCCGCACGCCGCCGCGAAACTGCCCAGCAGCAGCATCGCGATGCCGTTTCGACAGTGTTTGCGAGTAACCTGACTCATCACAGCACAGGGCCTTCTGCACCGTCGGGCGGGCGCGCACCCCCCCGGCGAGTTCGTGGATCTCCGGTATCCCTCCTTCATCCTATCGGCTGGTCCGACTGGATAGGTCTTGCAGACTTTGACGGTTCTGCGGATTCTTCGCGCAGATCGTCATGGGGGATCGGCTGGGGCGGTTCAGTATTTGGCGAGATTTTCGGTCCTGACCGAGTCGCCCTCGCTGACGTCCCCGACGAATCCGACCTGATTAGCGTCGTCGAACACGACCTCAACCGTGACACGGAGGTCCTTGTCGCCACGGACCACCACGACGAACCGCCCGCCGTCTTCGTCGGTGCCGACGGCCTTCGTGGAGACGACCTTGAGCCTGTTGGCGGCATCCCAGCGTCGTCGCTCGACGGTCAGGGTGCCGAACAGCCCCAGTACGAGTCGCCTGCCCGTCTCAGTCGCAGGGTTGTCCAGGTGCATTTCGATGCGCATCTTTCTCGAAGACTGGTCGAGCACCTGTGCCGAGCGGGTCAGTGTTCCACTGACGACATGGCCCGGCAGGCCGCCGATCTTGCCGAATCGGGCTGCCTGGCCCGTACGAACGAAACCAATCTGCGAGGGCGGGGCGTGAGCGACGATACGAACACGGTCGATCCGCGCCACCTCGAACAGGGGACTCCCCTCGCCGCTGCCACCGGCAGGCCGCACAAAGGCCCCCCGATCGACGTGGCGAGCAATCACCACGCCGTCAAAGGGCGCCATGATGAAACGGTAGGCATTGAGTGTCTCGAGCCGTTTGACAACGGCAGTGGCCACACCGGCATCGGCCTTGGCCCGTGCCACGTCAGCCAGGGCCTTGCGGATCCTCGCCTGGGCCGTCACCGCCTCAGCCTCGGTTCCCTGGACGGCCGCGATCGCCGCCTTGTGTCGAAACCGGGCCTCGTCCTGCGTATCGAGACCGGCGGCTCCCATCTTGACCAGTCGAGCGATCCTCTGCAGTTCCACCTCGCGTAACGCCCGCAACGCCTGCTTCTCGATCAGGGTCTGTCTGACCTGCGTGGCCATCGCCCTGGCTATCTCCACGGCGGCTTCGACCTGAGCCACGTCGGCGACCGCACTACGGCTCTCGGCCTGCTTCTCGAACAGTTCCGCCTCCAGTTCCGGGATGTGCAGTTCGGCCAGCACGCTGCCGGCAGTCACGTCGACCCCGATATCGACTTCCTGCTTGCCCTGCAGCCCGATCGTCTTGACGAAGCCAGCCTGCTTGGCCACCAGCACAGTCGACTCGTACCCGACAACGCTGGCCCCAGGCAGTTCGACCTCGTCGACGTACTCCCTGGACCTGACCACCACCACCGATCCCCCGGTCTCGGGGACGGCGGTCGCCGTCGACGTCCGGGCCGGCCTGGTCTTCGGCCTCTTCTGGTCGCGCCCCGATCCCCCGCATCCAGCCGAGCCGACCAGGCCGATACAGGCGGCCACGACCAGCAATCGGAACAGGTGGTCCATGCGTGCCAGCACGTTGACCTCCTCGGGTCGCTCATTCGTCGTGTCGATCATCGCTCGTCTCTCCGGTGTCACTCGACGCCCGCGTCGACGCGACGGCGGTCGGCCATCACGCCCAGGCGGAATCCAAGTCCTCGGTCGTGTCCTTTTGTCGTTTCACCAACACGTACAGGCTGGGCACCACGAAACTGGGCAACAGCGTCGCGGCGATCACGCCACCGACGATGGTCCGGGCCAGCGGCACGTCGGCCTCTCCCCCGGCAAACCCGATCGCCATCGGCAACAGGGCCAGGATCGTCGTCATCGATGTCATCAGGATCGGGCGGAACCGCACCAGCGCCGCATCGACGATCGCCTGCTCAACACTGGCCCCTTCCGCCAGGCGGCCGTTGGCGAAGTCCAGCAGCACGATCGTGTATTCGACAACGATCCCGATCATCATGATGATGCCCATGAACGACTGGATGTTCAGCCGGGTGCCGGTGGCTTTGAGGATGAATGCCACGCCGATGAACCCCATCGGGATTGTCACCATCACGATCAGCGGATCGACGAACGAGCGGAACTGCCCGACGATCACCAGGTAGACCAGCACCGCGGCCAGCACCAGTCCCAGGGCAAAATCGACGAACGAATCTCGCATCGAACGAACTTCGCCGTGCAGTTCGATCGTCATCCCCGCGTACTTGCCCTTGCCGCCTGTGATCTCGAACCGCGTCGGCCGGTTCAGACCGATCACCGACAGGATCTGCTGGAACCATTCGGGGTACTGAGACACCGCAGCGCGGGAATCGCGGGTCGACTTCAGTGCCAAGCCCGGGTGAGCAACCAGCTTGTCCTCGATGGCCGCCACCACACTGCCCAGATCGTATTCGGGATCGACGTTGGCGAACACGTCGGTCACACGAGTGATGTTTCGATGGTTGATCACGGCGGGCCCGGTCTGGGTCGTGTCGAACCGGGCGATGTCGTTCAGGTAGACCGGCGTCCCGTCCCTGTCCTCGCGGACGACGATCATCCGCAGCGTGTCGAGCGAGTTGATCCGTTCCTCGGGATACTGCGATCCCAGGAAGTAGTGGTTCCCGTTGGCGGGGTCGATCCAGAACGCGGGATCGAAGTTGATCGAGCTGTTCGTCGCGCTGACCAATGCCTCCATCGCCTCCTGGGGTGTCACGCCTCGATCGGCCGCCGCGATCCGGTCGATCTCGACCTTGATCATCGGGTAGTCGATCCGCTGGGCCACCCGGACATCGGTCGCCCCCTCCACCTGGCTCATCGTCTCGGTCAGAGCGTCAGCGATTTCGTGAGCCTTCTTCAGATCGTATCCGACGATTTGCAGGTGGATCGGCGAGGGTTCTCCCATGTTCAATGCGGCCGTCAGGATGCCACCGGTATCGAAAGCGTACTCGACTTCGGGAAACTTCTTGTTGAGTTTCCTGGGGAGTTCTCGCCTGAGCTTCCTCACCAACTCGAAGACGTCCGTCTCACCGCCATCGGAGAGTTGCACGAGGATAAACGAGTCCATTGCGCCGGTATTGGGGGTGTAGGCCGCCGGCCAGTCCATCAGAACGCCGATATTGGCGATCAGCATCTCGCAGCGGGATTCCTCGTCAGCCTTGCGCACCTCCTCGAGGCTCAGTTTCCGCCTCACCCCGCCGGTGAACTTCTCGAGAGTCGCCGGATAAATCACCGCGGCCGGGTTTCCCGGAGCCGGGTCACCGATCATATCCACGATCACGTTCTCGACCGCCTGCACCAGTTCCTCGGACTTCTCGATCCGGGTCCCGGAGGGAGCACGGACATAGATCGTGAACTGCCCGGAATCGACCGGGGGAAACAATTCGGTTCCGGTGTTGCTCATCACCACGACCGCGACGGTGAACAGGGCCACCGAGAGTCCGAGCACGGCCCACTTGAAACGCAGTGACATCTGCAACAGCGTGTGGTACCTGCTGATCAACCAGCCCCGGTCGGTTCCCACGGGCGAGCCATCAGCCTCATCTGTCGACGATTCCGACGCGGCCGCTGCAGTCTCGTCCTGCACCGAAGCCTGTCCGCCCATCAACTTGGCGGCCGCCACCGGGACGAAGAAGATCGCGACCAGGTAACTGGCCCCGATGGCAAACAGCACGGCCATGGCCAGCGGCGTGAAGAGGAACTTGGCCAGTCCCGAGAGGAAGATGACCGGGAAAAAGACAACCATGAAGGTGACGGTCGCAACCAGCAGCGGTGTCGCGACCTCCTGGGCCCCGTCAAACGCGGCCCGCAGCCGCCCCTTCCCGGGCATGACCATGTGACGTTCGACGTTGTCGAGCACCACGATGGCCTGGTCGATCAGGATCCCCACGGCCAGGGCCAACCCTCCCAGCGTCATGGCGTTGATCGTGTTGCCGGTGAAATAGAGACCGATCAGGGACGAGAGGATCGAAACGGGGATCGCGATGACGATCACCAGGGTCGCACGCAGGTTGCGCATGAAGACCAGCACGACCAGGCCGGCGAACAACGCCCCCAGCACACCGGCAATCCACAACGCGTTGATGCTCTCGCGGACCTTCACCGATTGGTCCATGACCACGTTCAGATCGAGCGTGGCCATTTTGGGTCCCATCACCGGATCGTTCCGCTTTTCGTCCTGCAGCCGGGCCTTGATTTCCCCCAGCTTATCGTGGATGCGGTCGACGATCTCGATCGTGTTTGCACCCGGTTGCCGGTAGACGGGCACGTAGACCAGCGTGCGGCCGTTGACCCGCACGATGTTGGTCTGGATCTGCCGCGTGTCCTTCACCTCGCCGATGTCGCTGAAGAGAATCGGCTCGCCCTGCGCGCCGACGGTGATCGGGGCACTGTTGAGCTGGGCGACGCGATCGGGGATCGCGTTGGTGTAGATGTAGAATTCCTTGTCCTGGATCTTGGCACTGCCGGCCGGGATCAACACGTTCTGCTGCCGCAGCGCCGCGTGCACATCGCGAATGGTCAAACCGTGAGCCCGCAGCTTCTCGGGCTCGACGTAACAGAGAATCCGTCGCAGCGACCCGCCGTTGACTGCCGGGGCGATGACGCCCGAAATCGACTGCAGGTTGTTTCGGAGGTTCTTGTAGGCCACGTCGTAGAGTTCGGAGTCGGTCATGTCGGGATTCGACACCGACACCAGGCACAACGGCACGCTGGCGGTCGGATCGAACGGCATCACCATCGGCGGGATCGTCCCCGGCGGCAGGTAGAACATGTCGCTCATCGCGTACATGCTCACCTGGCTCAACGCCTCCGCCTGGCTGATATTCGGATGGAAGAAGTCCTTGACGATGCAGACCCCCTGCATCGCCTTGGCCTCCTGGTGCTCGATCCCCGAGCTCTGCCCGGTCCACCGCTGCAGGCGACTCATGATGTCCTGCTCCATCACCTCCGGAGGCATCCCGGGGTAGAAGCAGACGATCTGGGCCGCCGAGGTGGTGAACGTCGGCAACAGGTCGGCGGGAATCCTGGCCAGGCTGACCGTGCCGATCACGGCCACGATCAGCACATGGACGATCACCAGGTAAGGGTTCTTCAGCGCAATCCGAATCATCCAGTGGATCTCCGAAACGCAGCGACGACCGAGCCAGCTAGTGGGGCACGGCGGGGCCGATTGTTGTTGAGTTCTTCTATTCTTGCAATCCGCATTTTCATTTGCAATCGGATCGTGAGACCGCGAATTCCGTCGTATGAGTGGGAATCTGCCGAGCCTGACGGTTGTTCGGATTAAAGCTCTTGTGCCAATTGTCTGGCTGATCCGGATCCACCGCGACCAGCTCGACCAAGTCGAAATGCCCGATCAGCTGGTGATACAGAGCCGAGGACGACTCGTCCGAATCAGTCCCAAAGGTGCCGCGAATCCTACAATTTTCTTGCGGCAACGTCAGCCCGATTATCACCGACTCCACCGGACCGGCCCGCAATGAGTTCGTCGCATCGCGTGGTCCTGCTTGTCGTCTTCTGCGGTCTCATCAGCGTCCCCGCGCTGGCCGCACAAGAGACAGCGGCTCCCACCAACGCCACTACCGACGCCCCAGCGGCCGACCCCCTGGCCATGCAGGTGGATCGGGCGATCGATGTGTCGAGCCGACGGTTTCTGACGATCGAGCATCACTCCCCATGGCAGATCCTCCACGGGGTCCTGGCCCTGAGACAGAATTTCCAGATCAACCGGCCCGGCGGCAAGCCGGGAGACCGCGTCCGAGCCCTCGACTGGCTGACCGAGGGAGCCAGTTACCGCGGCACACCGCTGTTCCGCCGGACCGGGCACGGCGGGCAGGCGCAGCCGTATACCCAGCCGTACGAGTTCGAAGGGCATCCGAACCAGTTCCTGGCGATTCTGACAATGTCACGTTTGCCCGGCGAGCATCGCTTCGCCGTCGCCGGCAGTCCCGACAAACAGGTGGTTTCAATCAACGACCTCGTCAAGCACGCCCAGGCGACGGTCAACGACCGCGAAGAGATCACCTGGACCCTCTGGGCACTCTCGCACTACCTGCCGCCGGAAACCGAGTGGCTCAACGCGGCCAGCGAGCCATGGAGCATCGAACGGCTCGTGAAGATCCAGACCTCGGAGGATACCGACGAAGCGGCCTGCGGCGGCACTCACGGGCTCTACGCCATGACGTATGCCCGCAACGTCTACCGTCGGGCACACGAGGGCCAGGTTCGGGGCGCGTGGCTGGAAGCCGACCAGAAAATCCGCCGTCATGTCGAGGAAGCCAGGATCTACCAGAACAGTGACGGCACGTTCTCGGCCAGTTACTTCCTCGGCCCGCACCAGGGCCACCAGTTCCAGGAACGGATCGAGACTTCCGGCCACACCCTGGAATGGCTCATCCAGGCCGTTTCCGATGAACAGCTCAAATCGGCGTGGCTGCGTCGCGGCGTGGCAGCGATGGCCGAGGACCTGACCCGCCACTCCGACAAGACCGTCCAGTGCGGCCCGCTCTACCACGCGTTGCACGGGCTGGTGCTCTTCCGCGAACGTACCCGACCGCCTGCTCCGTCGACGGCCGTTTCGCTCACCCCTCCACGGCCCGACGACACCACGCCAACCGACGGCAAGTGAGGCGATCCGCGTCACCTGTCCTGCCAGGGCGAGTGGTCGAGGAACACGTGGCGGGGCGCGAACTGGGCGGTGTCGGCCCGGTAGTCTCCGATCGCCGCCAGTTGACTCTCCGAATCGACCAGCACCACCCGAGCGCCATCCTCGGGAGTCGCCTCGGACCAGGCCACGCGTCGCCCGTGAAAGACCTCCTCGAGTTGATCGAGCGTGGCAATCTGCCGCGGCAGATCCTCGACGGCCACCAGCGGTGACACCATCCGCTCGGCCAGGGTGTCCGGGTCGATCGCATCGACCCGGAGCGCTGCTTCGAGTGAGAACGGGCCGACACGCGTCCGCACCAGCCGGCTCATCACCGCGCCACAGCCGAGACGCTTGCCGAGATCGCGGCCGATCGAGCGGATGTAGGTGCCGCTGCTGCAGACGATCTCGACGTCGAGTTCCGGAGAAGACCAGCCCAGGATTCGAATCGAGGTGATGTTGACTGTCCGTGCCGTCAATTCGACATTCTGTCCCGAACGAGCCAGTTGGTAGGCACGGCGGCCGTCGACCTTGACGGCCGAGTAGGCCGGCGGAACCTGCTGGATCTCTCCGACAAATCCTTCCAGGGCAACGGCGATGTCCGAATCGTCCAGATCCGGAGTCGCCTCGAGCACCTCCACTTTGATCTCGGTGTCGTCGGTCTCGCTCCGTCGACCCAGCAGAAACGTGGCCCGGTAGGTCTTCGGTCCGGCCTGGACACAGGCCATAAGCCGGGTCGCCCGGCCGACAGCAACCACCAGGACTCCGGTTGCCAGGGGATCCAGCGTCCCGGCGTGCCCGGTCTTGTCCGGTCGGACCAACCGTTTCACGCGATCGACGGCCCGCCTGGAGGTCATTCCGGCCGGCTTGTCGAGTACCAGGAACCCGCACGCCATCGTGGTCTGTCCCCGATTCGTCCGAGCCGGCCTACAACCGCATCGCCATGCGTTCCTGGTGCCGTATCCGTGCCGCCTCGACAAAACCGGTGAACAACGGGTGCGGGGCCAGGGGCTTCGACTTGAACTCGGGATGGAACTGCACGGCGACAAACCAAGGGTGCTCGGGCACTTCGACAATTTCGACCAGGTTCCCGTCCGGACTGGTGCCGGTGGCCGACATCCCCGCCGCGGAAAACGGATTGCGATATTCGGGATTGAACTCGTAACGATGCCGATGACGCTCATCGACCTCGGTCTCCTTGTAGCATTCGGCCACCACCGAATTCGGCTTCAGTGTGCACGTCTGGGCACCCAGTCGCATCGTGCCCCCCTTGAAGGTGATCTTCTTCTGCTCCTCGAGCATGCAGATCACCGGGTGCTCGGTCTCGGCGACGAACTCGGTGCTGTGGGCCCCCTCGAGCCCGAGCACGTTGCGGGCAAACTCGATCACGGCGCACTGCATACCCAGGCAGATGCCGAAATACGGCAAGTTGTTCTCGCGGGCGAACCCGATCGCCTGCACCTTGCCCTCGACACCACGCTGGCCGAAGCCCCCGGGCACCAGGATGCCGTCCAACCCGCTCAGCAGCACTCCAGGATCCTGATTCTCCAGGTCCTCGGCCTCGATCCGCTTGATCAACACCTTCGCCTGGTTCTCAGTACCGGCGTGCCCCAGCGCCTCGTAGATCGACTTGTAGGCGTCCATGTGCTCGATGTACTTCCCGACCACGCCGATCGTGACCTCGTGCTCGGGAGTCCGCATTCTCTGCAACATCGCCCGCCAGTCGCTCATGTCCAGCGTGCCGGCTGAGAGCTGGAGCTTGTCAATGATCAACTGGTCCAACCGGTGGTCGACGAGTCCCAGGGGCACCTCGTAGATCGAAAACTCCTTGTCGATCTCCTCGATCACTTCCGACTTCTCGACGTTGCAGAACAGCGCGATCTTGTCGATGTTCTCCTGGCCGAGTGGACGTTCGGTCCGCACGATCAGGATGTCGGGCTGGATGCCGATCTGCCTCAACTGACCGACGCTCTGCTGGGTCGGCTTCGTCTTGAGTTCTCCCGCGGCCTTCAGGTACGGCACCAGTGTCAGGTGGATGTACAGGCAGTTCTCCTTGCCGACATCCTGGGGAAACTGGCGAATCGCCTCGAGGAACGGCATGCCCTCGATGTCGCCGACTGTTCCACCCAACTCGGTGATCACCACGTCGACATCAGGCGTGGCCAAGCTGAAGACGGCGTCCTTGATCTCGTTGGTGATGTGAGGCACCACCTGGACGGTCTTGCCGAGAAATTCGCCCCGCCGCTCCTTGGCGATCACGCTCTGGTAGATCTGGCCGGTGGTGTAGTTCGAGTCGCGCGAGAGCGGGCTGTTGGTGAACCGCTCGTAGTGCCCCAGGTCCAGATCGGTCTCGGCCCCGTCATCGAGAACGTACACCTCGCCGTGCTGGTAGGGACTCATCGTCCCCGGATCGACGTTGATGTAGGGGTCGAGTTTCTGCATCCGCACATTCAAGCCACGCTGCTCAAGCAACAGCCCGATCGATGCGGAGGTCAGCCCCTTGCCGAGCGAACTGACCACGCCCCCGGTCACGAAAATGTGTTTTGCCATGCTCCCGTGTTCATCCTGTCCTGGAGCCATCTTGATCTCGGCAGTCACCCGACGTCCGTGCCCGGTGCCCCCCTGCCCCGCTTTACGCCGCCTGCCCTTCCGAACAACTCCCGGCCCGAGCGACGAACCGAGCATAATCATCCGGGGTGTCGATTCCAACCGCCGAATGCTCAGCCACTCTCACCCCGATCGCCGCCCCGTGCTGCAACGGCCGCAATTGCTCGAGCCGCTCGAGTTGTTCCAGTGGCGAAGGAGCCAGGCGTGTCAACTCGAGCAGATAGTCGCGGCGGTAGGCATAAAGTCCCACGTGCAGCAGCCAGGGTGAATCGCCGGCCAGCAACGTTTCGGGATCCGCATCCCGCACACACGGAATCGGATGCCGACTGAAATACAGCGCCCGGCCGTCGGTGCCGGTGACGACCTTGACACACGAAGGATCGTCGAGCGTCCGCCGATCTCGAATCGGACAGGCCAGCGTGGACATCTGCAGCCCGGGTTCGTTTCGCAGAGATGCAACCAGGAGGTCGATCTGGTCGGGCTCCAGTTCTGGTTCGTCCCCCTGGACGTTGACCACGATCTCGACGTCGTCGCAGCACCGACCAACCACCTCCGCAACCCGGTCAGTCCCGCTGGAATGCTCTCCGGTCAACTCCGCCCGGCCGCCGAATTGCCGCACCGCAGCGGCGATTTCGTCGCTGTCGGTCGCGACGATCACCTCCGCGAGGCTTTCCGCCCGACACGCCGCCCGCCAGGCGTACTCCAGCAGCACCCGCCCGGTGTCGGCCAACAACAACTTGCGAGGCAATCGCGTCGACTGCAATCTCGCGGGAATCACTCCCACTGCCCGCCCTGACGTTTCCACGGAACTCTCCCTTGTTCCTTTCGTCGTCGACGCGCAGCATACCATCGATCCCGTCGCGACCTCAATGCGAGGATTTTCCGCCATGATCCCCCAACTCCCTCTCGGTCGCACCGGCCTGGATGTCTCGGTGCTGGCACTCGGGGCCGGCCCGATTCCGGAACTGATGACCACCGCCGATCCCCAACGGCAACAGCAGGTACTCAAGCGGGCTCTCGATCACGGCATCAACTGGATCGACACCGCCGCAACCTATGGTCACGGCCAATCCGAAAAGAGCCTCGGAGATGCGCTGCAGGCCCTGGATGCGGTCGACGCGTTTCACCTGGCCACCAAGGTTCGATTGATGCCCGAACAACTCGCCGAACAGCCGATTCGCGACATCGTTCGGGAGTCGGTTGACGGAAGCCTGTCACGGCTGGGAGTCGACCGCGTCACGCTGCTGCAACTGCACAACTCGGTGACCAACTCCCGAGGCGATCTGCCCACGTCATTGACTCCCGAAGACGTTCTCGGCCCGGGGGGGATCCTCGACGCCATGCAGGAACTTCGCGAAGACGGAGTCGTCGAACATCTTGGCCTGACCGGGCTGGGAACAGCTTCGGCCCTGAGGACATTGATCGCCTCGCACCATTTTTCGACCCTCCAGGTGCCCTATCACCTGCTGAACCCGACGGCCGGTTCGTCTCCGGAGGACGGCTGGAGCGAGACCGATCACGGGCGGATCATCGACGACTGCGCGGCCGCGGACGTCGGCGTTTTCGCCATTCGCGTCTACGCCGGTGGCGCCCTGCTGGGCCTGCCACCGGCGGCCCACACTCACACGACCCGGTTTTTCCCGATGGATCTCTACCAGAGGGACTCGCAACGGGCCGCCGAACTGGCGGCCACGCTGCCCCCCGGCCAGGGACTCCAGCAGGCGGCCGTCCGGTTTGTCCTGGACCACCCGTCGGTCACATCGGCCATCATCGGCTTCAGCCAGCCCGATCATGTCGACCAGGCGGTGGCGGCCCTTGCAGATCCCGCCTAGGCCATCAGGTCGGCCCAATCGTCCATCGCGGCGAACTCGTCGTCGATCTCAGAGGCCTCGCCGACGATCTGGTCCTGGCCCTCTCCGCCGGCCAGCGAGTCCGTTCCGCCCTGGCCCTTGATGATGTCGTAGCCCGGGCCTCCGACGACCAGGTCGTTGCCCGCTCCACCGAAGAGCTGGTCGCGGCCGGAGCCCCCGTAGAGGACATCATCGCCGGACCGGCCCACCAACGTGGTGTCTCCGCTGAATGACCGGGCGTCGATCAGGTTGTCTCCGGTTCCGCCGGTCAACGTGGCCGCCTCGATACCGATCAGTGAATCGGCACCGACACCCAACAGCGTCGTGTCGGTCAACAGGAAGTCGGTGTCGAACGTCTCGGACACCCGGTCGAACCCTTGGCCACCGTTGAGCACATCGTCGCCCAGGTCACCGCTGAGCAGGTCATCGCCCAACTGGCCCCGCAACCGGTCGTTCCCGGTTCCTCCCTCGAGCACGTCGTTTCCGGCTTCGCCCATCAACCGGTCGTCGCCAGCACCACCGATCAACCAATCGTGGCCGATGCCGCCCTTGATGCGGTCCCGGCCGTCACCACCCTGCAGCGTGTCCGCACCGCCCTGGCCGTTCAGGAAGTCGTTCCCCGAATCGCCCGTCAGCGTATCGCGTCCCGCACCGGCCAGCAGACGGTCATCGCCGACCTGCCCCATCAACCGGTCGTGACCACCCGATCCGTTCAGTCGATCGTTACCGTCGCCGCCTCGCAGGATATCATTGCCGGAGTTGCCCTGGGCAAAGTCGTCGGCGTCTCCACCGTCGAACTCGTCGTTTCCGCCGCCACCCAGGAACCGGTCTCGTCCGGCACCACCGGTCACCAAGTCGTTGCCGCTCTGGCCATTGATCCAGTCGTCACCGTCACCGGCATCGACCACATCGTTCCCGGCACCGGCCCAGATCCGGTCATCCAGCATCGTGCCGGTGATCAGATCGTCACCGTCTCCGGCCTGGATCAACACGTCCTCGAGCCGGTCGTAGGTCGCCGGCGTCACCGCGGCGAGGTTGATCGTGTCCGAACCATCACTGCCGGAAACAACCATCGACGTGACATTCGACGTCAACACCGTTCCCAGGCCGCTGTCCAACTGGCCGTCGACCAGCACCTGCACCAGCGAACCGCTCGACTGGATCACCACCGAACTCCCGGCCGAGGCCGTGACCGTCAGTGTGCCACTGGCGGGATCGAATCCGCTGCTGGCCGAGTACGCCACCGGGGGTGCCACTGGAGGATCGAAGTTGCCGAACACCGGCACCGACAGGTTGTTGCCGTACTGGCCGAACCGGTCGTTGCCCAGGGGGGCCGGTGAGAAAGCGTGATCTAGGGAATCGACGTTTCCGGCCGCGCCGGAGGTGTCGCTCTGCAGCAGGTAGAACTCGAGGTTCTCTGAGGGCTGGTTTCCACTCTGGTTGGGAGTCGTCAAACCGATGTCGTCGATCCCGTCCAGGTTGTAGTCGCCGGCGAACGGACGCTCGTTGACGCCGGGGAACCCGAAGCCGATCGTCGCATCGACGACGCCGTCGAGATTCAGGTCGAAGCTGAACAGGTCCAGCGACGAACTGAACACGGCCAGGTCATCGTTCCCGTCACCGTCGAAGTCGCCGACGATCGGCAGCCCCGAGGAATCGCTGGGCAACGTCGTGTCCAGCACCATGTCACCGGTCGTGTCCAGGTACCAGGTCGTCCCATCGAACAACCCGATCTCGTCCCCGGCGACACCGTCGAAGTCACCAGCCACCGGCAGGCCGTTCACCTGCACGCTGCTGACCACGTTCACGTCGCCATTACCGATCGCGCCATCGTTGTCCAGGTCCAGCAACCAGCGATACTGGCCTCCCTGCTTGCCATAGGCACCCAGTCGATCGAAGCCGTCGGCGGCTCCGCCGTTGGTGAACTGGCCGGCGAAGATCGCGTCGGTCTGCAGGCCCAGCGTGAAGTTCAGGTCGCGGTGAACCGCATCACCGCTGTTGGGATCGTGCTCCAGGTTGTCGTTGGCATCGATCGCCACGCCCACCTGGCCCACCACGCCCAGCTCGGGCCGGCTGTCCACGGTGAACCGGGCCGCAAAGTCGCCGCCGGGCTGTCCGTCGCCGGTCGTGAAGGACGGTGTCGCCTGTGGCCCGGTCGCGTTGCTCTCTCCGTCGAGGGCATTGCCGGCCGGATCGGCCAACACGTCCGAAAGCGTCAGCGTGTAACGGTCATCGGCCAGGAACGAGTCCAGGCCCAGGGTGATCGTCGAGGCGGCCGCCGCACCGTTGGAAGAACTCTGCAAGACGGTGACCGTCGCGATCGGGATCTCACCCACGTTGTCACCGACCAGCGTGTACTGGCCCGGGTCGTCCGCCACGCCCTGCTCCAGGGCCGAGTGCGTGAACCCGCCGGCCCGGACCGCCAGGTCTTCGACGCTGACCACGATCGAGCTGACAGACGGGGTCGGACCGTCGACGGCCGGCTGGGGATTGAACACGTTGTAGGTGCTGGCGGTGCTGTTGAACTGCACAGCGGTCACCTGCGGCCCCTGCGTGTCGACGAAGATCGTCGTGCTGTCCAACGCCCCCACGTTGCCCGCGATGTCCTCAGCCGTCGCCAGGATCTCCCGAAGACCGTCGTAGGCGAATCCGCTGGCGGACGTCGCGTCGTTGAGACCGCGGACGTAGGAGGTCGTCCACTGGGAATCCGTGAAGGCCTCGTCACCGTCCAGGGGACTGGCCATTGTCAGAGCGAATTCGCCCGGCGTATCGATCGTCGTGTTGGCTGTGCCGTCGGCAAACAGCCGGATAATCGCGTCCGCCTCGGAGGTCGATCCGGTGAAGCTGGCCGAGACGTCGGAGGTGGTGTCGTCGGAGAGCGTCGGCTGGTAACTGATCACCCCCGTATCGCTTCCGTCGTCGTCCAGGCCCGTCAGCGTCACGCTCGGAGCGATCGTATCCAGGGTGAGTTGCAGCGGAGTGGAAAACGCCCCGCGGCCCTCGACCTGCGGATTGGCCGCATCCCGGATTCTTACCGCGGCGGTCAGGAAGTTGTTGTGTCCTTCCTGCAGGTCACCGGTGGCCAACGTGAACTCCCAGCGGCTGTCGTCGGCCACTCCGGCTCCACCGATGAAGGACGCCTCGCCCAGCAACAAGCCGTTGTTGTAGACATCGATGTCGAAGTCGGCATCGGGCACCAGGTCCAGGTTCAGGTACTCTTCCAACCGGTCGTCATCCAGGTAGATATCCAACACCGGGGTGGTCGCGAAGGTGATGTCGTCGGTGTCGCTGCGACCGGTGTCCGAACCCGCCTGCAGGTCCACCACGAAGGGCACCGGAGCCGGATCGTTGATCGCCGTCAGGCTGTAGACGTTGATCGCGCCGGCGGCGGCGGCCGAGGCCACCTGCAGGTAGTACACCTCGTCCTCGACAACCGGCACGGTGATCCGCTCGTTGTCGTCACCGGAGGTGCTGGTCGCAACCGCATCCCCGTTGGAATCAAAGACGGCAATATCGAGGTTGCCGTCACCCGCCAGGCCCGCACGGCCGTTGGCCAGGGGCCCGACTTCCTCGAAGAAGACTTGGATGTCCAGGGTCCCGGTCTCCGAGGGAGTCAGCTGGTACCAGTCCTCGTCGCCGGGAATGCCGAAGGCGGCGAAGCCGGCCGGGTCGATCGTCGGATCGACATTCAGGTTCGCCCCGCTGCCCAGGAACGTCGCGTTGGGCAGCGAGTCGTTGCTCTCGAATCCGTCGTTCTTGAAGACCACCAGGCGACCGTCTCCGTCGTCACCGGTCCCCCCGGTGATGTCGTCCAGCGGGGTGATCGTCAGTTGCTCGACACCGTCGTAATCGACGGCCTTGAGTCCACCGACCTTGACCGATCCCGACGAGCCGTCGATGTCGATTCGGTGCACGACGGTGTCGCCGTCCCCGTCGTCGACAACGACCAGGCGGTCACTGGCATCGGGGGATCCGCCGTCGACCTCGAAGCGGAGGCTCTCGGCGGTGGTCAGCAGGTCTTCCTGGGTCACGCGAATCGTGTCGTGCCAGGCGCCGCCCTCGACACGCACCGACTCGACGTTGCTGATCGTATCGGTCTCGGTCGTCACACCGGCCCCGTCGATGACACCACCGACGGCGTGCCTGAGCGTGTCGGCGGCCGTCTGGGCCACGTCGATCACGTCCGAACTGGATGTACCACGCACGACGATCGTGTCGGAATCGGCACCGCCGTCGACGGTGATATTGCCGCTTCCGGCGACGATCGTGTCCTCGCCGTCCCCGCCTTCGACCGTCGCCCCGACAAACGCCTGCTCCATCAGGTCCGCTCCGGCTCCGCCTTCCAGGTCGTCGCCGCCGGTCAGCACGTCGTCACCACCGGCACCACGAAGTTCGACGGTGATCACTCCCGAGAGATCACCCGAGGCCGTCAGGCTGTCGTCACGGTCTCCACCGGTCAGTTCCAGAGTGTCCCCGGCCTCGGCACTGTCAAGCTGCACGTCCGAAGCAAGGCCGTCGACATGGACTTCGCCGGTGACCGCATCCAGGGACGCCGAGAGGCTGTAACTCTGACCGTCAGCACCGGCCAGGTGTGCCGCGTCGGCTGCGTCATCGGCAGCACCCAGATCGACCTGGATCAGGCTCACCTCGGTACTCGAGAGATCGTTGATCGTGATGTCGTCGGCACCGGCCGCCAGGTCAATATCCAGGTCTTCGATTCCGGCCACATCGACCTGGTCGGTGCCGTCTCCCACCTGGACACTCAGGAAATCGGTTCCCGAGGCCGGAACGGAGTTGATCGTGATCGTGTCGGCACCGGCGGTGTAGTCGACATCAAGCACGTCGGCACCGTCGCCACCCTGGACCACGTCGTTTCCGTCGCCGCTGATCCAGTTGATCTCATCCGAGCCGTCACCACCGAAGAGGCTGTCCACTCCGGCGTTTCCGCTGAGGTCGTCGTTGCCGGCCTGTCCGGACAACTGGTCGGCTCCGAGACCGCCCGAGATCACGTCGTTGCCGTTGCCGCCGAACAGCAGGTCATCGCCGGCACCACCATCGATTGTGTCATCACCCGACTGACCGTTGATGAGGTCGCCCACCGGGCTGCCCACCAGGAGGTCGTCACCGTCGCCACCGTTGATCGTGGCATCGATTGCCCCGGAGGCGTCGACCACATCGTCGCCGGTCCCGGAGTTGACGACCTTCTCGAGCGAAGACGCCTGCAGGTCCAGATCGATGTTGTCGTCGCCGCCACCGGTGTTCAGTTCCAGGCGATCCAGGTCGGCCAGCGTGATTTCGCCACCCTTGATCGTCAGCGAGTTGGCCGTCGAGGTCACCGTGTCCGCGGCGTCGTTGCCGTTGACGACCAGCACGTCGAAACCACTGTTTCCGTCGAAGGTCGTCGCGGTGTCAAACCCGCTGTAATCCACCGCCGGACCCGCGTCGGCTTCCGAGAAACTGCCGACACCGGCCGCCGTCGGCGACACGCTGATCGTCTCGTCACCGGCGGTTCCCTCGACCGTCAGTGAACCACCTGTCACCGACAGGCTGGTCGTGTTGAATTCGCTCGAGAGGCCCAGCTCGGTCAACGTCACCGTGTCAGAACCCCCGTTGCCCTGGACCGACAGGGATTCGACAGCAGTCAACGACACCTGGCCACCCAGGCCGTTGATCGTCCGGGCGTTCAGGGCCACGCTGATCGCATCGGCAGCCGCCGTGCCGACTACCGACACGTCGTCACTTCCCGCCCCCGCATCGGCCACGATCGCCAGCCCGGTCGTCGGCGTGATCGACAGGCTGTCGTTGCCCAGGCCGCTGGCGACAGCCAACGTGTCCTCGGCACCCGTGTCGTGAACAAAGGTGACGCTTGCGCCGTTGACCACAACGGTGTTGCTTCCGGCAGCACCGGCCACGGCAATCGTGTCGCTGAAGTCGGTCGCGGTGATCGCCAAGTTGTCGGTGCCGGCCCCGCTGTCGATCGTCCGGTTCTCGATCGAACCAAACGTCACCGGCGTGCTGCTGTTGACCTGCAACTGGCCGTCGTCATTCAGGCCCGACACGTAAACCAGCGTGTCGTTGCCGGCGGTTCCGTTGGCCGTCAGTGAATCCGAACCGCCAAGGCCGGACAGGCTGACACTCTCGACGCTGCTGAAACTGGTCGTCACGCCGTCGATGGCCACCGTGCCGTCGGCATCCGCGGCCCCCGGCGTGTAGGTCAGGGCATCGGCACCCGAATCGCCTTCGACCGTCAGGGAATCACTGCCGCTGGAGGCCGAGATGGTCACCGTCGCCAGGTCGGTGGCTGCGTTGGGGGCCACCGAAACGGTGTCGTCGCCGTCACCGGCGTCGAGTGTCACGGAACTGGCTGCAGCGAAATTCGACAGGCTGGCCGCAAGGGCCCCGTCGATGGAAATCGTCGCCGCCCCGGTCGCGGCCGCATCACCAACGTAGCTCAACTGGTTGCCGGACCCGTCGGCGGTGACTGTCACCGAACCCGACTGGCTGTTGGAATCGAGCACCAACTGCTCGACGCCGGTAAAATCGGCCGTCGTCGAATTCATCGCCACCGACGTCCCCGGCTGAACGGTGTACGTGTTGGCCGCGGCACCGCTGCCCTGCATCGTCAGCGTGTCGTTCTGCGACCCGCCACCATCAACCGTCAACGGTGTCGTGGTCCCGTCGGTCACCGTCACCGAGTCGGCACCGCCCTTGGTCGACACGGCCAGAGTGGCAATGTTGGCCGCCGTGTAACCGACGTCCTTCAAAGCTGCCGAATCGACCGAGTCGTCGTCGATCGAAATCGCCTGGTCGCCGTCGTCGTAGGTCACTGTCAGGCTGTCGCCGTCGTCGGCGGTGCCGTCGTTGATCGTCAACGCACCGCTGTTGTTGCTGTTGAGGACCGGGTGGATTCCGGCCACGGTCGTCGTCGCGGTGTCCGCACCGGTCGGACGCACCGTGAAATCGTCGGCACCGCCGGACCCGTCGACCGTCAGGTCACCGGCCGCGTTGTTGACCGTCGCGGTTTCGATTCCCGAGAGGCTCACCGTGCCCAGGCCGCCACCGCTGACCGAGGCACTGTTGGAAAGCGTGACGGTGATCGCCGTGGCGTCTCCGGTCAAGGTCGCCGTATCCGAAGCCGACGGGTTTCCGCCCTGCACGTCGATCGTCGTCCAGGCATGTGCGGCGGCGATCGACACCGCGTCGTCGCCGTCACCGGCAACCAGCACCAGGTCGTCGCCGGCACTGCTGGTGGCCACATCGGCCCGACCCGCCATCGACACCGTGCCGCCGGCTGCCACGCTGATCGCGTCGTCGCTGTCGCTGCCGTTGAGCGTCAGGTCGGCGTCGACATTCAACGTCGTGCCCGAACCGAACCCGTCGAAGGACACCGTGACGCTGTCGGTCAGAATCGTCCCCTCGTCGGCCGCGGCTCCCGGAGAGACCGTGTAGGCCCCCGAACCACTGACGGTCAGGGCCGTACCGGCACTGGCCAACACCGAAACGGCTTCGAGGTTCGAGTAGTTCACCGTCGACGGCGTCGCCCCGGTGATGGTTGCACCGGCCGTGTCGACCGTCACGCTGTTTCCGGTCACCGTCAGCACGTCGCTGCCGGTTCCGCTGTCGATGCCGATCTGGGTCGCACCGGTGATGTCCAGGGGCACGCTCAGGCCGGTCACGGCCGTTCCCACTCCGTCATCGACAATCGCGATCGCGTCGTCGTTGTTGGAGCCGACAATGTTGATGATGTTGCCGGTCACATCAATGCGATCGATGCCCGCGACATCCACGCTTCCGACCGTCGCCCGAATGTCGGAAAGATCCACGGCGATGGTCGCCGCGGCGTCCGAGAAATCGAGCACGTCGCTGCCGGCTTCGCCTTCGACGGTGTCGGCACCATCGCCGGTTGCCCAGTGGATCGTGTCCGACCCGTCTCCACCGTAGATCACGTCGGCTTCGGTGCCCCCGGTGATGTCGTCGTTTCCGGCACCGGCGTAGATCTCGTCGGCACCCGCATCGCCGGTGATCACATCGTTGCCTTCACCCGCATAAACCACATCGTCTCCGGCGCCGGCCGTGATGCTGTCGTTTCCGGCACCGGCCAGGATGATGTCGACACCGGCGCTGCCGATGATCGTGTCGTCGCCCAGGCCCCCGATGATCGTCGGGTCGGCAGCGCCGGCACCCGAGAGATCAATCGTGTCGTTGCCGTCGCCGGCATCGATGGCCTTGGGAAGGTTGATCGCGTCGCTGATCGTGATGCTGTCGTTTCCGCCACCGGTCTGGATATCGAGCCGATCGATGCCACCGCCGATCGTGACGGTGCCGTTGAGCGTGACTTCGGTCGTCGACGCCGAGGTGACCGTGTCAGCCCCTTCCGAACCCTGGATGACCAACACGTCGACACCGGCGGTGCCGCCGTCGACGGTCAGGTTGCCACCGAGGTTGGTGTAGCTGACACCGGTGTTCCCACCGACCAGGGTGACACTGCCGTTGGCGGCCGTGGACGCCTGGAACTGCAGCGTGTCGTGACCGGTGGTTCCGTCGATCGAGAGATTCCCGGCCGCATCGACGGTCAGGACCTCGACGCTGTCGAGAGTGATGTCACTGGCGGTCACGCCCGAAACCGTGTTGGACGAAAGAGCCACGTTGACGTTGTTCCCGGCGGCCGAGATGTTCACGCTGTCGCCGTCGTTGTCCGAGTCGCCGCCGAGCACACTAAGCCCGTTGGCAAACGACCCGCTGGCGGTGATGCTCACGTCGTCGTTGCCACCAAGGGCGTTGATGACCAGTGCCTGGTAACCGGAGACATCGAACGTGCTGTCACCATTGCCGAACAGGTCCGTGACAGTCAGTTGTCCCGTTGCCGAGAGACTGATGACATCATCGCCGGACGTGCCCTGGACCACGCCGGTGGTCCCGCTGACGACGGCCGACTCGACACTCGCGAAGCCCAGTGACAGGAGCCCCGCCCCGGCGGCATCCACCGGGTCCACCACACCGGAACCTCCGCCAGTGGACGTGATCGTCGCATCAGCGTTGAGGACATTGAGAACGTCCGAGGTGGTGGTCTCGCCGGACGCGTCGATGCTGAGCGACTCGCTGCCGCTGAGACTGAAACTGATCGTCTCGGCCGCGTCGCTGACGTCGAGGCTGGCCGAGGACGCACTGTTGGCCGTGTAGTCGATCGTGTCGTCGGCACTGGTCGTCGACAGGCTCAGGCTGTCGTCGCCTCCGGCGGCCGCAATGGTCACCGTGGTGCCATCGCCGAGTTCGTCCAGGGTGATGGTCGGCCCGTTGCCGACGCTGGCCGACAGGTCGTCGGGCGTGACCGACGAAACGGAGATCGCGTCGTTGCCGCTGGTACCGTTGAGCGTGACGAGGTCGGTTCCGCCGTCACCACTGCTGGCGTGCAGATTCAGCTGGTCGACCGAGATGTTCTCGATGCCGTCGAAGTTCACCTGCGTGGCGGTGGCGCCGTCGAGGCTGACAACCACCGATCCCTCGCGGGTGTGGTCGCCACGGCTGATCGTGTAGGAATCGTTGCCGGTGGTGATGTCCACCGCGAGCGTGTCGCTGGCATCGGGATCGCCCGCGTCGATCATCAGCGTCGTCGCACCGTCGGCCCGGCCGACGACCCGGATCGTGTCGTCACCGGTGCCGGTGAGAATGGTGAGATCTTCCAGGGCCGCCTGGGTCGGCGAGAGATCACCTGCGGAAGGCCTCGCATCGGCCGTGCTGGCGCTGAAGGTCTCAATCTGCAGTGTCCCACTGATGTCCACCAGCGGACCGCCGTCGTCACCGTTGTTGGTCAGGTTGACCACGACGGTGTCAGCACCGGGGGTGCCCAGGATCGTCAAGGCATCGTCATCGCCGGCCGATCCGTCGTTGAGGAAGACCGTGATGTCTTCGGTGTTGCTGAAATCGATCGTGGACACGTTGGTGCCGTCGGATGCGTTGATCGAGCGGATCTGGCCGGCACCCGTACCGCTGGGAGCAATCGTGATGTCCTCGCTGACGCCCGAAACGGCGCCGTCGGGAGCGTCGTCGACAAACTGCATGCTCGGCTGGTTGACCGCGTCTCGTTCACCACTGCCGTAGATCACGTCATCGTCACCGGCACCACCGTCGACGACCGGGTCGATGTTCCAGTTGCCGGTCAGGTCGTTGGCGTAGGGTTCGATCGTGATGTCATCGTCACCCTCGCGAGCCGAGATGTTCAGGAACTGGGTGTTGTAGACCTGGATCGGGTTGGACCCGTTCAACAGCAGGTTGAACTCGTTGGCCCCGTCCACGTCGCTCTGGGTGACGCCCAGCAGCGAATCGATGTCGCCACCGACCACGAGGATCTCGTCGTCCTGGTCGGCACCGGCAAAATCATTGTTGTCGCCGATGATGTTGACCTGCTGCGAGAGATCACCGGGATCGAGGATCGTGGTTTCCACGCTGTGATAGGTCACCGGCTCGGTGGTGCCGATGCTGTCGGTCGAGGAAATCGAGACGTTGGGCGTCTCTTCGAGGTCGCTGTAGATGTTGATGCTGCCGTCGGCGTTCAGGACGTCGACATTCAGCCGGTCACCGACGAGATCCTCGGCCGTGGCGTTGGTCGGAGTGTCTCCGGGCAACGGCGGCTCACCCGCGTTGACCTGGATATGGAACGTGCGGGAGAGGGTCACGCTGATGTCGTCGGCGACACCCACGAATCCCGCCGCCGGGTTGGCCCGCACCGAAGCGTCCTCGCCCGCGTTGACCGTCAATTCGGCATCGGCCGGGTCGGTCAGCCCGTAGGTCGTCGCATCGAAATTGACCTGCACCAGCGTATCGGTGGCCGATCCGTCTCCCTTGAGCGTGATGCCCACGGCCGCATCGGTCACCGTGATGTCGTCAAAGGCCTGGCCGTCGGCACGTACCGTCGAACCGCTGCCGTAGACGTTTCCGCCAAAACCGGCCGTGGCCGCGGTGTCACCGACAGTGGCATTGCTCTCGGTCGGCGCATTGACCACCAGGCGGTCCTGGTCCGAGTTGCCATTGACCACCAGGCCACCGGCCTGGGCGATGCTGTCGATGCTGATGTCCGGACCAACTCCGTTTCCAGCCACACCGGGATTGTTGGTCAGAGCCGACTGGGTGGGTGGATTGTGTTTCAGGAACGGGGTGCCGTCGATGAACACGTTGGCCTCGTCGGCAGTGATCGGCGTCACCGACAGGACGTCATCACCACCGGCCGTTCCCAGCACGGTGACCGCGTCGTCGTTGTTGCCCGTGTCGCCGCGGTAGTTGACCTGTTCGACCGAGTTGAGATCGATGAACTGCTCGGCCGCGGCTGCGGCGGTCAACCCGGCCACGTCCAGATCGCCACTGGCCTTGGTCGAGTCGGCGTAGGTCATCGTGACACTGCGGCCGGCACCGGTGTCGGCGGTCACATCCAGGATCACGCGATCGCGGTCGGTGTCCTGGGCCTGGCCGTTGATCTCCAGGGAGTCCGCCGAGACAAGGCCCGCGTCGGTCAGGAAGACCGTGAAGTCGTCATCCCCCGCACCGCCGTTGAAGACATGGTCGGCGGCGGCCGAGAGTTCGTTGCCCTGGATGTTCCAGGTGCTGTCGCCCTGGCCGTCGTCGATCGTGACGGTCCCGGCTCCCTCGGTCGTGCCGACACCGCTGCCGCCCAGGTCCACACCGTTGATGTTGTAGGTGTTGTCGATCCCGGCGCCGTCCGGGCCGTCGACGTCGAGGTGCTCGAGGTCGTTGTCGTAGAAGAGGATGCCGTTGGTCCCGAAGGGGCCGTCGTTTGGCGCCGTCGAAGTGTCGCTGCGACCGACAGCCGCACCGAAGGCACCACCACCGATTGCCTGCTCGTCCATGTGGAAGATGTCGGCGGTCGTGTCACCGGTGTCGATGATGTTCAGCGTGTCGTCGGCACCCGCCTGGGCATTCAGGTCGATGGGGCTGATCACCCCGTCGGCGGTGCCGGAAGCGTCGGAAACGTTGACCGTGTCGACACCGCCGCCGGCATTGAGCTCGGTTTCGATCAGGTTCGCCGCGGTCGAATCGATGTTGTAGGTGTTGCCGTTGCTGCTGCCGTTGATCTCCAATCGACCGGTGTCCAGCGTGGTGTCGTCGAGTGATCCGTAGGTGATCACTCCGCCGGAGCCACTCGTTCCGGTGATGCCGCTGATCGTGCTGCCGGTGATGGCAACGGTTTCGGCCGTGCCGTCGGCGGTTCCGGTGTCGGTGACGACCAATTCGTCATCGCCACGACTGCCACCGGCCCCGGCGACCAGGTCGTCACCGTTGGCCAGCACGGTGCCGAGAATGTCGTCGACCGAGTTGCCACTGTCGAAGATGTTCAACTGGTCATCGCCGCCGCGTCCGACCATCACGCTGGCCGCCCCCGTGCCGGCGGCTCCCGGCAGGGCGTTGCTGTGCAGGTTGAGTTCGTCGGCCGCATCATCATCGGCAAATCCGGCGTCGGCCGAATGGCCGTCGATCGTCAGGGCCGTCAGCGTTGATTCGCCGTTGGCGAACGGATCGTCGCCGACGGTGATCGTGTCGTTTCCATCAAGCCCCTCAACAACCAGGGCCGCGAAGGTGTTGGCGGCGAAGTCGTGAGTCTCGAACCCGTTGACCGTCACGCGGGTGTCGGTGGCGGATCCTCCGGCCAGGTCGCCGCGGTCGACGTTGATCGTGTTGGCCGTGTTGTCGGCCCGAACTGTCAATGTCCCTCCGGGGGCACCGGTAACCGATATCGGTTCCAGGTCGGTGAAGTAGACCAAGAGGCTTTCACCGGCGGAGTTGGACGTCAGGATCTCACCCTCGGCACCGCCGGCGTCCGCGGTGGCTCCACCACCGTCGCCTTCACCGGCACCGTAGATCTGGTCGGTGACCACGCTCGCGCCGCTCTGGTCCAGCACGAAGCGGATGGCGTCACCAGCAGTCGTCTCGCCGGCTCCATTGAACATCACGCCGGCCTGCCCGGCGACGAACTGGTTGTCGGTGTCATCGGCCACCACGCCGCCCAGGACCACGTCCTGGACCGTCGGCAGACCGCCACCAACGGTGTCGTCGATGATCAGCGTGTCGTCATCCGCGGAACCATTGAACGTGTAAGAGAGCACGCTGGTTTCGGTGTAGAAACTGATCACGCTCGAGAGCGTGTTGTTCTCTTCAACCAGTTCCT
>CAUZRQ010000040.1:0-41863 GCA_963582065.1 Planctomycetota bacterium | reverse complement strand
CAACAATCCGAAGTTTCACGGCCAAGTGATCGAGGCCACTCGAAAATCGATCGATGCGGCAGCCGATTTCGGCACTCCGTGCGTGATCAGTTTCACCGGATACTCGGCCGTCGATCCCGACGACAAGAAGAGTCCCCACATTTCGAACTCCGACGGCATCAGCAATTGCGTGAAGGGGTACAAGCAAATCGTCGGTTACGCTGAGAAGAAGAAGGTCACGCTGGCCTTGGAGATGCTCAACACGCGTGACGACACGCACCCGATGAAGGGGCATCCCGGTTACCAGGGCGATCACGTGGATTACGTGATGGAGATCATCAACCGGGTCGGCTCTCCGCGGCTGAAACTGCTCTTCGACATCTATCACGTCCAGATCATGGACGGTGACGTGATTCGCCGGATCAAGGCATTGGGCGAGGCGATCGCCCACATCCACACGGCGGGTAATCCGGGTCGGGCCGAGTTGGACGATCGCCAGGAAATCAACTACCCGCCGATCATGAGGGCGCTGCTGGAGGTTGGCTACAAGGGCTACGTCGGCCAGGAGTTCATCCCGACAGGTGATCCGTTGAAGGGGCTCCAGCAGGCCGTCGCCCTCTGTGACGTCTGAAGAACCAAAACGCCGACTGGACTAGGCGAGCAGTTGTTCAACCACCTGGCCGTGGACGTCGGTCAGCCGAAAATCTCGACCGGCGACGCGGTAAGTCAGCCGTTCGTGGTCGAAGCCCAGCAGGTGCAGCATCGTGGCGTGCAGGTCGTGGACGTGGACCGGGTTCTCGACTGCCCGGAATCCAAAATCGTCGGTCGCTCCATAGGCCTGTCCGCCGCGGATCCCTCCCCCGGCCAGCCAGCAGCTGAAACCGTAGTGGTTGTGGTCGCGACCGTTGAGCGCCGGGAACTCGGCCACCGGTGTACGACCGAACTCGCCGCCCCACAGGACCAGCGTCGAATCGAAGAGGCCTCGCTGTTTCAGGTCTGTCAGAAATGCTGCGATCGGCCGGTCCCAGTCCCGGGCGAGGTTGCGGTGGTTTTTCTCGAGCTGGTTGTGGTTGTCCCATGGCTGGCCGGCTCCGGTCCAGACCTGGACACAGCGGACGCCGCGTTCGATCAGCCGACGAGTGATCATCATCTGACGACCATGCAGCGAGTCGCCGTAGAGCTGCTGGATGTGTTTCGGCTCGCGAGAGATGTCGAACGCGTCGGTGGCGGCCGTTTGCATTCGGAATGCCAGTTCGAAGCTCTGCATCCGTGTCTCGAGGCGACCGTCGCCGGGACGTTGGTCGCGGTGACGGCGGTTGAGTCGGCCCAGCAGGTCGATCTGCTGCCTCTGCTTGACCGCTGAAAGTCGGCCGTTGGTGATGTTGGCGATCAGCTTGCGGACATCGGACTGCTTGGTGTCGATATGAGTGCCCTGGTAGGCCCCGGGCAGGAAGGCGCTCCGCCAGTTGCGGGTCTCGAAGATCGGGTATCCACCCGGACACAGCACGATGAAGCCGGGCAGGTCCTGGTTCTCAGAGCCCAGGCCGTAGGTCAGCCACGAACCGAAGCTGGGCCGCGGCAGCCGAGCGTCGCCGCAGTTCATCAGCATCAGCGACGGTTCGTGGTTGGGCACGTCGGCCTGCATCGAGCGGATGATGCACATGTCGTCGATGTGACCGGCGGTTCGTTCAAACAACTCGCTGACAGGCAATCCCGAGTCACCGTGCTGACGGAAGCGGAAGGGCGACCCCATGGCCGCACCGGTCTTGCGTTCGGTGCGCAGGTTGCGGGTGGGCAGCGGTTGCCCGTGACGGCGGGTCAGTTCGGGCTTGGGGTCGAACGTGTCGACCTGTGACGGCCCGCCGTTCATGAACAGATGGACGACCCGAGTCGCCTTGGCCGGGAAGTGTGGTGGTCGTGGGGCGAGCGGATGGGTCGAGCGGTCGCGGAGCGGGGAGCCGGCGGGCGTGGAGGCAGCCCCGAGTTCCCCGGCCTGGTCGAGCACGACGGCCAGGCCGAGCATGCCCAGGCCGGTGCCACCACGCTCGAGCAATTCTCGTCGAGACAACGGGCTGGGGGGGTGGGCGAGTGCGTGCATGGGGACGGCCGATTCAGTCGATGAACTGGGCTTCGTTGGACATCAACAGGGTGTGGGCCACGGTGGTCCACGACGCGGGTGTGTTGCCATCGAACCCGTCGATGAACCTCAGAATCGCGGTCGATTCGTCGGGGGCGGGGCGTCGTGAGAAGACAATCTCGAAAAGCCGCTGAACCCGCTGGGGTGGCGATCCGGTTGTCCGGGATGCCAGTCGCGCTGCCAGTTCGTGCAGCGTTGCGTGGTTCATCATGTGCAACGCCTGTGGCGGCACGGTCGTTTCGTCGCGGCGGCCGCAAGTGGCCTGGGGGCTGGGGACGTCGAACGTCCGCAGCAACGCGGGTGGATTCATGCGATCGATGTGGCCATAAATCGAACGCCGGTCCGTGACACCTCCGCCGGTGAACATGGCCGTCAGCGAGGGCCCCCCGAAACGCTCGTCCAGGCTGCCGGCGTAGGTCAACTGGGCGTCCCGCATCGCTTCGAAACCGAGCCTCCGCCGCAGCATCCGCCAGAGCAGAAGATTCTCGGGATCGACGGAAAAGGCTTCGGGGCGATGATCACTTCGTTGGCAGTAGGTGGCCGAGGTCATGACCAGGCGGTGCAGCGCCTTGATCGACCAGTCGGCGTCGCGAACGAACCAGTCGGCGAGGTAGTCGAGAAGTTCGGGGTGGGTGGGCGGAGTGCCCCGGGTGCCGAAGTCGCTGGGGGTTCTGACCAGCCCCTGTCCGAAGTGATGCAACCAAATGCGATTGACGATCACCCGTGCGGTCAGGGGGTTTGCCGGGGACGCGATGGCTCGAGCGAGTTCGAGCCGGCCGCTGCGGACCCGGAACGGCGCCCGCACGGGGCCGGACAGTGCCACCGGCAAACGGCGGGGTACCGGTTCGCCCAGTCGGTTCGGATTGCCGCGCTGAAATACCCGTGGACGGTATGGCGTGTCGTTCTCGGCCAGGGTCATGGCCCGCGGTGGAGCGTCTTTTCCCTTGATCAGCCACTGCTCGAGTTCTTTCCTGAGCTTCTTGTAGACACCCTGCGCCGGTCGATCCGGCAGCAGGGCCAATGCACCCCAGCCGAAGAGCCGCGGGACGTTTGACGGGGCGTCGGGGGCATGGAACACCAGACGCAATTGCTCACGGGTGGGGTCCTCGAAACGCGTTGGCCGAGGCTTGCCCGCTTCGGCAGCCCTCTTCTGGCTCGCCTGCCACTCGGTTTCGATCTTGTTCAGGACCTGTCCGTAGAGAGTGGCCGCGTCGTCAAGAGACCGCGGGGGGGCGGCCTTCAGAGCGGCCAGAATCCGTGGGTTGATCGGCAACCGGTCGTTGGCGTTGGCCGAAAGCCGCGTCAAGAGTCCGGGAAGTGCCTCGGGGAAGGTCTTCTGGTCGGGCCGGTCCAGTTCGGCCATCGCCAGCCATGGGCCCCAGACGGGGTCACGGACCCCTTCGACGGCGGCACGGGAATCGAGCTGCTCGAGAAAGACACGCCACCTCAGGACCACCGTCGGGTTCAGACCCCCGGCCTCGACCAGCAGCATGAAATCGTCAGTGGGTGGTTGAGCGAGTGTTCTCTGGGCCTGCAGCAGGTACTCGCCAGCTCGTTTCCTGGCCGCGACAAGCATGTCGGTGTGTGTCTTGATGATGAACTCACGGATCGCCGTGGATCGCTTGTCGAGTTCGGCCCGGAACTTGCGGTGGGATTCGCCCGTGTCGGGGTGGGTCAATTCCGGCGGAACCATTGGTTCGGATGAACTGCGGAGAACGCCGTAGAGCGAGTAGTAGTCGGCCTGGGGAATGGGGTCGTATTTGTGGTCGTGACAGCGAGCACAGGTGACAGTCAGTCCCATCAGGCCCCGGGTGACCACGTCGATCTGGTCATCGATCTGGTCGTGGAGATTGTTCATGAAGCGGGGGCTGAGCGTCAGGAACCCCATCGCTGCCCGGGATTCGGGATGGTCGTCGAGATCGAGTTGGTCTGCGGCGAGTTGCTCGACAACGAATCGGTTGTACGGCAGGTCGTTGTTGAAGGCGTTGACGACGTAATCCCGATAGGTCCAGGCCCAGGGGAAGACACGGTCTTCAAAGAAGACGTACCCCTTGGTGTCGGCGTAACGGGCCACGTCCAGCCAGTGGCGGCCCCAGCGTTCGCCGTAATGCGGGTTGGCCAGCAGTCGGTCAACTTCGGCGGACCAACGGCCCGGATCAGCCAGGATGTCGTCATCGGGCAGCAGGTGTCCGGGGGGCAAACCCAGCAGGTCGAACCATGCTCGGCGGACCAGCGTGCGGTGGTCCGCCGCGGGCGAGGGGGTCAGTCGGGCGGTGGCCAGCCGGTGCCAGGTGAAGGCATCGATCGGGTTGCGGGCCCAGCCCCCGCTGTCGACGACCGGAACTGTCGGGCGACTGACCGGCTGCAATGACCAGGGGATTTCCGATGGGGCGTCCGCCATCACGCAACACGGCGCGATCAGCAACAGGGCCAGAGCGTAACGAAGGCGGTTCGGCATGGAGGTGTCCTGGATCCCTTGTAACTTCTCAAGCCCCCCCGGGGCCACTGCGGTCGTCATCGGATCCCTGCCCAGCGGCGTCTCTTTCGGGTACTCTCCGTGACGCGTTTCGTAGACCCTGCACGGGAAACTTTCATCGTGACACAGAAACTGGCGCTGATCGGATTCGGGACCGTCGGCCGCGGGTTGGTCGAAATCCTCTGCGAGAAGCGCAACCTGCTGCGTGACGATTTTGGGTACGAGTCGCGAGTTGTCGCTGTCGCGGATCTCCACCACGGGAGTTGCTACGACCCCGATGGCCTGGATCTCGACCGGGTGCTCGCACTGGTGGCCGAAGGAGCCGGCGAGCCGGGTTCGCTGTCGAGGTATTCCGATCAGGTGTGTGACTGGGACAGTCTCCAGACGATCCGCAACAGCGGCGCTGACACGGTGGTCGAGGTGACTGTGACGAACATCGAAACGGGCGAGCCGGCGCTGTCGCACTGTCGTGCGGCCTTCGAGGCGGGTGCTCACGTGGTGACGACCAACAAGGGGCCGGTGGCGTTGGCGTGGCGAGAGCTCTCAGAACTGGCCGCGTCTCAGGGTCTGCAGTTTCGCTTTGAAGGGACGGTGATGAGCGGTACGCCGGTGTTGTCCACGGCAACCGAGGCCCTGGCCGGCTGCGAGTTCGTGCGGATCCGGGGAATCCTCAACGGAACCACCAACTACATCCTCTCGGAGATGGAGCAGGGACGACCTTACGCCGAGGCATTGGCGATGGCCCAGGAACTGGGATACGCCGAGGCGGATCCGACGGCCGACGTCGAGGGCTTTGACGTTCTGGCCAAGGTGGTGATCCTGGCCAACGTGGTGATGCGGGCCGAACTGGGGGTGGAGGGGATTCCCCGGGAGGGCATCACGGGGCTGGAGGCCGAGGTCGTTGCGGCGGCTCCGGAACACGGGCAGCGGTGGAAACTGATCGGCCAAGTCGAACGCGTTGACGGGCAGGTCACCGCGTCGGTTGGCCCGGTGGCGCTTCGGCTGGATGACCCGCTGGCCGCTGTCGGCGGGGTGACCAACGCGGTGACGCTGGAAACCGACCTCGTCGGGCCGGTGACGATCGTCGGTGCCGGTGCGGGAAAGGAGGCGACCGGGTTGTCGTTGTTGAGTGACCTGGTGGCCATCCACCGTTCGGGTTGAACGCCGCTGTCGTCGCGTTGCCCGGATTCAGTCTCCGGTGTAGAGGCCGCCGTTGACTCCCAGGCTCTGCCCGGTCATGTAGCCGGCGCCTCGGGAGGCCAGGAACAGCACGGTCGCCGCCACGTCTTCAGGAGTTCCGACCCGGCCCAGCGGAATTCTTTCGAGATGTTTCTGGAAAACCTCATCGGGGATTCTTCGGGTCATGTCCGTGTCGATGAAACCCGGACAGACGGCGTTGACGGTGATCTCTCGCGGGGCGAGTTCCAGCGCCAGGCTCTTGGTGAGGCCCAGGATGCCGGCCTTGCTGGCGGCGTAGTTGGCGACCCCGAAATTGCCCGTCTGCGCGACCATCGACGAGATGTTGACGATGCGTCCACCGTCGGCGATCAGCGGCAACACGCCGCGGCAGTTGAAGAAGGTGCCGTCGAGGTTGACGGCCAAAACGGCTCTCCATTCCTCGTCGGTCATCTTGGCCAGTGTGTGGTCACGGTTGATCCCGGCGTTGTTGACCAACACGTCGACCCGTCCGAAGTGTTTCTCGACCGTGTCGTAAAACTCGGTGACCTCCTCGACCCGGGAGACGTCCGCGGTAATCGGGGCGACGCGTTCGGCAGACAACCCGGCCGCCTCACGCCAGTCGGCGACCGCCTGCCGGTGCTGTTCGCTTTCCAGAGCCGGACACCCGGCGACAACGGTGGCCCCGGCCTGGGCGAAAGCCAACGCGGTGGCGGCGCCGATGCCCTGCGAGGCACCGGTAACGACGACGATATGGTCAGAGAATTCCCCGGTGGGGTCAGGCATGTGCTAACGCTCCACGATCCAGATGTTTCGGTAACGGACGGGATTGCCGTGCTGTTGCAGGTAGAGACGTCCTGGGAGGTGGTTTCGGTGCGGGAGCGTAGTGGCCGAGGCCGGAGTGGGGGGCAGGATGAGGCGGTCGTGGATCACCACGCCGTTGTGTCGAACACTGAGGATCGCGGGGGTCTTCGGGCGACCGTCGTCATCGACCGTCGCGGCGGTGTGGTCGATATCGAATGTCTGCCATGACAACGGCGGCAGGCACATGTTCACCGCTGGCATCACCAGTTCGTGCATCCCGCCGCAGCGTCCGACGTGGGACAACCGTTCGTATTTTTGGTTTTCGGTTGTCCATCCGAACGAGTCGATCACCTGCACCTCCCAGAGTTCCTGCAGGTAGACGCCGCTGTTGCCCCGTTGCATGCCCCGGGCTGTGGGCATGAACGGTGTCCGAAACTCCAGATGCAAATGGTAGTTGCGGAGCAATTTCCTGGTTCGCGTCCCTGCGGCCAGTAGTCGGCCATCGGCGAGTTTTGCGGCGATCCAGGCGTCGGTCGAGCTGCCGTCGAAGAGCACCACGGCTCCCGCGGGTGGCTTGGCGGACAGGGTCGGAGAAGTGCGAACGACGCGGCGGCAGCGACAGGCGGGGTCGTCGACATGATTGAGGAACATCAGGGCACGACCGGCCAGTTGGCCATCGTCGATCGTGGCCAGGAAGTTGCGGTTGAGGAACCGCAGTCGTTCGCCGTGGACGCCCTCGAGCCGTGTCGTGCTGCCGTCGCGGGTCCCGCGAAGGTAGAACCGGGTCTTTCCGTCCCATCCGGCGCCGGGCAGGCCACCGCCATGGATGATTCCCTCGAATTTTCCGGCCCCCAGAGCGACGATCTGGATTCCGACGGGGTAGCTGCCGCCGACCGTTCCGACGTACTCCCCCTGCACGGCGAAATCCGGGCCGGCGGCGCGAATGCTGTTGAAGGCGGGCAGCTTGTCTGCGGCGGGAAGCCGGGCCGCCGAGAGAACGGCCAGGGCCAGTGTCGTCATTGCCACGTGCGAGATCTTCATGGCGGGGATGCTCAGGCAGATGGGTAGGGGAAGGAATCGTCGACGTCGGCGTCAGCCAGTTCGACGAGAAAGCCGGACAGTCGCTCGACGAGTGTCTCCATCAACTCCCGGCCGGCTTCGGCCGTTGCCGGGTGCGGGTTGCCGACTCCGGTGTTGGTCGTCAGCAGGTGCCAGGGGCGGGTGATCGAGATCCAGCCGCGGTTGACGGCGTCGAAACGAGTCGAGCGGACTGCCCCGTCGTCGGCCGACAGGCGGCCGGATTCGGGGTCGTGAGCGACCAGGTCGGGAAAGTAGGCCAGTGCGAGCGAGGTCTCCATTTCGCCGGCGTGGTCACCGGGATCCTGAAACAATTCGGCCTGGACATCATTTGAGATGCTGCGGAACCAGTCGCACAGGAACAGGTGGACCGGGCCACCGACCAACTCGCGGAGGACGCTCTTGAGTTCGTTGCCGCCGTGACTGTTGAGGATCAGCAGTTTCGAGATGCCGGCCCTGTGCACCGATTCGACCAGGTCGGAAATCACTCGGCCCAGGGTTGACGGATAGAGGTTCATCGCCAGGGGGAAGGCGTGCTGGTTGGTCTGGGTGCCGTAGGGCACTGTCGGCAGCACGACGACCCGGGCGCCGCGGTTCCAGGCGGCTTCGGCGGCACCGGCGGCAATCTGGTCGGCTTCGAAGATGTCGGTGCCGTAGGGCAGGTGCAGGTTGTGGGGTTCGGTCGCTCCCAACGGCAACACCGCGACCTCATATCCGCCGTCGCGGACGTGGCCGTAATTGGTTTCTGCGAGAATCCAGTGTCGCATCGGTGGGCCGGTGTCAGCGAAGGCGTGAAGAGGGTCAGTCGGTGGAAATCGATTCGTGGAGTTGTTCGATGACACCGTCGAGGAACCGGGCGAGTCGTTCGGCGGCAAATCGGGCCTGTTCGCGAAGTTGCCACAGGTCCTTGTAGCTGCCGGGGCGTTTCCACAGTGAACCCAGCGCGGCTCCGATGCGTCGGCCGGGCGTGGCGGCGAGCACCGAGTGGATTTCCGGCGGGAGATCGGTGTCGAGATCGTCGCTGATGACCCGGACGGCCATGAATCCAACGCCCCTCTCACGGCAGGCCTGTGCTACGGCCAGGCTCTCCAGGTCGACGGCCAACGCGTCGTGGGCTTCACCGAGGGCCGTTTTTTCCTCGGTGGTTCGTACCAGTTCGTCGGCGACGACCAGCCGTCCGGCATGGACACCCGGCGGCAGGTGCTCGGGCGGGCTGAATGTCAAAGACATGTCGTGGCCGTGCGTGTCAGTGATCGCGTTGGCCATCACGATGTGACCGAGCTTGAGTTCGGGTTGGAGGGCACCGGAGAAGCCACACGAGACGACGTAGGAGGGGGTGTGAGCTTCGATCAAGGCGTGTGTTGCGCGACGCGCACGGGCGAAACCAGGTCCGGATTCGACGATGGCCACGCGGGCCTCGTCGTAGCGGCCGCCCCGGAACGTAAACTCTCCACCGGTGTACTTCTTTGGTGTCAGGCACCGTTCTAGGAACGGAGCCAGTTCGATCCTCAGCGCCGACACTAGCCCGATGTCGGCGTGCGCCATGTCCAGGCCGTCGTCTTGAATCCGGCCTCTGTCACCGGGGGGGCTGTCGTCGCTCACTCGGCTTGCTCCGCTTCGAAGGCGTCGATCACCTCCAGTAGCCGATCAACAGCCGCGTCCGGCTGGGCATTGTACAGGCTGGCCCGCAGGCCTCCCACGCTGCGGTGTCCCTTCAGTCCAGCCAGACCGGCCCGACGGCAGTGTTCCAGGAACCGCGTGTCCGCCTCTTCGCCGCCGGCCGAGAAGACGACGTTCATCGACGACCGGGCGCAGAGGCCAACTCGACCGGTCAGAACGTGGCTGGCGTCGATGCGATCGTAGAGCCGCGACGCCTGGATCCGGTTGCGGTCGGCGATTGACTCGAGGCCCCCCTGCTCTTCCAGCCATTCCAACACCAGTTCGGTGACGAAGATCGAGAAGACCGGTGGGGTGTTGTATAGCGATCCGGACTGGGCATGCGTGGCATAGCGATGGATCAGCGGAAGGCTGTCGGGAGCCCGCTCGAGCAGGGTCCTGCGGATCAGTACCAGCGTCAGGCCGGCCGGGCCGAGGTTCTTCTGTGCCCCGGCGTAGACCAGGTCGTGGGCGTGGAGATCGATCGGTCTCGAGAAGATGTCGCTGCTGGCGTCGCAGATCAGTGGAACCCCGTCGGGGGGCGTTGGCGGCGTGGCGAACTGCGTGCCGGCGATGGTGTTGTTGGAAGTGTAGTGGAGGTAGGCGGGTTGGTCGGAACATTCCGGCGGGCCGGGTAGGTTCCGGAAGTCAGAATCCTGCGACGAGGAGGCGACGTGGACGGCTCCGTCGCTGCGGGCTGCCTCGAACGCTTTCATCGCCCAGGTGCCGCTGATGATGTAATCGGCGGTGTCAGCTCTGGAACGGAGATTGGCCGGGACCATGGCGAACTGCAGCGAGGCACCCCCCTGCAGGAACAGCACGGCCACATCGTCGGGGACGGCCGCCAGGCGACGGATCCTCGCCTCGGCCGACGCCAGCACGTCGCCGAAAACGTCTCCGCGGTGCGAATGTTCGAGCACTCCGATTCCGGTCTCTCCCAGCGACAGCAGGTGCTCGCGTGCGACGGAGAGAACCGGCTCGGGCAGCACGGCGGGTCCGGCCGAGAAGTTGAAGAGTCGCTGCACGGGGACGGTTTCGTCTGAGAAGTGCGTGTGAGGATATGACAGGAAGTGTGATAGGCCGTGGTGCACGAAGCGTCAATCCCCGCGGGGGTCGGCTTTCGAGTTCCGGTGGGCTTGTATATCATGCTCCCGATGAACGCCGCCGCCGACAATCCAGTCGAACGATCCGGGCCTCGGGCTCAGCCGTTTCAGGCCCCACAGGGTGACTTGGCGGTGTTGCCCGGTTCGGGCAATCCGATCTTTGCTCAGGCCATCGCAGACGGCCTCGGCGTCCCGCTGGTGCCCTGCCACGCACACGTCTTCAGCGAGGGGAACGTCTTCGTGCGGGTCAAGGAGAACGTCCGCGGGCGCGACGTGTACGTGATCCAGGGCGTTCACTTCCCGGTCAACGACAACTTCATGGAGTTGCTGTTTTGGATTGATGCATTGAAGCGGGCCAGCGCGCAAAACGTGACCGCGGTGATCCCCTTCTTCAGCTACGCCAAGGGCGACAAGAAGGATGAACCCCGGGTCTCGATCCGGGCCCGGGTTTGTGCCGACGCGATCGAGGCAGCCGGAGCGGACCGGGTGTTGACCATGGATCTGCACAGTCCTCAGATCCAGGGCTTCTTCCGCATCCCCGTTGATCATCTTTACGCCCGGCATACCATCTGCGAACACGTGCAGTCGCTGGAGATCCCCGACCTGGTCGTCTGCAGCCCCGACACCGGTTTTGCCAAGGACGCGGTCGACTACGCACGCGTGCTCGACGTGCCGGCCGTCTTCGGCAGCAAGCAGCGGACCGGCCACGACGAACAGGCCGAGGTGCTCGAGGTGGTCGGTGATGTCGAAGGCAAGAACGTGCTGGTGGTCGACGACTTCACGATCACCGGGGGCTCGCTGATCAGTGCCGCGGAGGCGGTCAGGCAGCGCGGGGCCCGCGAGATCTTCGCCGCGGTCAGCCATGGGGTGTTCTCCAGAGGGGCCGCGTCGAGGATCGGCGAGAGCGTGATCAAGAAGATGCTGATCACCGACACAATCGAGACGGCGTTCGAACCGTTGCCTGAGAACGTCGAGGTGGTCAGCGTGGCTCCGCTGTTCGCCAACGCGATCCGGTCGATCCACGAACGCACCAGTGTCAGCCAGTTGTTCCCCGAAACCCGAGGCTAGTGGTTCTCGCACCCCCTGTTCCTGACCTTTTTCGATACCGGCGTCATGGCGGATTCCGGCACACCCGACCAACCTGACTCGCAGGCCGCCGGTGATGCGCCGGCGGCCTCGTCATCGGGTGGCAGCACTCCGGCAGGAAAGAAGCGGTCGGGCTCGGCCAACCGGGGCGGTGGCAAGCTGACCCCGATGATGCAACGGTACACCGAGGTCAAGGGGCAGAACCCGGAGGCCGTGCTGCTGTTTCGGATGGGCGACTTCTACGAGTTGTTCTTTGAGGATGCCCAACTGGTGGCTCCGGTGTTGGGGCTGACCCTGACCAGCCGCGACAAGAACTCGGACAACCCGGTCCCGATGGCCGGGTTTCCCTACCACGCACTCGACGGCTACCTGCAGAAACTGATCCGGGCCGGGTACCGGGTGGCGATCTGTGACCAGGTCGAAGATCCGAGGACGGCCAAGGGGATGGTCCGTCGCGAGGTGACCCAGACGGTGACTCCCGGCACGCTGACCGATCCGGCGTTGCTGGATCCCCGCTCGTACAACTACATCGCCGGAGTGGCTTCAACACGGGATGGAATCGGTCTGGCCTGGCTGGAACTTTCGACCGGCCGCTTCCAGGCGACCACCGTGACGTTGACCGACCTGGCCGACGAACTGGCCCGGTTGGCGCCCGCCGAGTGCCTGGTGGCCGAGGACACGGTCGATGACCTCGGGGTCGGGTGGCTGGCTGACCAATTGGGGATCAGCCTGGCCAGGCGGGCTCCGTGGCAGTTTGGCGTCGACACCTGCCGCCGGACGCTGCTCGACCATTTCGGCACCCGGTCGCTGGCAGGATTTGATTTCAGCGACGACGACACCGCGGCGGCGACGGCAGCGGGGGCCTTGCTGGCCTACGCCGCTGAAAATCACCTCAGTGCCCTGCCCCACGTTTCGCGACTGGAAGCCTACTCGAGTAGTCGGTTCCTGGTGATCGACGAGGCGACTCGTCGGAGCCTGGAATTGACCCGGACGTTGATCGATGGAAATCGAGAGGGAAGTCTGCTGGGGGTCATCGACGAAACGGTGACCGCGATGGGCGCGCGGTTGCTGGGCGATTGGCTGTCGAACCCGCTGACCGACATCGACCAGATCGCATCGAGGCTGGACGCGGTCGAGGAATTTCGCGGCGGGCCCGCTGTCTGCCGTGATATCCAGGAACAACTCAAGGGCATCTACGATCTCGAGCGTTTGACTTCGCGAGTTGCCACCGGCCGGGCGTCTCCCCGGGATCTCGGGTGTCTGGCCGGAACGCTGGCTCGGTTGCCCCGGTTGAAGCAATTGCTGGCCGAACGAGAGGCGGGGCTGCTGGGGCAACTCGAAGAGCGACTGGACCTGTGCGAGGACGTGCTCGAACAGGTCGCCGAAACTCTTGTCGAAGATCCCCCGTTGTTGGTCTCCGAGGGCGGCATCATCCGCGACGGGTTCGACCCGGAACTGGATCAGTTGCGTGACCTGGCTCGAGGTGGCAAGGAGTGGATTGCGGCGTACCAGGCCAGCGAGAGTGAACGAACGGGGATTCCGAGCCTGAAGGTCGGGTTCAACAAGGTGTTCGGTTATTACCTGGAGGTGACTGCCGCTCACCTGGCCAAGGTCCCGGAGGAGTACATCCGCAAGCAGACCTTGAAGAACCAGGAACGGTACGTGACTCCGGAGTTGAAGGAACACGAGGAGAAGGTGCTGCGGGCCGAGGAGCAGGCGGTGGTGCTTGAACAGAGGTTTTTCGGCGCGTTGCGTGAGTCGGTTGCCGGGGAATGCCTGCGGCTGCAGGCGACTTCCGGCGTGCTGTCGCGGCTGGACGTGCTGGCCGGCCTGGGTGTGCTGGCGGCCTCCCGCGGCTATTGCCGTCCCGAGTTGACGGCCGATCCGATTCTGGACCTGAGGGAGAGTCGTCACCCGGTGCTCGACCGGATTCAGCCGACCGGCGAGTTCGTGCCCAACGCCGTCCGGATTGGCGGAACGTCAGGTCACATGCAGATTATCACCGGTCCGAACATGGCCGGAAAGAGCACGTACATCCGGCAGGCGGCGCTGGTGACGATTCTCGCGCAGATGGGTTCGTTTGTTCCGGCTAGCGAGGCACGGGTGGGGGTGGCCGACCGGGTGTTCGCCCGGGTGGGTGCCAGTGACGAGTTGAGCAAGGGGCAGAGCACCTTCATGGTCGAAATGACCGAGACGGCCCGGATTCTCAACGCCGCCACCCGCCACAGCCTGGTGGTCCTGGATGAAATCGGTCGTGGCACCAGCACGTACGATGGAATCTCGCTGGCGTGGGCGATCACCGAACACCTGCACGACCGCGTCGGTTGCCGCACCCTGTTCGCGACGCATTACCACGAGTTGACCGAGTTGACGTCGACATTGGCCGGGGCGGTCAATCTGAACGTGGCGGTACACGAGCAGGACGAGGACGTGGTCTTCCTGCACAAGATCATCGAGGGGTCGGCTGACAAGAGCTATGGCATCCATGTGGCCCGACTGGCCGGCGTGCCCGGTGACGTGATTGACCGGGCACGAGTGATCCTGGAAACACTCGAATCGGATCACCTGGACGAGGAGGGGCGTCCTCGGATGCCGACCAGGCCGACCGGTCCCACGTCCAGTCGCCAGTTGTCGCTGTTCGAGACGCCGCCGCATCCGCTGCTGGAGGAAATCCGCGGGATGGACATCGAGTCAATGACCCCGCTGGCCGCACTCGAGGAACTGGACCGCATCCGCAGGTCGCTGTTGGATCCGCAGTAGCGGGGCTCGCCGGTACCCCGGCCCGGCCTTACCCGCTGTCGCCGAGAAAACGCCGCTGCACGGGCAGCACGTGGTCGAGGACGCGACCGAGCACCTCGCCGGGAAGTCCGATCGGATCGACATCGCCCCGCAGGTCAGTGGAGTAGAAATCGAGCACGGGTGCCGATTCCGACTGGTAGACATCGAACCGGTGCCGCACGACCGATTCGTCGGCGTCGTCTGGACGTCCCTGCTGCCTGGCGCGATCGAGTATTCTCTGCACCAGCGGTTCGTAGTCGTCACCGGCGAGGTGCAGCACCAGTTGCACGTCGACATCAACGGCGATCATCTCGCACTGAGTGGTGTTGCGTGGGATGCCGTCGAGCAGCAGCATCTGGCGGGCGGGATCGAACGATCGGCTGGCGATCAGGCTGGAGAGTTGTTTACGCCACAGCGAGACGGTGAAGTCGTCGGGGACCAGGTTTCCGCCCGATGTGTATCCGGCAACGGCTTGTCCGTCGGGCGAATCGGGGTCGAGCCCGCGGAAGATCTCTCCACTGGAGAGATGAAAGAAACCGGGCAGGCCGCCCAGGACGAATCCCTGGGTCCCCTTTCCACTTCCGGGTGCGCCAAACAGCAGAATGGCGGCAGGTCGTGGCTGATTCATCGTGTCGGGCCAGTGTGACGTCCGCAGCGATGCGACGGCGCGAACTCAGCGAGACAGGAAGGCGACCACTTTGCCGACGTCCACCGGCAGGCTGACGTCTTCGGAGGTCGGCAGTGCGGTGACCGTCGCGGAGAGGTTGTCAGCGTCGACGTCAATCCAGTCGGCGTCGTTGGTCGATCCGGATTCGAGCAATGATGTATAGAGCGACTTCAGGTTCGGTCGGTTGCGGACCGAGATCACATCGCCGGCATTGATTCGAATCGACGGGACGGTAACGGTCCGGCCGTTGACCTGGAAATGTCCGTGTGCGGCGCCCTGGCGAGCCTGTGGGCGGGTGTCGGCAAAACCGGCGCGACGGAGCATGTTGTCCAGGCGTCGCTCGCAGAGGATCAGCAACTGTTCGCCGGTGTTGCCTTGCATTCGCTTGGCGGCGGAGAAATAGCGACGGAGTTGGCGTTCTCGCAACCCGTAGTAGTACTTGATCTTCTGTTTCTCGAGCAGAGCGAGTGCGTAGTTGGAGGGCTTGCGTCGCCGTTGCGACATCCCGGGTGGGTAGTCGCGGCGTTCGGCAGCGCGAACCGCGCCGGAACTCTCAAAGATCATCGCGCCGAGGCGACGGTTGATTTTCGCTTTTGGTCCGGTGTGCCGACCCATTCAGTTTCTCTCGGAAGGTTTTCCGTCAACGGCAAACGGCCGCTACTGGAACCCCCCGAATTTAGGTCGCGCGCCGGGGGATTTCAACCCCTACGCAGCCGGTGGTCCGCTAGCCGTGTTGGGATCCGGACCGGATCCGGGGGGCGTTGGCGGCTGTGGTGACCGCCGATGCCACAGCGGAATCAGTCGAAGCGGCAAATGGACCGTGGCTGAGAGACGATGGGCCAACAGTGGGTCGGGGATACGACCGGTTTGAGGCCTAACGGTACATCCGTCGCCTGAGTTCTGGCAGCGGGTAAAATGTGTCTCGCCAGCGAACGCCGCCTTGACGGAGCGTGATGACCATCGAGCGAAGGAAGGCGAAGAGGATGCCCAGCGAGGCTGGCAGGAGCGCAGGCAGGACCGATGGCCGTGTTCCCAGCACGTGGGCCCCAGAGGCGTAGCAGATGTGTGAGACCACCAGCGTGGTCACGAATCCCCAGGTGGCTGGCCCGCTGACGAGCAACGGGACGATCACGGGCGAGTAAAACAGCAGTGCGGCGGCCAGCAGTACCAGGCATGTGCGGGGAACCGAAAATTTCAGCGCTGCGAAACCGTTCTTTTCAAGGCCGGTGATCGTCGTCCACGCAGACTGTTGCCAGCGAATCCTCAGTAGGTCGCCGGCCACCAACAGGTCGGCGCGGGCTCCGTGTCGCTTGAGCAACTGGCCGAGGCGGAGGTCATCGGCAATCTCGTAGGCAATCGGGTGGTGGCCCCCGGCGGCTTCGTAGAAATCGCGACGGACGAGGTTGAAAGCTCCCACGCCGGCATAGATGTGCCTGGTGGGCAGGCGAATCAACCACGGCTGGGTGGCGCCGGCGAAGATCAGACCGAAGAACGAGACCAGGGCCGTCTCGAGGTAGCCGCCGGTCAGCATCGACGGGATCAGGGCCAGGTGGTCGAGCGGTTGCGTCAACGACCAGGCCACGGCCAGGCGAATCGTGTCGGGGCGAAACAGCACATCACCGTCGGTGAACAGAATCCACTCACCGCTGGCCTGACGGGCGCCCTGCCACATCGCGTGGTTCTTTCCAAGCCACTCGGGGGGCAGTTGTTCGATATGAACAGCTCGCGTCCGCGAGTCGGTTGCCACCAGGCGGTCGATCTCCTGCCCCGTAGTGTCCTCGGATCGATCGTTGACGGCGATCAATTCGAGGTCGGGGTAGTCGGAGGCGAGCAGGGAGGCGAGGCAGTCGGAGATGCGGCCGCCTTCGTCCTTGGCCGTGATCACCACCGTCACCCGGGGCAAGGACTCCGGGATCTGAAGCGCCTGAACCAGTTTCGGGAACCGTCGCCACCACAGCACCAGCAGTGGCAACCCCAGCCCCAGGCACCACAGTCCGCAGAGGACCCATCCCAGGACGATTAGCGTGAGATCCATGATGGGCATTGTAACCAGGGCGTCAGTATACTGGCGGCGTGAGCAGTGGGTGGCCGGTCACCCAGTCGCTGTCGGAAGTCGTGATGGGAGGGGGCAGGATGAGTCGTGGTGCGCCATGGATTGCCCTGGCTGTGACGGTGTCGGTTCTTTGTGCGGCGGATAACCTGCCCGCCGCACAACGGGTGGTGCTGTTGGTCGACCTGCCCAAGGGCCTGCCGGCGGGGCTTCGGGTTCCGATGCCGGCGCGGGTCGACGGCGCCGCGGTTCCGGGAGCCGTTCTGGTGGCCCGGCATGAAGCCTTTGGTCCCGGCAACGTCGTTGTGCAGTGCGAATCCGACGGCCGGTCCGCGTGGCTGCTGGCGGCGGTCGAGGACGGCAAGGCCGGGGCCAGACGAATTCGGCTCACCGGCGAAGTCATGTCCGGAAACCGAAAAAAGGCCGGTGTGCGGTTTGTGGCCGGGCCGGGCGGGATGGAGTGTCTGGACGGGGATCAGAAGGTGATGTTCTACCAACGAACGGCTCACTCGCTGGACAACGGCACGCACGTTGCGGCCAATTACTTTCATCCGCTCTACGGGCTCGACGGCCAGGTGCTGACACAGGACTTTCCCAAGGACCATCCGCATCACCACGGCATCTTCTGGGCCTGGCACCAGTTGCTGGTCGGCAAGATCCGTGCCGGCGATCCGTGGGTCAACAAGGACTTCCTGCCGGTCGTTCGAGATGCTTCGGTGGTTGAACAAGGGCCGGTGTTTGCCACGCTTTCGACGCGGGTCGAATGGACGTCCAGGCACATCATCGACCGGAAGGGCCGGCCGCGGCCGATCGTCGAAGAGACGGGACGGTTTCGGGTGTTCCACAGCGTCGGCGACGCTCGGCACATCGACTTTCACATTCGGTTGGCCGCGTTGCTCGACGAGGTCCAGATCGGCGGGTCCGAGGACGTGAAGGGTTACTCGGGATTCACCGTTCGCGTGAAACCACCGCGGAAGATGGCGATTCAGGATCGCCGTGGCCTGCTCAAGCAGGACGCAGTCGGCTCCAAGAGCCCCTGGGCCGACATCAGCGGCTGTTTTGGTGATGATGAATCGGTGAGTGGTTTGTCGATTCTCTGCGACCAGCGACTGCCGGAGTTTCCGCCGAAGTGGTTGCTCCGGCACTACGGTATGCAGAACGTGGCCTATCCTGGCCGACATGCGGTGCCCCTGAATCGGGGTCGTCCGTTGGTGCTGAAGCATCGATTGGTGGTCCACGAAGGGGACCGTGCCGCGGCGAGAGCGAGTGATCAGCAGGCGGTCTTTCAGTTGTTTTCGAGTCGCGGCCGGTAGGCAGTCGGCCCAATCGTCACGACCGGAAAAAACCGCCGAATGCAGGTGATCGTCATGATCGCCGAATGCCGAAAACTGGGTTAGCGGTTGAGTCCGCGGTGTTGTGACCGGAGACCGGGGAAGGGAGTGAGATTCTCCCGCCGCCCCGCGACTGTCTGGGAGACGAAGGCCACTTGTGTCACTGGTTCCACCCGGAACCGGGAAGGCGTGGCCGGAGAGTGATCCCGAGCCAGGACATCCGGAGTCGGTCGCAGGTTTGTCGTGCGTTGTCCTCGAGGGAAGGACCAGAACGATGCTGACGCGGGATTCGGTGCTGGCGTGGCTGATGGTGGCGCCGGTGTTGTGGGCTCAGGATGCTTCGATGGCCGAACCGCCCCCGGTCCTCGGCCCCACCGATGTCATCGCTCCGTTTCCCCGCTCGCCGCTGAGCGGACGAGCGGTGCTCTCGTCGACCCGAACCGAGATTCTGCGCGAGCAGAACGGCAGTTCGGTGACGGTGATTTCGGGTGAACAACTTCGCAGCAGCGGACGAATGCTGCTGCATGATGCACTGCGGGGCACTCCCGGGTTGGACGTCGTCCGAGCCGGATCGCCGGGCCAGCAGACGTCGGTCTTCATTCGTGGCACCGAGTCCCGTCACACGAAGGTGCTGCTCGACGGCATTCCACTCAACGACCCCAGCAGCCCGAGTCGTGCCTTCGATTTCTCGAATCTCACCGTCGACAATATCGAACGGGTGGAAGTGATTCGGGGGCCACAGAGCACCCTGTACGGGTCGGATGCCATCGGCGGAGTGATCAACATCGTCACCCGCCGGGGACAGGGAGCTCCCAAGTACCGCTTTCGCACGTTGGGTGGTCGGTATGGCAGTTTCCACCAGTCGGCCAGTGTTTCGGGTGGAACTGACCAGGTGTACTACTCGTTTGGCGGATCATTCTTCGAGAACGATGGTTTCACCACCGCCGCGCCGCGACTGGGCAACGTTGAAAGCGACGGGTTTCGAAACGGTAATCTCTCGGGCCGTTTTGGCTGGTTGCTCAACGACACGACCGACGTCGACCTGGTCGTCCGATACACGGATGCCGAGGCCCAGATCGATGGATTCCTGTTTCCGACTGGTCCCGTGGATGATCTGCATCGGAAGCTGAAGAACGAGACGTTCGCACTACGGACGCAGGTGCGGACCGAAATGTGTGACGGGGCACTGGAGCAGAAGGTCGGATTCAACTATTCGCACTTCAATCGCCGGGACACGAATCCGGAGTCGTTCGGAACTCCGGCCTTCGACGGCGAGACGGCCAAGTTCGATTGGCAGGCCAACGTGGTGCTGCACGAGACGGCTCGGTTCCGCAGCGTGTTGACGACAGGCCTGGACTACCTGGCGGAGGACGCATCGTCGTCGGTGGCTGCCGTCAGATCATTGCAAGCCACTGGCATCTACATCCAGGATCACGTGGTGGTCGACGAAACGTGGTCGACGGTGCTGGGAACTCGCTGGGACCGGTACAGCCAGGCCGGTTCAACCACGACGTACCGTGTGACCACTCGCTACGTGCTGGACGAGGCCGAGACCGCTGTGCACGGCAGCATTGGTACGGGTTTTCGCGCACCGGCGATCAATGAACTGTTTGACCCGAACCTTGGGAACCCCGACCTTCGGCCCGAACGCAGTTTTGGGTGGGAATTGGGCGTCGAGCAGCCGCTGGGTGACGGCGACCTGGTCGTCGACGTCACCTACTTTCGCAACGACATTGACGAGTTGATCGTCTACCGTTTCGACGGAACCGGCCCCTTCGGGGGACATCTGGACAATGTCGATCAGGCTTTGACGGCTGGTGTCGAGTTGACGGCAAACCTGCGACTGGGCGAATCAACCTCAACATCGTTCGGATACACCTCGCTGGACGCTCGCAACCGCACGAACGGGTCCCGGCTGGTCCGGCGGCCACGGAACAAGTTTCAGGTGGGAATGGATCATCGCTTCGATGGGCGGGGCGTGCGCGTGGCGTTGAATTATCAGTGGGTCGACCGTCGCGATGACTTCGACGGCTCAGGCTTCGTGACGGCGCTGGACGAGTACTCGTTGCTGAATGCCACGGTGACCTGGGATTACAGCGACCGGTTGCAGTGGTTCGCCCGGCTCGACAACATCACCGACGAGGCCTACGAGGAGGTGTGGGGGTTCGCCTCACCCCGGTTCGGGATCTACGCAGGAGCGACGATTCTGCTGGGGGGTGACGACGACTGACGGGTGGTCGAACGCCGTGTCACGCCTCACCTGCGTTCCAGCACGAACCGGAACGGCTTGAGTACCGTGATGGCCACCGCCGTGCCGGCTCGATACGCCGGACGGAATGTCCACCGGCGGGCCGCGTCGACGGCCGCTGCGTCGAGGTCGGCGTGCCCACTGCTGCGATGGACCGACGCTGCGGAGACATGGCCGTTCGCGTCGATATCCAGCGAGACGATGACGGTGCCCTGCCGGCGGCGGCGTGCGGCGGCTGCGGGGTAGAGCGGGAGCGGATTGTTGGGCAGCGCGGCGGGGAGCGTGCGGGGTCCGCCAAACGTCTGGCGCGAGGCAGGTTGTACTGCAGACGGGGGCGGTGCGGCGTTCGCGGGACGAGGGCGTTCGGTCGGCCGCGGACTTGGGAGCCTGCGTGCGGTGGGGGCGGCTTCGATCGGAGTTGTTGATCGGGGGATGGAGACACGTGGCGGGTTGTCGGGCGTGGCCGGTAGATTTCGTGGCAGGCTTGGTACGGGATGGGTTGTTCCGGTCCGCAGTCGAGCGATGTTGGGTTTGCGGACAGCCGTAAAGGTCGTGTTGTCTCGCGGCCGGGGTGCCGTTGGGGGTGCGGCCAGGCGTTCGACTGCGGTGAGGGGCGAGCGAAGTGGACGGCGGTGGACCGGGGTGATCGAAGAGAGTGAGAGTTGAGGTGGGGTGGGCCGTGGCGAGGGCGCGATCGCGGGAGTTTGACGTGGGGGGGAGTCGAGGGGCGCCGGGACCCCCGCAGATTGGACGACGTTCCGGCTGGCCAGAACGGTGTCCGGTGGCATTGCCTGGGCCGGTGATTGCTTGAAAAGCGGCGAGGGCGGTGTTGGAAGAGACGGTCGGAGGCGAACGGCGGTGCGTCCGGCGCGGACGACTGCTGTGGGTGCCGCGGTCGTGGCCGGTGTCAGCACAAAGGCCAGGCCATGGGCCAGAAAACTGGCCAGCAGTGTCAGGAGAAGCGGATCGCGAAGTACGGACACGACGTTCCGGATTGCTGTGCAGGGAGGAGGTGTGGCGGGTGGACAAGCTTCGCCGGTGCGCCTCAGAATAGCACCTCGCCAAAGAGCGTGTCATCCTGAGGACGGGGTGGATTGGCCAGTTTGTCGTGATGGTGGCGGATGCATGTGGGGCCAGAGCGTTACAGAGTTGTTTGAGCGTGGTGGCCCGGTCATGTGGCCGCTGCTGGGCTGTTCGGTTCTGGCCGTCGCACTGATCGCCGAACGCGTGCTGGTCTACCAGCGGTTGCGGGTGGCCTACGGGCCGTTGTTGGCCGAACTGGAATCGCGCATCGCCGACGGGTCGCTGGACCAGGTGGTTGACCGACTTGGCTCAAGTCGTCGACCGTTGCACCGGGTGCTCGTGGCCTACCTGCGGCATCGGGGAGCCGAGAAGCCGTTCCGGGACCAGGTGGTGCTGCGAGAAGCGTCGCAGCAGGTGGCTCGCTATGACCGCCGTCTGAATTGGCTGGGAATCCTGACCCACTCCACCCCGCTGCTCGGCCTGCTGGGGACGGTGGCGGGCTTGGTGGACGCGTTCCACCAGATCGAACTCAAAGGAGGGCAGGTGCAGCCGGGTGATTTGGCCGGCGGCATCTGGTCGGCGTTGTTGACGACCGTCTGCGGACTGACGATCGCCCTGCCCTGCCTGGCTGCCTATCACCTGTTGCAGTCGGTTGCCGGCCGCGCGGCGCTGCAGATGCAGTGGATGACATCCCAGTTGGACGAGTGGCTGCCGGTGTCGAGTGTTCCGCATTCTGAACCGGGCGTGGCGGCCGATCCCGAAGTGCAGTCGGTGGCGTAGTCCATGGACCAGATTCCCCGACAACGTCGCCCGTTGCTTTCGATCGAACTCAGTCCGTTGATCGATTGCGTCTTCCTGTTGTTGATCTTCTTCATGCTGAGTTCCACGATGCTGGCTCCGGCAATTGATCTCGACCTTCCCGATGCGGCGATTGCCAGTGATGTGCAGTCTCCCGAAATGGTGGTCACCGTCGATCGCAAGGGGCGGGTGTTGCTCAACGGCCAGGAACTTTCCATGGGAGAACTTTCCGAGCGACTTTCTCCGTTGGTGTCCGGTTCCCGCCGCAAGGTGGTGACCTATCGGGGCGACGCCCGTTCGGACCACGCGACGTTTGTCCGCGTGCTGGAGGCGGCGCGGGCGGCCGGTGCGAAACATGTCGACGTCGCACACGACTACGTCGAGGAATCGCCGTAGTGTGGCTGGTCGCGGCGAACTGCGGGGGCCACGGATTGTCCAGCTCCGGTGCAAGCGATACGATGACGGCTTCCCGTTCGTCTGCCACGTTTGAGAGAGACGATGCCCGGTTCTGAGGCGTTTCCCGGCGGGTTCGAATTGCCGCGGAATTTCTCCGACGTGCTGTCGATCGCCAATGCGGCCGAACGGTTCGACGAGGCTCGGGAGGTGGCGAGGCAGACCGCCGCGGCGGGTGTCGAGATTGAGCCGGCTCCGGACCATGCTGCGATCTTCACCGATCCCCCGCAGTTGGTGGCCGGGCCGTTGAAGTCGGTCGGGTACGATCTCGGCTGGGACACTCGCTGTTACCCTTCGCCCGTGGACGGCTGCGATTACATCAATGTCTCGGCGCGTCTTGACCCCCGCAGTCCGGCGTACCGGCAGGGCTGGTTCCGTTACGTGGCCGTGGTGCATCCGGTCGATGAGCCGGCGAGCCGGCAGATGTTGAGCCAGGGGTACGGCAATCCGTTTCTGCATCACCTGACCCTGGGAGTCGTGGCTCCGGTGCGAGGTGAGGATGACGAGTTCACCTACGCGGAGCGGGTGGTCAGGTTCATGGCCGACTCGCGTCGACGGATGGCCGAAGTGATCGGTGATGAGCCGGGAACGTTGATCGCAGCGTTGCCCTCGGAAGTGGTCGGTGACGCGCGGTTCGGACAGGAGTCGCCGGGCTGGGTCGAGGGCTTGGGTTCCGATGAGTTTCAGTTCCAGGTGATGCAGGGTGGCGGATACCTGGTCCAGTACTTCGTGTTGACCGGCGGACGCATCGAGGTGGCGTTGAGGTCGGGGACCTGCCAGACATTCAACCCGTCGAGCGTCGACAAGATCTCGCGAGACGAAATCAGCACGATCCAGAATGATGGAATCGGCCATGCAGATCCGCTCATGTGAGGCTCAACTGCTTGCCATTCCGTTGGCGCGTCCGGTGGTCTCGGGCATGTCCAGCGGTGACCGTGGGGCCGGCCTGTCGACGATTTTCATGCCGGTGGTGACGCTGACGACCGACAGCGGTCGAGTCGGTCGGGGATACACCTGGGCACTTGCCGCCGGGGGCTCGTCGATGCGAGGTGTGATCCAGGAGGACATCGGCCCGGAGTTGATCGGTTTGGCCGCTTGTGACCACGAGCAGATCCTGCATCGGCTGTATTGGAAGACACAGGGAGTGGGCCGGCACGGGCTGGTGACGCAGGCGATCGCCGCCGTGGACCTGGCGCTGTGGGACCTGCGGGCCCAGATCGCCGGGTTGCCGCTTTACCGCTTGCTCGGTGGCCGACGGGACCGGGCGCCGGTCTACGGGTCCGACGGCGGGTGGTTGAACATGAGCGTCGAGGAGATCGTCGAGGCTGGCAGAGAGTATCTCGACCAGGGCATGCGAGGGGTGAAGTTGAAGGTCGGTCACGATGATCCCGAGATCGACATCGAACGAGTCAGCCGTGTTCGGGAGGCGTTGGGCCCGGATGCGTGGATCGCAGTCGACGCGAACCAGAAGTGGGACCTGCCGCGAGCCACGCGGGCCGGAAGAGCGTTCGAATCGTTGGGGTGCGCCTGGTTTGAAGAACCGATGCTCTGCGACGACGTGATCGGTCATGCGAGGTTGAGTCGGCGGTTGGATATCCCCGTGGCATTGGGCGAGACCCTGGGATCGCGATTCGAGATCCACTCGTTCCTGGAAGCCGGTGCGGTGGAGATCGTGCAGCCGGACCTGGCGAGGGTTGGCGGTGTGACCGAGTTTCTGCGGATTGCGTCGCTGTGTGAAGTCTATCGTTGTCCGGTTGAGCCGCACCTGATGATGGAGGCCTCGGTGCACCTGGCATGTGGGGTTCCGGGAGTCGAGGGTCTGGAATACATGCCCTGGTTGACGCCGGCGTTCGCCGAACCGTTGCGGCTGGAGGACGGGTGCCTGTTGGCGCCAGAGGGGCCGGGTTTGGGGCTGGAGATCAGCGACAAACTGATGGAGCGGTTCCGGGTCGCGTAGTCGATCACAGCGGGTTGCGTGGGCCGCGACGTGCGTGCCCTGTGCGGCCCGTTGGGCTAATATCAACCCCGTCAATCTCCCCTCACTCAAACGGGACCCGTGAAGTCATGACCCGCGAGATCGGTATCGGCGTGATCGCCATGGGCTGGATGGGCATGACGCACAGTCGTGCTTATCAGCAGGTCGTCAACCGGTTCCCCGGATCAGGAATCGTGCCCCGATTGAAGGTGTGTGCCGACACCGATTCTGATCGCAACAGCGAGGCCTGCCGGCGATTCGGGTTCGAGCGGTCGGTGGAGGATTGGCGTGAAGTGCTGGCCGATCCGGAGGTCGAGGTGGTCAGCATCACGGCACCCAACCTGCTGCACCGGGAGATGTGCCTGGCCGCGCTGGAGGCGGGCAAGCACGTGTTCTGTGAGAAGCCGGTTGGTCGGGAGGCAGCGGAAACCCGAGAGATCGCCGCGGCAGCGGTTGCGTCGGGACTGCACACATTCACGGGATTCTGTTACCGATGGAGTCCGGTCGTGCAGCACCTTTTGGAGTTGATACAGGAGGGCCGGTTGGGGCAGTTGACACACTACCGCGGCCGCTTTTTCTGTGGCTACGGACACAACCCCCACAGCGTGTTGTCGTGGCGTTTTGACCAGGCGGTGGCCGGTTATGGAGTGCTCGGCGACCTGATGTCGCATGCGGTCGATATGGCATTGATGCTGGCCGGTCCACTGGCGGAGGTGGTGTCGGAGGCCGAGACGTTCATCACCGAGCGACCACTTCCGAGCCAAGCCGGTACCCATTTTTCGGTCAGCGAAGACGGCCCGACCGAGCCGGTCACCAACGAGGACTATGTCGGGGCGATGGTGCGATTTGCCAACGGGGCGCGGGGAACGCTGGAGGTCTGCCGGGTGATAGGTGGAGCGGACTGTGAACACACGTTTGAACTCAACGGCACCAAGGGGTCGGCGCGTTGGAGTTTTGAGCGGATGAACGAACTGGAGCTGTACCTGGATGACCAGGCTGATGAACGGCCCGGTTATGCCCGGCTGCAGACCCGCCCCGGGTTCCCTCGTCACGATGACTTCAATCCGGGTGGAGCGGTTGGACTGGGCTACGAAGACCTGGCGACCATCGAGGTGCACGAGTTTCTTCGGGGAGTGGCAACCGGAGTGCCGGTCGAGCCGGGGTTTGATCAGATCGCTCGTGTGGCCGCCGTGCAGGCGGCGATGGCTCGAAGTTGGCAGAGCCGGGCATGGGAAACCGTAAACGAGGATTGAGGGCGAGCCGATGCGCGTGGTGCAGTGGGAAATTCCGGGTGTGGGTCGCCGCGTGGGCGTTGTCGAAGGCGCCGCGGTCATGGACGTGACGGCGGTGGATAAGTCGCTGGATCGCGTGTGCTCCGTCTTCGACTCGGCTTGCCGGGAAGGCGTGAGTTTTGAGGAGCGGTTGCTGCAGGTGATGGGCCACCAAGAAACGCCCCGGGTGGACTATGCCGAGTTGCTGGCGGCACGTCCGGGAGGCGAATCGCCGTTCCTGCATCCCCCACTCGACCACCCCGATCCCCACTATCTTCTGGTCTCCGGCACCGGGTTGACTCATACCGGCGGCATGGAGTCCCGTGACCAGATGCACTCGGGAGAGGGCAGCGGGGGCCAGGAGTCGAATGAACCGCAGACCGACTCGGCCCGGATGTTCGCGATGGGGTTGTCCAGCGGGAAGCCGAATGAAGGGGCGCGTGGAGCGATGCCCGAATGGTTCTACAAGGGGAACGGGACGACCTTGCGCGGACCAGGTGGGGTCGTCGACCTCCCCGCCTACGCCCTGGACGGTGGTGAGGAACCGGAGGTCGTCGGGTGCTACATCGTCGATCCGGCCGGTGTCCCGCGACGGTTGGGGTTTGCACTGGGTATCGAGTGGTCCGATCACGAGACCGAGAAGATCAATTACCTGTATCTGGCTCCGTCGAAATTGCGGACCTGTGCAGTGGGGCCGGAGTTGATCACCGACTGGGAATTCTCGGATATCGACCTGCAGTGCACGGTCCGCCGGGATGGCGAAGCGATTTATGAGAGCGGTCCATTGAAGAGCGGCGAAAAATACATGTGCCACTCGCTGGCCAATTGCGAGGATCACCATTTCAAGTACACGCAGCATCGGGTTCCCGGTGATGTGCATCTGCACTTCTTCGGGACCAGCAAGTTGAGTTTCAGTACCCGAGACTGGAAGTACCGGGCAGGAGACGTGGTGACGGTTTCCTCGGAAGGGGTCTCCGGGGCGTTGGTTGTGACGGTGGTCGATTCGGCGGCCGAGGCCAATGACCCGATTATTGTCGAGTTGGCTTAAACAGAACGGGGGCCAAACCTGGCGGCTTGGCCCCTGTCCTGCTGCTGCTACCGGCAGCCGGTCATTTGACCGGTGCCGGCGGCGGGGTGATCGGTCTCTTGGCGGGCACGATCAGCACCTGCACCGGATTCGAAACTGCTCCGTCACCACGGACGACGACGATCTCGGCCTGCGTCTCGGTGGCCACTGGAAGCGCCGGCAGCTTGATGTGGACGCCGAGGTCGTACCAGCCGTAGATCTCGGCCTGCAACTCCAGCCCGTTGATGTGCACGATCACTTCCCCGGGTTCGGGGCCGAAGCCCTCGCCGGCAACGTTGACCATCGAGCCGGGCGCCGCGGAAGTGACGTTGGTCGAGAAGCTGGCCGGGTCGACCGGCAGGACGTCGCCGCGGGCCAGCACGATGCCGTTGTTCTCCTCAAACGATTCGTCGACGTCCTGGTGCGAGTCGACCAGGACGTGCAGGAAACGGAACGGAACGGCACGGTCCTTGGAATCCCGGGCGAGCGTTGAGGCTTCGAACGGCAGGCGGATATCAACGGTGCGGATGGCTCCGGCCTCGATATTGTCGATCTCCACTCCAGCCTGCGGAATGTTGCCCGAAGCTTCCCGGGTGTTGGAGGCCAGCAGCATGATGTTGAAGTCCTTGCGGAGTTTCTTGTCGCTGTTGTTGCGGAACCAGACCCGGTAACGGGGACCCTTCTTCTGCTCAGGGTGCCCGGCATCGACAAATCGTACGGCCAGCAGTTGCAGGTCGCGGTTTCTGACCTCAACCCGTGGCACGTCAACCCAGGTGCCGCTGACGACGACCGACAGCGTGTTCCAGGTCGGGTATTGCCAGGCAACCCACGGCGAGCAGGGACGGCAGACGATCGGACGACAGAAGATCGGACGCGGGTCGCAGATCGGCAGACATCTGTCCCACCAGGACCACGACACCCATGGGCTCCAGTACGGAGTCCAGCAGTGGGCGGGGTAGAACGAAGGACCAGCGTACCAGCTGCCGAAGTGCAGGCTGATGAAACTGCTGTGGACGTGGCCATGGAAGTTGCGCGACTGCCAGCCACCGTGGCGGTTCAGGGCTCGTGAGAGGTGCAACCGTCGCGCGACGTCACCGCGGCGTGACATCTCGAACTGGCGACTGAATTCCAGTTTGCGGCCCAGACGAGTCTCGGACAGTCCTCGCAACTGGCCCGTTCTGAGGCGGTCCGCGAAATTGGTACGACGGGTGACTTTTGCCAGTTTGCCATCAGGATTGCGGAGCTGCCCGTTTCGCTCGATCAATGAGCCGCGTGCAGGCCGTGGCTTTCTGGGCTTGCGGCGGAGTGTCAGGCCGGGTGTGTCCGATGAGAGCGTGGTGCGGGGTGAGTTGCGAATGGAAGCGTTGCGGTCACGAAGTCGTGAATAGATGTCACTTCGGCCCGTGGGCCGCGAGATTCGCGATCCGTCGCGGCTGCTGCGAGGCCGCGTGCCAGGCGTGGTGGTCGGAGCCGGGGTCGGCGTGGACTTCGGATTGTTGAGGGGGGGGGGACCTGTTTCGCCGGACGGCTTGCTGGATGGTCTTCCGGATGGTGTTCCGGATGGTGTTCCGGATGGTGTTCCGGATGGTGTTCCGGATGGTTTGTTGATCGGTCTGTCGGACGGCTTGTTGATTGGCCGCGTGCTTGGTCTGGCGGTGGGCTTGAGAATCGACCTGGCACCGGGGGTGATCGTTGAGGGGTTGCTGGGTCGTGTGGAAGAGGGCGTCGCAGTGATAGGCCGCGGGTTCGCGATGGTGGGAGACTTGATTGGCGTTGCGGGACGGAGGTTACGGATGTCTCGCTTTGAGTTTGCGGCGGGAAGCCGGATGGTCGGTGCGGATCTGGGGTTCGGGGCGGTCAAACTGGGACGCGATAGCTTCAGCGGGTTGCTGGAACTTCGCTTCGGGATTCTGAGTGTGGGAGTCCTTGTTGGGGTCGAACGGCTTCTGACCGAGCTGCCCGTTCGGGGAGACGTGATGGGTACGGTTGGCCGTGAGGTGGATCTCGCGGAACTACCTCGACTTGGACGACTTGGCGTCGCTCGGGTTGGCCTGGAGACGCTCGGGGCGCGGGTGGCCGAACGGCTGGAGGAACGGGGGCGACTGGTTGATGAACTCGAGGAGCTGCTGCGGGTCGACGACGAGCGGGTTCTCACACGCGTGCTGGAGGTCGAACGACTGGGTGTGCGAGTGCTGGTCGAACGACTGGGTGTGCGAGTGCTGGTCGAGCGGCTGGGTGACCGCGAGGTGGTTGGGCGGCTGGTTGAGCGGCTGGTTGAGCGTGAGACGGTTGGACGTGACGGGGCTTTTGTAGAGCGTCTTGCCGAGGTCGGTCGACTGGCTGACCGGGTCGGTCGATCCTTGGCCTCCAGAGCGGTGGTGACGAATAACAGCGACAGGCAGGCCAGGAGTGTCAGTAAATGGTTGGGGATTCCGAATGATTGAATGGATGTGCGGTGCTTCAGGAAGTTGTAGTGGCCCATGATGGCGTCCTTTCACAAACTGGCTGTCTGGTTGCGCTTGCCGTTTGAATCTTACTGGTGCTGATAGCGTGCCGATACTGAGTTTTGCGTCCTATTGCCGAGAATATGAGGACGTAAAGCGTGTCTGTATTTTACGTTAGGTTTCCCATACCTATATGTGTGATGGCAGGCCCCACGAAAAATGAGGTAAGAGGAATGTGGTCACAATGAATTGAATCGGATCGGCGTGTCGTCAAACGGATGTCGTTGATTTGCGTACAGCCATATCGGTCCGAGATCTTCATCTAGGCAGGGAAAGTCGCCACTGCTATCGTCTGCCAGTTTTAGCGGGTCGGTATCTGTCGCGAGGTGGATGGAATGGCTAAAAAACGGGTCACGAGGATGGTCTGGGCAACTCTGTTGTGGTCGCTGCTGTTTGCTGGCGGGTGCTACAACGAATCGTCGGACCAGGTAACTTTTGACGAGAACGACCTACTGCTGGAAGACGAGTTGTCGACGCCGGTTGGCGAGGTCACGGGTTCGATTCCGCAAGGTGCGGAGTCGGCTGTCAGTCATCACGGTCGGAAGTCTCGATCAACCCACTCGCTTGTCAAACGGGTCTCGCAGTCGTTGTCCCAGTCGACCCCAGACGGAATCCAAACGAGTCAGGCTCAGTTGACGGCGTGGTTCGATGTGCTGGTCGAGTCGGCCGGTGAGGGCGATTGGAGCTACCGCGTTGTCTACCGTCGCATCACGTATTCGGAAAAGGTGCCTGGCGAGAACCAGTCCTACGATTCGAATGATGAAACCGCGGTTGTTCCGGCACACCTGGCGACCCTGTCGGAGATGGTTCGAAGCGGATTCGCTTTTCGGACAACCGGCAGTGGGTCGGCACTGGAACTGACGGCCGTGCCGTCGACGCTGTTCAGCGGAGACCGGAAAGGCGCTGCCGCTGCGGAGTTCATTTATGATCGCATCGGGCTGGTGCTGTTGGGTCGGTCGGTCGGTTCACTTCCGACCGCTCCCGCACTGTGGACTCGGAAGGTCGATTCACCGATTCCGATGGAATTCAGCACGCGGTTTTCGATCAAGGGGTCGGGTCAGGGCACAATAACGCTGGACATGCTCGGCAGCGTGGCGACGCGTCAATCGACGACGGAGGTGACATTGGTTGGTGGCACCGCTGCTGTGTCACTCAAGGGGGGGTACGCCTTCGGCGACATGACTGTCGACGCGTCCAATGGGGTGCCACTGCGAGCCGATTGGAACAAGTTCTTGGACATCAGCCTGAGGACGACCCCGTCGGGTGACCGGATCGAGCAGCAGAAGCACGAGGTGGTCACGATTCGAGAAGCGGGGGCGGCGAATTCAAATGTGTCAACACAGTCACCTGGAACAGACGACGCGGCCGTGGCTGCGCCGGGAGGCTCGCCGCCCGCCCCACCTGCTGGCGGGTTGCGCTAGGAACCGGCCTTGACGAGGTGCCCACAGGTCTCGGGGTTGACCACGTGTTCTGGCATCCGTCCGGCCAGTACGTCGGCGACCTGTTGGGCGGTTCGTCGCCTGAGTTCGTCAACCGATTCCTGCGACAGGAATCCCGCATGCGGCGTTGCGACGACACGTTGGTCGGCAAACAGCGGGTCCGAGAGGTTGGGGGGTTCGGGGTCGAAGACGTCCAGTGCAAGGCCCCCGATCGCGTCTTTCTGGAGGGCGGTCCACGCGGCGGCGTGGTCGATAAGTCCGCCGCGGGACGTGTTGATCAGCACCGCGTGTGGGAGCATCCAGCCCAGGCTGGTGCCGTTGATCATGTGATGGGTTTGATCGGAAAGGGGGCAGTGCAGCGAGACGATATCGCTGGTGCGGAGCAGGTCCTCGAAGGGGAGCATGCGGCAGTCGGTGCCGTGGTCGTCGCCTGACGGCGTGGTGGCGACGACCTGAAGGCCGAGGGATCGAGCGCGAGGCACGACCGCGCGGGCGATTCGCCCCAACCCCACCAGGCCAAGCACGAGGCCGGACAACCGCCTCAGCGGTGGGCCAGCAGCCAGTTGGTATTCGCCCTGCTTGATGCGGTGGTGGTAGAAGGCGGTCTTGCGGACGGCGGCCAACAACAGGGAGATCGTGTGGTCGGCGACTTCAGGGATGCAGTAATCAGGGACATAAGTGACGGGGATGCCCCTCAGGGTGCAGGCCTCGACCGGGATGTTGTCCAGGCCGATATCGAATCTGGCGACAATGCGACAGCGTGTGGCGGCGTCGACGACTCGTGGAGTGACCTGTGCCCAGCAGGCGGCGATGGCGTCAACCTCGGCGGCCAGTTCCACCAACGTGGTTTCGCTGGCGTCGGGCGCCTCGACCACCTCGGCCCCCACTTCGTTGAGCACCTCCCGTTCGACCTGGCAATCGGGCCAGGCACGATCGGTGATCAGCACTCGGAAGCCGTCGGCCATCGTTGGGCTCTACGAGTTGGCGGCGGCGAGTTCAGCCATGCGGATGGCCGGCTCGACAACCCGGTCCCAGTTCTCTCGCAGGTAGTCGGATGGCCCGCCCTTCTCCGCGACGGCGTGGGCCACGTCGGCCGTCTTGATCATCTCGATCGCGTCCCACGGACAGACCAACAACTCGTACGGGTCGGATCGCTTGGTGGGAATGTGGACACAGACCTCGCAGCCGACGCAACGTTCCACGTCGATCTCGCACCAGGTTTGGAGAACCGAAATGGTCGAGCCGGCCACCTTGTAGATGCAGTCGACCGGGCAGACCTCCAGGCACGCCTCACAACCTGTGCAGTTGTCGGCGTTGATGATCGCCACTTCCTTTGGCAGTTTCTTGCGGGCGCCAGACTTGGCCATGGCCGTGATCCGTCCTAAAGGTTCCTGCCGTTGGGGCGAACCGGTTGGGGCGCCTCTTCGGCGGAAATGACATTGTGTCGGTTGGATGCGGTCCCGGCAACCCAGCTTTCGTCTTCGGCGCGGTCACGGCGGTGCTCGTCTTTACCGCTTTGACGGTCACCACTAGAATTCCGCCCCTGCCCCACCCTTCACCTCGTCTTCCGCCTGGCCCGCGTCAAGAATTAGTCGCAGGCCGGGTCGGAGGTTTTGCATGGACCTCTGCAGATCCACTCTTGGTTGTCGACTGGTTCTGGCGGTGTGTGCCGTCGCTGCCGGGGCCGTCGCTGCGGAGCGGGAGAGCGGGGAGGCCGAGACGGGATGGCGTCCTGTGGTCGACCACGTGGTAGATGCGGATGATTCGTCGGAGCCGGTGTTTACGAGCACGGATGATTGGCCCAGTGGGTGGCCAGTGTCGTCCTCGATGATGGCCGTGCCCGCGTCCTGGCGGTCGTTGGTGGAGGAGGCTGGTCAGACGGCAAAGGTCTGGACGAAACGGCTGGAAATCGGCGCCAGAATCTTGAAGGGCAACACCGATCAGGATTTCGTTCGAGTGGCCGCGGAGATGCTGAAGGAGCGGGAGGATTCGGTTCACCAGATCGATTGGGGTGGCCGTTTCGGACAGGTCAACGGTCAGCGAAACACGAACCGTTGGTACCTGGACAGTACGATCGATCACGCGCGGCCGGGCGACTGGCTGTACTACATCAGCAGCAAGCACGAGTACAACGAGTTCCAGGGGATCGATTATCGGGGCACCGGATCGATCGGCGTCGGTTACCGTTTCGTTGACGAGGAGGATCGGCACATCCTGGTGCGGCTGGGCCCCGCGGTGACAATGGAGGTCTACAGCGGTTCGGCCGGACATCGCGTCACGCAGGACTTCTTTTCCGAATTCGAGATCGACTGGCCGTTGTTCGAGCGGACAAGGCTGGAGACGAAGACCACGATGCGGCCCAGCGTGACGTCGCTGGACGTCTTCCGGTTCCGGAACAACACGGCGGTGCTGGTGGCCCTGGATGACGAAGACCGTTGGAGCCTGAAATTGGGCTTCCGGCTCGACTACAACTCGGTTCCCGAGTCGACCAGCGGTCGCGTTCCGATGGACGTCACGACCGACGTGTCAATTGTCTTCATACGCCCGTAGCCGTCGGTTGAAGTCAGCGTGGCTTGGCGAGGGTGATCTTGAGCGTCTTCTGCTTCCCGTCGCGGACCACCGTCACGTTGACCACATCGCCGCCCTTGAACTTTCGGAGGGCCAGGTCGAAGTCGTCGAGTCCGCCGATCTTGGCGGTGCCGAACTGGACGATCAGATCGCCTCCCTTGAGCCCGCCCTTCTGTGCAGGGCTGCCCGGCGAGACTCCCGAGATCGCGTAGCCCTTCTGGCCGTCGGACCCGAAGTCGGGGATGCTGCCGACGTAGGGACGGCTCCCTGTTCGGGCCACCTGTGCCCGGCTCTTGATCTCGATGTATTTCGGTCGCTTCTTCTCGTTGGCCGTCTCGACGATGATCTCTTCGAGCATTCCCAGGATCTGCTCCATTCCGGCGAGATTGACCTTGGGCCAGTCGTCACCGGGGCGGTGGTAGTCGCTGTGGGTGCCGGTGAAGAAGTGGAGGACGGGGATCTTCTTGCCGTAGAACGACGAATGGTCACTGGGGCCGAAACCGCTGGGCTTCAGTGACAAGGCGAACTTACGCTGCTTGCCCTTGGACTCGATCAGTTGCTTCCACCTTGGAGCGGTGCCGGTCCCATAGACAATCAGCCGGTTGTTCCGCAGTCGGCCGACCATGTCCATGTTGAACATCGCCACGGTCTTGTCGATGGGAAAGACGGGCTCCTTGACGTAACGGGCGGAACCGATGAGCCCGAGTTCTTCGGCAGTGAACGCGATGAAGACGAGTCGCCGCGGCAGTTTCTTTTTGCGTCCACCGAGTCGCCTGGCGATTTCGATCAGGCTGACCGTTCCCGAGGCGTTGTCATCGGCTCCGTTGTGGACTTCCTTGGATCCTGGAGCCAACGATCCGCGTCCACCGAGGCCGACGTGGTCGTAATGAGCTCCGATGACGATCGTTTCGTCGGCCTGAGGTCCTTCGCCCTCGATGACGCCGATGACATTCTTGACTTCGGTGCGGACCGTCTCGATCGATGTCTGCAACTCGACCTTCCATCCGGGGATGACCTGGCTCTTGGCGCGAAAGTCCTTGTCGATGGCGGTTTCGAGTTCGGCCAGTGTTGTCTTGAGAGCCGGCTTGAGGACCTGGTCGAGCGCCTTGTGCGTGATGTGCACGATGGGGATGTTCCGGGAATTTCCGGATCGTCCGTAACCGAATTTCATCAGCGGGTCGGCGGGGCCCTGTTTCTGTTTGGTGCGAACCCCCTCGAATCGCTCGACCGCGGCTTTCAGGCGCCGTCGCGACTCGGCGAGTTTCTTTTCCTCGGACGGCTTGGTGCTGTTGAAGGCCACCGCAGCCGTGACAACAGCGTCGCGGGCGCGGGCAAGCGCCTGCTGGGCATTGTGTCGGTTCGAATGGGGGTCGTTGACGAACAGGATCGCCTTGGCTCCGGCTCCGAACGCGTTGCTGACCTTGGAACGGAGCGCGGCGTGCCGTGAAATGCCACCATGCGGAGCGGCGAACGGGCCGCTGGTGTCCGACTGCAACGGAGTCCGGCGCATGATCACGGCGATCTTGCCCTTCAGGTCCACACCCTTGATGTCGCTGTAATGTGCTTCGGAGGCGTCAATCGCGTAACCCAGGAACACCAGTTCGCCGCTGATCTTGCCAGAGCCACCAAAGGCACACACCTCGAAGTCGCGGCCGACCTTGAGGTCAATGGACTTGCCCTTGGGGCCGACCAGCTTGACCGAGTTCGGCGCGGCCAACTTGACGTCGGTGACCAGGGTGAATTTCTGAAAGGCGTCTCCGTCGACCCGTTTCACATCGAGGCCGGCCTGCTGAAACTGTTTGCGGATGTAGTCGGCCGCGAGGTTCAAGCCCTTGGTGCCAACGCCGCGGCCCTCAAGTTTGTCGGAGGAGAGGTACTGGATGTCACTCTTGAGACGATCCTGGGTTCCCGGGACGGCCTTGGCCGGCCAGGCCGCCGCGGTAGCGGCAACCAGGGCCAACAGGGTGGCGGTGAACAGGAACTGGCCTGGGAGCGAGCCACGGCGCAGCGAAAGACGGGACGGGCGTGAGAGAGTACGGAAATCAGTCACCGTGCGGGCTCCGGGAAGGACCTCGTCAGCGTTTCGAACTGTGATGGTAAACGACCGAGGGCGTGGTCGACCAGTCCCCGAGGTCGACTCGGCGACCGGGGCTCGTTGATGTCAGTCGAGTTCGGCAAGGGCGTCTTCGAGAAACGAACTGAGCACGTCCTCGGGAAACAGGCAGAACGAAAACTCCCGGTTGGTCAGCACGCTGTTGGCGTCGAATTGCCGATCGAGTCGCTGAAGTTCACCTTCGAGTGCCTGGCGGGCACCGATGGTGTGACGCTTCAGTTCCTGGTTTACCGCATGGAATTCACGGTATCGCCGGCGTCGTGCCTGTCGTGCGGCATCTGAGTTGTCGAACTTGTCGGTGTGTTGATGGTGAATCAGAGACGCTTTCCGTTCCAGCAGGTCGGGAGACTGGCCGGCGTCCAGAAACTCCTGCGCGTTGTAGAGCATGCGTCGGTGGCGTGAGAGAAGTTGACTGCGGTCTTCGGTGGAGACGTCGAATGCGCCCCCGAGCGGGAGGTGAAGGGTCGCGGAAAGCGTCAGGTAAGGCGGCGGGGAAATGCCGAAGAAGTCGGACATCAGGGAGTCGGTGACCTGGTCGTATTTTGAACCGCCGATCCCATGGACAAACAAGTCGGCTAGGAACACCCGGGCAAAGAGCGTGGTCGAGAGGGCACTGGGACGAATACGCAGGCCGTCCTGCTGCCAGTCCCCCAGCGCCGAGGCCAACTGGTTCAGGTCGGGTACGGTATCGAGAGGCCATTCGACGTTGAAGCCGCTGCCGTCGCTGAGCCGGATGCCGGTGGCTGTGATCTGCGTCAGCAGACGCCGGCGGTGGGTGTCCCCGGAATGCCAGCACCAAAAGGGCGTTTCCAGCCACCGGTCATGCCGGCACAGATCGGCGGCGGGGTGGGTGCGGCTGCGGACGTGGTTGTCTGCGCGGTAGGTCCCAAGGGCGCGGTTGTGGGACTCGGCAAAACGTTCGGCGTCGACCAGGCTCATGGCCGCGAATCTCAGAAACGGTGTGCGAGTGGCCAACCGTGAGATGGGCAGTTCCAGCGTGCCGTGCCTCATCCGGTCCTGCATCGCGACGCGTGCGGCCGAGAGGCATTCGGCCAGGCCTCTGCCCTCTTGTGCGGCAGCCACCGCCGCCGGCCAGATCCTGGTCAGGAGCGGCTCGATGCCCCACCGCGACAGTGCTTCGGACACCCGGTCGGGGAAACCGGTGAAGGCCGCCGAAAGATCCGGCTTGAGGTCTTCCCAGGGCCGGGCCGCGGTGTCGGAGGTGAAGGGGACCAGTCGGGTAGCCGGTTCGTCTCTCGAGCCGTCGGGGACAGTCAGGTGCAGGGGCGCGGCGATGTCGTTGTCGACGATGAGGTTCAGTGCCGTGCCATCCACGTGGCGAGCCAGGCGGGCGAGGGCGAAGTTCTTGAACAGCACGCCACAGTGGAACAGCGTGGGTTGGTGGCCGCCAATCAGCAGGGGGCCGTCGGGTGAGTGATCCGGCAGGGCACGGCCTGTCTCGTTGGCGTATTCGACGGCCGCCACCAGGGTGTCGGCCACGGCCTGCTGTTTCCAGTCGGCGAGTGGCATTCCCGCGATCGGGACCTCGCACGCGGTGAGCTCCTGCCGGGTGTCGATTGCCAGTTTGCCGGCCTGCAGAAGCGGAGGGGCGGCCAGCAGGCCGCGATCCTCCGCAGGGACACGGCGTGAAAGTGGGCTGGCTATGGAGGGCGACACGGGCACGGGCAAGAGGCAGGTCGGTCGCGGTGAGTGGCGGGAGATCGAAGTCAGCCAGCCGGAGCGGCGGCGAGGGCTCGGTCGAGGACCTCAAGGTAGTATGACATTCGCAGGTTGGCGTCGTCGAGCGAGCCGCCGAAGGATCGCTCTTCCTCGAGGTAGATCAGGGGGACCGGGTGCTCCACGATTCGCATTCCCGCCCGCACTGCCTGCACCCACAACTCCAGTGGCATCGCGTAACCGGTCTCGGTCAGCGACAGCCGGCGGAGCGACTCGGTGCGGTAGGCCTTGAAGCCGCAGAAGGCGTCGGTCAATTCCAGTTGGAGTGCTTCGTTGAGTCTTTCGGTGACTTCCACGTTGATTTTTCTGCGGTCCTCGGGCGGATGCGACGAATCTTCATCAATCTCCAGGTATCGGCTTCCGGAGAGAATGTCAGCCTGGTGGATCTGCAGAGCATCGACCAGCTCGGGAATTCGTTCGGGTTCGTGTTGGCCGTCGCAGTCGATGGTGACCACGACGTCAAATCGGTGGCTGATGGCGTAATCGAAGGCGGTCAGCAATGCGGCGCCGTAACCGCGGTTGGTGACGTGTGTTTCGACACGAACATCGGACCGCCTGGCCAGTCTCTGGGCAGTGCCGTCGGTCGAGCCGTCATCGACGACGAGCACGTCCGAACAGTGCCGCAGCACATTGTCGAGCACCTCGTCAACGTGAGCGGCTTCGTTGTAGACCGGAAGCGCGGCGAGTGAAACGGGACGCATGGGAGGCGTGGTGGCCTGTTGCGGGGTGAGACCTGTGTCCGCCGAACCTCATTGTAGGTTGCGGGTGGACCGATCGCTATTGGTGGCCACGGTTGTTGCGTGGGCGGAAGCTCGTACAATGTGGCCGCAGGGTCGCCAAGCCGAGCGACCAATACAGAGGCGCCTCGCAGGAGATAAACACCATGGCGTTCGAACTCCCCGATCTTCCCTACGCACACGACGCGCTCGAGCCGCACATCGACGCGCGAACGATGGAAATCCACCACGGAAAGCACCACAACGCCTACATCAACAACGTCAACGGCGCGTTGGAGGGAGATGAGGAGTTGTCCGCCAAGAGCGTGGAGCAACTGGTCAGTGATCTGGACGCTGTCCCCGAGGCGATCCGGGGCGCCGTGAGGAACAACGGGGGTGGCCACGCCAATCACTCGCTGTTTTGGACGGTGATGAGTCCCGACGGTGGTGGAGAGCCCGAAGGAGCGCTGGCCGAGGCAATCGAAGCGGCCTGTGGCAGTTTTGATGCTTTCAAGGAGCAGTTCGCCAAGGCGGCTGGGACACGGTTCGGTAGTGGCTGGGCCTGGCTGAGTGTCGGTGCGGACGGCTTGGTCGTCGAGAGTACTGCCAACCAGGACACCCCCCTCTCGGAGGGCCGGACGCCGATTCTGGGGCTCGATGTCTGGGAGCACGCCTACTACCTCAATTACCAGAACCGCCGTCCGGATTATGTCCAGGCGTTCTTCAACGTGGTCAACTGGGGAGAAGTGGCGCGTCGTTATGCCGAGGCGACCTCTTGATCAACGCGACTGGCGGCCGCCCCCACGCGGGTGGCCGGTCATGATATGATGACGTCTGACGGTGCTCGATAGCGCCGTCGGGCGTTTGTCATTTGTGGTCGAGAAACGGGCGGCGTCCGGCCGAGTGACCGGGTGTCGCACGGGGGATCCGGGAACGTGTCGACGGCGAGCCTGCTGATCGTCGAGGGCGTGGATCGAGGGACCCGGTTCCAGATCGGCCGGCAACGGGTCGGCATCGGCCGAAGCTCCGAAAATGCCGTGCGGATCGAGGACAGCGAAGCGTCGCGTTTTCATGCCGCGATTCAGTGGCGTGGGTCGGGCTTCATGCTGAGCGATCTCGGCAGCGCCAACGGCACGTTGCTCAACGGTGTCAGGATCGAGCATGCGGCGGTCGTCGACGGAGATCAGTTGCAGGTGGCCAACACGCTGTTGGCGTTCCAGGTCTACGGCGGGCTGCCGCTGAGACGAGTGCCGGTTGATCTGGTCGTTGGCAACGACGATCGGTCGAGTATCGTGAGCAAGACGGCCGATGTGGTGTCCACCCCGCAACCCGGCGAGCTGGATGGTGGGGGGGCGGAGTTGTTGGCCGGAGACCTCGCATCCGGCGGTGTGGCGGGGCTGTCGGCCAATGAGGTGGAGGCGTTGGCGAGCCTGGGAGCGCTCTATCGGATCAGCGAGCAGGTGGCCGATCCGGCCGCGACTCTCGAGACGATTCTCGTCACGATTCTCGATGTGGCTCTCGAGGTCGTTTCGGCCGATCGTGGTTGCGTGCTGATGGCCTCGCCGGAGACCGGTGTTCCCGAGCCTCGGGTGTACCGGGCGAGAAGCGGGGTTGGCGAAAACGACGGTGGGATGGACGAGGGGCGAAAGATGCCCGTCCCTCGCAGTATCGTCGACCTGGTGATGACCGACGGACGTGGCGTCCGGACCTCCGACGCGCAGCAAGACGATCGGTTCTCAGGGGGCGGTAGTATTCTGCAGGCGGGTGTTCGAGAAGCCGTCTGCGCGCCGTTGGTCGGCCGCCAGGCGGTTCTGGGCGCCATCTACCTCGACACCACGACCCGACTTGACGAGGTGGTGACCGAGGGCGCTGTCAATGAGCGGCTCAGCGAGGAATCGCTCAGGCTCCTGGTCGCGATCGGCCGCCAGGCGGCCCTGGCGATCGACGGGCAACGCAATCAACAGGCACTGGTTCAGGCCGAACGGCTCGCCGCCGTGGGGCAGACCATCGCCACGCTCAGTCATCACATCAAGAACATCCTGCAGGGGGTCCGTGGCGGGAGTTACCTGCTCAACCTGGGCCTCAAGGACCATGATGAGCAGTTGATCCAGCGAGGATGGGGGATTGTCGATCGCAACCAGGGACGGATTTACGACCTGGTCATGGATATGTTGAGCTACAGCACCGAACGCACGCCCGCGTGGAAACGGTCTGACGTCAATGCGACGGTCAGCGATGTCTGTGAACTGCTGCAGCCACGGGCTGATGAGGCCCGCGTGGTTTTGCAGCGAATGTTGCCGGAGAGATCCAGCGAAGCCGACTGCGATCCGGAGGGAATTCACCGTGCGGTTCTCAACGTGGTCACCAACGCGATCGACGCGGTTGAGGGCCGTGCCGATGCTGCGGTCTTGATCGGGGTCGGTGTCGACGTCTCGGCGGGTGCCGTGTTCGTCGACATCGACGACAACGGGCCGGGGATTCCCGAGGAGGAACTGCCGCGGCTGTTCAACCTCTTCGCTTCCACAAAGGGGGCCCGTGGTACCGGATTGGGATTGGCCGTCAGCCGCAAGATCATCGGTGAGCACGGGGGCGAAATCCAGGTCGAAAATCGACCCGGTACAGGATGCCGGTTTCGGCTGACTTGGCCATTAGACGCCGCCGCGGAGGCAACGGGCAACGGAACCGACGGCGAGGTCGACGGCTAAAAGTCCGGTTTTCGCCCCGGCGTGGTTGTCGGGGGTGGACCCACGTTGCCGAGTTGAGCATCGAGTTGGTCGAGGTGGGCTCCGAGTGGTCGACCACCGGAAGCCCATTTCAGTCCTCTGCTCGAGGAGGCGATTCGAAAGTGCGTGGGTCGCACATGCGTGGCCGCCGGAGTCGGCGCGGCCAGCGGGACGCCGCGGGGTCCATGGAGAGGCCGGATGCGGTGCGGTGCGGGAAATAGCGACGCGAAATGGCGTGCCGTCCCCTTGCGGACATCAGTTCCCTGGCTGCCACGGTCGACGAGGTAAACCGTCAGAAGGGAACTGAAGCCGTTGTGAGTTCCCCACCATTGGAGCAGACCGGTCTGCAGAGTCCGAGACCGGCAGGAAAGAATCGCCGAGAGCGGATGGTCTCCGACAGTCGGACTGATGCCTGCAGCGAACACCGTCTCGTCAATGAACAGGTCCAGAAGTCGGCTGTTGGTGTTGTCGGTGGAAACGACCTTGGGCTCAACGGGTTTTGCGGGTCTCAAAAGGAAGACCGCATTGGCGGCCGAAAGAGTGGACCGGCGAATGTCGAGGATCGAATGGCCTGATTTCTGGAGATCGAGACCGAATACCGAACCGGTGGAGAACAGCAGGCTGTCTGCCACCAGCAGTGACCGATCTTGACATCGTGTACGAACGAGAATCCCACCACCGGCAAGAAAACTGCCGAGGATTCGGCCGCTGGCTCCGGATGTGGCGCCGCTCCAGTCGACCAGGCCACGCGGTGTCCGGGATGGGCCACGTGGTCCAAGCAGCGAGCAATTCCGCAGAACAAAATGGCCGTCAGCGACTTGCAGCAACCAGGGGGGGCCCCCTCGTTCGAGCAGTTGAAAACGTCCGCCAACCAGTTCAAGCGTTCCCCCGGTGACGCTGAACAGAGAT